>NZ_JBWKME010000016.1:0-556494 GCF_056431085.1 Mesorhizobium waitakense | reverse complement strand
ACTGAATCACAACCCGCTGAAATCACTCACTTCTTTTTGGAGCAGATACTTAGTAAAGGTTGTTCGGCCCAACACTAAGCCCAGTGCTGGAACTCAGTTACCGACATCGCGCCGCGCGCGGCGGTGGTTTCCGTCAACATGCTTTGTTGTCCTTGTTTGTCACCGGCATACAAGGACAATATGCGACGCCCTCTTCAAGAACCAAGCGGTGGCGAGCTTGTTGCGGCGAAGCTGCGGGGCTGGTTCTTTAAGCATGATGCCTCCCAATTGTGGGGTCGCATCAGGAGAATTTTCGCCGCCTGGATGAACAGGTTCGCAGCTACGTGCTGCCGCGTTTCGAGATGCGGCTCCAAGATCACGTCGCTGCTCGAGCACTATTGGCGTTGCCGAACAGCAACAGAGGCCAAAGTTCCTCGCATCATGATCTCTGTAAGTCCATTTAAGGATTGCCTGTGGGTCAAGCTGAGATCATACACTAGCTGGAGACCATACATTCCTAAATTCTAAGTTAGCTGAGATCATGCATTCCTAGTTTGTTGAGTTGTGGAGATCGGCACCATGGCTGCGCGCGGAAGCGGCGAAGCTGCGGGCGAGCCCCTTCCGGAAGAGAGCGAACCGGCCGGGGCCTCGCCTGATCTCACTTATTCGATGTCGGCCGGGCTGGTGGCGCGGCTGAAGGCGCTGGATGTCGCGCTCGCGGTTACCTCCTACCAGTCCGGCCTGTTCTATCTCATCGGCCGCAACCCGATGACCGGCGGGCTCAACGTTCACCAGACGCCGATTTTACGGCCGATGGGGCTCGCTTACGCCTCCGACGGGACGCTCATGCTTGTGGCAGGCTTCCATCTCGTGCGCTTCGTCAACGCGCTGGAACCACACCAGCGGGCCAATGAGATCTTTGACGCCTGCTATGTACCGCGCACCGTGCACGTTACTGGGGAACTCGACGCTCATGACGTCAGCATCGGCGCGGCCGGCCGGCCCATATTCGTCAACACACGTTTCAACTGCCTCGCCACCGTGTCGGACCGCTACAGCTTCGAGGAAGTGTGGCGGCCGCCCTTCATCTCGGCGCTGGTGGACGAGGACCGCTGCCACCTGAACGGTCTGGCGATGCGCGACGGTGAGGCGGCCTATGCCACGGCTGTCAGCCGCTCCGACACGATCGACGGCTGGCGCGACCGGCGCGCCGACGGCGGCGTTGTGATCGATGTCAGGACCGGCACGGTCGTGTGCGAGGGGCTGTCCATGCCGCATTCGCCGCGTCTCCATCGAGGAGCGCTGTGGCTGCTCAACTCCGGCACAGGCGAGCTCGGCATAGTGGAGATGCCGAAGGACGGCGGCAGGGGCCATTTCGAGCCGGTCGCGTTCTGCCCGGGTTTCGTGCGCGGGCTGGCGTTTTGCGGCCGCTACGCTTTCGTCGGTCTTTCCAAGCCGCGCTACAAGCGCTTCGAGGGGCTGGCGCTCGACGCCCGCCTCGCCGCCGCCGATTCCGAGCCGTGGTGCGGCATCCAGGTCATCGACCTGGAAAAGGGAAGCTGCGTCGACTGGTTCCGCATCGACGGCCAGGTGGCCGAGCTCTACGACCTCGCCGTCATCCCCGGCTTTGCCTGCCCCATGGCGGTGAGCCTTCGCTCGCCCGAAGCGGCAGGATTCGTCAGTCATCCGACGAAAGACGGGCGACCGCAATTGCCATCGAACGATTCTCTTGCCGAAGCTGTTACGGGAGCCACGGCCACGCAATAACCAAGACCGCGAAGCGGAGGCGATCATGAGGCAGGGGACGAAACTGGGAAATGCGGACGGGCCGGCGCTCGGCCTGCGCAATCGCCTGGTGCTCGGCGCCGCGCTCGCGACGAGCGCCTTCCTCGGTGGCTATCGCGGCTATGTGCGACGTGCCTATGCGGACTGCAGCCCCGTCACCTTCACCTGCACTGGCGTGACAACGACCACCCAGACGCTGACCGCACCAACGCTGACGGTAACAACAGTGCCCGTGTTCAACATCGACACCCGCCTAACTGCCGGTGGCGGTGGCGGCGCCGCCTTGAGCCTGACCAGCACCACCGGCGGATTGACCTTCACCGACAGCTACCAATCGACGATCATCACGGGCCAAATTGATGGCATCTTTGCCACGAACAATGGCACGGACGCGCTCTCGATCACCACGGCTGGTACGGTGACGGGGGCCAGCACCACGGTGGTCAGCAGTGAAGTCAGAGGCGGATTCGGCATCTACGCCCAGAACGCTGGCACCGATCTAACGATATATGCGAAGAACTATGTGACCGGCGTGGTGGGTATCGGCGCGCACAACAACGGAGGCGGTACGCTGTCGATCACCACCACGGGTGAGGTGACTGGGACCAGTCCTATCTTATACAACGGCACGCTCTACGGCGGATTCGGCATCTCTGCCTACAACTCTGGGACTGATCTAACGATTTACGCGAAGAACGAAGTGACAGGCGCGTCACAGGGTATCTCCGCGCACAACGACGGAACCGGCGTGTTGTCGATCACCACCACGGGTACGGTGACGGGGACCAGCGCTACGATAGTTAACGGTGAACTCATAGGCGGAATCGGAATCTTCGCCGACAACTCTGGCACCGATCTAACAATCAACGCGAAGAACGATGTGAGCGGTGGGGCCACCGGCATCGATGCCCAAAACCATGGCAGCGGCGTACTGTCGATCACCACCACGGGTAAAGTAAACGGGGCGAGCTCGTTCGGCGGCTACGGTGGACAAGGTATCTTCGGCAACAACTATGGCACCGATCTAACAATCCTCGCGCAGAACGATGTGAGCGGAGCGACCGTCGGCATCCAAGCCCTCAACCATGGCAGTGGCGCACTCTCCATTACCGCTACCGGCTTGGTTGCGGGGACAAGCAATCATGGCATCTACGCCCGCAACTTCAGCGGCACCTATTTGACGATCAACGCCCTCGGCACTGTGACGCAAGGGACGACGGGCATCTTCGCCCGCAACGACGGGAGCGGAGCACTGTCGATTGCCGCTACCGGTGCGGTGACGGGGACGAGTGCCAGCGGCATCTATGCCAACAACTCCGGTGGCACCGATCTGACGATTGAGGCGGTAAATGTGTCCGGCGGGACATCCGGCATACACGCAGAACACTACGGCACAGGCGCACTGTCGATCACCGCAACCGGTACAGTAACGGGAACGGCGGGAGATGGGATTTATGCCCGTACTTTGTCCGATGTTATTTCCAGTACCAATCTAACGATCGAGGCGGCCAATGTGAGCGGCGGGGTCTATGGCATCTCCGCCGAACACCACGGCACCGGCGCCCTCTCCATTACTGCCACCGGTACCGTGACAGGGGGTACCGGCGCATTGACTGGAGGCATCTACGCCCAAAACTACGGCAGCGATCTCACGATCGTCACGTCGGGCGGCGTGAGCGGTGGTCTGGGCATCGGCGCCGACCAGGAGGGCACTGGCGTGCTTTCGATTACCGCCGCCGGCACGGTGACGGGGACGTATGCGAGTGGCATTTTTGCCCTTACGGGGGTCAACTCTACCGGCCTCACGATCAGCGTTGCTGATGTGAGCGGCGTCATCGGCATCGAGGCCGAGCACCACGGCAGTGGCGTGCTCTCCATCACAGCTAGCGGTCCGGTGGCGGGGGAGGGTGACGCTGGGGGGATCTTTGCGCTGGCGTATGACAACGCGACCGGGTTGGCCATTCAAGCGGCAGGCGTAAGCGGTGGGGCCTACGGCATTTTGGCCATACTTCACGGTAATGGCGGCGCGCTCTCGATCACCGCCACGGGTGCAGTCATCGGGACAATCGATGGCGGCATCTTCGCCCAGACATTCGACAACGCCACCGGACTATCAATTGAAGTGGCGGATGTGAGCGGCGGAACCTATGGTATCCGTGCCCTCCACGGAGGCACCGGCGCGCTTAAGATTACCGCCACCAGTACCGTGAAGGGCAATGGCGGCGCGGGCATTTACGCACGCAACGACTCAGCCGCTACTGGTTCGGCTACTACGGTTACGGTGCAAGATAGCGCGACGGTAAGCGGCTCCACGGTCGGCGTCGAGCTTGTGTCCGGCACGGGCCGCGCAGCGGGCGTGGATAATGCCGGTTCAATCACAGGTGCAACGGGTATTCTCGCGAACACGGCGGGCTCGGTCACGATCACGAACGCCGGTTCAATCACCGGCACTGGCGGCACCGCAATCGATCTCACCGGCGCGGGTGCCAGCACAATCAACCAACAGGGGGGCACCATCACCGGCAATGTTGTCGGCGGGGCGGGCAACGATAACGTGACCGTCAGCGGCGGCACCATCGACGGCAACGTGGACGGCGGTTCCGGTGTCGATCACGTCGAGGTCTCCGGAGGGACAATCGGGGGCGGCATAAACGCGGAGTCGGTCAAGCTTACTGGCGGTGAAATCAAAGGCAACATCTCTGGCATATCTGGTAACACCCTAATCATCGACGGCACGGTGGCAGACCCAGTTTTCCGCGATGGCGTCGTCTTCAGCGGGACCAATGCCGTAGCCACTATCAAGAACACGGATCTCTCTGCCGGCGGAACCAAGACCCAGTTGTTTGAGGGCTTCGACAGTGTCACGGTCGACCCGTCGACGATCAAATTCGGCACGGGCTCGAACTCAATCAACTTGCTGAATTTAGTGGATGGCTCCACGCTCATTATCAATGGCAAAGCCGGTCTGAGCGGTACGGCCAACGTGATTGGGTCGACCATCACCATGCTCAATGGCATTGCCGATGACACCCTCACGCTTGGCGGTCTTGCGCTCAACAATGCCAAGCTACTTCTCGACATCAACCAGCAGACGGTGCAGTCGGATCAACTCATTGCCAGCGCGTTTTCGGCGACCGGCGCCAACACCATCATCGTCAATCTGCTGGGCACGCCGCAATTCACCCAGGCAACCGATATCCCGATCATCCAGTCGGCCAGCGGACCGATTGCCGGGACCTTCAGCGTCGAAGGCATTCCCGGCACGCCCGGCTCGCTTTTCACCTATGAGATCGTAACTGGCCCGAATGGCGGCTTGTTCCTGCGTGCCACGCCGGCCAATTTCGGTATTGCCGCGGCGCCCACCAGCGCCACCAACGCCGGCGCGGTCACGGTGGCGATCGACGCCCTCTACGGCATAAACCGTGATGCGCTCGATGCTGACCTCAATCTGTCGCCCGCAACTGGGGGTGCAATGGTGCCGGTTTCGTCCAGCTTCGGCGTCTTCGCCTCCGGCCAGTTCGCCCATACCGAGCATGACGGCTACGACATCAGTGGCGGTGGTTTGAATGGCCCCGGCCCGAGCTTCGATGCCAATGATTTTTCGGCCGCCGTCAGCCTGGATTTCAATGCCGCCAAACACTTCCAGTTCGACAATGAGTATGGCCTGAACCTCGGCGTTTTCGCCGGCTATGCCTCGACCGATGTCAACCTCGGCGCGTTCCGGGGATTTGACGCCATCGGCGAAGGCACCAACAAGGCCGGCATGTTCGGCGGCTACGCGCTGTTTCGCAAGAACTACGACTACGCGCTGGTCTCCGCCTCCGGCTTCATCGGCGGAAGCGATGTGACGAATGGCGTGCTCGGCACCACCGGCAGCTATGACACCGAGGGCTATGCGGTGACGGCATCGCTCGGCCACATCTTCAAGCTGGGCGAGCGTACCCGTTTCGATCTGCGTGGCGGCCTGCTTGGCGTTTCGTTCCGTGGCGATCCTTACACCGACAGCGGCGGCAACGAGTTCGGCAAGAGCCGGCTTTCTTTTGGCGCGATCAAGTTCGAGCCCGGCATCTATGGCGACTACACGCTAAGCAACGGCATGGTGATCAGCCCCTATGCGCGGGGCGAATTGCAGCAACGTTTCGGCTACAAGAACACGACCGAAATCGACACCAGGGAGATCGACTTCGACGATGCGGATTTTTCCGCCGCGCTGTCGACCGGCTTCAACCTGAAGGTGTCGGATTTGACCACCGTCAACGGCGAAGTTCGTGGCAAGGCTTCGTCCGACAGTTCCACCGTCGGCGCCAAGCTCGGGGTGAAAATCGCCTTCTAACCAGTGTGGCGGATCCGAAATTCGTGTCGCCTGGAAATGGCGCACCGCGCAATCAGCAGATGCTCGCCAAGCGAGAGCAAGTGTTCTATGCTCTCCATCGACACCGCATGGTCGTGATGTCGATACGGAAGTCTGTTGTCATAGGCAGGGGGGTTCCATGTTCGAAGTCGTCGGATTCTGGTGGAAAACACGGTCAAGAAGCCGGCTCGCCATAGAGACGCTTGGCTTGATCGTTGCGCTTTCCGTGTTGCTTTTGCCCGGACTGGGAAGCGCGAACGCACAGCCGAACTGGACGCTCGATCCGACCGCTTCGGTACTCACCTATCAATCGGTCAAGAAGAACACGATCGTCGAAACCAACAAGATCAGGAATATTTCCGGCAGCCTCAGTTCGGCGGGTGATGCCAAAGTCAGCTTCGACCTCAATTCGGTCGATACGGGGGTCGACCTTCGCAATGTCCGCATGCGGTTCCTTTTCTTCGAGACATTCAAGTTTCCGACCGCTGAATTGACCGCAAAGGTGGATCCCGCGGCATTTGCCGACTTGGCGACCAAGCGGCGCGTGAAGGCGGTTCTTCCGTTCCGCCTCAACATGCACGGGGTCGACAAGGATCTCGAGGCCAACATCGTGGTGACCATGATCAGCGACAACATGGTGTCGGTCGCGTCGGAGGCTCCTGTTGCCGTGCATGTCGAAGATTTCGGCCTGCTGCCGAACGTCGACAAACTCCAGCAGGCGGCCAATGTGACCAATATTGTTCCGACGGCTTCGGTGTCGTTCGATTTCGTGTTCACCGCTGACGGCAGCAAGCCGGCCGCGGTCCAAACCGTCGCGGCGAGCGCCGCCGACGTCGGCCCTGTCACCACCGATGCAGCGAAGACCAACTTCAGCGACGAGGAATGCCTCAACAGGTTCGCGGTGCTGTCGCGCACCGGAGCGATCTATTTTCGAACGGCGAGCGCGCGGCTCGACAACCAAAGCCGCCCGCTTCTTGCCGAGGTCGTCGGTGTTGTTGGCAAGTGCCCGGGCCTGAAGGTCGAGGTTTCCGGACACACCGATTCCGATGGGTCGCCTGTCGAGAACAAGCTCTTGTCGGAGCGCAGGGCTCAAGCCGTTGCCGACGCCATTGTCGCCGCGGGCATTCCTCGCACGCAGATCACGGCGACAGGCTACGGCGAGGATCATCCGGTTGCCGCCAACGACACGCCGAAGAACAAGGCGCTCAATCGGCGGATCGAGTTTTCCGCCACCAAGCTCGTCAACTGAGGAAGGATCTGTTGTCCCGGTGAGTTTCGATCTGATTGCCCGTTGCGGTGGCCTTATGCGCGGCATCGGGCTTGTCGCGCTGGCACTGCTTTTGACGTTGTCGGCTGCCAGTGCCGAACGCCGTGTTGCGCTGGTCCTTGGCAATTCCCAGTATCAGCATGCCCCGGCGCTGACCAATCCGGTACGCGACGCCCAGGCCATGGCCGAACGCCTGAAGAGCCTGGACTTTGAAGTCGTTTCCGGCTTCGATCTGACCAAATTGCAAACCCAGACAACGATAGCACAGTTCGCAAAGCAGGTTCGCGGCGCCGACATCGCCCTTTTCTTCTATGCCGGCCACGGGTTGCAGGTTTCAGGCAGCAACTACCTTCTTCCGGTCGATGCAGCGCTTGAGGACGAGACCTCGCTCGACTTCGAGGCGGTGCCGGTGGATTTCGTTCTAAGGCAGATGTCGCGCGAGACCAGCATAAGGTTGATTTTCCTCGATGCCTGTCGTGACAACCCGCTTGCCGAGGTGCTGGCAAAGACCGCCGGCGTCAAGGGAGCAAAAAGCGGCCTTGCCGAAATCCCGATCGAGAACGGTGGCGCCGGTACGCTTGTCGCGTTCGCCACCAGTCCCAGTCAAGTGGCCTATGACGGTTCGGGCGACCATTCGCCGTTCGCTTCGGCGCTGCTCGCGCATATGGGCGAAGCCAATGTTTCCATCACCGAAGCGATGAACCGCGTTACCGCCGATGTCTTCAAGGCAACCGCCGGCAAGCAGCGTCCCTGGATCAACGTCTCGCTGACCACCGAGGTCGTCCTGCACAAGATCGATCTCAACGCGCCGCTGATCGTCGGCGAGGCGACCGCTCCGCAACCGGAAGGCGGCTCGGAGGTGCGCAACGCCACGGCAAATCCGTCGGGCTCCGGTGACGACGCCCAGCTGGCACTCAACGTGCTGCGTCAGAAAATCCCGAAGCTTGCCTCGGACGACCCCATCTTTTTCAACCACCCTATCGATTTCGGTGACCCGGAAATCGACGGCAAGAGCATTGCCGAGCTCATCAAGAGCAAACCGCGCTTCAGCCCGGTGGAGGGGCTCGATAAATCGGTGTGGGAAGGCAAACACTGCGACGGCTGCCATCAATGGAACGAGGCACGGCTGTGCGAACAGGCTAAGAATTTCGCCGCCAACGATGTCTCTGTCTTGCGCCTGCAGCATCCGCTAGGAACGCGCTTCAAGGTCGCGCTGGCCAAATGGGCTCAAGGTGGCTGCAAGTAAGGCAGGACGGTGACGGACGCTCTAATATGCATCCGCTGATTGGCGCAGCGCCTCGATCTCGGCCATCTGGATGCCCATTTCGACAAATGCCGAAAGAACGGAAACCCGGTCCGCGAGGGCAACACGTGCCAATCCGGCCAGAATCCCGGCATTGACCGCATGGGCAGCAGGAAATGGTTGCAAGGCCGTCGTCGAGGCCATCGCCGAACTATTGTCGCGCCATGCCGCGGCCAGGACAATCCAGCCGACCGGCGTCGTTGGCGGTGTCGCCGCGGCTGCGCTGACATCTGCCCGATGACGGGGGCTGTCCGGTTCGCTCACCCAGTCGCGAACAAGCGCGAGCAATTTGTGATCGGTCTGATCGAACAGGTCGGTCAGGTGGCTCAGGCATTCATGAGCCCACCAGACCGCGGCCCGCTCGGGAAGCAGGTAGGCACAGAATGTAATCGCTTCCTCGGGAACGCGCCCGACGAAGAGGTCGCGGCAAAACTCGATCGAGCGCTGTTCGGTTGGAGGGGTTCTCATGTCCCGGGCAATAGCTGGACAAGCCGCGAAAAGATCCCGTGCCGTTTTGAATCGGAGCCCATTGGCCATGACCGCCGCGCTTTCATCGAGGAACTCCGGCCACTCAAGCCCCAGGCGCGGCGCGGGTCAAGTCTCAACCCGTGGCGCGGCAACAACTCTCGGCATTGTCGTCCCCCCGGCGTTTGTCGACAGACAATTGCCTGGGAATTTGGTATTATGGCAGCCGCTCGAAATCTGGTGCTCAAACAGGAGGAGCCGCTATGCAGTGGAGCAGTTCAGCCTTTGTGTTGGCGGTCGTGTTTTGCTCGACCCATGCTTCCGCCGACCCCGTTCAGAAATCAGAAGACATTGTGAAGTTTTTTGCCGGTGCGGCCGATCTCGGCAAGTCGCGAGGAATTTGTGTCGGCTCCGAGGAGGAATGCAAAAGCAAGAGCAAGGCAGGTGACGCGCCGGGAGAAAAAACCGGCCTCGACATGATGATTAATTTCGGTCTGGATTCGGCCGAACTCAACCCGACTGCGCGCGCTGAACTCGGCGAGTTCGCCAAGGCCCTGAAGGACAACCGGTTGAGCAAGTTCAACTTCGTCGTCGAAGGCTACACCGACGCCACCGGCACGGTGCACTACAATGAGGGCCTGTCACAACGACGAGCGCAATCGGTGGCAGCCTTCCTGACGGCCAACGGCATCGAGACTGCACGCCTCAACGCGATCGGCATGGGCGAAAAGAATCCGCGCAGCCCCAATCCATACGATCCCGTGAACCGCCGTGTGGAAATGCGGATAAAGACGCAATAGCCGCCCAAAACCATGGCGGTCATTCGAATGTCGGCTGTCAGTTCTTAAGCACGCCGCCCACGACCACACCGGTGCCGAAGATCAGTGCCTTGGTGAGGAAGTCATTGTTGTCCTGGCGCGGCGGAGGATAATCCTGGCGCGCTACGGTCTCACGGTTGCGCCGTATCTGAACAACCTTCTGTTGTTTGCGGGGTTTCTGTGCCACCGGCCTCAGCGTGCGGACCTTCTGCACCACCTGCTTTTTCGGCTGCGCCGCGCGGGCTTGATCGGCAGCGTATCTGGCGCGCACGCCTTCCATCATCGGATCTGTCTGGATCACGAGGAACGCAAGTTGCTCGTGCGTCAGATAGCTGGTCTGCGGGAGACCGTTCTTCGCTTGCCAGATGCCGATCGCCAGACGGGTCTGTGGGCCCATGTTTCCGTCGATGCGCCCAAGTTCATTGCCCAACGCTTCGATCCGCAATTGCAGGTCGATGCGGTCCTCGCGATCGAGGCCGATCGCACTTTCCGTCAACTCGGTGCCCGGTGTTTGCTCCATCTTGTCCGGAACGCCGACCGAGGTGCGCACGGTCGAACCGGAACTGGCGTTCGCCTGGTCCGTGTCGAGTGCCGCGACCTGCCGGTTTTGGGCCGGTGGGTCGTTCAATTCGTTGATGCTCAACCGCGCCACGGTGGCGAAGCGACCGTTCGGAAACTGGTCGAGATAGGCCTCGTAGAACGGGATGGAACTGCGCTTGGAAGCCTCGTCCCAAAGGCGTTGCTCGACTTCCCAAGAAGGAGGATCACTGGCAGCAGGGACAGGAGCGGATGTCGCCGCGGCGTTCGATGCGTCGGCCGCGGGATTTGCAGCGGGCGCCGCTGGCGCGACCGGTTTTCCAAGGAAAACCTCGCGTCCGAGCGATGCGTTGTGCCAGGGTCTCTGGCGACCTTGCGTGGTTTCGGTCACTTCGCCGCGCACGCGCGTCAGTGCGCCCTGGATTTCGACGCCGGGTTCGGTCAGATGCCTGGCGAGCGCCGTTGAGTATGGACTGTCGGCCCCGTTGCCGTCGAAAGCGATGGCGCCGGGATCTGTTGCGTAGGCAATCAGGAGGCCGCCGGTTCCGACGCCGTCCGATTTTGCTTCGACCGGCGCCAGACCGGTACCCAATGAGGTGGAGCGGCTCTTCGGCATCGAGGCGGCCAGCGTTCTTGCCAGCGGATTGTCGCGGCAGGCATCCAGGATGATGACGCCGACCGCCGGGTCGGGCGGCAACGCAGCCATGAAGTCGTCGATCTGAATGGTACGGGTCTTGAGATAGGCCGGCGACGTCAAGTCGGCGTCGACCGGTATCAGGTAGTTCTTGCCGTCGACCTGCATGCCGTGACCGGCATAGAAAATGACCGCGAGGTCCGCGTCATAGGATTGTTCGGTAAACCGGCTGATCAGGCTGTGCATGCCTTGATTGTCCTGGTCGACCCCTTCGATCACCTCGAACCCGGCATTGCGCAGCGTCGATGCGATGAGATGGGCATCGTTGGCGGGGTTGGGCAAGGTAACCGCATGGACATAATTGCTGTTGCCGATCACCAGCGCGACGCGCTTGGCGTTGGGCGCGGGGGCCTCGGCGCCGGCGGCAGCCTGGGCGCCGAATGCGGCAAGGAAAAGCAGGATAATCCCGCTCAGAAAGACGGTGAACGCTTTCATGGACCAGCCCTCCGCCCATCAGGGCGCACTGTTGATGTCTGCGCATGCTAAATTTCGTCAGCGACAGGTTCGCTTGTGTCAGAAATGGCTCTTGGGCGTATGTGGTCTCGACCGCGGTTTTGGTTCACACAGGCCCCGAAAAAAGTCGCCTGTGGCAACACTTGGCAGCGGGAACGATAGTCCGAGAGATTGGATGCCGCGCCGGCGGCTTCAAAGCGTATTCTGTGCCGAGCTTATGAGGGCCGTGATGGCCTGCTTGTATTTTTCGAACTCCGGCGATGTCTGGCGGATCTCGGTGGTCGTTGTCTGCGGGCTGGCGTCGGTTGCCACGCGGCTCAGCTTTTGGCCCATTTTCCTTTCGGCCCAGTCCACCACGTAACTGGCCGTCTTGCCGGTGAGGAACGGGTTGGCCTGGATGACGGCCGACCCGAGCACAGCGCTCAGCTGCGCGGAACCCGTCGCCGACAGCACCTGATGTGCGCCTTCCATGCCCAGGAAATGACAGAGATACAGCCGGCCGGCCGTGATCTGGTGACCGCGCGCCCGAAGATAGGCCTCGCCTTCGCGCGCCAGATTGCGCACCATCTCACGCGAGATCGTGGCGTCGTAGCGCAGAGCGAGCAGGTCGGCGGTCGACAGCGTGCGCGCCAGTTCCGGGCGGTAGGTATTCATCATCCTGATCCAGGTCTTTGTTATGAACTGGCCGGCGCCGGTCGCTGAAGAATTTGGATTCTTGGCGCGAGCGCTGCCTCCGCTTTCGACATGGACGATGCGGTCGGTCAGCGTTTCGACAGCGGAATCGTCCGACGCAATCGCAGTGACCGTGCCCAGGGGGTCGATGGCCTCGCCATTCTGGTAAAGTTCGAAATGCAGGTGAGGCCCGGTCGAGAGGCCGGTGGTGCCGATGTAGCCAATGATGTCGCCGGCTTTCACCTTGGTGCCGACACCGGCCGCTATGGCGAATTTCTGCATATGCGCATAGCGCGTCTCGCGCCCGTTTCCATGCAAGATCTTCACCAGATTGCCATAGCTGCCGCCATCGCCCTGGAAAGTGATCTCGCCATCGAAGGCCGCTTCGATCGGCGTGCCGACGGGCGCCGCCCAGTCGACGCCCTTGTGGATGCGAACGGTCCCGAGGATTGGGTGCTTGCGTGGCCCGAAGGTGGAGGTCATGACCCCGTTGACCGGCGTGACCATGCCGTTGGTGACTGTCAGCGAACGAACCAGATCGTCACCCGTGACGCACGCGAACTGGCCGTCGCTCTGCTGGAAGACGAAACAGTCCAGGCTCTTTTCGGTGCCCTGGACGCCCACATACAGCACTCGCCCGGCACCTTCCTCCTTGCCGCGCGGCGTCTGCGAATAGATCAGCACAAGACGCTGGTCCTCGCTTGCAAAGGCGTCCAGGTCCTGTCCTCTCGAGAGATACATGATCGCTTCGCCGATCACCCCGGTCGGAACACTGTTGCGGGCTGCTGTCGAGTAGATCGCGTCAAGCAGACGGTACTGCCTTTTGTGCGTGCCTTCCGCCTGTGCGCCCGAATAGTTGAACAGATCCTCGCGGACCCAGGGATCGACACCAGACACGAACGCGCCCGCGGCATTGCGCGTCAGCGTGCCGACAAACACGTTCTTGGCATAGATCGAAACCTGCATGAGGGACATCGTGGTCGTCTCGCGCGTCGGCCTGAAACCGCGCATGGCAACGACATAACCCGGTTCCAGACCGTCCCGGTTGAAAAGCGCCTTTAAGGCCTCGCCTGCGAGCTTGGCATCGTCGACGGAGAAATGTGCATCGAGCGCTACGCTGTCCAGGCTGCGGTCGTTGAGGATCTTCACGAACGTGTCCTCGGTCGCCTCGAACCGCTGATACTCATTGGTGACGACTGCCACGCTTGTGTTGTTTTCGATCTGGGTCTTCTGGAATGCGGGAAGGGCGGCGTCGCCCGCATCGATCGTTTCACCCCAGCCGGCTTCGGGATCGTCGGCATCCGCCTTCTGGTCCGAAGCTGGCGCGGGTTCCCCCGCCGCGGGCGATGGCTCAAGATCGTTCTGCAGATCGCCGGTTGGCGCGGCAGTGGTCTTTCGCTGCGCCTGGAAGAAGGCGAAATCCTCCTGCGTCGACGGTATCGTCGTCATGAATTTTTCGCTGGCGCTAAGCATGACGTCGGACAGGATTTCGATCTGGGGCGAAACGTCGGCTTGATCGAGTTCCGCCGGGCGCGGGATCACGCGACCCTTCGTTGCGGCGCCGGCATCGGGCGCGAGCGTGATCCACATCGGGTCCCCGGCCAGGTCGATAATGGCGGGCACGTAGACGGACGCATCGGCCGGCACATCGTCCACGCCTTCGACCGCGTGCAACTCCTCGTCTTCGTCGCCGAATGACCAATAGTCCGCGGTGAGATAGAAACCGCCGGCGATCGAAAGCAGGACAACCACTGCGAGGCCGGCCAGGAGCCTGCGCCAAAGCGTGCGCCTGCGAAGGGCAGCGCGCGCCTGCTTTTTCTGCTTGAAGCTCGTGTCGATATTGTGCGTCACGGATTGCTTCCGGTCAGGAAGAAGGTCCACCGCACCTGTTCAAGCGTGTCGACTTCGAGAAATTGTGCCGCGATGTGGCCGCGCTGCCAGCATTCGTCGATCCCGCGTATCGAGAAACGCCGCCGCTCGATGCACATTTCGGTCGATCCGGTGAGGATCGCATGGCCGAACACGTCCGTTGCATAGATGTAGATGTAGCGGTTCGTCAGTTCCTCGCGGATGACGTTCACGCATTGATTTGCGCCGATGGTCCACCAGCCGTCGGTCTGGTCCGCATTGTCGACCTTCTGGCCGACGGCGAGATTGACGACGTCAAGCGTCTGGTTGCAGACCGTGAATTCGGCGCGCGCCTCGCCGGACGACAGCACGGCCAGCATTGCGGCGCCTGACAAGACCGCAAGCCTCATGCGGCCCGTCAGGGCGAGCAGGGCGGGTCGAATCCGACCACGCTGCTTTATCGGCAGGTCGGCAGACGATTGCGGCGAACACGAGCGGCGGCGTTCCATCGGGCGCCCATGCTATCCGCCGAGCCTGAAATACTTGGCGGTGGCTGAGAACTGAGATCCGTCGGTCTCGATTTCTTCGAGAATCTTGGGGAGTAGCACTGAGGCTGGTGTGGGCGTGGAGAACGCAGCCGCCCGAATATCCTTGGGGCCGGTGATCACCATTATGATCTGCGGCACCGCCTTTCCGGCGGCCTGGTCGGCGGCGCCGAGACCGATCGGGATTCTGAAGGTGACCTTGTCCGGTTTTACGACGACGCGCTCGTCGAGATTGAACACCATGCCTTTGTGATCGATCAGCAGCACGCTGGAAATGAGCCCGCCACGCGTCACCAGCGTGCCGCTGATCGGCGTACCGTTCGGCACCGATGTCCGATCGAGAACAAGCTGCGGCTTGTCGGCCGCGGTCTGCCCCAGAAAGCGCAGAAAGTTGGTGACTTCGCATTGGCCTGGTTCAATGAGGCGGACGCTGATATCCGGCTCGACATGGAATTTTGCCTGGAAATCGCCAAGCATCCGCTCGAATGGCTGAACTTCCGTTCCAAATCCTTCGATCGCGGCGGCCTTGTCGGTTGCCGACGTCATGGTGGCATAGAAACAGTCGCCGCCGCCGAAGTCGCGAACCCAGGATACTCGTTGCGCGATGTCGTCGACGATCGGCGGAACCTCCGGCTTGGGCACGTTCAACGTGATAACAGGCTGGTCAGGCTGCTTGGCTGCCGGTGGCGCAGGTTTTTGGCTCTCGGCGTTCACATCCGGCTGGCTTGCCGTGGGCTTGGGCGCCGGCACGGTCGGCTTGGGTGCTGCCGGCTGGCTGATCTGTGGCTCGGGCTTTTGGCTCTCGACAACCTCTGGCTGGGCCGGCGGCGGCGTCGAGACCTTCTCGGTTGCTGGCGGAGTTGGAGCGGTCGAGACAGGCGGCGGAGCCGACGTTTGACTGTCGCTGGCCATCGTATCGGGCTGGATCGCCGGCGACGCCTTTTCGGGCGGCGGCTGCGCCGCCGTTGCAGATGGCTTCGGGGGTTCTTCGGTTTGCGAGGGGACTTCGACGGGCTTGGCTTGCTGCGGCTTTTGAGCCGCCGCGGCATCTTGCTGATTTTCAGCCGGTGGTGGGCTGGCCTCCGGCTGCGCGGGCGGAACTGGCTCTGCCGGCTCAGGGGCGGTCGCGGCATTGTCCGTGGGGGCCGGCATTGACGTTTCTGGTGCGGGCTTCGATGGCTCTGGTGCGGAAAGCGATGGCTTGCCGGCCGTCGGCATCGCAGGTGTCATGAAGCCGCTGAGATAAAGGCCCGTGCCGGAGGCGACAGCCAGCGTCGCCAAGGCAGCGATCGCGATGGTTCGGGTCTTTGTGGATTTTCCAGGTACATCAGCCGTGGCCGGGCGTGGTGAGCCGGCGAGCGCCGGAGACCGCGGTTGGGACAAATGCGCGGGGCGCACATGCGGGACGAAGGGCTGCCCACCCGAACCGGTTGCCGTTGCGGCGTTGTGCCTCTCGACACTGGATGACCGGCCCTGGGTCTTGGTGTCGGGCGCAAGGGTTTCCCCGGCTCGCGGCAAAGCCGGACGATCGCGGGGTGTGATGGAAGTCGGCGGCGTTGTCTCCTCACTGTCGTCACGCGTCATCCTGGCGATTTCCGCCATGCTGATCGGCCGGTCTTGCGGATCGGGTTGCAGCATGGCTTCGACAATGTCGCGAAAATCATCGTCAATGTCGGAGAGATCAGGCACGGTCCGACGCTTTTCGATGACCTCGAACTGCGATCCGCTCATGTCGATCGGCTTGCCACGCAGGGCGGCCACCAGCACCAGTCCGAGGCTGTAGATGTCGGACTGCTCGCTGACGTCGCCGCTGTAGAGCCCGAGCTGCTCGGGTGAAACGTAGTTGTACTTTCCCGCGAATTTTCCGCCGATCAAGGTCTCGCCGCCCACGGTCGCCGATCGTGCGATACCGAAATCGATGATCTTTGCGCGGTCGACCCGGCCCCCCGGCAGGATGATGTTGTCAGGAGACAGGTCGCGGTGTATCGCGCCCGCCTGGTGCACCGCGCTCAGGCCGGCCGCCAGCCGATGGCAGAGCTTGCGCACCTCATCCGTCGGCATCGCGCCACGTCGCATGATGTCGAACAGCGACTCGCCGTCGACGAATTCCATGGCAAGGTAGGGACGGCCGATCCCGGGATCGGTCGTGAAGACGTGATACCGCACGACCGCATCATGCGACAGGCGATTGAGGATCAATGCCTCCTTCTTGAACAGCGACAGGATCGTCTGGTCACGGGCAAACTCGGGCAGGACGATCTTGATCGCGACGTGGTCGCCGGTCTGGATGTTATGACCACGGTAGACCTCCCCCATGCCACCGAATGCGATCCGCTCGTCAAGTTCGTAGATGCCGCTGAGTTGCGTGCCTACGGCGGTGTTGGCCATGCCCCCCGATATTCGCGTCTTGTCGTCGGCGCTCATCGGCCTCAACCCCCCGCTTTGTAGAGATCTGGACGTGGCGATTGCCCATCGCGCCCGTCGCCGATCTTCACAAGCACGATAGTCACATTGTCTGTTCCGCCACGCGCCAGCACCGTTTCCAGCAGTTTTTCGCAGGCCGCCTGGGGTGTCGCGGACACGGTCGCCGCCTCGATCTCGGCGTCGGTGACATGCGCCGTCAGCCCATCGGTGCTCAACACAAAAATGTCCCCCGGCATGATTTCGCCTTGCTGGAAATCGATGACAATCTCGTCGCTGACGCCGACCGCATGCGTGATGACGTTGCGGCGCGGCCACGTGCGCGCTTCGCTTTCGCTGATCATGCCCCTGTCGACGAGCTCCTGAACTTCGGTGTGGTCCTTCGAGATCTGCGAGATCGAGGCGTTGCGGATCAGATAGACGCGGCTGTCACCCGCCCACAGGCAGGCAAACCGCCCATCCATCGCCAGCAGGGCGGCAACAGTCGAGCCGATGGTTATGCCGCGAGATTCGGATATCCCGCGGATCTCGGCATTGGCCCTGCTCAGCCTGTCCTCGAAGCGCGCCCGAAGATCAGGTGCGGAGCTGGCAATGCCGATCGTTGCCAGATGATCGACGATACTGGCCGAAGCGACCTCTCCCGCGTCATGTCCACCCATTCCGTCGGCTACCACCCAGAGACCAGTTTGTGGCTCGACCAGATAGTTGTCTTCATTGAGCTCACGGACACAGCCTTTGTGGCTTACCCCGAAGCTCTCAAAGGGAAGGGCGACAGTGTTCACTTTGCCACCAAGCGCTTCTCAAGCGTCCTCTGCGGCGCACTTTCAGGCGCTCGCTCGTGTTACTTTGCCACAGGCTCGAACATTAAAGTATCGAAAACTAAGGTCTCTGCGTGGTCTGCGGATCCCCATCTCAAAACGCTTTCGGACAGCTGAACCCGGAAAGCGCGGGGAGCAAGAAGGGGTTGGTGCCGGAGCCTGCCTGGATCGTATAGGTAACGTCGCGGCCGCCGATCACGAAGCGTGCCTGCATATTGCTGTCGCTGCCGATGACGGCAGCCTTGTCCAGAAGCCGCTTCAGCGCCCACGGCCCTTCGAACTTGATGGCGGATTCGCGGCCTGGCATTTCCGGCGTCAGGCTTAGACTGGCGGACGCGGACGATGTACCGATCGGCCAGGTCACGGTGCTTGGCGCGTTACCTGTCTGGTTGCTCTGGACGATCTGACCATCGACATCGAGTATCGCCGTATCGGCGTCGCCATGCAGCGAGAATGGGGTGAAGGTGACGCTGACCAAGGGCACTGAACCGCCCGATGGAAAGAAGGCGCTGCGGATGTCCGCCGCCAGCTGGAAGTCTTTCAGGGTCGATTTCGACAGGTCGCGTCCAAAGCGCGCATCCTGTTTCCAGCTCCAGTCCTGGCCGGTCATGTCGATCAGCGATGCGAGGTTTTGTGCGAAGAACCGGTCCATCAGCCCGCCCGGCGCGAAAAGTTTCGCGAAATCCGCCATGGCAACATCCTCGGTGCCGTCGCCCGCGAAGGGATACCGGCCGTTGATCGCCGCCTCACAGGGAGCCGTCACCGTCTGGTCGAGCATCTGGTTCAAGTTTGCCACCGAGGTTTCGGCGACGTTGCCTTCAAACTCATCCGCCGTTGCGTTGACCATCCGGCCAAGTTGCTTGGGCAGACGCGAGACATTGGCGCGAAGGGTGGCTATCTGCAGCTGCAGGTTCGTATTGACGCGCTCCGTCTGCGAAGGAACTTCGGCCGCCAGTTGCAGGCTCTGATAGATATCGCTGAAGTTCTGGGTCAGGGCATCGATTGGGCGGTGTCCGGCAGGGCCGTTCACCAGGGCCTGGAAGGGTCTGAACTGCGCTTCAATGTTCGCACCTGGATTCGGGTTCTGTGTGTCGGCCGCCCTTGTGCCGGCGCGACTTTGCGATTTGCCGGTCGCGATTTGTATGCCGATGCGGGCCAGACCCTTGCCCAGATCTGCGGCGTGCCCCGGCTGGTTTTGGGCCGTACCTGCTTCTTCGGCGCCAGGACCGTTGCCGTCACCAGGGTCTCGCGTCAGCGCTGTTTCGTTGGCGATCGCCGCAAAGAGCTGGTTTATCGGCGAGGTCGGGGAGGCAGCGGCAGAAAGCGCGATGTAGTGCGGCTTGTCCGTCAGCATCGCTTTGAACTTCAACTGGTCGAGGACGCTGTTCCACGCGGCTGCGAACTCCTTCCCGTAGCGATCGAGAAGTTCGGGGCCGAGCTTGAGCAATTGCTGATCGATGTCGCCTTGCTCACCGCCTCCGCCGAGAACCCATTGCTCGTCGACAAGCATCTGCGCAATGCGCGAAAGTTGCGGGAGATAGAAGGTGTGGAAGCCGGCATAGGTGTAGATACCGGGAACACGAAGGCCTGACAGATCGCTGCCGTTGATGCGCTCGAACAGCACTTGCGCTTCCGGGCCGCCTTTCAGGGAAACAGAAAAGTCGTCCAGTGCTGCCGCGTATATCGCTGACCGGATCAATGCGGACGCTCGATCGGCAAGACTCATGCGCCCGAGAGAACGTTGGGCGGCTTCGACAAGCGGCTGGTTGAGTTCGAAAACCGGATCATAGGCGTCGTCCAATGCCAGCATGGCGCGCAGGTGCTTTTCGAGTTGCTCCCGTCCTGCTCGGTTGTTTTCGCCTGGATATCGGTTCTGCTCCCAATCCTGCTTCATCCAGGAAACGATCAACGCGTCATCGACCTTCGGCGCCTTGCCGCCAAGCATCAGATAGATTTTCAACGGTTCGTAGAGCGCGACGGGATCAGCCATCTTGGTCTGGATCGTCCGCTCGGCCTGGATCAGCAGGCGTGATCGGAACATTCGTTCCAGCCCTTGCCGATAAGCCGTTTTGGATGCCGAAAGAAGTCTCTCCCGCTGACTGAGGCCGAACGTCTCCTCGATCGGAGTCGGCAAGTCACCGGTTTCGAACCCGGCCGGCAGATCGCGCAACTGGTCGAGCGGCCCGATGACGTTTTCGAGGTCGACATCGGTGACCGTCGTGCTTTCGAGCAGGGGGGCTGCCGTTTGGCGGTACTGGCCCATGGCCAGACTTGTGGAGGCGATCAGCGACCGGTTTGCCGCGACGCTCAGGCCGAGCGTACCCAGTGCAGCAGCAGCGACCAAAGCTATTGCGCCGAGGCCGCCAAATCTGGCGATCGCTGCGCGCCTTGCAGCCGCTCTGTCGTACGAAACCCATCCGGATTCGGCAAAAATGACGTTCGTCAGCAGATCATGCAGAAAGAAGCTTTTGCCGGTTCCGGAAAGGTGAGGGCGGGAGTTGCTGCCGAAATCGCGGCCGATTGCGCCCAGCACCTGATCGATCGGCGTTCCCTCTTGCGTGCCTGACGAAAAATAGAGTCCGCGCAGGCTGACATTCACCTGGCTGCGCGCCGGATCGAACAGGCCGGCGACAAAACTGGTAATTCGCCCCCGCAGCGCGCAGAACTGCGCCGGAAAGCCAAAGATGGAGATGCGCGTGAGCGGATCGGCCTCGTCCTGGAGGCGGTCGGCCATCTCGTCTGCCAGCCGGTTGGCCAGCACGTCGAATTCGACAGGGGTTTCGGCAGCCATGTTCCTGTCGCGCTCCGCCGTCTGGAACGTCGCGCCCCACACTTTTCGCCTGCGCGGTTCGTCGAAATCGCCGAAGTAATCCATGAACCCGGAAACAAGATCGGCCTTGGTGAAAAGCAGGTAGACTGGAAACTGGATTTTCAGCGTCTCGTGGATTTCCCTCAGGCGGCTGCGTATCTCGACGATGTGGGTGTCTAGCTGCTGATCGTCGAAGCTCATTAGATCGGCAAGGCTGATGGCCAGGATGACGCCGTTTATCGGTTGTCTGGTGCGGTATTTCTTGAGCAGCGACAAGAAGGCGAGCCAGCTCTTTCTGTCGCTCTCGGCATGGGAGTCCTGCGTCGTGTAGCGTCCGGCGGTGTCGATCAGCACGGCCTGGTCGGTAAACCACCAGTCGCAGGAGCGTGTTCCGCCAACGCCAGCCACCGGCTGGGCCTCCCCCGAACCGGCAAGCGGAAAGTTCAGACCCGAATTGACCAGGGCCGTTGTCTTGCCGGCACCCGGCGGGCCTATGACGACGTACCAGGGGATCTCATAGAGGAAGTTGCGCTTGCCGCTCGACCGTTTGAGCGCCGCCACGGCCTCATTCATCCGAGCTTCGAGCACCCGCGAATCGTCATCGCGGTCGTCATTGTGTGCGACGACGGTCTCGAGTGCCTTTTGCGCCTTTCTCGCTTGCCAGAAGCGCAGCCCGTAGAACAGCGCCAGCGCCGCCACGATCACGCCGATGATGGTTGCGCGCAGCCAGGCGGGCCCCAGTGGCCGGGTATCTGCGAAGCGGATCAATGGCCCGCCAAACCACACTGCCGCCGCGAAGCCGGCCAGCGCGATTACGCTGAACATCCGCAGCAGCCAACGCGTCATGGGCGCTTCCAACAGGCCGTGCTCACAATGTTTCTTCCCTGGGGATCATCACATCGACACGGCGGTTCTTGGCGCGGCCTTCCGGCGTGGCATTGTCGGCGATCGGTTCGTCCTCGCCCTTGCCATCGACCGTCAGTCGCGAGGGATCGCTGAATTTCGGTGCCATCATCGTTTCGACAGCCTTCGCCCGGGCGACGGAAAGATCGAAGTTGGATTTGAACGGGCTCGACTTTCGCGGTTTCACATTATCCGTGTGGCCGACGATCCGGATTTGCCCGGGCTCGGGCTGCAGCGCCGCGGCGATGTCGGCGGCAATGGGCTGGAATTCCGGCTTCGCCTCGGCCCTGCCGGACTGGAACAGCAGGACATTGTTGATTTCCACCACGATGAAGTTGCCCTTCGTGCCGATGGTCAGCCCGCCGCCTTCGACTTCCTTGGCCAGTGCCGAACGGATGCGATCAATTTGCGCGGTGGCTGCAGGTGGGGTGGCTTTCACCGGCTCGGCCAACGGCGCCACGCTGGCGCGCTCGATGGCGACTGGTGTCGATGGGTTAAGTGCCAGCAATTCACCGGCGGTGGCGTCGCCCTCATTGGTGATGAAGACCCGCAATGCGAAGAATGCCGCTGTCAGCAGCGCCGTCGCCGCTGCCGCAACGACCCAGAGCGGCAGGCGGGCCGACGGCTGCGCCATGGTCGCCGCCAGGCCCTGCCAGCGCGGCGAGATGTCCTCGCCTGCACGCGCCCTGAAATAGCGAAGCGTCTCGTAGACGTCGCGTCGAACGCGTTCGAGATTGTTGTCTTCGCGCCTCACGCCTCGGTACTGGCCCTCGAAACCCAGCGACAGGCAGGCATGCATCAGTTCGAGCAGGTCGTAGTGCGTCTCGGGATTGGCCAGTATCGTGTTCAGGGCTTCGTAGAAGCCTGTGCCGGTGATCTCGGTGTGAAAGAACTGCCGCAGCATGGCGTTTTGCGCCCAGTCGTCGCTCTTGGGCCAAGGCAGGTTGCCTATGAGATCGTCGGCGGTTTCGCACAGAGCAAATTTCGCGATCCGAGCATCCTCTTCGGGAACGCCGGTCTTCTCCATCGTTCGGTCGAACTTTTCGATCGCGTCGGCGACATGTTGCGCCAGTGGCTCCGCTTGTCTTTCGACGGGCATCATCCTGAGCTGCCCGAACAGCATCAGCAAAGGTGCCGCCGCTGCGAGAATGGGGTTTGCCGCGGCGTATTTGACCGTGTCCGCGGCGCCGAACAGGATCGCCTGCTCGACCGCCCGGGCCGGCTCGGCGGAAGAGCCAGCACCTGCCGCGGCGCCCAAAGCCGCGCCTTGATAAATCACGGTTCCGGATGCCCAGCCCGGCGGTGTATGCCGCCCGACCCCAGGATCGAACACCGTTGAATCCTTGACCGGAGAGGGTTGGCCTCCGTCAGCGACAGGTAGCTCGGGAACTGGTGGCGATTTTTTCTCGCGCCGTGGACTTGCGCGAATGACGGTCTTGCCCGCCAGGCCGAAGGGATCGTCCTTCGAGGTCATCGCCGACCGTCCGTGCAGGCGGTGTGGCCGCGATCGGGCGAGATGGGCGCAAAACGGTTGCTGGTCGGGGAATGGAAATACGACCCCCGCCGGCCGTGGCAGTGTCCGGAGGACGATTGACTGGAAAACGCTATCCCGCCGTCACATGACATTTGCCGCAGACCCCCAGCTCAATGAGTCTTACCCGCTTGGCGAACTGTCGTATGTGATCGTAATCTCAGAAATCGTCGATTGGAACCGGATGCCGGGCGTCGAAGGGACTTTTCTTCGCCGACTGCTGTACCATGCGTTACTTGGCCATGCGTCTCCTGGCCACACGTTTCTTGGGATCGCCTATTTTTGCTTGTCGGCCTTGGCGTACGCCTCGCTGAAATAGGCCAGGAATATGTCCAGCATGCCGTTCTCGTGTGCTTCCTCCATGGTCCGCCATGTCGCGACATAGGCGTCCCAGGCCTGGCTCTTCTTCGACGTAAACGACGTAGGTGGGAGTTTCCTGCTGATCGCCTCGGGCGACAGGTCGTCAAGCAGCCGGGAGAGCGCGGTTTGCATGGCCGCATAGGTGGCAAATTCGTGCGTCTTGAGATCGCGGAATGCATCTTCGATGCTGCGCCTGGCATCAAGATAGCCGGCCCTGCGACGGGCGAACATGATTTCGAGGATGTCGTCGGTCCCCGGAACGAACTTCAGCGGATTGTTGTCCGCGGCGCTGATCATCGTTCGTTGTGTGCTCTTTGCCAACGTTTTCGCGGCCGCGCGGGCTTTCAGCAGCAAGGTCAGTTCTTCGACCACCGCCCGCAGGACCGCGCCGATTTCGGCGGCAACTTCATGCGGGTCGCGCAATTGAAGCAGTTCCGGCGAAATGCCGGCTCCGATAGCGATCTCCCGCAGCACCTCGTCCCTGGTCGAGGGCAGCGGTGTCGGGGTCGACGAGGACGCCGACGCTGGAATGCGCTGCCCGGCCCGTTGCTGCGCAGGCTCGAAGAAAGCCCCGCCTCCGAATTCCAGCGGCCGGCCCGTCGCGACCGGCATTTCCCGCGGTGTCGAATTTTGGTTGGCTTGAGGATAGCCTGCCGTGGCGCGCTCTTCGTCGATCGACACGACGATGACATAACGGCCGATCAGCATCCTGTCGCCATGGCCCAGCCGATGCGGGCCGGTCATGCGCAGGCTCGATCCGTTGATGAAGGTCCCATTGCGCGAGACATCGTGCAGCCAGAACGCGCCTGCCTCGTATCGAACCTCGCAGTGCCGGCCCGAGATGAACTTGTCGGGATCTGGCAAGGTCCAGTCACAAGCATCGCGTCCGATTTCGAAGCCGCGATCGCGCGCTGCGTAGCCGGTCGGGATGCCGGCGGGCAGGGCGTCGACATTGCTGATTTGCAGACTGATGTACATCCAGGATCGCCGCGGATCGTTGATCGATACTGCACCATTCTAGCAGTTTGCGCGTAGAACAGCACAGCCGCGTTCCGAGCCGTTGCTTCGACAGGGCAAGTTTCAGGCACCATCGGCCCTCTTTGGTCCGCAGGGCAACATGTGGTAGGCTCCGGATGGCCTGGTGCGGCGGGTCGAAAAAGTTCCTGAACAGAGTGCGGGAACTCCAATCCATCGCGCCGGCGGCCGCGTCCAGGAGGGGCACGACCCATGCCGAATGAACGTGCCACGGTTGTGCAGACGCCGGTTGGCGCCGACCTGTTGACCTTCACGCATCTCATCGGGCGCGATGAGATCAGCCGTTGTTTCGCCTATACGGCCGGGTTCGTAAGCACAGACCCCAATATCGATCCGCTCAAGATGCTGGGTGGTCCGGTTTCGGTCGAAGGCGAGTCCGATCCGAAACGCTGGTTCAGCGGCATCGTATCCGAGTTCCGGCTCACCCGCATCGAGGACCGGCTGGCCTATTACGAAGCGGTTGTCAGGCCGTGGCTCTGGTTTCTCGGCAACACCACCGATTGCCGTATTTTCCAGAACAAGAGCGTCGTCGACATCGTCAAGGACATCTTCAAGAAATACAGCGTCGCGGAATTCGATCTGCGCCTGCAGGGATCCTACCCGCCGCGCGAATACTGCGTGCAGTATGACGAGACCGATCTGGATTTCGTGCAGCGACTGCTCGAGCATGAAGGCATCCTGTATTTCTTCGAGCATGACGAGGGCAAGCACACGCTTGTCCTGGTCGACGCGATGAGCAAGCTGAAGCCTGCGCCGGGCTACGAGAAAGTGCCCTATCATTTTGAAGGCCAGGGTTCCCGGCGCGATGTCGAATACATCACCGAATGGATACCGGGCAGTTCGGTGCGCCCGGGCGCCTATGCCCACACTGACTATGATTTCAAGAAGCCCGGCGCCGACCTGATGGCCAAGTCGGCCCAGCCGTTCAGCCACAAGCTGGCCGCGGGCGAGAACTACCGCCAGCCCGGTGCGCATCTCGAAGTGGGCCGGGGTGACAGCCTGGCCGCGATCCGCCGCGAGGAAATCCAGGCCGTGCACCAGCGCATCGCCGCTGTCGGCACCGTGCGCGGCCTCTATTCGGGCTGCAAGTTCACGCTGGACGGTTTTCCACGCGAGGACCAGAACCAGGAATATCTGGTGGTCAGCGCCGAATACAGACTGTTCGACCCGGGCTACAGAGCCCTTGCCGACGTCGACAGCGAGAACTTCCAGGTGATCCTTGGCGTGGCGCCGACCGCCGTGGCTTATCGCCCGCCACGGATCACGCCACGGCCAATCATGCGCGGGCCGCAGACCGCGACGGTGGTCGGTCCATCCGGCGAGGAAATATTCACCGACAAATATGCCCGCGTGAAGGTCCAGTTCCATTGGGATCGTCTGGGCAAGAAGGATGAGAACAGTTCCTGCTTCGTGCGCGTCTCGCAGACCTGGGCCGGCAGCGGCTGGGGGTTCATCCAGATACCGCGCATCGGCCAGGAGGTGATCGTCGATTTCATCGAGGGTGACCCGGATCTGCCGATCATCACCGGCAGGGTCTACAACGCCTCACAGATGCCGCCTTACGGACTGCCGGGCAGCGCCACGCAGTCCGGCTGGAAGTCGGACTCCTCCAAGGGGGGTGGCGGCTACAACGAGCTGATGTTCGAGGACAAGGCTGGCTCCGAACTGGTCAATTTCCAGGCGCAGAAGGACCACAACCTTCTGATCAAGCACGACCGCACCAAGCTGGTCCAGCACGACCAGTCCGACCGCATCGACCATGACGCCAAGCACTCCGTCGGCCACAACCTCGACGAGGACGTCGGCAACAACAAAACGGTCAAGGTCGGCGTCGACCAGACCACGAACATCGGCTCGAACGACACCGAGACGGTGGGCGCCAACCGTTCGTTGACGGTCATGGCCAACGAGACCATCCATGTCGTGTCGAACTCGACGGAGAACATCGACGCCAACCATTCCCAGACGGTGGGGATCGTCCAGACCATCACGGTGGGCGCAGCTCGCATCGACACGGTGGGCGCCGCCGAGACCCGAACAGTCGGCGCGGCACAGATGAACACCATCGGTGCCATACGGTCGGTCACGGTCGGCGCGGCGCAGAGCCACGACATCGGGGCCGCGGATAGCTGGAACATCGCGGCGGCGCAAACCGTCAATGTTGGCGCTGATCAAAGCGTCACCGTCGGCAGCGCCCAGACTTTCAGCGTTGGCGCGGCGCGCAGCGCCACCATCGCGGCCGACGATTCCACAAGCGTCGGAGGGGCACATTCGCTGAGCGTCGCAAAGGATAGTTCGATCAGCATTAGCGAGAATAGCTCGATCAGTGTCGGCAAGAAGCTGGTGATAGACGCAGGCGACGAGATTCTGATCAAGTGCGGCTCCGCCAAGATCATGATGAAGAAAGACGGCACGATCGGGATTGAGGGCAAGGATATCTCCGTCAATGCGTCCGGCAAGATCAGCATTAAGGCATCGAGCGACATCACAATGAAGGGCTCGAAGATCGGCGAGAATTGAGGATGCAGCGATGAATGAAGTTCACGAACGCATTGACGGTGTGGTGATCGGCATCTTTCTCGGTTTCGACGACGCCGCGTCGCCGCTGGTGGTATTCCCCGGCAATCCGGAGGAGACAGCCTTGCCCGCGCGCAGCTTGACTGGACTGACGTCCGATATGGTCGGCTCCGAGGTGGCTTTGCTCTTTCAGGAGGGTGACCCTGCCAAGCCGCTTATCGTCGGCCGCATTGTCGAGCCGGTGCGCAAGACCGCCGCGCCGCAGATCGTACGCGACGGCGAGCGCGTTCGCATCATCGGCGATGAGCGCATCGAAATGCGCTGCGGGAAGGCGACGATCCTCATGGAAAAGGATGGCCGCATCACCATTCGCGGCACCTATGTCACCAGCCAGGCGAGCGCCGCCAACCGTATCCGTGGCGGATCGATCGACCTCAACTGATGTCAGCGGCAGCCCAGAACCCGAAATCGGAAGGCCCACCGGAGCGGCTGATAGTGCCGGATGTCATCAGACAGCACGCCGAGCAGGCCGCATTCTTCTGGGCGCAGCGCGACACGCTTATGGAGGATGATCCGCCGGACCTTCATGTGATCGCCGGCGTTGACCGGCGCCTGGAAGCCAACCTGGATGGCCTGCGTATCGCTGGACCGGCCGCTTGGCCGTATATCGTGGCGGCGTATGAGGATTTCCCTGAGAAAGGCGAATTGTTCCTCTACGGATGGATGGCATTCGAACTGAACGACGGCCGCCGTGTGGCCGAGGCGGTCGAGTTCGGCCTTCAAAGCAAGGACGACGCTCGGGGATTGGTCGGTGCTTTGGCGTGGCACAAGCCTGAAACGATCGCCATGCTGGTACGGGACTGGATCGGGGCGCCGGATGCCTTCAAGCGGTTTCTCGGCGCCTCGGCCTGCCTCGGGCATGGCGTCGATCCGAGGCAGATGCTGGTGCGACTTGTGCACGATCCGGATACGCGCGTTCGCGCCACCGGTTTGCGTCTTGTTGGCAAGTTGAAGCGTGCTGACCTTGTCAACGAATTGAGAGCTGCCTTGAACGATGCCGAAGAGCGCCCGCGGTTCTGGGCGGCCTGGTCGCTGGCTGAACTCGGCTCGGGCGACCTAGCCAGCTCCGAATTGCGGAAGGTGGCGGTCGGCGGCGGTCCCGACGCAATGATGGCCTTGCGTGCGGTGGTCAAGGCCGAGCCAGACCGGGATGTGCGCGCCTGGATGGGCGGATTGCTTAAGTCGCCGGAAACCGCGCCTTTGGCCGTGCGCGGCGTGGGTATGCTTGGCGATCGCACAGTCCTGCACTGGCTTATCCACCAGATGCGCACACCGGGGCTGGCCCAGGCGGCTGGCGGCGCACTGCTAGAACTGTTTCCGGAGGCGAGGGCAGCGGATCTTTTTACCACAGAGCCGAGCCAGGTTGGCAGGGCCTTCGAGGACCACTTCGGCGACGATGTCGCCAAGGTACCATTTGCAGACAAAGTAAAGGAGTGGGGCGTGGCTCTGCGGTTGTTGTCTGGCGCAGCAGATCGATAGGCGCGTTACGGGCCTAGGCTTGCGGATCGAATGGGCGTCACATTTTGATGAACCCATTCCAGCACATTTAACAGGCTGTCGAGAGCGCTCTCGTCGGTGCGCATTATTTCGATGAACCAGGCTATGTAGTCGGCCTCGACATTCATGACGTCCGGCCCAAGAAAGACGACCGATTCCTCGGGTTTGAACATCTCATTCGCAAACCCGCCTCGATGCGTCGCCAGCAGCCAGGCCGAAAGCGCATCCACAACTTGATCCGTCACCGCTTTTGGCTGTGGCGCCGTCAGTTCAATCTCCAAATCGATATCGTCGACCAAATCGCCTATCTCGAGCTCATAGGAATATCGCGGCCATGGGCCGGGAAATTGAGGCTCGTAAGTGCTGACCACACGCTCATTGGCTGGCCACAGGACGCTCACACGCTGTAACGGAATTTTCTTCTCGTGCAGCCAATGCAGCATATTGGTCAGTATGAACAAGCTGGCTGGATCGACGTTTATTTCCCGAAAGGTTACGCTTACCGTTCTCTCCCGCAGGTCAGTCGTCCTGACAAGGGCTCGCGCCTTGCCTGGATTGTGGGTTTCCCCCGCCAACCCTCCACGTTCCGCCAGGCCCTGAAATGCTTTGAATACGTCGACAATTCCAGTTAAGGCCGGATCGTCGGGCGAGCGTGCCAGTGCCAGATGGATCACCAACTCGCGTTCGAGCGTATTCGTTAGAACCGACAAGGCAAAAGGCCTGTTCATTGGCGCTCCGATCAATCCGCTGGCGGGTCAAAGCGGTTCGGCCAGCGCGTCGCCAAATCGAACTCGCTTGGGCCAAGCATCTCCAATTCGATCCGGACAGGCTTGGTGATTTCGGCCAGCTTTCGCAGTCCCGTCACGTCGGCGGCACCACGGTTGACATCCCCAACAATCGGCAAGTCGGCAGCACGGATGAGCAGAGCCTCCCCTACGTCGAATATTGCAAGTTCGCTCGTGCCGCGATGCCGCAGCGTATCCTTTCCGCCTAACTCAGCCAGGATGCCTGGTCCGAGGACGGTCAGCCACGAAACATTGTAGACCCGACCTCGAGCCCAAATCCTTATTGCATCTTCAGGGACATCGAAGCCGGTAAATCTCATTGCCTTGCGTGCGATGAATTCGAGCGCCTCGTTCGTAAATGTCATGAACAGATGCTTGAATGCATAGCCGCAATAGCCCGAATCGGGTGCCCGGATTCTGACGATTCGCGCAAAGAACTCGGCAAGGCGCTCCGCAGCTGGCTTCTCAGCAAACTCCATCGGAAATTCCAGATGGAGTATATTTGCTTCCCTATCGAAGAACTCGTCGTCCAGAGGCCCCGCCTTGAAGTGCGCGCCGTAGTCGCCAACATTGCCGGCAGGCTCCTGGCCAAAATGAAATTCCGAGTAGTTGCCTTCTCCAACGTCCAATAGATTTGCAAAAACCGAATTGAAAGTCCGTTGGGTCGCCTTCTTCCAACTGCCGCTATCAGATAGGTAAGTCTGCAGTGCGCCGCCCGGGATAAAGTTGAGATACTCCTCCAGAATTTTAGCCACATCCGGACCGATCGTATCAGCCGTATCAGCGTAGATGAGGCAGATCGACAAGCCGGGGCGTACAATCAAATAGTCGCCGTCCGTCGTGTCTATGGTAAATGTCAGGTCTATATTTTGCATCTGATGACTCTACTTCTTGCATCGTTTGTTTGTCAAAAGCTCCGGCGGATTCTTGACCTTCGGATTCTGCTTGGCACCTAATTTTACAGTTCTTGTTCTTTGATCTTGTTTGAGAATCTTACCTTTCTTGTTCTTTTTGGCTGGGGTCCAGCTGGTATCCGCTGTCCCCTGCGAAGGCTTCTTCCTCTTTCCGCCCTTGGTCTTTCCCGTCGGTGTTCCTGCAGGGCATCTGAATTTGTATTCCACAAATCTGTTGGTCGAACCGTCCGGATTGAGCATGGCTGCATCCGGAAAGATCTTTCCCGAGATGCCTGCGAAATAATCTTTGGCGGCCATTCCGGAAGGCCACTCCCGAGATGCGCTGGGGTCGTACTTCCCGGTCTTCTCATCGTAGCCCTTCTCGGGATCAAACTTGGGCTCTCCGCCAACCTTCTTTACCGCGTCATCGCAGCATTTATGCTTGGCGTCCCCAAGCTCCTTGCAATTCATCATCTTTTGGTTTGACGCCTTGAGCTGCGCCTGCTTGGCGTCCACCTGGCGGTTACATTCACAAAGGATGTCTTTCAGCTTTTGGATGCCACGCGCGGCGACAGCAGGGTCGAGATCCCCCGCCAAATCGACTGTATTCTTGTCATTGTGGAACTTCTTGTCCGTGTGGCGGCAGGCGTTCTGGCCGTCCATTTTCACGTCGAACGAATAGGTGATCCAGTCTGTCGCCTTCTTGAAGACATTCGACTTGACACCGCCGACCGTGCCAGGCTCGTCGCCGGAACTCATTCCATACTGCGAGCCCTTGATAGCGATCATCTTGCCGCCCTTGGCAAAGACAGTTGTAGTGCCGTCCTTAAGCGTGCTCTGATTGGCGATATTGGGATAGGGCAATGGGATCGGTCCGCCGGGGCTGGGCGTCTTGCAGACGTCTGGTATCGTCGCAATCGACAGACCTATCGTACCCTTGTAGGTCAAGCCGAGGCCGTTGACGACGATGTGTGTTGGCATCAGGCGGCTCTCCTCGGTCCGCCCAGCAGCACGGCGGCGCGAAAGCCATTTTCGGAACCTGCCCAGATCAGCGACAGCGGCTCCTTCTGGTAGTTGCGTGCTTCCGCCTCGGTTATCAAGCTCACGAACAGCGGGCCGGAAGCAGCGCCGACATCGCCCCAACAATCGGCTGGCGTCTCAAAATCCGCCGCATCCTTAAAGCGGCCAGGATTGCGGATGACCGCGAAGCCGTATTCGTTGCCGCGATAACGCTCGCCATTCATGTCGCAAATGATTCGGCCAACCGGATCGATCGGCGCGTCCTCGAACAGGAAGCGGAAGGCCGCGCCCAGCCCTTCGCCGAGCACAACCGTCTCGGTCTTGATCCTGTTCTCTTCACTCGCCGTGGAGACGCTAACGACCTCAAGGAGAGGTTGCAGCCCAAAGGTTCGTGCTGTGGTCAACTTTGTCAGCAGACAAAATGCTGCAGCCTCCCCCGGGCAGAAGCCGTAGATGTTGCCCTCGGAATGAAGCTGTTCGTTTTCGTCCAGCCACTCCAGGGTTTCCGGCTCAAGATAGGTATCGACCCCACCTGCCAGGCAGAATTTGGCCTTTCCATCCCGCAGGGATTTACAGGCATGGTAAATCGCCAGCAGACCGCCGGCGTGACCGCCCGCGGTCGACCCTCCGCCTTCGAGAACGACATGCTGGGCCAGTCGCTTACGCAATTTGACGTTGACCTGCGCGGCGAAACCCTCCGGCTGTCCCGGTCGTGCCTCACCAGTCGAGAGGATGAGCGAAACCTCGGTTGCCTGCATCGAAGCTGTCAATGGCCGCAACGCGTCCAGTGCTGGCGAGACCGCGATTTCCACCGCACGCTCCGGTCCGGTAAGGCTCACGTCGACGCCGATGTCACGGGTGACCTTCATCCGTTCGCCGAACCGGTCGACCATATAAGGATGGTCCTGAATGCCAGAGATGCCGGCACGGACCGCCGCCGCGCTCGATGCCGCGTCAAAACCCAGCGGCGTGCGTGCTCCTACGCCGACAACGACAATCGTCGCTCCTTTTGTCGTCATTTGTTTTCTTCCGCTTGCCACACGCCCGTCGCCGCGACTGTCGGCGAAATTCCGATACGCGGTCTGATGCGCAGATTCGTCGTCTTCAGGCGCTCCTCGTCGTAAGGCACTGCCAGGGTCGACATCCACGTGATCGAGAACTGCCTGAGGTCAGGTTTGATGCGCAGCGTGTGGACAGTGGCTTCGCCGTTTTTGCGATCCGGGCGGTTGTAGAACTCGGTGGTCATGTCGAAGGTGATGCGCGGTAGCAGAAACTGCAGGAAGCCATCCGCAGTGAAATTGCCGAGCCGCACATCCTCATAGCCAATGAGCGGCGTCTTGGTTTGCTGGTCCTCCGGCGCACACTGGTAATACATGCGGCTGAAATCGCGGGGCAAAAGCGGGTCTCGTGTCTGCTCCCATTCGGCGCCATAAGTGCCGGCATACTTCATGCGCGGCTGCCAGTGCCGCGCCACCGGACCGAAACCGGCCGGCTTGCCGGCTCTGTGGTCCCGGTAGGGCGCGTCGGGATACTCAAAGTTGGGCCCGGTCCTGCTGATCAGCCGCTGGGGATCGACAGCAAAGCCGGTGCCGACCGGATTGCGCTGGTCCCAGTTCGGCGTCGATGCTTCCATATCCGTGCCGCCGTAGGTCCGGCGCCAGCTGATAGGCATTTTCGTGAATGGTTCAGCCCGGCTCATCCGCACCGACACCGCGCTCGGCATGAACACACGGTCGCCCACGACATTGACGGTCTTGTCCACGTCGCCGATTTTCATGCGCGCCGCGCTTTCAATGGCTGGACGCCCGCCGGGCGTATAGACGTGTCCTTCGACCAGAACGTCCGTATGCTTCTTCTCCAGATTGAGGTCCGTCTCGTCGAGAAGCTCGTTCGGATCCGCACCGTGAACGGGTGCCAGATTCACCGGCGTCTGATCCTTCAGGAGCCGCTGTTTGCCGTCGGGATCGATCTCGAACGACGCCTTGATCGCGATCAGCCAGACCTCATGTCCGCGCTCGTCACGCGTCCAGCTTTCCTGGGCGGCAAATGGCGTCTCGTTGGACAGTATCCACATTTGAACTCACGCATCCTTACGCGGTGGTGAACAGCGGGCCTTCAACTGTCTTGGCAATATTTGCATCAGCTCGTCTCCCAACTGGCGGCAAAGATCTGTTCGACCGTTTTTTGCGGAGACTGCGGATCGATGTCGAAAAGGTCCGAACGGGCGGTCCACATCACCAGATCGCCTATGACCTCTTCGCCTGACTCGACAGTCGGCACCGGCAGTGCGGCCAGCGCGGCATCCAGTTCGTCGGGGGTCAGCTCGCCATGCTGTGCAGCGATGGCCGCCTCTTCGATGCTGGCAAACCAGGCCTCGGCGTCGGCTAGCTGAACGGGAGCTTCGGTAAGCTGCGCAACTATGGTCAAAGGGAATTGTCTGCCAACTCTGTCGGCACTCTGCACAATGATGCCTGCCGATGCGCCGAAGGAAGCCGGGCCAGCCAGGAAACGCAGCGCGGTTGTGCTTGGCCAAAATTCCGAACCAAACAGCGGGACGAGATGCTGCGCCAGCCAGCGGTCCCAGCCGCGAACAAAGTCGCCCGTCAGCCGCCGCGTCACGAAATCGCCGGTGGCGGGTATTTTGCCGTAGAAGCCAGGCAGGATCATATCTGCGGCGGACATGAGAATTTCTTGAACATTTCCAAATTGTAGGGGTTTTCGACACTCGCGGCCTTGAGTTCGAAATCGGCATACATGCCTTTCGTGCCCAGGCGCAGGCTGTAGACATCGGTCAGCGAAGTGCCGGCGAAGCGGCCGCTGCGCAGCATCCTCAGCCATGCCCAGCTGCCGGTCTCGTTGAGCAGGATTTCCGGCGATCCGTCGATCGGCTGGAAGGCCAGTGAAATGACCCCGGTGCCGTCCTTGCCGGGCCACGTCATCGGTTGCGGCCGCGTCGCGTTGTTGTAGTAGACGAGGCTCTGGCCATCGAGATTGAGCGTGACGCGCGTGACATTGGGAGACAGGTCCTTCGGTTCGAGCGTAAAACTCATCACCGGTCCGGTGCCACCGGGAAAGAGATCGTCGCGGATATGCCTGGCCTGCTCGAACGCCGGCAGCGCCGCAGGATCGAGGCCGAAATCGGCGCGCCACTTCCACGGCTGGCTGGTCGTGTCGACATAGTTGATCAGGTGGTCGTTGATGAAACCGTCGATCAGCCCGGCCGGTCCGAACAGGCGGGCGAAATCACGCACATTGACGTCCACCGCGCTCTCGGCGCTGAACGGATAGCGGTCGGTCAGCGCTGCCTGGCAGAAAGGCAGTATGTCGGCCCGCCAGATGGCGTTGAGTTCCGAGGTGACCGCCTTCTGAGTCAAATTGCTGGTGTCGCCGGCAATCCCGCCCAGCCAGGTGTTGATGGGGTCGGGCAGGATCTGTGCCTGCCTGGCCACCGCACCGGTCAGTTCGGCGAGGCCGCCCTGCTTCTTGATGGCATCCTGCGGATTGGGGTTCGCGGTGACCGTCTGCAGCACGTTCGAAAGTGCGGTCAGCGCGACAACCGCGGCATCCAGCGCCGGCGGTTGGCCGTCGACCTCGGCGATGGTGCTCTTCAGCGGTTTAAAATGTTCGGCCACCAGATTGCCGGTCAGATCCACCTCGCTGGCCGACCCGGCACGGGGAAGCAGTTTCGCGCCTGATGTCGCCAGCTTGCCGAGCTTGCCAAGCTTGCCGAGCAGTTTCGAAGCGCCCTTGGCCGCCGCCTTGTTGTCGGCGGGCGCGTCATCGTCGGAGCGCGTCAACTCGGTCTCCTGAACGACTGCCGTAAGCAGCCGCTTCAGCGCCGAGTCGGCGCTCGAGAGGTCCTTCAGATTTTCGCCGGCGACATTGAGATCGGTCAATGGCGCCAGCCTCATGTCGCGCAGGAAGCTGTCCCATTGCGCGATATAGTCGTCGTAGTAGAGCTTCAGAATATCCTCCGACAGCGCCGAGACGGAGGTTTCGGAGTTTTCCGAGCAGCCGCCGGCGAAAACGGCGCGATCGAGCGCCGCCTGGGCGGCGACATCGTCGATGCGGTCGAGAATGACATCGTGGAAGCCGGAATAGGTGAAGGGTCCGGAAATGCCGACGCGAAGTGTCTTGGCGGAACGCCGCGCAAACACCTTGCCACCGTTGGGGCCGGCGAAATTGGCCGGAATCCACTCCTTCAGCCCGGCCACTGCCGGATCGGCCAGCAACTGCTTGTAGGCACGCGCCGGCAGTGAAATCGTGCACACCGTCTTCAGCGCTTCGGCAACGAGCGCCTGGTCGGGCGCGATATAGCTTTCGTCGACCGTCATACGGCGGATTGCGGCAAGCTGGTGCTCTTCGGCATCGGCGGTCGGAAATGGTGCCGCGGCGGCGAATTCGGGCAGGCTGTTGACCCACCAGTTCTGGGCGAAATCGGGATCCATCTGCGACAGGCCGGTCATCATGCGATAGGTCTTCAGGGCTCCGAGCATGAAATCCGGATCGCGGATCTGCCTCCACATGGTCGCCTCGAGCAGTGCGACCATGCGTGGCTCGAGGACGTTGCGCAGGGCGTGGTCGTAGGTGTCGGTCTGCGCCCGCACCAGTTCCGCCGAGGCCGATGGCCCCAGCAGGTCATGGGCGGCGCCCGGCGGTGCTGTCCGGGCAGTTGCGACCGCGTCCATCGCACCGAGTGCGCCGTCCATGGCAGGCTGCTCCACCGATGCCGGGGTTGCGGCAACAGAGGTCAGCGGCGCTTGCAGCGCTTCGAACTGGCCTGCCTGCGCCGAGATCGCATTACGGTTGTCGTAGTAGGACCAGGTGAACACCGCACTGGCCAGCAAGCCCGCCACGGCACATGCGGCCGCGGCACCCCGCCAGATCCAGGCGCGGCGGCGTTGTGCCAGCGGGTCGAACGTACCAAGGCCCGCTTCCTTGAAGATCACTTCGGTGAGCAGGTTCTTGAGGAAGAAGCTGCGTTTCTCGACCCGTGGTGCGGGCAGGGCCCGCCGTGGCGGAAGGCCGAAGGAAGAAGACAGTGCAGCAGTCAGCCGGTCGATGGGCGCCCCTTCCTGCGTCGCCGATGTCAGATAGAGCCCGCGCAGCCAGGCGACCTCTTCATACCGGCTTTCGCCGAACATCGCCTCGACCAGCACCTGGATCGGTTCGGACAGGCTTGCGAGTTGGGCGGGAAACCGGAAGATCTCGGCACGGGCGGCGAGTTTGTCCTCATCCTCCAGGCGCGGCACCAGCCGCCGCTCGAGTTCCGTCGCCAGCGTCGAAATCTCTCGTTCGATGGTCTTGGCATCCACACGCGCATCCAGCGCGAAGGTCGTTCCCCACACCTGCTCGCGCGAGGCGGTGGACAAGCCGCCGAAGAAAGCCTCGAAACCCTTGATCAGATCGGCCTTGGTCAGCATCAGATAGACCGGAAGGCGGATTTCGAGCCGGTCGTTGAGCTCGGCCAACCGGCGGCGGATCTTGCGGCCGTGCGCCTTGATGGCTTCGTCGCCTTCCGAAAGCACGTCGATCGAAAGCGCGACGATCACGCCGTTGAGCGCGCGGCGGCCCCGGTGCTTCTTCAACAGGTCGAGGAAGCCCAGCCATTCCGCCGCGTCCACATCAGGTTGGCTCTCCTGCTGGACATAGCGGCCGGCGGTGTCGATCAGAACTGCGTTTTCGGAAAAGAACCAGTCGCAGTTGCGCGTGCCGCCGACCCCCTGCAGGTCGTCGGTGAGGTCGATCGGAAAATTCAGTCCCGACTGCCGCAAGGCAGTGGTCTTGCCGGTGGCCGGCGGCCCGACGATCACATACCATGGCATTTCGCGCAGAAACTTGCGTCCGCCCAGCTTGCGGCGCTTCAGTTCGGCCATCACCTCGGCGAACTTGGCGCCCACGGCTGCGACATTCTCTTCGCCGGGGCTGAGCGGCTTTTCCACTGCTGGTGCGGCAATCTCGGCGACGAACATGCGGTTGGCGCGGATCGCCCGGCGCTGGGCGACGATCAGCCAGATCAGCCAGAAGATGACCAGCAGCGCGATGATGACGATGCGCACATTTTCAGAGGCGAACGGTTCGTAGGGACCGACCCTGACGATCGGACCGAACACCCAGATGACCAGGGAAAGCAGCGTGATGCCGATCAGCGTCCACAGCCAGCGCGATGTCAGAACTGCCCACAGGAAGCGCAGGATGAACATCTCACAGCCTCTTTTCGACGAGTACCTCGACGCGGCGGTTCAAGGCCCGCCCCTCGCGCGTGCTGTCGGTGGCCACTGGATCGGTGGCTGCGCGGCCCTCGGAACGGACGCGATCTTGCGGCACTCCGTTCTGGACCAGCATGTCGGCAATCGTCTGGGCGCGAGCCTCGGACAGTCGCTGGTTGGTCGACAGCGGATTGGTCTTCTGTAGCGGAACGCTGTCCGTATGACCGATCACCGTGATCTTTCCGATGAGCTCCTGATTGGCGAGGATCACCTTGGCGATCGACCCGATCAGGGGCTCGAACCCCTCGGTCAGTTGTGGCCGCGACGACTGGAACAGTTCGGGGTTGGAGGCCTGGATGATCAGCTTGGTCAGCGAAACGCTCTCGGTGCCGCTGAGGGCAGATTTCAGCTCGGCCGGCGCCCCGGCCTGAAATTCCGGCAACAGCGCGAAATCCACTTTCTCCGGCGGCGGGGCATCGACCTTCGGCGATGCACGGGTGATGTCGCCGCGTGCGGGCGGCGGCAACGCGCGAACAAGTGCGGAAAGCTCGACCGCCTGGCTGCTCAGTCCCGTCGAGAGCCCGACATGGACTGCCGTGGCAACGACCGCCGCACCGAGCGCCATGACCCAGATCGGAACGATGAAGCGCTGCGGCTCGTCGGATGCGATCACGCCCTTCCAGTTTGGCGACAAGGGCGCGCCTTCGGCGTCGACATCGCGCAGGAACCGTGCCGCCGCCACGCGAACGGCATTGATCGAGCGGTCGCCTGACCGGTTTGCCACACGATATTTGCCACGGAAGCCAAGCGCCAGGCAGTGATACTGCAACTCCAGCAATTCGCGATCCCGGTTCGGATGGCGCTCGAGTTCGTCGAGACGTGTGAAGAACTGCGTTCCGGCATCGACATCGCCGCGCAGCATGACAACGAGCGGCTGCCGCGGCCAGGCGCTGGCCCCGCCCCATGGCGTGTTCAGGGCCAGATCGTCGAGCAGCGCCGCCACGACCCATCCTGCCTGGTCGGCCCGCTCCATTGAGGATCCCGCCGTCATTGCCGTGTCGCGGGCCCGCACCAGTTCTTCGAGCAACCGGGTACGCAATGCTTCCGGATTGTCCGGCGCCAGCGCGCTTTCAAGCTCGGGAGCGAACTCGAGCAAGGGCGCGAATGCGTTGACGAGCGCGTTCGGGTGGGTGCGGGCGCGCTTGACCGCAGCGCCCGGCAAGAGTGGCGCCATGGGCCGCGGCATCGGCGCGCCGGTCAATCGAATGCGAGTGCGTTCGCGATCCTCCGACAGTCCGAAAGGATCATCGCGGCTCATGATCTCACCTGTTCACCGAATAGCAGTCCACCTGCGGCTCGCTTGGCAACACGCCCGAAACGCCGATGACGAAGCCGGGAGCATCGAGCAGCGACGCCCAGTACTCGCTTTTCTGGTCCAGTTCGAGGCACAGCCGATCGCCATCGTAAGGGATTTCGCGCGGCTGCGAATGAAGCGGTTTCAGCGGAATGCCGGGCAAGCGCGACTTCCACAGGCCCTCGAACTGGTCGGCCGAGCCGACGGTCGCCTGGTTGACGAAGATCTTGCGCAGCGCGTCCTCCGACAGCTCCGAACCGACCCGGATGACGATCCGGCTGGCCACCAGCAGCTTCGGGTTGTCGATGCGGATTTTCCAGACATTGGTCGAATGCCGCATGACAGGCAGCGCACGCGATTTCGGCTCGATGTAACGCAGGCTGAGGATGAGCGAGCGCAGCGCATCCGCCAGCGCCGAATAGGCGGGGCCGGGCGCCATGTGATCGTAGGCCGGCAGCTCGCCCAGCCGCCGTGCGCTCGATCCGTAGGTGGCCATCGAACCGGCAAGCCCGGCTAGCTCCAGGTAGAGCTCGGCCGGATGGAAGACATCCTGGGCCAGTATGTGGGCCAGCCGCGGGCGCGCCGCATTGGCGAGATTGAGCATCAGCAGATCTTCGACGCTGCGCCCAGGCCCGCCCATGACCATCTTGCCATGCGCCTCGGCGATCTGGTCGAGACCGGTGACAACCTCCAGCAGCAATTGCCGATACCAGGCCACCGCGCCGGTAATCAGTGTCGGTGGCAGGAAGGTCTCGTCCAGAGAGACGCCGCCATCGGCTCGAACGCCCTTGAGGTCGGCTATCGGCAAGGCCGTGTAGCCACCGACCGACTTGCCGGGTGCAAGCAACAGCGCCTGCGGGCGGGCGATTTCGATTTCTTCAGGGTCTGAACCGCCCTGGACGGCGTCACGCACCGAAACGATCCGCCCATGGTATCGGGCTCCCGAGGCGGCGGCGTGCGCCGGATCGAAGCCGACGCCGCCGGCAGGCTCCAGCGGCAAGGCGACCAGCACCGGTCCGGCGCCCGTGTCCGGGGTCACCGGCAGCGGTCGCGGCGCGTCCATCATGTCTGGAATGGAAAAAGGCGTTCCGTCCGGGAAGATGCCCCGTGCGGACAGGATCGAAATCTGGCCGGCGTCCAGCAATGCCTGGTCCAGCGTCAGCTGTTGAAAGCCGAACGTATGCAGTTGCCCGGCCTGCAACGCGCCGCGCACCGTCGCCTCGAAGAAGCGATCCTGCTGTTGGAAATGCTGTGTCCGCAGGAAAAGCCCCTCGGACCATAGCACCCTGTTTGCATCGCTCATGCCGCTGCTCTCTGCATTGAGCTCCCCTTGCCCTGGCCGCTAGGCGGAAATGCCGCCGCTGCCTAGCGTGACATTGATCGTGAATTTCGATCCCGGCGACACTGACTTGGTTGTCCGCCAGTTCCTGCCGCCAGGCTCGCGGATCAGTGCTACGAAGCCCAGCGCCGTCGCGTCCGGCTCGACGGTGATGGTTTTGGATGCGGATTTCCCCGGCCCGACAGCGATCTGGTCGGACCCGATAAGATCGCCTGCCAGCGCCGTGCCGGCATCCCCCTGCAGCGCAAAATAGTCGGCGGAATTGAATTTGCCGGCGCTTTTCAGCCGCATCACGAGAACCGTCACCGGCCGATCGCCGCCACCTGGTCCTGGGTTCATGCCGGCCCCGCCGGTCACGTTGACGGTGATCACCGATGGTTTTGGCGGACCACTCTGGCAGGCCGCAAGCAGCCCGGTCGCGCCCAGGGCAACGACAAATTCGCGTCGATCGATCATCTCTCACTCCTCCTCATATGCATCCCGAAAATCAGCGCCGATTTCGCCAAGGAAGCTTTTTTCCGCGCTCTCGGCGATTTCACGATGGCGTTTCTGGTAAAGCTCCCACAGCTTGGCGCCGCGCCCGCCTGAAAGCAGGGTGCCGATCGCCGAATTCGATTTCAGCTCTTCCTCGATCTCGGCCGGGTCAAAACGGTCGATCATCCGCCGCAAGGCGGCCTGTATGCCGCGCCAGGCGCGCACGTGATGTTGCGCAAGATCGCGGACCGCGTCGGCGATTGCCGCTTCGCCGGCAAGAAATCCGGGGCTGCGCTCGGCGATAAGCGTGACGATGGCATCGTCAACCGTCGGCAGAAACTTGAGCGGATTGACCTCGGAGGCTCCGACCATGGTCTGGGCGACGCGAGCGTTTCCCTTTTCCTCGGCCCGCTTGCGCAGAAGCTGCATCAGCCCTTCCATCATCAGCCGATATTCGCGGCCAAACTTCTCCATTTCCGCGATGCTGTCGCGTCCGGGGAAATCGGCTTCCTCGACGCCCATGCCGTGCAGGAAAGCCGAGCGAAGCGCCGACTCCCCCGGCTGCGGCGCGGCCGGCGGGCGGGCGGGTTTGGCAGCAGCGACCGCACGTGGTGGGGGAGGGGTATCCGCCGCTTGCACGGGCAAATCCCAGGGATTGGCGGATTGTGGTCGTTGGGCGGCGCGCTCGCGCTGTCCGGTCGGGCCGGCGCCGTTTGCCGAACTGGGCATTGCCGCCGGTCCGAAACCAAAATCATCATTGAAATCGGATGGCTTTCCGGCAGTTGGTTCGGCTCCGCGGCTGGGGGATGGCGCCGGGTCGAGGCTGAATGGGTCCGCCAGGTTCGCCGAACCGCTCGGCTCGAGAAAAGGGGCGGCGTTTCTCGACACAGGCGTTGCAACCGGATCGAGGCTGAACGGGTCATCGAAAGCAGGCGAGTTGCGCTGGGATGCGGCACGCTCGAACGCGCCCGGAACCGGCTGCTCGAACGGGTTCGGCAGATCGGCCGGACGTGGCCGTCGCGGCTCTTCTTCGACCTTGGCGGAAAAGAAGTCATCGCGGCCGATGCTCACCGGTGCCCGAGATGGCTGCGGTACGCGTTCGGGAACCGGCTGGCCGGCTGGGGGTGCTTGAGCGACCGGCGTTTGCAGGTCGACATAGACCATGTAGTCGCCCAGCCTCAGCCGCATGCCGCTTTGCAGGCGCGCCGACTTGCCGGCGCCGAGCGGGCTGTCAGAGCCGTTTATGAACAATCCGCTGCTCGACGTGTCGGTGACGAAATATCCGTCTCGCCCGCCAGAGATCTTGCAGTGAGCGCGCGAAACGAACATGTCTGGATCGTCGATCTGCCAGCCCGCATCGGCGCTGCGGCCGATCACCAGCTCACCCTCGTCCAGCCGGATCTGCCGTACCGCCTGGGTGCGTGGCCCTTGCTCCAGCGTCAGCAGCAGACTCATGCCGCGACCCCCGCGATTTCCGGCCGCCATCCGACGATTGTCCGCAGCCGCATGTCGTCAGCATCGCCCCTTTCGGCGGGCCGCGCAAGCCAGGTGGTTCGGCCGAGCTGTGCCGATCCGAGACGCGGCGGCGGCACTGCTTCGCGCGCAAGCACGATGCGCAGGTCGACGTCGAGCGATTCCCCGATCATGTCGCGAACGGCCTGTTTGAACAGTTTGAGCCGCTGGCCGCCAGGCAGGAAGGCCTTGAAGTCCTCGTACCCCAGCGGGCCGACGCGCAGTTCGATCCTGCTCTGGCGGTTGAAAACCCGCGGGCCGATCGTCGCCCCCCGGCCGAGCCCCGCATAGGCCTTTGCAAGGCGGGTCTGGAGGCCGGTCGGCACGGTTATCCAGGCAGCGATGAACTCCCTGATCTGGACCGGCACCTTGAATGCTTCCGCCAGGAACAGCGTCAGCCGTTCCGGGCCGTCGACCTGGCTGGCGAGCGAAGCCGCCTGGCGAAGCTTTACCGTATCGAGATCGGCGTCCTGGGTGCCGGGAAGTCCGATCCCAGCCATCGCTTCCAGCATAGCTCGAACACGTCCGCCGACCGCGCGTTCGACCTGTACGGCCGGATGCGCGTCCGCCCACGCCCGGTAGTAGAGGGCAATCATGCGGTGCTGCAGAATGTTGACGAAGTCCACGAACGTGGTGTCGCTGGTCAGCTGTGCGTCGGTGCCGGCGAACCAGCGCTGCGACAGGCGGTCGAGCACCCAGCGCGTCAGATGCAGCGGCATGGGTCCCTCGGGTCCCAGCAGGCCGAGATTTGCAACCGTGACCCGGGCCGGCGTCTCGCCATCGGCTTCGCGGAACTGAACCAGGTCCCGCGCCGAAAAGGCGAGGCGCACATGCTGACCGAGCCGAGCCGGCTCACGGTCGGGGCGGCCGGAATGGCCGAACAGACCGCTCCGCTGTTCGAGACGGCGCAGCAGTTCGAAGAAGTCGAACGTCTCGGACAGACCTTCGACCCGGTTCGGGCTGGGCTTGTCTAGATCAGGTAGCGATTGCCGGGCGTCATCGGCCATGGCACATCCTCCTGCTTCTGCAGCAGCCGCGTGCGGGTTCGCACGAAGCCGTTTATTCCGGCGTGGCGGGCAAACAGCCGCGCCAGCAAGGCCGAAAGCAGCAAGGTGCTTTGGCCGGCCAGGACCGATTGATCAACGTGCAACGTCACTTCGGTGCCGCGTCCGAAGCACATCGGCCCATCGATCTGCAGCCGTTCGATGACCGGCTGCGAGTCGATACGCACGATCGAATGCACATTGCGCGCAAGGCTCGGATCGCCGCGATCGGCATAGAGGTCGAGCAGAGCATGCAGAGGGTCGATGCCGCGGCCTTCCTTGGCAAGGCTGAGGAAGTTGAGCGCGAGCTGCGCCACCAGCCGCCAGGCAAGATCGTCGGCGCGCGATTCACCGTCGGCCCCAGCCGGCAGTGCCGCGGGGATGGCCGGCTGTGGCGGACGCAGCGCGCCAAGCAGTCTGACAGTTTCGACCGGGTCGCCGGCCTCCAGCGTCAATGTCGGATTGTCATCGAGGATCGGCAGATCACGATTGGTACAAAGCGCCATGACGTCGAGACGCTTGAGCGGCCGGTTCGCCGGGCTTGCGAGCGGCCGGGATATGGCCAGGAAAACGTCGTCCCCGGTGTATGACGTTCGGGTCAGGCCGTCGCGCCGCTCCTCCTCCGTCGCCCGGCGTGGGCGCCGCTCGGTCGAATAGACCCAGCCACTGCCGCGGTTCTGCCCCAGGCTGAAGAGTTCGGGGATTTCGGCGTCGTTGCCTTCTGTGTCGGCATCCTCGACGCGGATGACCCGATAGATCTCGAAGTCGCGCGCGCGCGTTCGGTCTGCATGCAACACCTGCCGCGTCCTGCGTGCATCGACCTCGACGACGTTGCATTCACGTTCGAACAGATTGATGATCGGCGTCGCAAAAAGTTCGAAGTCCGCCGGTGTCAGGTCGGCCAGTTCGGGCACCGCACGTCTGAACAAGAAGATGATCTCGAGCCCGGCGGCGCATCGGCGCACGACGGGCTGAAGCCCGGAAACCCGCGCATAGTGAAAGCGCTCGGGCATCATGAAATATTCGCGCAGCAGACGGTACCCCTCGAATGTCGGACGGGTACGAGGCATCAGGGCCTCGTCGTCGCTGATGCCGACCATTTCGGGTGCCGGCAGGGGCGACAACGGGTTGGTCTTGCCTTCCGGGCGTGCGCCAACGGCCGAGCAGGCGCCGAAAATCGCATCGAACAGGAGCGGCGCCTTGGCGCGTCCAGCAAAATAGAGGTCGAGCCGGTCGAGCGCCAGTTCGTCGAGCCTGCCTTTTCCGGTTCGGGCCAGCACGATGCGGAGCGCCGCCGCGCCGCCGACGCCGCCGATCGGCCCTATGCCGGCCATCGCCAGCGCACTGCGATCCTGGAAATAGCTGACCGAAGTGACCGCTATCGGCCATAGGGTCATTTCTTGCGCGGTGGAGAACGTGCAGCGCGTCGACAGGCCTGGCTGCAGGCTGGAAACCAGCCGCGTGTTGCGCTTGACGACGTGGCCGGCGAGCATGGTCTGGACCTGCTGGCCGGGTTTCAGCACCGCCATCGCCGTTGCCGGCGCCGGCGTGACCAGATCGGGATAGAGAACCTCGAGCACGCTGCGTGAAAATCGCGAGCGCTCGGCATCGACCTTCAGCCGGGTGCGCGCGGCGAGGAAGGCGACGCCATCCAGCAGTCGCTCGACATACGGGTCCGGACATGGGACCGTATCGAGGGAGAGGTTGCGCGCCACCGCCGGATGCATATCGGCAAATTCCGCCGCGAGGCCACGAATATGGGTCAGTTCCTCCTCGTAATATTCGACGAAGACCCGATCCATCTCAGGCGTCCCTAATTTCGGTCCGCGCCAAGCCGTTATCGAGATTGATCGTGGTGCGCAGGCGCATGCGTTCCGGCGTCGGCGTCATGATCAGCACGGCGTCTATCTCGATCTTGAGGCCAACGGTCTTGTCGCCAAGGGTGACTGTAACCGTTGTCGCGCTCTCCTTGAGGCGAGGCTCGAAGGTGGCGAGCACTGCGCGGATCTCACGCGCCAGCACGTCGCGATCAAAGTCGCGGGACGACCGGCCCGAGAAGGAAGGCACGCCGTAATTGACCACGCTTCGACGCACCTCCGGAAAATCGGCGAGCGAAGGTGGATTGTCCGACACCTGTTCGTTTTCCAGATCGGAAAGCAGCGGTGTGGCCTCGAAGCGCTCGGTGTTGAAGAGCGCCTCGATGTCACGCCGTACCGCTTCCCTGAGCACGCGAGCCGAAACCACCACGCCGCGGCTTTCGATCTCGACGCGGTGCTGGGTCTGAAAGGACAGTCGATGCAGCCGCCGTTTTTGATCGGGTGTCAGCTCCGCATCGGCGTCTATGGTCCGCGCACTGCCGGCGACGAGTGTGTCGAGACGGTCCGCGCCAAGCTCGTCGAGCAAGACATGGCGCAGCCCGTCTATCTCCGAAGTCAGGCCCGGCAGGTCATTGACGAGGCGATCCCAAAGTGAAGGCTGGACGGCCTCGCTTTTTGCCCGCAAGCTGCCGGTAGTCTGCTGCTTGCCCGCGCCGGGTCGCCGAACCTCACTTGCCGACATAGACATCCATTTCGGCTTCATCATTGCCGTCATAGACGAACTTGATCTTCTTGTAGGCGAAGCTGACCTCTTCCTGGATCAGGTCTTCCTCGTCCGGCGCCTGCGACATGTCGTATTCCATGATCGAGGCGTCGGTGAGGGTGACCACCAGGTAATCCTTGGTCTCACCATCGATGGTCCGCCGTGCCGAGAACACCACCTCATCCAGGGCCTTGTTCTCGAACAAAGCCTTCTTCAGGTAGGGCGAGGATTTGTCGTAATGTTTGATGAATTTGATCATGCCCATGGACACGCGGCCACGGCGTGAGAGCGAATTCGGATCATACGGTGCGACCATCTTGTAGTCGACGCCATGGATTTCGATCTCGTCATCGTGGCCGTCGCGGGTGCTCGGGCCTTTGATATCTGGAACCTTCAGAAAACCATCAATCTTCACTGGCATTGTCTTTCTCCACCGCTTTCAAACAAAACAAAGTCTGGTTGCTGCAAATCAAGTCTTCACGGACGGTAGTTCCGACACCAGTCGGAGCGAGGCATTGATGCCCTCCAGCTGGTAATGTGGGCGCAGATAGAAGCGGGCAGCGTAATAGCCGGGACGCCCCTCCACACTGTCCACCTGAACCTCGGCGGCGGCAAGCGGGCGCTTGGCGCGCGCCTTGTCGTCGGCAAAGGCCGGGTTGGCCAGCACGTACCGGTTGATCCACTCGGTCAACCAGATCTGCATGTCGGAGCGCTCCTTGAACGAGCCGACCTTGTCGCGCGCAATGGCCTTGAGGTAGTGCGCAAAGCGCGAAACCGGGAAGAGATAGGGCAGGTTGGCGCTTAGCCGCTCGTTCGACTGTGCGTCCGGGTCGACCAGCCGTCCCGCCCGCGTCTCGTCGTCCTGCAGCGAGTGCGCGCCGATGAAGGCCGCGAGATCGGTGTTCTTCCGGTGCAGGATCGGCATCAGGCCGAGCTTGGCCAGTTCGGCCTCGCGTCGGTCGTCGATGGCGACTTCGGTCGGACATTTCATCGCTATCGACCCATCGTCGGTCGGGAAGCTGTGCACTGGCAGGTTCAGCACCGTGCCGCCGTTCTCGACGCCGCGGATCTGCGTGCCCCAGCCAAACAGCTTGTGGCTGCGGTTGATGTTGACGCCCATCGGGAAGGCGGCGTTCATCCAGACATATTTGTTGTGGTCGCCCTGCACCTCTTCCTCGAAGGTGAAGCCCTTCACCGGAACGGTATCGGTGCCGTAGGGCAGCCGGGCCAGGACGCGGGGCATGGTCAGGCCGATGTAGCGAGCGTCCTCGCTCTCGCGCAGCGACTGCCACGAAGCATAGGCCGGGTTGGAGACGATCTGCTGCAGGTCTTGAGGGTTCGGCAATTCCTGCCAGCTGTCCATGCGGAACAGGCGCGGCGAGGCGGCTGCGATGAACGGCGTATGCGCAGAGGCGCAGATGCCGGAGATGTTGCGCAGCAGACCGACGTCGCGCGGGTGGTTGGAGAATTCGTAGGCGCCGACCACGCAGCCGATCGGCTCGCCGCCAAGCATCGAATACTCGTCTGTATAGACTTTCTTGAAGATCGGGCTCTGATCCCACATCTGGCCTTCGTAGTCTTCCAGCGTATCGCCCAACTGCTCCTTGGAAATGTTCATCACCCGGATCTTCAGCTTCTGATCCGTCTCGGTGTTGTTGACGAGATACCAGAGGCCGCGCCATGTGCCTTCCATTTCGCGCACTTCCGGTGCGTGCAGGATCTCGTTGACCTGTGTCGTCAGCATCTTGTCGATGCCGGCGATCAGCGACTTGATCGACTTGATTGCATTGGACGAGATGGTCGTGGTGTCGGAACGGGACTGCGCCGCGAGAGCGAGATTGCGCACGAGTTGCTGCAGCTTCTCGCTGTCGTCCTTCTTGACCTTGAAATCCTTCTCGAGGAGCCCGCTGAATTCTCCAAGGTCTATGGCTTCGGCCTCGGCGGCGACGGCGGCGGTCTTTTGCTGTTCGGCCATGATCTATTCCCCCGCCTTGTCATCATCGGCCAGCGCCTGGCCAGCGATCTTGCCAAGAAGCGGCTCGTTGTTCAGAAGCTGCGCGATACGCTTTTCGGCGTCGACGCGGCCATCCATGAAGCCCAGCAATTCCTCGAGCTGACGACGCATCTTGAGGATCTCGGCCAGTTGCGGAACTTGCGCGGCGATCTTGTCCGGGGCGAAATCACCCATTTTGGTGAAGGTGAGGTCGAGCGCCAGTTCCTCGTCGCGCTCCTGGCCTTCGGCCTGCGGCAGCGTGTTCTTCACCCGGGCTTTGACGCGGGGCCCGAGCGCCTCCATGAACTTGGGAAAGCGGTTCGCGTCGGTCTCGACAAAGGAGCGGTCCAGCACCGACTTTGACGCTTCCTTGGTTTGCGAAGCACCGGAAAGATCGGCCATCACGCCCATGACGAACGGCAGTTCGATCGTCGTCGGGCTGCCATAAGTTTCCACATCATAGGCGATCTGCACCCGCGGCGCGCGATTTCGTTCGATGACCTTCGCTTTGCTTTCGGCTGGCATGTGTTGTTACCTTTCATCCTTCTGAGCCGCCTTCTTGGCGTCGGGAACGCCGGCAAGGAGCCGGAATTCCTTCAGCCCCGACGGGGCGAGATCTTCCATCAGTTCAACGAAATCCATATGCACCATCCGGCGCACACGCCGAGCCAGGTGCGGTATCGGGCTCGACGGTTCGGTGCGGTCATAGAAGGCGACCACGAGGTCGAGGCATTTCACCACGTCGTCGCGCGAGGAAATCCGGTCGGGAAGCCCCGTGCCCGGCTCCGCGTAGCTTGCCATACTTGCCATCGTATCGGCTCCATGACCGTTTCGAGCAGGCGTTGCCGGTTCTGCCGGCGTGGGCGGCTTGGCCGCGCCATTCGCCACGACACCGGCTGCCGAATTCCGTTCGAGGGTCGTCAGCAAACGCTGCAGGAACCGCTTTAATTCCGGAACCGGAGCGCCGCCGCCTTCGAGGCGAGCGTTGAGGGCGGTCTCGACCGCATCGAGGGCCGCCATCGCTGCCCGGGCATCGGCGATCAGCAAGACCATCTCTGCGTTGGCTTGATCCATCTGTGCCGCGCATCCGGCACGCACCCGGTTCAAGAGTTGTCCGTGCGCACTGGCCAGTGTCGCCTTTTCTGCCGCATTCAACCCCGAGGCGGCTTCCTGGAGCATGACGCGGTCGTCGAGCGCACCCTTTTCCAAGTCTATGCCCTGAATCGGGCCGATTGCGCGCGGCGCAAAGAACGTCATTCGCCGCAGGTCCACCAGCAAACCGTCCTGACCATTCTGCAGGTCGAGCAGCGCATTGATTCGACGCAAGGCGGCATCGCGTGGCGAAGCGTTGGGCCGCAGTGCCGGATGCATGGTTTCCCAATGCTGATCGAAGGTCTGCGCAATGAGGGTCAGGCCCTGCGCGAGCCCGGCCAGTCCCTCTTCATTGGCCAGCGCGCGCGTTACGATGACGAGCAGGCGCAGGTCCCGGCCATGGGCGCGCAATTCCTCCGCCTTGGCGAGTACCGCCGACCAGTCGACCGGAATGGTGCTTTGCGAGCTGGCCTTGTTGTTGCCGTCATGGACGACCTTGACCTGGGATTCTGTCAGGCGCTCGAGCTCATGAAAAGCCGGGTCGTTGCGCAAATCCTCCCCGGACGGATTTTCACCGTCGAGCGGAGTAAGCCAGAGTGCGAGATCAATCACACCAACCCCCAGCGACCGGCCCTCAAACCGTACGTGACCCAACGTTATCACACCGTTGCGCTTTACTACAATTCAACAACTGCTCAAAAATTAACAGAAGGCTAAACGCGTGCCGGAACCGGTGGCGTGATTGTCGAACCTGTATGTGAAATGTATCGCATAGGGCACGCAATTCCATGGTTGTTTGCAGCCGGTGGTGCGGGACTTTCCGCAAGCGGAAGGAGCCGGCTGAACCGGGCATCGAGCCGCCGTCCATCACGCGCTTTGTCAAGTGACGGCTTATGTGGCAGGTTATCGGCTGGCAGATTGCAGGAGCACGTTCGATGGAACAGCGCCGGTCGTCGCAGAGCTTCAAACGCAAGGAACTGGTCGGCAAGCTCAATCCTGTCGGAGTGCGCGCCTTCAAGGCTGCCGCCGACACCGCCAAACTACGCGGCAATCCTTACGTCGAACTCGTCCACTTCATCGAGCAACTGGTGCTTTCCGACCGCTCGGATGTGCAAATGATAGTCGCCGATGCGGGACTGGATGCGAGCCGGCTCACGGCCGATATGACCCGCGCCGTCGACAAGCTGCCTTACGGCGCGACGTCGATAGAGGAGTTTTCCGACCATATCTTCCATGCCATCCAGGAAGCCTGGAACCTGGCAACGCTGGAATTCGGCGTCGAGGAAGTCCGCAGCGCACATATCCTCCTTGCCTGCCTGAAGACGCCGGTGCTGGAAGGCCTGCTGTCGAAGATCAGCGGCGAGTTCGACAAGATCGACGCCGACGCAGTCATCGCGCGGTTCGCCGATGTCGTGGAAGGTTCGCTCGAAGCCGGCGCGGCCATCGCGGTTCCCACGGCCGAAACGCCGAAGCGGGCTCCGGGCGGGGATTCGGCGCTGGCGAAATACGCCACCGACCTGACCCAGCGCGCCCGCGACGGCAAGATCGACCCGGTCGTCGGCCGCGATCCGGAGATCAGGCAGATCGTCGATATCCTGATGCGACGCCGGCAGAACAATCCGATCCTGACCGGTGAGGCCGGCGTCGGCAAGACGGCGGTCGTCGAGGGCTTTGCCTTGCGCATCGCCCAGGGCGATGTGCCGCCCACACTGCAGGATGTCAGTGTCCGCATGCTCGATGTCGGATTGATGCAGGCGGGTGCAAGCGTGAAGGGCGAATTCGAAAAACGGTTAAAGGCTGTCATCGATGAGGTTCAATCGTCCGAAACGCCGGTCATCCTGTTCATCGACGAAGCCCACACCTTGATCGGCGCCGGCGGCGCGGCAGGAACGGGCGATGCCGCCAATCTCCTGAAACCGGCGCTAGCGCGTGGCGAACTTCGCACCATCGCGGCAACGACCTGGGCCGAATACAAGCAGCACATCGAGAAAGACCCGGCGCTGACCCGCCGTTTCCAGGTGGTGAAAATCGACGAGCCGTCGGAGGCGGTGGCGGTTCTCATGTTGCGCGGCGTGGCCGGGGTTCTGGAGCAGCACCACAAGGTGCAGATACTGGATGAGGCGATCGAGGCGGCGGTCGGCCTGTCGCATCGCTACATCCCGGCGCGGCAACTGCCCGACAAGGCGGTGAGCCTTCTCGACACCGCTTGCGCCCGTGTCGCCATATCGCAGCACGCCACGCCGGCCGAGGTCGAAGACATCATGCGTCGCCGCCAGGCGCTGGAGGTCGAGAACGGTATCATCGGCCGCGAGGCCGCGATCGGCATCGAAGTGGCCGAGCGTCAGGCACGGGTCGACACCGGACTGGCCGAAACCGAGGTTACGCTGGCCGCAGCGCAACAGCGTTGGGATCGGGAAAAAGCCCTGGTTGCCGAGATACTCGAATTGCGTGCCCGGCTGCGCGGCGAAGGTGTGCCGCTCGATGCGGTGGAGACGCCCGAGGCCTATGCCGAGACGGCAGGCACGGACGCCGCGGAGACTCCGCCGCCCAAGACCGCAACGCCCCAAACCGAAACGCTAAAGACCGAAGCGCCCAAAACCAAAAAAGCCAAGACCAAGACTGCCAAGGCCGACGTAGAGACACCGGCGGCGGCCAATGCCCCTCCACCGGAACCGGCCGCCGATCTCGTCCGGTTGCGCGAACTGATGGCCGAACTCGCCGAGGCGCAAGGCGAAACGCCGCTGATCCTGCCGTCGGTCGACCGCAACGCCATAGCGGCGGTCGTTCAGGACTGGACGGGAATCCCGACCGGGCGGATGCTGTCGAGCCAGACCGAAAAGGCGCTGCGGCTCGCCGCGACCCTGTCCGAACGCGTGGTCGGCCAGGATCACGCCATGGAGATGATCGCCAAGCGTGTGCAGACCAGCCGCGCCGGGCTCGGCGCGCCGGAAAAACCGGTGGGCGTGTTCCTGCTCTGCGGCCCCTCGGGCGTCGGCAAGACCGAAACCGCATTGGCGCTGGCCGAAACGCTCTATGGGGGTGAGCAGAATCTGATCTCGATCAACATGTCCGAGTTCCAGGAGGCACATACCGTCTCTACCTTGAAGGGCGCTCCGCCCGGATATGTCGGCTATGGCAAGGGCGGCATCCTGACCGAGGCGGTCCGCCGCAAACCCTATTCGGTGATCTTGCTCGACGAGGTCGAGAAGGCCCATCCGGACGTGCACGAAATCTTCTTCCAGGTTTTCGACAAGGGCATGATGGACGACAGCGAAGGCCGGCGCATCGATTTCAAGAACACGCTGATCCTGCTGACCTCGAATGTCGGCTCGGAGGTCATCATGGACCGGACCAGGAACGGTACGCTGCGGGCCGGGCTCGACGATCTGGACACCGCGTTGCGCAGCCCGCTGCTGAAGGTTTTTCCCGCGGCCTTTCTCGGCCGGGTGGTGACCATTCCTTACTATCCGCTCTCGGATTCGATGATCGAAGCCATCACCCGCCACCAGTTCGCCAAGATCGCCCGCCGGCTGCGTGCAACCAACGACGCGGAATTGGTGATCGGCGACGGCGTCATGGACCTGGTCAAGGCCCGCTGTACAGAGATCGAATCCGGCGGCCGGATGATCGATGCCATCCTGACCAACACGCTTCTACCGGAATTGAGCCGCGGCGTGCTGAACCGTTCGCTCGGGGGCGAAAAGATGACGAAGGTGACCGTCGGCGCCTCCAAGGAGGGCTTCACCTATTCCTTCGAGTAGCGGAGGCTGGGCTTCCCGTCACCGAAAGGCTGGCACATGAAGTCTTCAGCCTTCCAATGCACCCCTACCTGGACGAAGCCACGCAGGACTTCATTGTCGAAGCAATCCATGAGGTCTTGAATCCGTCGGCCTGATTCCACGGCGTCCGCGGGGATTTCGAGTTCGAAAGGCATGGCCGTTCCGACCGAATGAACGATCTCGGTGGGATATTCTTGTAGCGAAAAATTTTAACAGAATCAGAAAGTTAGTAAGTTTCTGATTTTCGACAACGCTCATTTTCAGCGATGCCAGCGGCATTGTCTCACATATTGACGTTAAATTCACATCGCTATATGGTCCGTTCAATCCGCAAGGTGCAGCCGCATTGTATCGCCGTTGTCCATTGATTGTCGTAATTTCTGTAGCCCTCGCCCCAGCCTGCAGGGTTGTCGCGCAGTGCGCATCGCCAGTTGCCGAAAGAGGCGGTGATCATGCCCAGTTTGCTCGGAATCGATAACGGTCTCACGGTCACCAAGGCGGTGATCTTCGATGCCGATGGCACGCAGTTGTCGGTGGCGCGCCGGCGGGTGCCGCAGTCGATGCCCCATGCGCGCTGGGTGGAGCGCGACATGGCAGGCCTCTGGCAAGCGACCGCCGACGCCATCAAGGAAGCGATCGCGTTCTGTGGCCGGCCGGCGGACGATATCAGGGCGGTGGCAGCGACCGCGCATGGCGACGGTCTCTATCTGCTCGACAAGGATCGTCGGCCGCTAGGGCCCGGAATCCTGTCGCTCGACAGCCGCGCCGGCGAGATTATCGAAAGATGGTCGGCGGACCTGGTCTTCGACGAAGCGCTTGCGTGCACCGGCCAGGCGCCGCATGTTTCGGCGCCTTCGGCGCTGCTTGCATGGCTCAAGCAGAACGATCCGGATCGCTATGCTCGCATCGGTCACATACTGGCCTGCAAGGACTGGCTTCGCTTTTGCCTGACCGGCACGATCGGTACCGACCGAACGGAGGCCAGCACGTCGTTCACGGATTTCCGTACGCAGGCCTACGCGCCGGAAGCGATGCAGATCTTTGGATTGGGTGACCTTTTCGACGCGCTGCCGCCGGTGGCGCATTCCGCCGACATCGTCGGCCAGGTCACCGCCGATGCCGCCGAAATGACTGGCCTTCGCAAGGGAACGCCGGTCGCGTGCGGCCTGCACGACGTGACCGCTTCGGCGCTTGGCATGGGCGGCCATGAGGAGGACGTGCTCAGCATCGTTGCCGGCACCTATTCCATCAACGAAGTCGTCTCTTCGAAACCGCGCGTCGACCGACGCTGGTTCTGTCGCAACGCCATCGATGCAGGCCGTTGGAACAACATGGCGATCTCGCCGGCCTCGACCGCAAACTACGACTGGTTTCTCGACACCTTCTGCCGCTCGGAGCAGGACAGGACAAACGCCGATGGCGGCTCCATCCACGAATTGCTGGCAGCAGAGATCGACGCGGCGCTGAAGAAGCCTTCGACCATCCTGTTTCATCCCTATCTGTTCGGCTCTCCCTATGGCGACGTTGCCAGCGGCAGTTTTGTCGGCCTGCATGGCTGGCACGATCGCGGCGACATGCTGAAGGCGGTTCTGGAAGGCATTGTCTTCAATCACCGCACCCATGTCGAAGCCTTGCGCGAGGGCTTCACCGTCCGCGAAATACGCCTGACCGGCGGCGGTTCGCGCAATCCGGCTTTCGTCCAGATGTTTGCCGACGTGCTGAACGCCCCGGTCACCATCACCTCGACCGATGAGGCTGCCGCCTTTGGTGCCGCCCTTTGCGCCGGCGCCGCGGTCGGCATCTTCGCGACGCCGCAACAGGGTGCCAGGCAGGTCGGCATGACGGCGCGCCAGTATCAGCCCGTGCCTGCCTCCAGTGCTGTGTTCAGCGAGCGGTTTTCCCTCTATTGCCGCATCGCCGAGCAGCTGAAGTCGCAATGGCCTGAGATCGAAAGGCTGGCGCGGCCAGACACCAAGGGGACTGCATGATCAAGGCCGACGAACGACGCGAAGAGATCGCCGAGTATGTGATCAAGCTCGGTCAGGTGCGCATCGACGATCTGGTCGAGCATTTCGGCGTATCGCGCATGACCATCCACCGGCACATCGACCGGCTGGCGCAGCAGGGCGTGCTGCGCAAGCTGCACGGCGCGGTGACGGTTCAGCCTTCCGGCCTCTACGAAAGCGCCTTTCGTTACCGGGTAACGGTCAACAGAGCCGAGAAAGATACGCTGGCGCGGGCGGCACTGGATTATGTCGAAGCCGGACAGGTGGTCATGCTGGACGATTCATCGACGGCAAACGCCGTCGCCACGCTGCTGCTCGACGTCAAGCCGCTGACCGTCATCACCAACAGCGTGGCGACGGCTTCGCTGCTAACCAATGTCGACGACATCGACTTCATCTGTCTTGGTGGCAAATACCACGGCACCTACAATGCCTATATCGGCATCGTCTGCGAGAACGCCGTGGCGCAGCTTCGCGCCAATGTCCTGATCTGTTCGGCTTCGGCCATCACCGGAACCACGGCCTTCATCCAGGATCCCAACGTCGTGCGGGTGAAGCAGGCGATGATGGCCGCATCGGTGAAGCGGATCCTGCTGGTCGACCATGCGAAATTCGACCGGATCGCACTGCATGTCTTTGACGATCTGACCAGCTTCGATGCCGTGCTGACGACCGAGGGGCTGGGCGATGCACAGGCGCAGCACCTCGAACGGGCCGGCGTGAAGCTGCGCATCGTCAAGACGACGGCACAATGAGCTCAGCCGACGCAGCTGGTGCGGAAAATGCCGCCGGGCGTCTCGCCGCCATGGCCGCGGCCGGCAAGGTCGACGTCGTCATTCTTGGCGCCGGCATCAACGGGGCGGGGCTGTTTCGCGACCTGTGCGCGCAAGGCGTAAGCTGCCTGATCGTTGACAAGGCGGATTTCGGCTCCGGCACCAGTGCCGCGCCGTCGCGGCTCATCCATGGCGGGTTGAAATATCTCGAAACCGGCGAGTTCGGGCTGGTGGCGCAGTCGACGCTCGAACGCAACCTGCTTTTGCAGAACGCGCCGCACTATGTCAGCCCGCTGCCGACCGTCATTCCGATCTTTTCGTGGAGCAAGGGCATGCTGGCGGCGCTGCGAACGCTGTTCGGCTCGACCAGCGCGCCGCGCAGCCGCGGCGCTATCCTGATCAAGATCGGCCTGATGATCTACGATTTCTACGGCTCGCGAAACCAGGTCATGCCGCGCCACCGCATGGTCGGGCGGCGGCAGGCGCTGGGTGAGATACCGGCGCTCAACCCTTCGATCGTCGCCACCGGCACCTATTACGATGCCAAGATAAGCCATCCCGAAAGGCTGGTGCTCGAGTTGATCCTCGACGGGTTGCGGTCCAATGCAGCCTCCGCCAGCACGAACTACACAGCTCTGGTGAGCTCAGCCAATGGCGTGCTGACCTTCCAACCGGAAAACGGTGGTGCATTCTCGGTGCGGCCGAAACTGGTGGTCAATGCTGCCGGCCCCTGGATCGACGATGTCAACGCCTTGCTCGGTGCACCGTCGAAGATGATCGGCGGCACCAAGGGCTCGCACATCCTGCTGAAGCATGACGAATTGGTAGAAAGCCTGGCCGGGCGGATGCTTTATTTCGAGGCCGATGACGGCCGCATCTGCCTTGTCTACGACTATCTCGGCTTGGCGCTGGTAGGCTCGACCGACATCAAAGCCGACAACCCCGATGAGGTCCGCTGCGAACCCGGCGAAGTGGACTATCTGCTCGAGAGCGTGCGGACGCTGTTGCCGGGCATGATTTTCGAACACGCCCAGATCGTCTACGCCTATAGCGGCATCAGGCCGCTCCCGGCCTCTGATGCATCGCTACCGGGCCTGATCAGTCGCGATCATTCCGCTCCGGTCGCCGAGCCGGACCGGGACAGGCCCTTCGCGGTCATTTCGCTGGTCGGCGGCAAATGGACGACATTCCGGGGCTTTGCCGAGGAAGTCGCCGACGCGATACTCGACCGTCTGCGGCGCAGCCGCAAGGTAACGACGCAATCCATGCCGATCGGCGGCGGCAAGGACTTCCCGGCCAATGCGGCGGCGCGCGCAAGCTGGCTAGCCCAGGCCCGGACGGAGACGGACGTCGACGAACGACGTCTCGACCAATTGCTGTCGCGCTACGGGACCAGAGCCCTGGAGATTGCCACGCATGGGCCAGATGATGAGGGCGAACTGCCGGACTCCGACAGCTACGGCAGATCGGAAATCGACTACATCGTCCGCAACGAGTTCGTCGAACATCTGGCCGACATCGTCATGCGTCGCAGCACGCTCGCCATAGGCGGTTCACTGACAAGTCGCGATCTGCAGGAGATTGCGATGATCGCCGGGCGGGCGCTGGGCTGGAACGCCGAGCGCATTGCGCAGGAAGTCGAGGCCGCTGTCGTGGAGCTCGAAGGCAGGAACCTGATGCGGCTGGACTGAGCGCGTCATCGACAATGCCGATCCCCTTTTTTCTGGGCAATCCGATCTGCTCCTGGTTGCGCGGCGCACCCGAAATGTCCCAACTCACAGCTGGATTGGGATTTCTACACCGTCGAAAATATATCACTAAAAACAGACACTTAATTGACATATCGGCGGAGTTCGCTTCCATGCTGCCGCCAACGAAGACATTTGATAACATCAATTGACGTTAATTTAACATCGCAATATGATCAACCCAACATGCCGACCTCCTAATGGACCGACGCTGACCGGGAGGGCGACGTATCGGCGAGGGGCGAGGGCTGCGGTTTCCCTGCAATGGCTTGGACCCAATTCGCGAAGGGATTGACAGCGATGCAAAGGTATGAAAATTTTTGCACACAAAGATAATAATATCATCTCGGGGAGGAGATGGCTTGAAATCTGGCGGAACCGCTAACCGCGACCACGAGTCCAGCCTCGCCACACGCGCGGCGTGGCTTCACTTTGCCGGGGGTCTCACGCAGGCCCAGGTCGCCAAGCGGCTTGGCCTGACCAGCCTCAAGGCGCATCGGCTCATCACCAAGGCCAACCAGGAAGGTCTGGTCAGGGTCTTTATCGACGGCGACGTCGCCGAGTGTGTGGAGTTGGAGCAGCGCCTGACCGCCGCATACGGGCTCGATTATTGCGAGGTGGTTCCGGATCTGGATCAGGAAGACCTGCCGCTCAGGGGACTGGGCATCGCCGGCGCGCAGTTCCTGAAGCGCGAGATCGATCGTGGCGAAGACATGCTGATCGGCGTCGGCCATGGCCGCACCCTTGCGGCCAGCGTCGAATATCTGACGCGCACCCCTGCCGCCCATATCCGTTTCGTCTCGCTGCTTGGCGGCGTGACGCGCAAATTTGCGGCCAACCCGCACGACGTCATGCATCGGCTGGCCGAACGGACCGGCGCGCAGGCCTATGTGATGCCGGTGCCTTTCGTCGCCAACACCGCCGAGGACCGCGAGGTGCTGCTCGGCCAGCGTGGCATCAGCGACGTCTTCGCTCTGGCAGGCCGGTCCGACCTGATGTTCGTCGGCATAGGGACCGCCGAGCGGGAAGCTTCGCTGGTCGCAACCGGCATGATCGAGCATTCCGAAATCGATGAGGTCAAGCGCGATGGCGGCGTCGGCGAGCTGCTCGCCCACTTCTTCGACGACAAGGGGCGCCCTGTGGAAACGGCGCTGTCGGAGAGAATCCTGGCGCTGCCGCGGGACCAATTGAAAGGCCGCAGGATTGTCGCCGTCGCCGGCGGCAAGGTGAAAGTGCGGGCGATCAAAGCAGTGCTCGAAAGCCGTTACCTGAGCGGCCTGATCACCGATGAATGCACCGCCCGTGCCCTTGTGGAACTGAACCAATCCAATGGAGCGGCCGGCGCGGCGAAGCGCCATGTGAACGGAGGATCGTCGAATGCGTGACAACGGAAAACCCGCATCGCCGGTGTTTGCATCATGAGCGCGAAGGCCACCACCGCATCGGCCCGGCAGGTCTCGCCCGGCCTGCGCCGCATCCTTGCCGGCGCCGCGGTTGTCGTCCTGCTCGGCGCCATGGCGCTCGACACCAAGGTGGTCAGGATCGGATCCGCAGGCGACGTTCGCAGCGCCGTCTTTTCGGCCGCCGACTATGGCAAGTCGGAATTTCCCAAGGTGCAGGCCGATGTCGAAGCGCGAGCGGCCGACGCGGTGACGGTGGCAACGGCGATCTCCAAGGACAGGGCGACGGCCGAGAAGGAATACGGCGTGCCCGCGGGCGTCGGGCCGGTCATCTCGGTCAAGTTCACCGGCGTCGTCGGCGAGGGAAAATCGGGCATCTACAAGGTCGTGGTCGAGGGCGTGCCGGAAACGTTGCAGCTTCGCGTGCAGACGGGGCCGGCGATCAATGGGACCGAGCTGCGCGACGCCACCGGCAAGATCACATTCGGTCAGTTCACCAACCAGATCGAATACCAGGACGCCGGCTCAGCGCTGAACAACGAGATGAAGAAGGACGTCCTGGCAAAGGTCGATACGGGCGTTCTGACCGGCAAGACCATATCGGTGGTCGGCGCGTTCAAGCTGGTCAATCCGAAGAGCTGGCTGGTCACTCCGGTGAGGCTGGAGGTGCAATGAAACCGGCTGCCGACACCGCGCCCCCGAATGGCGACGCCGTGCTTTCGGCGCGCAACATCGTTATGTCGTATGGTGGCGTTCATGCGCTCAAGGGCGTCAATTTCGACATCCATCGCGGCAAGGTCACCACACTGTTCGGCGAGAACGGCGCCGGCAAGTCGACGCTGATGAAGATCCTGTCCGGCGTCGTCACGCCGACATCGGGCGACATCGTGCTTGACGGCAATCTCGTCAGTTTTTCCTCGTCCTCGGACGCGCGCGATCGCGGCATCTCGATCATCCACCAGGAACTCAGCCTGGCGCCGAACCTCAGCGTTCGTGACAACATCTTCATGGGCCGTGAACTGCGCACCAGGACCGGCCTCGACTTCGCCGAGGAATCGCGCCAGGCGCGCGCGCTGATGGCCGATCTCGAAGAGGACATCGACCCGATGACCCTGGTCGAGGATTTGCGCCTCGGCCAGCAGCAGATCGTCGAGATCGCGCGGGCACTGTCGGTCGACTCGCGCATCCTCATCATGGACGAACCGACCTCGGCGCTCAGCGCGACCGAGGTGGAGGTGCTGTTCAAGGTGATCCGTGACCTGACCAGCCGCGGCGTTTCCATCGTCTACATTTCACATCACCTCGAAGAGGCTCTGCAGATCACCGACTACGCCGTTGTCTTGCGCGACGGCGCGATCACGGCAACGGCCGAAGCCCGGGACATCGATCTCGAGTGGATCGTCCGCAACATGGTCGGCGAGAATTTCGATCTCGGCTCGCCGCCGACAGGCCATGCGTTCGGCGAGGTCGCCCTGTCGATCGAGGATGTCAGCGTCATAGACGCTTCGGGCTCGGGCTATTCCGTCGTCGATCACCTGTCGCTGGATGTCAGGGCGGGCGAGATCGTCTGCATCTATGGGCTGATGGGCGCCGGACGTACGGAATTGCTGGAAGCCGTCGCCGGGCGGATGCCGATGGCGGGCGGCCGGGCGCTGCTGGAAGGCGAGGATGTCTCGAGACTGAGCATAGCCCAGCGCATCGCCAAAGGTCTTGTGCTCGTCCCCGAGGACCGCCAGCGCGACGGGCTGGTGCAGACGATGACCGTCGGCCGCAATCTTTCGCTTGCCAGCATCGAGGCGTTCGCAAAAGGGCTGTTTCTGTCCCGCTCCAGGGAGCGTGAGCTGGTCGAAGACTCGATCCGCAAGGTGACCGTCAAGACCGCGGGCGGCAATGCCATGATCGGATCGCTGTCGGGCGGCAACCAGCAGAAGGTCGTCATCGGCAAGATGCTGACGACCAACCCCAAGGTCATCCTCCTCGACGAGCCGAGCCGTGGCATCGATGTCGGCGCCAAGGCGGAGGTCTTCCGCTTGCTGAGCGAACGCGCCGCGCAGGGTCTGGCGGTCGTCTTCTCGACCTCCGAGGTCAACGAGTGCCTCAGCATCGCGCACCGGATCGTGGTGATGCGCCGGGGCAGGATTTCAGCGGAATTCGGCGCCAGCGCCACCAAAGAGCAGATCATGGCCGCCTCCGGCGAAGCCGTGGTCGCCTGATCACCATGAATATCGGAGCCCCGATCATGACCGACGTCAGCCAGGCCAGAAAACAGTCCAGTGCAAGCGCGCGCGGCGAAGGCTTCGATCTCGCCAAGCTGTTGCTCGAGGGCCGGGCCTTCTTTGCCCTGATCGTCATCATCGTCGTCTTCTCGATCCTGTCGCCCTACTACCTCTCGGTGGCGAATTTCCTGACCATGGCCTCGCATGTCGCCATCTTCGGAATTCTCGCGGTCGGCATGCTGCTCGTCATCCTCAACGGCGGCATCGATCTGTCGGTGGGGTCGACGCTGGGCTTGGCCGGCGTCGTTGCCGGATTCCTGATGCAAGGCGTGACGCTGACCTGGCTGGGTGTCGTTCTCTACCCGCCGGTCTGGGTGGTCGCGGTGATTGCCTGCATGCTGGGCGCCGGTGTCGGGCTGATCAACGGCGTGCTCATCGCGCGCTTCAAGGTTCCGGCCTTCGTCGCCACGCTGGGCGTCATGTACATGGCCCGCGGCCTGGCGCTGCTGATGACCAGCGGCCTGACCTACAACAACCTCGGCGGCAAGCCGGAGCTGGGAAACACCGGCTTCGACGCGCTCGGCTTCAACCGCCTGTTCGGCGTGCCGACCGGCGTGGTGGTTCTGGTGGTCATCGCACTCATCGGCAGCATCGTCTTGAACCGCACAGCCTTCGGGCGCTGGCTTTATGCATCAGGCGGCAACGAGCGCGCCGCCGAGCTGTCCGGTGTTCCGGTCAAGACGGTGCAGGTTTCCGTCTATGTGCTGTCTGGCATCTGTGCCGCCATTGCCGGCCTGATCCTGTCCTCGCAGCTGACGTCGGCGGGTCCGACCGCCGGCACCACCTACGAATTGACGGCCATTGCGGCCGTCGTCATCGGCGGCACGGCGCTGACCGGAGGGCGCGGTAACATCCGCGGAACCCTGCTCGGCGCCTTCGTCATCGGCTTCCTTTCCGACGGTCTGGTGATCATCGGCATCTCGTCCTACTGGCAGACAGTGTTCACCGGCGCCGTCATCGTGCTCGCCGTGCTTCTCAATGCCGTTCAGTATCGCCGCCGTAGCAAGCTCCCGGCTTCGACGGGCGGCCAACCGACTTCTCAGCAACGGGGGAAGGCCGAGCCGGCCAATCCTGCCCAAGGGAAGACTGCCAGGTGACTGGCAGCAACACCGCGTAAATCATTTGGAGGAATGTATATGAAAACCATGCTGAAAAGTCTGCTTGCCGCTGCGATGGTTGTCGGGTTCACGGCCGCCGCGTCGGCCGCGGGCCTGATCTCGATCATCGTCAATGATCCGGCCAACCCCTACTGGCTGACGGAGGGCAATGTCGCCAAGGCCGAAGCCGAGAAGCTCGGCTATACGGCCAACGTCGCCGCCCACAAGGGCGACACCAACACGGAAAGCAACCTGATCGACACCGCCATCACCAACAAGTCCGTGGCGATCATCCTTGATCCGGCCAATGCCGACGGCTCCGTCGGTGCGGTGAAGAAGGCGATTGCCGCCAACATCCCGGTTTTCCTTGTCAACGCCGAGATCAATCAGGAAGGTCTCGCCAAGGGGCAGCTCGTTTCCAACAATGCCCAGGGTGCTGCTCTGGGCGCCCAGCAATGGGTGCAGGCAGTCGGCGAAAAGGGCAAATATGTCGAACTCCTCGGCGCCCCGTCGGACAACAATGCCGCCACGCGCTCGAACGGTTACGCGACCGTGCTGAGCCAATATCCGGACCTCGAAAAGGCTGCCTCGCAGGTCGCCGACTGGGATCGTACCAAGGGCCACGACAAGATGCAGAGCATGCTGCAGGCCAACCCCGACATCATCGCCGTGATCAGCGGCAATGACGAAATGGCGCTCGGCGCGGTTGCCGCGCTGAAGGAAGCTGGCAAGCTCTCCGGCATCAAGGTCGGCGGCTTCGACGGCTCTCCGGACGCGGTTGCAGCAATCAAGTCCGGCGAATTGCAGTACACCGTACTGCAGCCAGTCGCCATCTTCTCGGCCAAGGCCGTGCAGCAGGCGGACTCGTTCATCAAGTCGGGCGCCACCGGTGCGGCGACCGAGAAGCAGCTGTTCGATTGCCTTCTCATCACCAAGGACAATGTCGACAAGTACACCGCACCCTTCGTGCTGTCGGAATGAAACCTGCACAGGGGGTGTCCTTGCGGACACTCCCTGCCTCTTCTACGGCTCAGACAACAAAGATAGCCTTGTGAACTGCCTTCGTAACCAAGCGGAATTTGCGGCATGAAAGACCTGCTGATCGGGATCGACGCGGGAACGTCGGTGATCAAATCGGTCGCGTTCGATCTGTCCGGCCGGCAGCTCGCCATGACGTCGGTGAACAACAGCTTCGTCACGCTGGAGGGCGGCGGCGCCGAGCAGGACCTCGATCAGACCTGGCGCGACATGGCCCGGACCGTTCGTGACCTGGCGACCAAGATTCCCGACCTCGCGCAACGAACCGCGGCGGTTGCCATCACCGGGCAGGGCGACGGAACCTGGCTGATCGATGGCGACGGCTTGCCGGTCGGGCGCGCGTGGCTGTGGCTCGACGCCCGCGCCGGACATCTGGTGGACGTGATGCGCGCCGATCCCCGCGATCGCACGCGGTTTGAACTGACCGGCACGGGGCTCAACTCCTGCCAGCAGGGCGCCCAGCTTGCCTTTATGAAAAAGAACGATCCGGACATGCTGCAGCAGGCGGCGACCGCACTGCATTGCAAGGATTGGCTCTACTTCAAGATGACGGGTGAACGCGCCACCGATCCGTCCGAAGGAACCTTCACCTTCGGCGATTTTCGCTCGCGCAGCTATTCCGACGAAGTCTTCGACATTCTGGATCTGGCGACGCATCGCCGCCTGTTGCCTCCCATGCTTGAGGGCACCACCGACCATCACCCGCTATCGCGATCGGCGGCAGGAGAGACCGGCCTGCTCGAAGGTACGCCGGTTGTTTTGGGTTATGTGGATATGGTCATGACAGCGCTCGGAGCCGGCCTTTATGATCGGAGCGGCAATGTCGGCTGCACGGTCATCGGCTCGACCGGCATACATACGCGCTTCGCCCGCACACCTAGCGATGTCGTGCTCAACGGCGATGGATCTGGCTACACGATCGCCATGCCTATTCCGGGTGCCTTTGCACAGTTGCAGTCCAACATGGCGGCGACGCTCAACATAGACTGGCTGCTTGGCCTTGCACGCGACGTGCTCACCGCCGGCGGCGCCGAGCTCTCGCGCGACGATTTGCTGAAAGCGCTCGACGTCTGGGTGGAGGGATCGGAGCCGGGATCGCTGGTCTACCAGCCCTACATTTCGCTCGCCGGGGAACGCGGACCGTTCGTCGACCCTGATGCGCGCGCAGGCTTCATCGGCCTTTCGGTCAAGCACGGCTTCGGCGATCTGGCACGCGCCGTCCTCGAGGGATTGGCCTTCGCCGCCCGCGATTGCTACCAGGCGATGGGCACGGTGCCGGGCGAGATCCGGCTGTCGGGCGGCGCCGCGCGCAGCCCGTCCCTGCGTCGCATCATCGCGGCCGCGACCCGGGCGCAAGTGCGAACGAGCAGCCGCCAGGAGGCAGGTGCTGCAGGTGCGGCGATGATGGCCGCGGTCGGCCTTGGCGTCTATCGATCGATGGACGACTGCGCCGCCGAGTGGGTGACGCCGCTTCTCGGCGACTGCGATGCCTATGACGAGGCGCTTTCGCAAAGCTACGATGCGCTCTTCCCTTCCTTCGTTGCGGCGCGCCAGGCGCTTCGGCCGGTGTGGAAAACCATGGCGCACCGGCCGCTCACCCGCATCCCGGGTGCACAGGAGTAAGGTCTTGAGTGATATAGTTGATCTCTTTGTGATTGGCGGCGGCGTCAACGGGGCCGGCATCGCGCGTGATGCGGCAGGTCGCGGGCTGTCCGTCATCCTGTGCGAAAAGGACGATCTGGCGCAAGGCACCAGCTCTCGCTCCGGCAAGCTGGTGCATGGCGGCCTGCGCTATCTGGAATATTATGAATTCCGGCTGGTTCGCGAGGCGCTCATCGAACGCGAGGTGCTGCTCGAGGCGGCGCCGCACATCATCTGGCCCATGCGCTTCGTTCTTCCGCACAGTCCAGAAGACAGGCCGGCGTGGCTGGTCCGGCTCGGACTGTTTCTCTACGATCACCTTGGCGGCCGCAAGCGGCTGCCGGGAACCAGGACGCTCGATCTCAGAACAGCGCCGGAAGGGGCGCCGATCAAGGACGAATTCAAGCGCGGTTTCGAATATTCCGACTGCTGGGTCGACGATGCGCGCCTGGTGCTGCTCAACGCCCTGGACGCTAGCCAGCGTGGCGCCAGCGTGCTGACGCGCACCGCTTGTGTCGCCGCCCGCCGCGAAGACGGACTGTGGTCGATCGAAATGCAGGATGGCCGCACGGGCGCGGTGACGAAAATCCGCGCGCGGGCGCTGGTCAATGCGGCAGGGCCGTGGGTCAACGACATTGTCAGCCGCGTCGCCGGGCAGAATTCCACTCGCAATGTTCGGCTTGTAAAGGGCAGCCATATCGTCGTGCCCAAATTCTGGGAGGGACGGCAGGCCTATCTCATCCAGAACAGTGACAAGCGGGTGATCTTCGTCAACCCCTACGAGAACGATCTGGCGCTGGTCGGCACGACCGACATTCCCTACGAAGGCAGGCCGGAGGAAGTGGCCGCCGAGCCAAGCGAAGTCGACTATCTGATCAAGGTGGTCAATCGCTATTTCAAGCGACAGCTGACACCACGAGACGTGGTCTACAGCTTCTCCGGCGTGCGCCCGCTCTATGACGACAATGCCGACAATCCGAGCGCGGTGACACGCGACTACATCTTTGAACTCGACGCCCCGAACGGCGGCGCACCGCTGCTTTCGGTGTTTGGCGGCAAGATCACCACCTTCCGCAAGCTGTCCGAACATGCGCTGGAAAAAATCCAGCCGTTCTTTCCGGCGATGAAGAAAGCCTGGACTGCCAAAATTCCCTTGCCGGGGGGCGACCTGCCGAATGCGGACTTCGAACAGTTCCTGAGCGGCCTGCACACTGAGTTTCCATGGCTCGGCCCGTCGCTGGTGGAGCACTACGCTCGAAGCTATGGCAGCCGCGCCAGGCAATTGCTCGCCGGCACGCAAAGCGAGGCGGATCTCGGCCGCCGCTTCGGACCCGATTTTTATGAACGAGAGGCAAAATTCCTGGTCGACACTGAATGGGCCGGCACATCAGCCGATATACTGGAGCGCCGCACCAAACATGGCCTGCATATCAATGCAGCCGAGCGGAAGACGTTCGAAGAGTGGTTCGGCAACATCATGGCGGCGGCGGACTAATGGCTTTTACGCTTTCCCTCAACACCAATCCGCTGGTCAACCGCTTCGCCGATCCCGATGACCTGATCGATGCCATTGCCTATGACATCGGCATCCGCGACGTGCAGCTGACGCATGAATTCGTCAACCCGGGCTGGCCGGCGGCGACGATTGCCAAATTCCTGCGCCTGTTCAACCGGGCGCTTTCGCGGACCGGTGTCAAGATCACCTCCGGCATGACCGGACCCTATGGCCGGCTCAATCATTTCGGCCATCCGGACCCGGATGTCCGGCGCTACTATGTCGACTGGTTCAAGACCTTCGCCGACATTTCCGCCGAACTCGGTGCTCCGGGCATGGGCACGCAATTCGCCATATTCACCTACAGGGACTTTGACGATCCGCAGCGGCGCGCTGCACTTCTCGACATCGCGCTTGAATGCTGGCGAGAGGTGGCCGAACGCGCCAAGTCGGCGGGGCTGACATATCTGTTTTGGGAGCCGATGTCGGTGGGCCGGGAATTTGGCCACACGATTGAAAGCTGCGTCACGCTGCAGAGTGCCATCGATGCGGCCAAGCTGCCGATCCCGATGAAGATGATGGTGGATATCGACCATGGCGACGTCACCTCGCCAAATCCTGAGGACACCGATCCTTATGCCTGGGCGAAGGCATTTCCGCTGCAGTCGCCGATCATCCACATCAAGCAGTCTTCGATGAACAAGGGTGGACACTGGCCGTTCACCGCTGCCTACAACAAGGACGGCCGCATAGTTCCGCAGAAGCTGCTCGACACCGTGCGGCAGGGTGGCGGAACCGACAACGAAATCTGCCTTGAACTTTCCTTCAGGGAGAGGGAACCGGTCGATCATCAGGTTATCGAGATGATCCGCGAGTCGGTGGATTTCTGGGCGCCTTACATCGACAGCGGCCGCGACAGTCTCAAGCCTCGGGCCTGAACGAATACGTCGCCTGACAGCCGGCGCCGATGTCGGCCGCAAAAGGATCGAAGGAGAAAAAGAATGGCCCCATATTGGGTCGGCACGAGTTGGAAGATGAACAAGACGCTGGCGGAGGCACTGCAGTTCGCCGATGTGCTGGCGGCGTTCGTGCCTGGTTTTGATCCGGCGATAGAACCGTTCGTCATTCCGCCGTTCACCGCCGTGCGCGAGGTCAAGGCGGCGCTGGCCAAGACCCGCGTGAAGGTCGGCGCCCAGAACATGCATTGGGCCGACGCCGGCGCCTGGACGGGAGAGGTTTCGCCGGTGATGCTGAAGGATTGTGGGCTCGATCTGATCGAACTCGGCCATAGCGAGCGTCGCGAGCATTTCGGCGAAACGGATGTGACCGTCGGATTGAAGACGGCGGCGGCGGTCAGGCACGGCTTCGTGCCGCTGATCTGCGTCGGCGAGACGTTGACCGAACGCGAGGGCGGGCGCGCCGATGACGTTTTGACCGCGCAGGTTCTCGGTGCGCTACAAGGGCTCGAGGACGGCGAATTGTCGGCCGAAATCCTCTTTGCCTACGAGCCTGTCTGGGCGATCGGCGAGAAGGGTGTCCCGGCCAGCGCCGACTATGCCGACAAGCAGCAGGCGCTGATCAAAGAGGTCGCCGCAAGCCGGATGGCGAAGGCGCCGCCCGTGCTTTACGGCGGCAGCGTCAATCCCGGCAACGCGGCCGAACTGATCGGCCAGCCGCATGTCGATGGCCTGTTCATTGGCCGTTCGGCGTGGCAAGCGGAAGGCTACATCGACATCCTGAAAAAGGCGTCGGCCGCCATCGGGCGCTGACCATTACAGTAAGAAGCAAAGGAGTTCATGCCATGAAAATAGCACTCGGAGCCGACAGCGCCGGCAAACCGCTGCTCGACGTCATCGCCAAGCATCTCGCCGCGAAGCCGGAGCTGCAGGTGATTGATCTTAGCCAGGCCGGATTCTACGCCGATATCGCCGCCAAGGTCGGTCACGAAATTCTGGACGGCAACTACGACCGGGCCATCCTGTTCTGCGGTACCGGCATTGGCGTCAGCATATCCGCCAACAAAGTCCCGGGAATTCGCGCCGCATTGACCCACGATACCTATTCCGCCGAGCGCGCCGCCAAGTCCAACAACGCACAGATCATCACCATGGGCGCCCGCGTCATCGGTCCCGAACTGGCGAAATCGATCGCCGACGCATGGCTGGCCTCGGAGTTCGATCCGAACGGCCCCTCCGCCGCAAACGTGCATGCCATCGACAAGCTCGACAGCAAGCGCTGAAGGCGGGACTCGCTCCTGATCAGCCGGTCAGGGCGACCCGCATCGCCTCGATCACGGTTACGGCGGACGCGGCGCCTGGATCCATATGGCCAAGCGAGCGTTCGCCGAGGCGCGACGCCCGGCCCTTGGCGGCGATCATTGCCTTGGTCGCTTCCGCGCCTGCCTTCGCCGCCTGGGCAGCAGCCTCGAGACTGTCCACCAGACCCTTGCCGGAGGCCAGCGCCTCGCCCGCCGCCTGCGCTGCCGGACCCCATGCATCCATCATCGTCTTTTCGCCCGGCTCGGCCTTGCCGCGATCCTGAATGCCCTTGGCCATGGCCTGGAACATTGCGACCGCGTCGGCGTCGTCAAGCGACGTCTTGCCCTTCACGGCTGCCGCGCCGCGCATGAACGCAGTGGCATAGAGCGGACCCGAGGAGGCGCCGACGGCATTCAGAAACGACTTTGCCGCGGTGTTCAGCAAGGTGGTCGGATCGGTGGCTCCGGTGTCCAATGCCGCTACCGCATCGCGTGCTGCGGAGAATCCGAGCTCCATCGCAATGCCGTGGTCGGCGTCGCCGATAATGCCGTCAAGCGCGCACAGCCGGTCCCTGTCGGCTGACATCGCGTCCGCGATGGCCGCGAACATGCCGGCAAGGCGGGCGGTGTCGATTGTCGTCATGTCTTTGTCCCTTGCCGCTGAAGGTCTATTGTTTGACCATGAACTTTTCCGAAAACCGGAACCCCACTTTTCGGGATCATGGTCTAGCCGGCGCGAAACATGGCGCAGTCGCAGGGGTGGTCCAGCATCGTCTGCAACTCGCCGTCGAGCCGATGTAACGTGATTGAGGCCCCGGCCATTTCGAGTGAGGTGCAGTAATTGCCGACCCAGGTTGCGTGAATGGACACACCGATGTCATCAAGCCGGCGCTTCACCCGCCGGTTCATGATGTAGAGTTCCATCAGCGGCGTCGAACCGAGCGAATTGACGAGCACGGCGACCTTGTCGCCGCGTGCCGGCGCCATCTCGTCGAGGATCTTGTCCAGCATCTCGTCGGTGATCTCGTCGGCCGTTTTCAGTTTTCCGCGCGCGATGCCGGGCTCACCGTGGATGCCCATCCCGATCTCCATCTCGTCAGGCCCGATCTCGAAATTCGGCCGGCGGGTCTGCGGCAGCGAACAGGGCGACAGCGCGACGCCCATGGTGAAGGTGTGGTCGTTGGCCTTCCCGGCGATGCGCTCGCATTCGTCGAAGGACAGCATCCGGTCGCAGGCAGCACCGGCCGCCTTGAAGATGAAGAAATTGCCGGCGACGCCGCGCCTCTTGTGCCGCTGGTCGCGCGGTGCCGAGGCGACGTCGTCGGTGCTCAGCAACGTGCGCACCTCGATGTCGTCCATATCAGCCATCTCGGCGGCCATGTCGAAATTCATCACGTCGCCGGCATAGTTGCCGTACATGAACAGGACGCCGGCGCCCCCACTGACCGCCTTGGCGCATTCGAGGATCGGGTCTGGCGGCGGCGAGGCGAAGACGTTGCCGATGGCCGCCGCATCGGCCAGCCCCTTGCCGACGAAGCCAAGAAAGCTCGGCTCGTGCCCCGAGCCGCCGCCGATGACGAGGCCCACCTTGCCTTGGCGCGGTCCGTCGCGGGCGATGATCGAGCGTGAACTGCCGTCGACGCTTTTGAGATGGCGGGGATGCGCGGCCAGGATGCCTTCCAGCATCTCGTCGACGGCGCGGTTGCCGTCATTGATGATCTTCTTGGTCTGCACCCGCAGCCTCCCGATTTCGATATTTTTGCAGATAGTACCGGGTGTTATCGGGATTTCCACCCGGCAAAAAGCATTTCACGCGTTGCGGTGTTCGCGCGCCGCCGTTGTTGACAAGCATGCCTGGACGGTTGCGATCCGGCGGCTAGCCAGCGGCGCGCCCCGCCGACCTGCTTGTCCGCGAAAACGACGTGCGAAGGCGATAGCGGTCGCCGGCATATCGGATCGTCGACGACAGCAGCGGCCGGCCGGTCGCATCGACGATGAGCTGACGCATCACCAGGGTGGATTTGCCGACGTCGATGTCGAGGTGGCGCGCGAGGGTAGGATCGGCGCCGCGCGCCTCGATCGTGGTTTCGGCGCGCGCCAGATCAACGCCGGCATCGATCAGCAGGCCGAACAGCGACGCGGTGCGGAAGTCGACACGGCTGAGATCGGGGACAAGGGCGAGGGCGAAGAACGAGGTGTCGACGGCGACCGGAACCTGGTCGAGGCGGCGGATCCTTTCCAGGTGGAACAGCGTCGCGCCAGGCGCGATCGACAGCTCCTCGGCCTCGTCCAGCGAGGCAGGTGCTTCCTCTGCGCGCAACACGTCCGAGGAGGGTGCCAGACCGAGGCGCCTGGCGGTCTCGCTGAAGGATTCCAGCGTGTTGGGAAACTCTTTCGGCACCTTGGCTGAAACATACCAGCCGCGCCCATGCGAAGGGGTCAGCACACCTTCCTCGACAAGGCTTTGCAGGGCCCGGCGCAAGGTCACCCTGCTGATCGACATGCGCGTGAACAGATCGCGCTCGGGCGGCAGCCGCGCGCCCGAAGCAAGCTTGCCGGCGGCGATCTCCTGCAGGATCGCATCGGCCGCTTGTCGCCAGAGCGGTTCGGGTCCGTCCGACTGCAGTGGCGAGCCCTCCATTTCAGTCACCCATCCGCCCTGATCTTTTCCCAGACGCCCGTTCGCATCGAACGGTAGCAGGCGTCAATTACGTGGTTGACGATGACGCCATCCTCGAAGGTTTCCAGTGGCGTCGTCCCCGCCGCGAAGTGTTCCACAAAATGCCGCATCTGTTGTGAAAAACCGTAGGCTCGGGTCTCCTCGGGCACCGGATAGACCCAGCCGGTCTCGGAATCCGCCTTCTCGACGAGGTAGCCCACCGGCTTTTCGATAAAACCCCAGACCGGGCCGACGGATGTGTCGGTGACGATGCGGCCGGCCGAGCCGACCAGTTCGTGGCGAAGCTGCATGCCGCCTTTTTCGATCCACGACGATTCGATCGTCGCGAGCTGGCCGCCGGCGAATTTCAGCAGCGCGATCGCCGTGTCTTCCCCGGTTGTCTTATCACCGTGGACCAGCGTCGCGCCCCACGCCATCACCTCGGTGATCAAATTGTCCTTGCCGAAGAAGTGGCGGGCGCTTTCGACGGTGTGGCAGCCCATGTCGAGCAGGGCGCCGCCACCGGCGAGCTCGGCGTTCCAGAAATGCGGCGCGTGCGGCCCCGAATGTGCTTCCCGGGCGCGCATGGTGAGGAGATTGCCGATGCCGCCCGCCTGTATCATCTGGTAGGCCTTGGCGATGTTGGGGGAAAACACGGCGCATTCGGCATAGCCATGCCAGATGTCGGCACGCTGGACGATATCGAGGATTTCCTGCGCTTCCTTGCCCGTGCGTGCCAATGGCTTGGTGCAGATGACGGCCTTGCCGTGCCTTGCAGCGGTCCTGACGGCTTCGAGATGGATCTCGTTGGGCAGCGCGATCACCACGAGCTCGACCGCGGGATCGGCGCACAGGGCGTCGATATCCCTGTGGGCGGTGACCTTTGGACCCCACTTTTTCGCGAAGGCTTCGGCGCGCTCGAAGCTGCGCGAGGAGCAGGCCACGAGTTCGGCGTTGCGTACGTCGAGCAGTGAGTCCGCATAGGTCTCGGCGATGAAACCCGAGCCCAGAATTCCAACTCCAATCATCAAGTCCTCCCAAATTTCTTGCCGTCGGTTTGGTGGTGCCCAGTCCGGACAACGACCATACAACAGGAAAAGACAACACAATACCACTTGTCACAACATGTATCAGTAGGTATGGTCCCAGGCAACAGTGCAAAATCGTGAATCCACACGGGGCACCATCTTGAGGGAGAGCAGGAAAATGCGTTCCATGCGTGTATCGATCCCGCTGGCGGCGACGCTTGGCGTGATGTTTTCAGGCGGCGTAGGCGCCGCTTTTGCCGACCCGGTCACCATCACCTTGAACAGCTGGCGGACCGAGGACATCGCGGTCTGGCAGGACACCATCCTGCCAGCCTTCGAAGCCAAGCATCCCGACATCAAGGTCGAATTCGCGCCGATCAACACCAATGAATACAATGCCGCCATCCAGTCGCAGATCGAAGGCGGCGCCGGCGGCGACCTGATCACCTGCCGCCCCTTCGACGTGAATCGCGAATGGATCAAGCGCGGCTATTTCGAATCCCTGGAAGGGCTGGCGGGCCTGGAAAACTTCGACAAGACGTCCCGCGCCGCTTGGTCGGGCGCCGACGACAAGGCCTACTGTCTGCCCGTCGCCGCCGTGCTCGCCGGCTTCTACTACAACGCCGACATCTTCAAGGAACTGGGTTTGAAGGTGCCGACCACCAGCGCCGAGTTCATCGATGTGCTGCAGGCGATCAAGAAGGACGGCCGCTATACGCCGCTGGCTTACGGCTCGGCCGAATCCTGGCAACTCGCCTATAACGGCCTCTACAGCATCGGTCCGGCCTACTGGAAGGGCGAGGAGGGCCGGCTCGGCCTGATCGACGGCAAGAAGAAACTGACCGACCCCGAATTCGTCGATGCCATCGCCTTCTTCGAAGCCTGGAAGCCGTTCCTGCCGGCCGGGCAGGAAAGCCTGAACTATGCCGACATGACGCAGCTGTTCACGCTCGGCAAGGCGGCCATCCTCCCGGACGGCTCATGGGACATCAACCAGGCGACCTCGACCGGCCTCAATATCGGCGTGTTCGGTCCGCCGGTGCCGAAGGCGGGCGACCAGCGCTACCTACAGGAAATGCCGGACATGGGCATCGGCATCAATGCCAAGAGCACGCACAAGGAAGCGGCCAAGACCTTCCTCGACTGGGTCGCCGGCCCCGAATTCCAGGAGCTCTATGTCAACGCCGCCCCCGGCTTCTTTGCCATGAGCAGCAAGCCGGTCACCTACAAGAACAAGCTGGCGCAGGATTTCGCCGACCTCAAGAAAGGCGCTGAGCTGACACCGCGGCTGGCGCTGGATCGCCTGAGCGCCGGCACGCCTCCGCTCGACGACGAGACCTGGCGTCTGCTGCAGGTGATGTTCACCAAGTCGGACGTCACCCCGAAGCAGGTCGCCACCGAGCTTCAGACCGGGCTCGCCTCCTGGTACGGACCGCAGAAGAAGTAATCCGGGAACGCCTTGCGCATGTCTTGCCAGCCGGCGAGGCATGCGCGAAGCCTTCGGGCACGCCGGCACATTCCATGCCGGCGTGAACAAGAGGTCATCAATTGATATCTCCCGCTGCCGCCTACAGAAACCTGTTGCTGTTCGTGCTGCCGGCCCTGGCCGTCTACCTGGTCTTTGCCGTGCTGCCGCTGGCGACCTCGATCGTAATGAGCTTCTTCCAGACCAGTGGCGCCTCTGGCGACACCTTTGTCGGCCTCGCCAATTACGAGCGCCTGTTCACGCATCCGACGATCAGCGCCCGCTTCTGGAACGCGCTTTTGAACAACATGCAGTATTTCGCCATCCATCTCGTTGTCGAAGTGCCGATGGGCCTGCTGCTGGCGGCGTTGCTGACGTCGGGAAAACTGGCACGGTCGGAAGGCATCTACCGCACCTTGCTGTTCATACCGGCGACGCTGTCGGTGGTCATTGTCGGCTTCGTCTGGCGCCTGATCATCAACCCGCTCTGGGGCCTGGTCGGTTTTCCGCTGCTGGGCACGGAATCGACCGCACTCACCACGATTTCGCTGATGTCGGTCTGGCAGTATTTCGGCATTCCGATGGTCTTCCTTTACAGCGCCCTGCTGGCGGTGCCCAACGAGCTCGTCGAAGCCGCCAACATCGATGGCGCCGGCGGCTGGACGACGTTCTGGAAGATCAAGTTTCCGCTGATCGCGCCGCAATTCGGCCTGATCGCGATCCTCACCTACATCTGGACGTTCAACGGCTTCGACCTGGTGTTCGCGCTCAACGGATCGGCGCCCGGTCCCAACTACAGCACCGACATCCTCGGCACCTATTTCTACCGGACCTTCTTCGGTTCGAGCGGACAGCTTGCCGATCTCGATCTGGGTGCCGCGGTCGCGACGATCATCTTCCTCACGGTTCTGTTGGTGACATCGGTCTATTTCTGGCTGATCCAGCGCCGCCTGAAATCCTATTCGGTCTAGGAGCTGATATGAGCGCCCCGGACCTCACCATGCCAGTTGCCCGCCGCCGCCAGGACCGCGAACCCTGGACAATCGAACGCATCATCGTTCATGCGCTCTTGATCCTCTTTGTCATCCTTGCGATCGGACCGGTGCTGATCGTCATCATCAATTCGCTGAAGACGACACCGGCGATCTTCGGTGGCCCGTTCGACCTGCCGACGGCCAAGACGTTCAGTCTCGAAGGATACAAGCGGGTCTTCACTCGCGGCAATTTCATCGTCAACTATCGCAACAGCCTGATCGTCACAGTGACGACGATCGTGCTCACCGTAGTCCTGTCGACGCTCGCCGCCTTCGCCCTGGTCGAATATCGTGTGCGGGTTGCCTCGCTGCTCGGCGGGCTGTTCGTGCTCGGCATCATGTTGCCGATCCGGCTCGGCACGATCCCGCTCATCCAGATGATGCTTGCCTGGAAGCTGATGGATACGCTGGCGGCCCTCATCCTCGTCTACACCGCCATGAGCATCCCGATCGCGGTGACGCTGATGGTCACCTATTTCCGCACCGTTCCGACGGATCTCAAGGAAGCAGCGCGCATGGATGGCGCGAGCGAGCTGCGCACCTTCTGGATCGTGCTGCCTTTGGTCAGGCCCGGCCTCGCCGCGGTGGCCGCGCTGACCATGCTGCCGGTCTGGAACGACCTCTGGTTCCCGCTGATCCTGGCTCCAAGCCGGCAGAACCAGACGGTGACGCTCGGCGTGCAGCAATTCGTCGGGCAGTTCATGAACGACTATCCCGCACTTCTCGCCGCGCTGACGCTTGGCGCGGTGCCACTCGTCCTGCTGTTCACTCTGTTCTCGCGGCAGTTCATCAGCGGCCTGAGCAAAGGCTACAGCAAATAACCCGGCGTCATGGCCGACAGATTTTCACAAGACTTCTACAATTTCGAAATGATGGAACATCAAGATGCAGATAGGCAAATACATCCGCCGGCAGCCTTCGACCCTGACCGGGCTGCCCGCCGCCATCGGCGCGGATCTGGATCGGTTCGCCAGCCTGCGCCAGAAGCCGCAGCGCATCGTGCTGCTCGGCACCGGCTCCTCGATGAATGCGCTGCTGGCCGGCGCCGAGGCGCTGGAGGAGGGCACCGGGGCGTCTGTGATCGCCAAGGAGCCGGAGGCTTTCCTGCGCCTGCCGCCCAAGCCAACGGACCAACGCACGTTGGTTCTGGCGGCCTCGCAGTCCGGCATGAGCATCACCACGATCGAAGCGGTACGCCTGGCGGTGGCGCGCGGGTTTCCCACACTTGTCATTACCGGTGAGGAGGGCAGCCTGATTACCGAGGCCGGCGCCGAGGTGATCGTCATGCCGATCGGCCCGGAGACGGTCGGCCCGAAGACCATGGGCTATACCGCCACCGTCATCTCGGTGCTGGCGGTTGCCGCCAAGCTAGCCAACAAGACGGTCGATCTGTCGAAGCTTCTCGAACAACTCGAGCAGACAGCGGAAACCGGTCTCGCTGCAGCGAAGGACCTGATCACCCGCTTCGGCGTCCCCGATTACATACTGGTCGCTGGACAGGCGACGCATCTTGGCACCGCGTTGGAGGCATCGCTAAAGATTGCCGAGATCAGCGGCGTGCCGACAGCCGCCTTCGACACGGAGGAGGCGTTGCATGGGCACGTCTATGGCACGACGGACAACAGCCTGGTGATCGCCATCGCGCAGACCGAGGCCGAGGCGAAGGTCGCCGCCAATCTTGGCGAGGCTCTGGCCGAACTCGGGCCGCGTACGGTCGTCCTCAACCTCTCCGGCCATCCGACCCGCTTCGACCTCGATGTCAGCTGGCCGACGGCGGCGGAGCAGCAATGGCTCGCCGGTTGCTGGGCGCCGATCCCGCTGCAATGGTATGGCTGCGAACTGGCGATCGCGCGTGGCATCGATCCGGACAAGATGATCTATCCCAATCTCGGACGCAGGCTCAACGTGCGCATCCGCAAGGAGGCCTGATGGTAACCGCGATCGGAATCGACATTGGCGGCAGCCTGGTCAAGCTCGGCGCCGTCGACGGTTCGGGTAAGGTGCTGGCGCGCGGCGCTGTCCCGGTACATCGGGATATCGAGTTTGCGGATTTCGTCCATCTGGTCACCAAGGCCACCGAAGAGCTGACGCGGCAGTATCCGGACATCACCGCCATCGGCATTGGTGTGCCGGGCACGCCAAATCCCCAGACCGGTATGCTGAATGGCCGATGCCCGGCGATCCCGGCACTGTTGAAGGGTTCGCTGTCGAAACTGTTCGGCATTCGCTTCGGCGTCCCGGCCATCGTCCGCAACGATGCCGTCTGCGCCACCCATGGCGAGATGCGGCACGGCGCCGGCCGTCCCTTCTCCCGCTTTGCCCTGCTGACGCTCGGCACCGGCATTGGCGGCGCCATGGTCATCGACCGCAAGGTGATCGACGGCCCGGACGGGTTGCCGCCACAGCTTGGCTGCATCTCGCTCGATCCGGCCCGCACCGACATTGCCGATCCGGTGCCTGGCATGGTCGAGAACCTCGCCAGCGCCCGCGCGCTCGTCAATCGCTATCGCCAGCTCAAGCCGGACACCGACGCCACCAACGCCGAGACCGTCTGCGATCTTGCCAAAGAAGGCGATCCCATCGCGCTGCAGGTCGTTGACGAGGTGGCGCGCTGGCTCGGTCAGATGATCGGCATCATGTCGAACATGCTCAACATCGAGGCGGCGATCATCGGTGGCGGTCTGGCGCTCGCGGGCCCGTTCTTCACCGACCGAATTGCCCGCAATGTCAGGGATTTCGTGCTGCTCAAGCCCGGCCGGCCACCTTTGATCGTGGCGGTGGAGCATGGCAATGACGCCGGCGTGATCGGAGCGGCGGCACTGGCGCTCGACATGTTCGCGCCCACGGCAAGGGAGTAGCGCCATGGCCGACGTCGAACTGAAGAAGGTTTCGAAGAGTTTCCAGAATCTGAAGGTGGTGCACGATATCGATCTCGATATCGCAGAGGGCGAATTCGTCGTCCTCGTCGGGCCGTCCGGCTGCGGCAAGTCGACGACGCTGCGCATGGTGGCGGGACTGGACAGGCCGAGCGGCGGCGAGATCCATATCGGCGGCAGGCTGGTCAACAACGTGCAGGCCAGGGATCGCGACATCGCGATGGTCTTCCAGAGCTACGCGCTCTATCCGCAGATGACGGTCGCGCAGAACATGGCTTTCGGCCTGCGCATCCGCAAGGTGCCGGACGGCGAGGTGACGCAGCGCATCGCTCGTGTCGCCGACATCCTCGACCTCAGCGAACTCCTGCAGCGCAAGCCGCACCAGTTGTCCGGCGGCCAACGCCAGCGCGTCGCGATGGGCCGCGCCATGGTGCGGCAGCCGAAAGTGTTCCTGTTCGACGAGCCGCTCTCCAATCTCGACGCCAAGCTCAGGGTGAAGATGCGCGCCGAGATCAAGAAGCTGCACCAGATGGTCGCCACCACGACGGTCTACGTCACCCATGACCAGGTCGAGGCGATGACGCTGGCCGACCGCGTCGTGGTGATGAACAAGGGGCGCATCGAGCAGATCGGGCCGCCCAACGATCTCTACCATGAACCGGCCAGCCGCTTCGTCGCCGGCTTCATCGGCAGCCCCGGCATGAACTTCTTCAAAGTCCGCCTGGAGGCGCGCGGCGACCGGCTCGCGGTCGTGCTCGGTGATGGCACCGCTCTCGCCGTCCCGGCTGCCCGTACAGCACGCTATGCCGGCCATGTCGGGCGCGAACTCGAACTCGGCCTGCGTCCAGAGCACATCACCGAGCAGCGCGAGCGGCCCGACGTCGTCGACATCAAGGCGCCGGTCGAGGTGGTCGAGCCGATGGGCATGGAGACGCTGCTGCATGTGCTGATCGCCGGCGCGGAGGCGACGGCGCGCATCGATCCCGCTTCGACGCCGAAGCCCGGCCAGGTGGCGACGCTCTCGCTCGGCATGGCTCATATGCATCTGCTCGATCCCGACAGCTGCAAGGTGCTCTGAGCTCCGTTGGATATCGACACAACATGGCCAAGGGCCTGGCCGAGAGATCACGGTTCCCTGCCACACTTTCGCGTGTCAGAACGCAAAACAATATATTATTTGTTGACAAATATAATTTTGGAGCGAATTTTTAGGAACGGTTTCGAATGACCGTGATGGTTCCCAGCAGGCACCGCCATCTCACCGCAGTCCCAGGAATTTGCCGGTCATGATCGACATCCAAAGCGTGTCAAAGTCCTTCTTGACCAGGGACGCCGATCCTGTCCGTGCGCTGAACGAAGTCAGCCTCGAAATCTTCGACAATGAGTTCTTCACCCTGCTTGGCCCGTCCGGTTGCGGCAAGACGACCCTCTTGCGGCTGATAGCCGGCTTCGAGGCTCCAAGCTCGGGCGCCATCCGCATCGCCGGCAGCGATGTCGCCGCCTTGCCGCCGCAGAAACGGCCGGTCAACACGGTGTTCCAGAGCTACGCGCTGTTCCCGCATATGAGCGTCGCCGAGAATGTTGCGTTCGGGCTGGAAATGCAGAACGCGCCGAAATCGCTGATCGACGAGCGGGTCAGGGAAGCACTGGAAATGGTGCGGCTCGAAGGCTTCGCCACGCGCCGCCCGGCGCAACTGTCGGGCGGCCAGCAGCAGCGCGTCGCGGTGGCGCGTGCCCTTGCTCCGAAGCCGAGCGTGCTTTTGCTCGACGAGCCGCTGTCGGCCCTCGACCTCAAGCTGCGCAAGGGCATGCAGAGCGAATTGAAGCGGCTGCAGCGCGAAACCGGCATCACCTTCGTGCTGGTCACCCACGACCAGGAGGAGGCGCTCGCCATGTCCGATAGGATCGCGGTGATGCGCAGTGGCGACGTGCTGCAGGTCGGCACGCCGCGCGACATCTACGACAATCCGCAGGACCGCTTCGTTGCCGATTTCATCGGCGAGTCCAACCTGCTGCCGGGTGCAGCGCTTGGCCGCGACCCTGCAAAGACGATCGTCGTGCGTCCCGAACACATCGTCGTATCACCGGCATCCGATCACGCCACAGGCCACGCCAGAGGAGCGGTGTCAGCCATCACCTTCCTCGGCTCCGACACGCTCTACGAGATTGTCCTGGAAGAGGGAGCAAGGCTGCAGTCGCGCTCGCGCGGTGGTGCGGCATTCGCGACAGGCGACAGGGTCGTCGTCGACTGGGCCCGCGACGTCGAACGCGAACTGGCGACCTGAGGCGGCGATGGGTCCGAACCGCACCTACCTGCTGATCGCACCCGCCATGCTGGTCATCGGCATTTTCATGGTGCTGCCGCTGTTCCTTGCGGTCGCCTATTCGTTCATGACCGCCAACCCCTATGGCGGCGTCACGGCGCCGGCTACATTCGACGCCTATCTCCAGTTCCTGTACCAGCGCGACTTCGACGACAGCCTGGTGTTTTCGCCGAGCTATGCGCTGATCATCCTGCGTTCGATCTACCTCGCCATTGCCACGACCCTCATCTGCCTGGTGCTCGGCCTGCCGGTTGCCTGGTACATCGTCTACCAGACACCGGAGCGCCGCCGGGTCCTGCTGTTTGCCGTCACACTGCCATTTTGGATCAACACGTTGATCCGCACCTATTGCTGGATCCTCATCCTGCGCGACGAAGGCCTGGCGAATGGTGCGCTGCGCCATGCCGGCGTCATCTCCGGTCCGCTGCCGCTGCTCTACAATGACGGGTCGATCCTGCTCGGCCTCGTCTACACCTTCCTCCCCTTCATGGTGCTGCCGATCTATTCGACGCTGGAGCGCATCGACCCCAGGCTGATCGAGGCCGCGCACGACCTCTATGCCAGCCGCGCCGCCGTCTTCCGCCGCATCGTCTGGCCGCTGGCCAAACCCGGCGCGCTGGCCGGCGCCACGCTTGTCTTCGCGCCGGCGCTCGGCTCGTTCCTGGCGCCCGACCTGCTTGGCGGCGGCAAGAAGCTTTTGATCGGCAGCCTGATCCAGATGCAGTTCACCTCGTCGCGCAACTGGCCGTTTGGGGCAGCACTTTCGACCGTCGTGACGGTCGTCCTGCTGACGGTCTTCGTCATCCGTTCGCGCAAGGCACAGGAGGGGCGGCGATGAATGGCGCAAAACCCTTCGACTGGCGGCATACGCCCGGCCTGTCGGCCTACACCGCTCTCATATTCCTCTTCTTCTACGCGCCGCTGCTGATCCTGGTGATCTATGCCTTCAACTCGAGCCGGCTGGTCACCGTGTGGGCCGGCTTCAGTTTCAAATGGTTCGTGGCGGTCGCCAACAACGGCTCGATCCGCGACGCCGCCTTCAACAGCGTCATCATCGCGATCGTCGCCACCATCGCCTCGACGGCGATCGCCACGGCTGGCGCGCTGGCGCTGGAACGCGGCCGGCTGCGCTTCGGGCGCAGTGCGGCAACGGCGCTGATCGCGATGCCGCTGGTGGTGCCGGAGATCGTCGTGGCGATCACCACACTGATCTTCTTCTCCGGGCTCGGGATGCATCACGGGCTCATCAACCTGATGATCGCCCACACCGTCTTTTGCATTCCGTTCGCGCTGCTGCCGATCCAGGCGCGGCTGCGCGACATGGGCGGCACGCTGGAGGAAGCCGGCCGCGACCTCTATACCGACGAGTGGCGGCTGTTTCGCCGCGTCACGCTACCCTTGTTGGTCCCGGCGATCTCGGCCGGCGCCATCATGGCATTCGTCGTGTCGCTCGATGATTTCCTGATCTCGATGATGGTGTCGAGCGCCGGCTCGACCACCTTACCGGTCTATATCTACGGGATGATGCGGCTTGGCGTGACGCCGGAGGTCAACGCCATCTCCACCATCCTTCTTGCCGTTTCCATCGTCTTCGTCGCGGCGGCGCTGCTCGTCGGACGACGCAAATAAGCTTGCCTAGAAATAAGAAAACCAGAGGAGAACGACCGTGACCAAATGGAAAGAAGGACTTTCAGGAATTGCTTTGGCCACCGCCATCATGGGGGCCATCACCACCACGGCGCTCGCCGGTTCCGGCGAACTGCACATCTACAACTGGACCGACTACACATCGGACGAAATGATCAAGAAGTTCGAGGCGGAGACCGGGATCAAGGTCACCATCGACACCTACGATTCGAACGAGACCGCGCTCGCCAAGCTAAGCTCGGGCGCCGCCGGCTACGACGTGATGATCATCAGCAACGACTTCGTGCCGATCTTCGTCAAGCAGAAGCTGTTCCAGGAGGTCGATGCGGGGGCGATGCCGAACTTCAAGAACGTCGATCCGAAATGGCAGCACCGGTCCTGGGATCCGGATGCGAAATACACAGTGCCATGGGTATGGGGCACCACGTCCTATTCGGTCGACACCGCCGTCTACAAGGGTCCGACCGACAGCCTGAAGCCGCTCTTCGATCCGCCCGCGGAACTCAAGGGCAAGGTCGGCATGTTCGGCTCGCCGACCGAGGTGATGTCGCTGGCGCTGGTGTATCTCGGCAAGGATCAGTGCAACAGCAATCCAGCCGACCTGAAGGAACTCGATGCTTTGCTCGAGGCGCAAAAGCCCTTCGTCAAGGTTTACAATTCCGACGGCATCGTCGAGCGCCAGGTCGCCGGCGAGACGGTCATGCACGAGCAGTGGTCGGGCAAGGCGCTGGCGACACGCCAGCAGAAGTCGACGGTCAAATACGTCTATCCCAAGGAAGGCGTTGTCGGCTGGATGGACAATGTCGCCGTGCCCTCGACCGCGCCCAATGTCGACAACGCCAAGAAGTTCCTCAACTTCCTGATGGATCCCGAAAACATCGCGCTGCAGCAGAAATACACCGGCTACCAGAGCGCGATCGCGGGCTCCAACAAATACCTGGCGGCGGATATTGGCGGCTCGCCGGAGTTCAACCCGCCGGCCGATCTGAAGATCTCGTTTGCGCCGTCATGCGACGAGAAGGCGATCCGCGCCTACGATCGTATCTGGACCAATCTGCGCCAATAGGCTCATGACGCAAAACGCCGCCCGTTCGCACAGGCGGCGTTTTTACCTCCTGTCCGAGGACCTCGAAAATGAAGCGCTACGCCCGCACAATTGTCTCGCGCGCCGGCAAGTCATCGGCTTCGGCCGCCAGCAGGATGTCGGTGGTCACCGCCAGATGCGCCGCCAGCAATTCGGCTGCCTTCTCGGCATTGCGGTCGAGCACGGCATTGGCGAGCTCCTGATGTTCCTTGCTGATGTTGCGGGCATTGGGTGCCAGCGAGACCGAACGGCGGCGGTAGCGCTCGCTCTGGTCGTAAAGCTGGTCGCGCAGGCGCAGCAGCCAGCGGCTGTCGCAGCCGCCCACCAGTGCCTTGTGAAAGGCCGCATGCGCGGTCGCCCATTCGTCGCTCGAATGCACCGGATGATCCGGTGTGTGCTCCGGCGTTCGCGACAGCCGGTGCAGGGCCGCGACCAGCTGCGATTCCCAGGCGACGTCGCCCACCTCGATGGCGCGGCGGATGCACAGCGTCTCGATCTGGATGCGCGTCTTGGTGAGGTCGACCAGATCCTCGGCCGAGATCGGTGCGGCGCGGAAGCCGCGTTGCGGTTCGGCCACGACAAGGCCCTCGGACGTCAGCCGCGACAGCGCCTCGCGGATGGCGCCGAGGCTGACCGACAGCCTGTCGCACAGTTCCTGCACCTTGAGCCGGCTGCCCGGTGCGATGCGGCACGACAAAAGGTCGGCGCGCAAATCCTCATACGCGCCCTGGGTGAGATTGATCGAGCCTTCCCTAGCCATTGGTTCGCCCGCGGCCGAATCTGTCCATCGAATGCCCTCATACATTATCCCAGGCAGGAATCAGAATGCAAAATAATATATTCTATGTTGACAGATATATAATTTCTGAACAAAGTCCAGCCTTCACAAGCGAGGATGTGGCCAGTGCGATTTGCAGCCTATAAATCGCCGCGGGGACCCGGACTGGCAATCGCATTGCCGGCAGGTGAGTTCCGCGGCATCGACGAAAGCGATGCGATGTTTCCCGGACGGCTGGAGGAACTCATCGCCGAAGGCGCGCAGGCGCTGCAGGCGGCAGGCGAGCGGCTGGCCAGCGGACGGCGGATCGATCCTCAATCGGTCGAGTGGCTGCCGCCGCTATCGGCGCCGGGCAAGATCATCTGCGTCGGCCTCAACTATGTCGACCATTCCATCGAGAGCGGCTTCGTGCCGCCGAACTATCCGACCTTGTTCGCCCGCTTTTCGACCAGCCTGATCGGGCATGGCGCGGCCATCCGCCGTCCGGAGGCCTCGATCCAGCTCGACTACGAGGGCGAGATGGTGGCGATCATCGGCAAGGCCGGCCGCCACATTGCCCCCGGCAAGGCACTGAGCCATGTCGCCGGCTACTCCATCTTCAACGACGCCTCGATCCGCGACTTCCAGACCAAGTCGCCGCAGTGGACCGTTGGCAAGAATTTCGACGGCACCGGATCCTTCGGGCCGATCTTCGTGACATCAGACGAATTGCCGCCGGGCGGCAAGGGGCTGCGCATCCAGACGCGCCTCAACGGCCAGGTCGTCCAGAACGCCTCGACCAGCGACATGATCTTCGATGTCGCCTCGCTGATCTCGATCATCAGCGAAGCGATCACGCTCGAGCCGGGCGATATCCTCGTCACCGGCACGCCGTCCGGCGTCGGCATGGCGCGCCAGCCGCAGCTGTTCATGAAACATGGCGACGTCTGCGAAGTGGAATTGGAAGACGTCGGCATCCTGTCCAATGTCGTTGCTGACGACGTCATCTCTGCGCAAGCCGTCAACCAATAACCCCGCCAACTCCGAAAGGACGATGTCATGACAAGAGTGATGTTTCGAAATGCCATGATTTGGGATGGCACCGGCGCCGATGCCTTTCCAGCCGATCTGCTGGTCGAGAATGGCCGCATCGTCACCATTGCGCGCACGCCCGGCCAATTGTCCGGTGACGGCGCGACGACAGTCGAATGCCGCGGCATGACGCTGATGCCGGGCCTTGTCGAAGGCCACGCCCACATCTCCTTCGGCGGCGCGATCAAGGATTCCGACCTTGGCCTGATTCCGCCCGAGGAGCATCTTCTGCTGACCATGCGCAATGCCAAGACATTGCTCGACCATGGCTTCACCAGCGCCTACAGCGCCGCGACCTCGAAGCTCAGGCTAGACATCGTCATCCGCAACGAAATCAATGCCGGCCGCCTGCCGGGACCGCGCATGCGCGCCGGCAGTCCGGAAATCACGGTGACCGGCGGCCTCGGCGACGAGCGCCAGCAGCATATGTATCACGAGAGCTTCGGCATGATCGCCGACGGCGTCGAGGAGATCACCAAGGCGGTTCGCCTGTGCTGCCGCGAAGGCGCCGACAACATCAAGATCAACATTTCCGGCGACGATCTGAGCCCCGCGGCGCATGGCGGCCTGACCGTGATGAGCGAGGCCGAAGTGATGACGGCGGTGTCCGTTGCCCGCGACTTCGGCAAGAAGATCAACTGCCATGCCCGCGCAGCCGGCTCTGTGAAGCGCGCGGTAAAGTGCGGCGTCGACGTCATCTACCACTGCGAATCCGCCGACGAGGAAGCGCTCGATGCGCTGGAATCGGCCAAGGACCGCATCTTCGTCGGCCCGGCCATCGGCATCATCTACGGCACGCTCTACGAGGGCGAGCCCTTCGGCTTCACCCACGAGATGGCGGTCAAGTTCGGCATGCAGCGCATCCTCGACGACAGCCGCAAGGTCTACACCGAATTGCGCAAGCGCGGCGTGCGCGCACTGATCGGTGGCGATTATGGTTTCGCGCAGACACCGCAAGGCACCAACGCGCGCGACCTCAAGCATTTCGTCGACCTGCTCGGCTATTCGCCGAGCGAGGCGCTACAATGCGGCACCCGGCTCGGCGGCCAGGTGATGGGCCTCGGCGACGAACTCGGCATGGTCAAGGAAGGCTTCATCGCCGACCTGCTGCTGGTCAATGGTGACCCGCTGAAGGACCTCGACATGATGGTGCATGAGAAGAACCTCGTCGTCATCATGAAGGACGGCGAACTCTACAAGGACCAGTCGGCCTCGGTCGCCGCGCAGCGCCAAGCAGCCTAGGCATCATGCAGCCCGCGGTTCCTATCGATATCGACGAGACGAGCGGCATCTGGCGGACCGACGGGCTGCCGATGGTCTACCTGCCCAGGCGCTTCCTGGTGAACAATCATCTCGCGGTCGAGGCAGCTCTCGGCCGCGACGCCTATCGCGCCATCCTGCGCACCGCGACGGCAAAGTCCGCCATCGAATGGTGCGAGGCGCAGGTGCAGGGCAACGGCCTCGATCCGGAGGCGACGTTCCGCCATTATTTCCAGCGCCTGTCGCAGCGCGGCTGGGGCCAGTTCTCGATCGACACGCTGGATGTGGGCGGGCGCTTCGGCAGCATCAGCCTGAGGAATTCGATCTTCGGGCTGGAGGCCGGGCAGGGGCCAGGCCAGCGCGTCTGCTACATGTTCGAGGGTTTTGTCACCGGCGCCTTCTCGTTCCTGCTCGGTCTTGCGGCACCGACGCAAGTCGAATGCGAGGAGACATACTGCGCCTGTGATGGCCGGCACGACCATTGCCGGTTCGACTTCGCGGAAAGCCGTCCTGCCTGAGGCGCGCTACGGCCGGATGAGGGTCAGGGACCGTGGGGGCCGCACAGGTCGAGCGTCCATTGGATGGTTCCGCAATAGTCGCCGGCGTAGCCGTCGTAACTGCCGTAGCCATTGTAGTAGCCGTCTATCCAGCCATCATCGCCGACCCGATCGTCGCCGGTCCAACCGCCGCTGACCCACCCGCCGCGGTGCCCATGTCCACCGCGCACAGCGTGTCGATGCGCGCCACCGTGATGGGCAGCAGTGTGGTGGACACTATGGTGCCTGACGACCGCGGCATTGGCGTCGGTGGTCAACGGGATCGCGCTCGTGGCCAACGCCAGTACGATGGAAGTGATGAATCCTATTTGCCTTTTCATGAGGATGCCTCCTGTTCATGCGAGACATACATGGGGAGGAAAACGACCTCTCACTCGACACGTTCCTTCACGAAATCGGGACGGCATTCGCTGAAACGCAAATGAGCCGGAAAACTCGACGCACGGCCGTTTGCCGATGTCCTCGCAGGGATAGCCGCGGTCAAGATTTGTTGACCTCCATCAAGGCCAAATTGACTACCGCTTGCCTTTTTGTCGGACCATAAGACAGGCCGTGCGGTCAGGTCTCGGCTGGCTGGCGCACACAAGGCAATCTTGCCTTTGAACGCGGATGCGCCAGCTTGGGCTGGAACATATCGCCGCCTGCATGACGGAATTGGCCACAGCATTGGAACAGCCTCAATTTGCCACCGAGCGCGACCCGAGGTTGAGGCTGATCATTCCGATCATCGTCGCCATCGCGTTTCTGATGGAGCAGCTCGATTCCACCATCATCACCACTGCGATCCCGGCCATCGCGCGCAGCCTCGACACGACACCGGTCAGGCTGAACCTGGCGATCACCACCTACATCCTGACCTTGGCCGTGTTCATCCCAGTCAGCGGCTGGTTCGCGGACAGGTTCGGCGCACGAAGAGTGTTCGCGCTGGCGCTTTTCGCCTTCACCCTTGGTTCGGCGCTGTGCGGCATCGCCAGCAGTTTCAGCATGCTGCTGGCGATGCGCGCGCTGCAGGGGCTGGGCGGCGCCATGATGACGCCCGTCGGGCGGCTGATCCTGCTGCGCAGCTTTCCGCGCAGCGGCTTGATCACCGCCATGACCTATATGACCTTGCCCGCCATCATGGGACCTGTCATCGGGCCGCTGCTCGGCGGCCTGTTGACCACCTATGCCTCGTGGCGCTGGATATTCTATGTCAACGTGCCGTTCGGCTGCCTTGGCATTGCGGCTGCGCTGCGCTTTGTCGACGATTTCCATGAGGAAGCGGTACAACGTTTCGACTTCGCCGGATTCCTGATGGTGGGATGCGGCGTCGCATTGCTGCAATTCGGACTGGAAAGCATCGGCCGGCCGATCATCCCTGTCTCGGCGACAGTGCTGGTGCTGGCAGCGGCGGTCCTGCTGCTGCTCGCCTTCGGGCGCTATGCGCGCCGCGTCGTCGCGCCGGCAGTCGACCTGACGCTGTTTCGGTTTCGCTCGTTCTGGGTCGGTACGCTGGCCGGCGGCCTGTGCCGTGTTGGCCTCAACGGCGCGCCGTTCCTGTTGCCGCTGATGCTGCAGGTCGGCTTTGGCATGAGCCCGGTTACCTCCGGCTCGCTGACATTCGTCGGCAGCTTCGGCGCCTTGCTCATTCGGCCGCTGCTGTCGCCGCTGTTGCGGCGCTTCGGTTTCAATGTCGTGCTGATCGGCAGTGCGCTTGTCGGCTCCGCCGTTGTGGCGGGCTTCGCCCTGATCGGCGCCGATACGCCACACTGGATGATCGGCCTCTACGTCTTCATGTTCGGCATCATCCGGTCGGCGCAGTTCATGACCTCCAACACGCTGTCCTATGCCGACCTGCCGGCGGACAAGTTAAGCCGCGCCACCAGCCTCGGCGGCGTCCTGCAGCAGCTCAGCGTTTCGCTCGGCGTTTCAATCGCCGCCATGGTGCTGGGTCTGGTTGCCGGGGAAACCCACATCGTGACACCGGAGCGCTTTCATCAGGTGTTCCTGCTGACCGCGATCATCCCGCTTCTGTCCATTCCCGGCTTCCTGCATCTGCGCGCCGAGGACGGCGTGCAGGTCAGCGGTCACGTTCGGAAGGGCAATTCTAGCAAATAAGGCGACGAAAGTTATGACCTAGCATCAGGCGCGTATACGGGCATACTTGCATCCACACAGGAAACCATCGGTTAGGGTGCCCTGAGCTTCAGCTCTCCGCCGCCTTGCGTTCGACGATGTAGATGTGGTCGGCCGCCAGCACCACTTCGCCGCGCTGGTTGATCACTTCGCAGCGCTCGATGACCCGTCCCGAAGCCGGCCGCTTGGGATCGTCTTCCTTGGCCGCGATGGTGGTGCGCGTCCGGATCGTGTCGCCGATGAAAACCGGCTTGATAAAGCGCAGCCGGTCGTAGCCATAGGAAAAGGCGACAGGATTGACGACGGTCGCCGTCAGCCCGATGCCGATCGAGAACACCAGCGTGCCATGCGCGATGCGCTGGCCGAACGGCGTCGTCTTCATGAACTCGGCGTCCATGTGATGCGGGAAGAAATCGCCGGTGTGGCCGGCATGGACGACGAAGTCGGTTTCGGTGATGGTGCGCCCGCTGGTCAGGCGCGACGAACCGATCTCGTAGTCCTCGAAATACTGGATCTGTTCCATCAGGGTCTTTCCGCGATCGGTGTCGCCGGTGCCGAACTCGACTGATAGGCCGCCTCGACCAGCGCCATCGTGCTCCAGGCATCCTCGACCGGACTGATCAGCGTCGCGTCTTCGCCGGCTGCAAAACGCTGGACATTGGCCATGCGGCCGACGAAGGCATCGGGAAACCACTCGCCGGCCAAGGACACCGCAACCCAGTCCGTCCCGCCTTTGGGGTAGATTTCCAGCACATCCGGTTCACCGCGCGGATAGTCGAGGTTGAGGCCAAGCTTGAGATAGGCAGCGCCCTCGGTGCCGCAGATGCGGAACTCGCAGGCCTGGTGCCGGCGGCCGAACTTGTGGTCATGGTTGATCGACAGCGCGCAGCGCACGGTGTCGCCATAGTCGAGAATGGCGCTGGTGCGCGTCTGCGCCACCGCATGGTTGGGATGGCCGAGCGTCTTGGCGTGCACGCCTCGGGGGTCACCGAGCAACTGCCGGATCAGGTCGAGATAGTGGATCGAATGCATGGCGATCTCGACGCGTGGCGCCTTGAGCAGGAATTCCCACAGTTCCCACGGCGTCGCCAGCGCCAGCCAGGCGTCGAAGTCGACGATCTCGCCGAGCCAGCCCTTGGCGATGGCGTCCTTGAGCGCCAGCATCATCGGCGCGAAGCGCAGCTGGAAGTTCACCGCTGCCTGAAGCTTTTTGGCGCGGCAGATTTCGAGGATCGTGGTTGCTTCGGTGAGGTTGCCGCCCATTGGCTTCTGGATCAGCGCCACCGCGCCGTCAGGCAAGGATTTCAGCACATCGGCATGGCGCGACGGCGGCGTCGCGAGGTCGAAGATCGCGCCCTTGACGGCGGCAGCCTCCTCGGCGGAACGAAAGGCTGTCACACCCCATTGGTTGGCCAGCTTTTCAGCTCGAGCATGATCGGGATCGTAAAGCCCGGCGATCGGAAAGCCGGCCTTCCTGTAGGCCGGGAAATGCGCGTCGCCGACAATCGACCCGGCGCCGAAGGTGACGATCGGCCGGGGCGTCGAAGGTCTGGGCCAGGACTGGGCGAGTGAGGCAGGGTCGAAACCGCCTTCAATCATGATGGAAGACCTCGTCCATCGCCGCCCACCATTCGCCTTCCCCGCGCGTCGCCAGCGGTTCCTGGCAAGGCATGCAGACCGCCCACCATTCCTGCGTCTTCGGGTCGGCCGCCATCTTGGCCATGTCGGCCGTGTAGTCGGCGCCGTGGTATTCGAAAATGCTGAACAGCAGATTCTCCGGCCGCTTCAGGTAGATCGAGTAGTTCTTGATGTTGCAGGCCGAGATCATGGTCAGCACGTCCGGCCAGACGGCGGCGTGAAGGCGGACATACTCCTCGACCTTTTCCGGCTTCAGCCCCAGAACCATCCCCATCCGCTGCATATCAGTCTCCTATCCGGTGATCGTCGTGGTGAATTCGGCGATGCTCATGGCCTTGACCGCGTCCCAGTCCCAATCGATGCCGATGCCCGGTTCGTCGGGCGCCAGCGCCTGGCCATCCTCGATGCGCATATGCTTGCCGGTCAACTGGTCGAGCTGCGGAATGTACTCGACATAGCGGCCGTTCTGAACTGCGCATGCCAGGCTGACATGCAGTTCCATCAGGAAATGCGGGCAGACCGGAATGTCGAAGGCCTCCGCTGCATGGGCGATCTTGAGCCAGGGCGTGATGCCGCCGATGCGGCCGACATCGACCTGGACGATCGAGCAGGCGCCTTTTTGCATGTATTCGCGGAAATGGCGGATGGAATAGAGCGACTCGCCGACGGCGATCGGCGTCGGCGTCGAGTTCGACAACCGCACATGCCCGTCGATATCGTCGGCCGGCAGCGGCTCCTCGATCCAGGCGAGGTCGAGCTCGCGCAGCCTGGCCGCGCGCCGGATCGCCTCATCGACAGAGAACCCCTGATTGGCGTCGGTCATGATCTCGTAGCCGTCGCCCACCGCCCTGCGCACCGCAGACAGGCGGGCGAGATCCTCCGAGCCGTGCGGCCTGCCGATCTTCACTTTCGAACCGCGAAAGCCCTTGGCCTTGGCGGCCAGCGCGTCGTCGACCAGCGCCTGCGTCTCGATGTGCAGCCAGCCGCCTTCGGTCGTGTAGAGCGGGCAGCGATCCTTGGCGCCGCCGGCCAGCTTCCACAGCGGCAGGTTCTGTTTCTTCGCCCGCAGATCCCAGAGCGCGGTGTCGATCGCGGCGATCGCTATGGCCGTGATCGCACCGATCGTGGTGGCGTGGGTGGCAAATTCGAGATCGTGCCAGATCGCCTCGATCATGTCGGGGTCGCGGCCGATCAGGCGCGGCACCAGATGGTCGGACAGGAGCCGCATCACCGACGAGCCGCCGGTCCCTATCGTGTAGCTGTAACCGGTGCCGACCGCGCCGTCGGAATCGGTGATCGTCACAACAGGCGTTTCCTGGCTGACGAAGCTCTGGATGGCGTCGGTGCGCTTGACCTTGGGCACAAGGTCCACCATCCGCAGTTCGACTTTCTCGATTCTGGCCATGTCCGTCAGCTCCGCAATGTGTTCCCGGTGTCGGCGGCAAACAGATGTGCCTGCGACATGTCGAGGCTCATGGCGACCCGCTCGCCCGATTTCAGGGGTCTCGGGTTCAGCATGCGCGACACCCAGTCGGTGCCGTTGAATTCGACGAACACCAGCGTCTCGTTGCCGAGCGGTTCGGTCACCGTGATCGGCAATTCGATCTGGTGCACGTCGGCAGCGCCGCCCGAACTGATGCCATGTCCGGTCGGATAGATGTCGTCAGGCCGCAGCCCGAACACGACCTTGTCACCGGCCGCGACATTGGCTCTGAACTGGCCGGGCAGGGGCAGCTTGTCGCCGCTGGCGAAAACCATCTGGCCATCGTCGATCGTGGCTTCGTGCAGGTTCATCGGCGGCGAGCCGATGAAGCCGGCAACGAAGCGCGTCGCCGGCCGCCGGAACACCTCGTCGGGCGTGCCGACCTGTTCAATGTAACCGTCCCGCATGATGACGATGCGGTCGGCAAGCGTCATCGCCTCGACCTGGTCATGGGTGACATAGATCACCGTCGATTGCACCTTGGCATGCAGTTTCTTGATCTCGGTGCGCATCTGCGTGCGCAGCTTGGCGTCGAGGTTGGAAAGCGGCTCGTCGAACAGGAAGACGTCGGGATCGCGCACGATGGCACGACCCATGGCGACGCGCTGGCGCTGGCCGCCGGACAGTTGCGACGGGCGGCGGTCCAGCAGCGTATCGAGGCCGAGGATGGCCGCAGCCTCGGCGACGCGGCGGTCCATGTCTTCCTTGGCGGCACCGGCGATCTTCAGCGAGAAGCCGAGATTCTCGCGCACCGTCATATGCGGATAGAGCGCGTAGGACTGGAACACCATCGAGATGTTGCGCGAGCGCGGCGGCAGGTCGTTGACGACGCGGCCGCCGATCTCGATCGAGCCGGCGCTGATTTCCTCAAGCCCGGCGATCATGCGCAGCGTCGTCGACTTGCCGCAGCCGGAGGGGCCGACCAGCGCGATGAATTCGCGGTCGGCGATGTCGAGGTCGATACCGTGCACGATCCCGACATTGCCGTAGCGCTTGGTCAGCTTGGTGAGGGAAACGGTTGCCATGGGTCAGCCTTTCACCGCGCCGGAGGTCAGGCCACCGACAAGGTGTTTCTGGACGATGTAGGTGAGGGTGAGCGCCGGAATGATCATCACCACGGCGAGCGCGCACATGCCGCGCCAGTCGATGGTGAACTCGGCCGTGTAGTCGAGCAGGCCGACCGGCAGCGTCTTGGCGCTCACCGAGCGGGTCAACTGCGAGGCCAGCGCGAATTCATTCCAGCAGGTCAGGAAGGCGAAGATGGCGGCCGACGCGATGCCCGGCCCGGCGAGCGGGAACTCGACCTGCCAGAACGCCTGCCAGCGCGTGCAGCCGTCGATCTGCGCGGCTTCAGCGAGGTCCTTCGGCACCTGGCGGAAGAAGCCGTCGATCAGCCAGATCGTGAACGGCACGTTGAGCGCGACATAGGCAAGGATCAGTCCGACATGCGTGTCGATGATGCCAAGCCGCACGTAGAGGAAGAACAGCGGCAGCGACAGCGCGATGCCCGGCACCGTGCGCGTCAGCATCAGGCCGAGGAAGACGCTCGACTTGCCGCGGAAGCGGTAGCGCGCGAATGCATAGCCACCGGCCATACCAATGGCCACCGCAATGATCGTCGACGTCACCGAGATGATCAGCGAGTTGCGGAAATACTCGATCACCGGGATGCCGCCCTTGCCGATGCCGCTGAACATCGCGACATAGGCGTCGAACGAGATCTCCTGCGGGATCCACACTGGCGGCTTGGCCATGATCTCGACCGTCGGCCGCAGCGACGACAGCACGATCCACAGGCCAGGCAGGCAGATGGTCAGCATCGCCAGGAACAGGCCGATGCGATAGACGATGCCTGTGAGCCGGCGCTTCAAGCGGGCGGAAGAATTCTCGTCCATCTTCACCACCCAGCCCTCACCACTCGGCACCGATCTGCGTGCGCGCCGCGGCGAGCTTGTTGAAGAAATAGACGGTGAAGGCGATCGACAGCAGGATCGAGAAATAGGCCATGGCGTTAGCCATGCCCATGCGCCCGTCGCTGTAGGCGGTGCGCGCCACCAGCGTCCAAAGCAGCTCGGTGCGGCCCGCCGGTCCGCCATCGGTCATGATCTTGACGATGTCGTAGGCGCGCGCCACGTCGAGCGAGCGGATGGTCATGGCGATGTAGGCAAAGGGCATGACGAACGGCCACGTCACATAGCGGAATGTCTGCCATGGCGTGCAGCCGTCGACGCGCGCCGCCTCGATCGGTTCCTTGGGCATGGCGAGCAGGCCGGCGAGGATCAGGATGGCGAAGATCGCCGTCGACGACCAGATCTCGGCGATCGAAATGGCGATGAAGGCGAGATGGCTCTCGATCAGCCACGGTATGGCGTCCTGCGTGATGCCGAGCGACTGCAAGGCATTGTTCACCAGGCCGATGTTGTCATTGAACATGAATTTGAACTGGAAGCCGACCAGGATCGGCGAGAACATCATCGGAAACATCATCAGCGTGCGCAGGATGCGCTGGCCGCGCGTAGCCTTCTCGACCAGCATCGCAAGGCCGAGGCCAAGCAGCATTTCAAGATTGAGCGCGATCGTCAGCAGCAGCACCGTGCGGCCGAACGCCCACCAGAAATCGGTGTTGGACAGGATCGAAAGATAGTTCCTGAAGCCGATGACGACGAAAAATGTTTCGGGCCGTGTCAGGCGGAACGGCGTGAAGCTGGAATAGAGGGACAGCAGCAACGGGACCACGACAACCGCCGCCAGCACGATGACAGCCGGAAGCAGCAGCAGGAATGGCGGGGATGGCTTGAAGCCCTTCATCAGGATCCTGTGGGGTGTTGCATTGAACTGTCGGTGCCTCTCCTTCGTCGAGGCCCGGCCGGGGAACGGAAGGCTATCTCGGATCGGTCCGCGCACTCGCCCCGGTAAGGCGCGATCGCCTCCCCCATCGCTGACGGGGGAGGCCGTCTTGGGAGCAGTCGCTAGAGCTTGCCGGCGTCCTGAAGGATCTGCGTCGCCTTGGCGGCGGCCTCATCCAGTGCCTGCTTGGAAGTCTTGTCGCCGAGGATCGCCGCCTGCAGCTCGGGATAGACGGCGTTCGAGATCTCGATCCACTCAGGCGTCTGCGGCACGGCAAAGGCGTGCGTGGCTTCTTCCTGGAAGGCGGCAAGGACCTCCTTCTTGTAAGGGTCGTTTGCTGCTTGCTGCAGGTCCCAGTCCCACACCGCGGTGCGGGTCGGCAGCGGTCCAGCGGCGGCCTCGAGCTTCTGGCTGTCCTCGTTGGTCAGCCACCACACCAGGGAAGCAGCGGCCTCCTTGTTGGGACAGTTCTCGGTCACCGAGAAGCCATGGAAACCGGACCAGCCGGTGCGCTTGCCCGAAGAGCCCTTCGGCGCAACCTTGACGCCGACATTGCCGGCGACCTTCGACGACTTCGGATCGTTGAAGAACCCGGCCCAGCCCGGCCAGTCGAGGTTGATGGCGACGGTGCCGGAAGCAAAACCCTGGCCGAGGTCGTCCCAAAGGTAGTTGGTCGTTCCGGCCGGCACTGCCTTGGCCTTGTAGAGGTTGACGAACCAGTCGAGCGCCTTGATGCCTGCTTCGGAGTTAAAGACCGGCTTGCCGTCCTCGTCGAGGTACTCGCCGCCTTCGGCGACCACCATCTCGTAGAAACGGCCGTTGATCGCCTCTTCCTTGCCGGCGAACTGGGTGCCGTAGAAATTGGGCGGGTTGGCGAAGAACTCAGCCTGGTCGGTGACTTCCTTCCAGGTGTCCGGCGGCACCAGATCATAGCCGTATTTGGCCTTGAACTTGGTCTTGTTGTCGGCGTTCTCGTACAGGCTCTTCTGGTAGTAGAGCGCCGAAACGTCGAACTGCGCGCGGGGCAGCATCTCCAGCTTGCCGTCGATTGTTGCCGACTTGATCGTCGAAGGCACGAAGGCGTCGATCTCTGCCTTGGGCAAGAGCTTGCCGAGATCGGTGTAAAGGCTCGTATACTGCGGCGCGAAGGACGAATGGTTCCAGCCGACGCACCAGTTGGTGCTGCCCGAGGCGATGTCGGACTTGAGCTCCTTGTCGATGTCGAAGCCGTTCTTCTTGGTCAGGATGTTGACCTTGGCGCCGGTCAGCTTCTCCCATTCGGGGATACGCTCATAGAGTTTTTCATATTGCTGGCCGCCGATCAGCTTGGCGTCGATGGTGACGCCTTCGAACTTGCCGGGCAGGTCGCCGGCAAGGGCCGTGCCTGCACCGAATGCAAGCAACAATGCGCCGGCGGACACGCCGGAAAGCAATCTGTTCATTGGTATCCTCCCTTGGTGCGCCTCACCGGCGACCGCAACTCGTCTGATGACAAGAAGTGCTACATTCATATACAAACAAAACATTCACGGGTACGTCAAGGCGAAATTTGTTTCCGTCGGCCGCGTTCCTGCGTATATGAAGAATCGAATTCACTGGAGGGATGCGCCATGGATGACAGCGAAGACGAGCGCTATCGCGCGCCGGCGCTCGACAAGGGGCTCGACATCCTCGAACTGCTGGCCGGCGTCGACGGTGGCCTGACGCAAGCCGAAATCGCCAAGAAACTCGACCGCAGCCCCAACGAATTCTACCGCATGCTCGACCGGCTGGTGCGGCGCGGCTATGTCACCCGGCTGGATGGCGACCGCTATTCGCTGACACTGAAGTTGTTTGGCCTGGCGCAACTGCATGCGCCGGTGCGGCGGCTGGTTTCCTACGCTACGCCGCTGATGCGTGAACTCGCCGAGACGTCGCAGCAGGCCAACCAACTCGTTGTTTTTGATCGAGGTTCCGCCGTTGTGATCGGCCAGCAGGAGGCGCCGAACTACTGGGGCATCTCGATCCGCGTCGGCTCACACATCAGCCTGTTCGACACCGGTTCGGGACATGTGTTGCTCGCCTTCCGCTCACAGGAAGAGCGGCAGATGATGATTTCGGAACACGTCCGCAGCACCGACAAGACGGCGCAATCGGCCGAATTCTTCGCCAGGCTCGACCAGATCCGCGACCGTGGTTACGAGATGATGGCCTCGATGCAGACCGCCGGTGTCTTCAACCTCTCGGCCCCGGTGCGCAGTTCCGACGGCAAGGCGATCGCGGCACTGTCGATTCCCTACATCACCGTCGTCAACGCGCCCTCCGCGCCTGACATCACCAGGACCATCGAACTGTTGCTGGTCACGGCCGAAAAGCTGTCGCACCTGGCCGGATCGGCGGTCGGCTCGCCGTCGTGAATTCTTATTTGAATGAAGAATTCCTCCGTGAGATGATCTAACGACCCAAGAGGAGGAGCTACAGTGATCGTCGATACCCATCTGCATCTCATCGATCGTTCGGTGCTGCGCTATCCCTGGCTTGCCGGCGTGCCGGCGCTCGACCGCGATTTTTCCTATGAGGAATACGCCGTGGAGGCCCACCGCGTCGGCGTCGGGCGCGTGCTGCATATGGAGGTCGACGTCGATCCGGCGGACATCGAGGCCGAGACCACTCGTGTCGAAAGGCTGTCGCGGCAGCCCGGCAGCATGCTGGCCGGTGCGATCGCGTCCTGCCGGCCGGAACAAGCAGATTTTGCAGCCTATCTCGAGCGGCAGCGGGCAAATCCCTTCGTCAAGGGTTTCCGCCGCGTCCTCCATGTCGTGCCCGACGATCTATCGGACGGCGCGCTGTTTCGCGACAACATCAGGCGACTTGGCGGCACCGGTCTGACCTTCGATCTGGTCGTGCTGCCGCACCAGATTCCCAAGGCGATCGCGCTTGCCGACCTGGCGCCCGATGTCCAGTTCGTGCTCGATCATTGCGGCGTCCCCGATATCAAGGGCAATGGCGAACATCCATGGCGCGAACACATGAGCGAGATCGCGCGCCGCCCGAATGTCATGGCCAAGATTTCCGGTGTCGTCGCCTATGCCGATCCCGGCAGCTGGACGGCCGGGACGCTGCGGCCTTATGTCGAACACACCATCGATGCGTTCGGCTGGGGCCGCGTTGTCTGGGGCAGCGACTGGCCGGTCTGCACGCTTGGCGGCGGCCTCTCGACCTGGGTGGCGGCGACCCATGCGCTGCTGTCAGGTTGCAGCCTCGATGAACGCGACCGGCTCTTGTTCGCGAATGCCCGCAAGCTGTGGCGGCTCGATTAGAGCAATTCCAGGAAAAGTGTGAAACGGTTTTCCGTCCGGAATTGCGTCAAAACAAAGAGTTAGAGCGGCTCGCCGTTTCCGTGAAACGGTTCGTTCACGCTCCGGACACCTACGCCGGAACACTTTCCCGGAACAGGCGATTGAGATCGGCAACGACCTGGCCGGCCCGGTGCCTGGAAGTCAGGCCGACGACGATGCAGTCGGACGCCGCCTGCTGGAACGCCATGTAACCGTCATGGCGCGGCCGAACCCACGAACCTTCCAGCGTCACGCGCGTATCGCGATAAAAGTTGCCGGTGGCGGCGTTGACCTTCTGATCTTCCCACGCCGCGGCATGGCCGGGCTGGCCGCCCGCGGCGCCATAGGCACCGCGCTGGACATCGCCACTGGCGACCCAGTAGGCGAAGTCGATCGCGGCATCCTTTGCCTTGGAAAAGGCTGAAACCGCTATGCCGGTGCCGCCAAGCGCCGAACCGATGGGACCGCCGGCGCCGATGACCGGGATATCGGCGAAGGCCAGGCGGTGCGCGCGGAACCCCGCCATCGCATAGGAGACGTAACCATAGATCAGCGGCGCGCAGACGATCCGGGAATCGACCTCTGCCATGCGCTCCGAGGCGGCGATCGGATCCATGTCAAAGCAGGCCGGATCGACCAGTGCCGCGATCTCGCGCATAGCCTCGAAGACGTCGCTGCCGGCCTCGATGTCGATGAGATCGCGGGAGGGATCGGTCGTGCAGGCATGGCCGAGATTGCCGGCGAGCGTGTAGAACACCATCAGCGAGTGGGGTGGGCGCAGCGGCAACAGCACGCGGCCTTGCCGGGCGAGGTCGAGCACCTCGCTCCAACGCGATGGCGGTGCATCGAGCGCATCCGGCCGCCAGGCCTGGACCTGTGTTGCCGCATCGATTGGGAAAGCCCACTGCCGTCCCTGCCAGTTGTAGCTCGGATAGGATTTTCCGACGCTGCCCGAGGCAAGGGCTGCGCACTCCGCCTCGCGGCCGGTGACATCGAGCGGCTCAAGGCAGCGCTCCGCCGTGATCTGGCCGACATGCGGATGGTCGATGACGATGAGGTCATAGGCCCGCGCCAGTTCCTCGACGGGGAAGGACTCGAAATCCTGCAGCGAGCGCTTGTCCCATTCGATTGCAATGCCGGTCTTCTGCTTCCATAGCGACGAGCAGGCGACCATCGGATCGTAGCCGCGCGGATGGCTCCAGGTCATGCCCCTGAGGGCGGGCACGGGCGTGGGCTCGCTCACAGCCCGAACTCATCGCGGATTGCAGCACTGTGCTCGCCGATGCGCGGTGCCGCCCGGTCGACCTTGGATCTGACACCGTCGACCCTGAGCGGCGAACTGGTGGTGAGGATCGAGACGTCGTCCTCGCGCGTCACCGTCTGAAGCATGTCGAGCGACTGGAACCCTTCGCTTGCCAGCATCTCCGGCCAGGTCAGCACCTTGGCGCACCAGATGTCGGCCGGCTCCAGGATATCAAGCCATTCGTCGATGGCCTTGGTGGCGATCCTTTGCGCGATGATCGCCTTGATGTCGTCGCGCGCGGTGAACCACGATGCCGGCTTGTCACGATAGGGCGCCAGTTCGCCAAGAGACAGCAGATCGGCCAGCTTGGGGATCGGCGTCATGGCGATGGCGAGATAACCGTCCTTGGCGGGGTAAACGCCGTAAGGCGCAGAAAGATAGGCATGCGCGCTGCGGAAGCTGGAGCGTCGGGGCAAGCGACGGCCGTCATTGAGATGCGTGGTCAGCACCTCGAACTGGAAATCGACCAGCGCTTCCAGCAGGCTGGTTTCGATATGGCTTCCCTGGCCGGTGATGCCGCGCCGCACCAGCGCCGCCAGGATGCCCTGCGCGCAGGCGGCACCGGCCAGCATGTCGCCGATGGCGAGCCCGAATGGCACCGGGCCCTGGTCCTCGTCGCCGTTCAGCCACATCACGCCGGAGCGCGACTGCGCCAACAGATCCTGGCCCGGCCGCTTGACCCAGGGGCCATCCTCGCCATAGCCGCTGATCGAGGCGTAGACCAGGCGCGGGTTGATCTTGCGGACGGCCTCGTAGTCGAAGCCGAGCCGCTCGATGACGCCCGGCCGGAAATTCTGGATCAGCACATCGGCCTTGGCCAGCAGGCCGCGCAGCGTCTTGAGGTCGGCCTCGTTCTTGAGGTCGATAGCAAAACTTTCCTTGGCCCGGTTGATGGCATGGAAGATGGTGGAATCGCCGCCGATCTCGGTGTCGCTGAGGTAGAGCCGGCGCGACAGGTCGCCGCCATCCGGACGCTCGATCTTGATGACGCGGGCGCCGAGGTCGAGCAGCCTGAGCGAGCAGTAGGGCCCGGACAGGAATTGGCTCATGTCGACGACGACGAGACCGGCAAGCGGCAATTCGGCTGCAGCCGGCATCGCTATTTCTCCGTCTTGCCGACAAAGTCGGCCGGGTTGCGGTACTTCACCGTCTGCAGATGCTCGCAGTAGAGAACGAGTTCGCCTTCGCCCTTGAACACCTCGTAGCTGGCGCGGATCAGCCCCATCTCCTTGTAGCGCGGCTTCTTGTCGAGGTAGGAGCGGATCGAATAAATCGTATCGCCAATGAAGACAGGCTTTATGAAGCGGAGCTTGTCGTAGCCATAGGAAAAGGCGTTGATGCAATTGGTGGCGACCAGCCCGAGGCCAGCCGAGAACACGAAAGCACCGGCGATCAGCCGCTTGCCGAAAATGCCTTCCGTCTCGGCAAACATCTGGTCCTGCACATAGGGGTGGATGTCGAGCACTAGGGTGTTGAACAGGTGGCTGTCGCCTTCCGCCATGGTGCGCCGCAACGAGCGGATTTTCTGGCCCACCGGCCAGTCCTCATAGAACCAGTTTTCGGCGTTCCAAACCGGCAGGGCGGCGTGCTCCTCAGGCATGTTGGCGGGGTGCGTCGAGGCGACGCCGACGGTGGGCGCGAAACCGTTCATGGTCGGCTCCGCCAGCCCTGTGGCGGGCACCGCACAGGTGCTGGAGCACGCATCAAAGCGCCTGAAAGCACGACGTTTCCTCCGGTCGATCTTCTTTTGTAAATAGTATTTTCACATATGGGATTACGTTGCAAGCGTGAACAGGCGAAATCTTGGCCGTTCCCGCGCGCCGAAGCTGGCGCGCAGGGGAGGAAACAATGCGGAATGCCTGTCTGGTATCTATCGGTTGAATCGTGAGGCGCCGTAATTTCAAGGCGCGACACCGACAGCGGCATGTTTACCGGCACCGGACTGGCCATCGAGATCGGCACGCCGATGTGCGTCAAGAACGTGCGCTGAACGCCCGCAACTACTGTCGAGGCCTCGGAACAAAACTGGCCGGGGCTCAAGCCTGTTGGATTGCCGAGAGCTTCCAGTTCGAGCCGTTCTCCCGCATGAATGTCCACAGCTCCGTCGTCTCTGTCGGATGTTCATCGTCGCCCTCGACGACCTTGCCGCTGGCCCGTTCGCGCATCACGTCGCGAGACTCGTAGCGCAATGCGGCCGTGGCGTAGTCACGGTCATCCTCGCGCCAGCTTTCCGCGATGTCGGCCTGCAGCAAAGTGATGTCCGATACGTCGTTCCTGAGACCTTTCTGGGCATTGTCGGCCAACTCTTCCGACAGATAGGACACCATCTCGGGGGTCGTCGCCCGGCGCAGCGCGGCATGGTCTTCGCGCCCGAATGCTTCCTGGACGTCAGTCAACAGCTGCTGGAATGCGTCGAGGTCGGTCTGAGCCAGCGTAATCTCCTCGGAACCGGTGGCTGGAGAGCCTCCACCCGAACCGCCGCCAAAGCCGGGAATTGAGAAGGAGCGAGCAGTGTCCGCCTGCTGCTGTGCCGTTGCGCGGTTCTCAAATCTCGAAGCCTGGGCATTGGAAGCTTGGGCACTGGAAGATTGGGCAGTGCCTGCACCGGCCAGTGCCGAGGCAGGGCCACGCGCGGATTGCGACCGGAAGAAGCGAATGGCCAGCATGATTGCGCCACCTATAAGCAGGGCCTGAAGCAGGAAACCGAACATGCCGGCCAAGCCGCCGAAGCCTTGGCCGACGAGCAGGCCGATCAGGCCGCCGAGCAGCAGGCCGCGCATCATCGTTCCACCGAAGCCGCTCATGAAGCCGGGCCTCTGTAGGCCGGCCTGCGGCTGCCGGACCGGAGCGTTCACGCCTGGGTTGGGCGTCATGGAGCGCTCGACCGGAGCGGTCGGCGCTGGTGCCGTTCTGGTCGGCGGTGCCGATTGGAACGTACGCGTGCCACGACTGCCGAAACTGCCGCCGCGACGAGCCTCGGCATGCTCCATCGCGACCATGGAGAATGCAAGGACCAGCCCTGCAAACAGGGCGGCAAATCGGCTTGAGCGAGAAATCATCGGGGGTTGGCCTTTTTGTCGATGTGGTTTCGGAAATTTTCAGCAAACGCCGGCCCGGATGCCGGGCCTCATGCGGTCAATCGAACAACTCTTCGAAGAATGATTTCTTCCGCTTTGGATAGCGCTGGCCCTGCGAGCGGGAATAATCGTCATCGCGCCCTTGGCCATGTTGCGGCTGGGCGAATGCTGCCGGCTGTGGCTGTTGCACAGGCGCAGCGTCCCTGCCGGAACGCTCGATGATCTTGTCGAGTTCGCCGCGATCAAGCCAGACGCCGCGGCACTGCGGACAATAATCGATCTCGATCCCCTGGCGTTCGCTCATCACGAGCGCGACGCGGCAGGAGGGGCAAACCAAACCAAGGAGGGAAGATGTCATGAGGGGCTCCAAACCAAAAAAGAATGAGCCCGCTTGACCGAAAAGAATGGAAACGGGCCCGTTACAGCGGTCCGACATCACAATCGCCAAACAAGCGACAGTCAGAGGGGCCCGGCCCGCACAAGGCAATTAGGAATGCAGATGCGCGCCTTCAAGGGATTGTTGCTCAAACCGTCACCACAATCTTTCCGAACTGCCGGTTCGATTCCAGAAAGCGATGCGCCTCGACGACCTGCTCGAACGGGAAAGTTCTGTCGATGATCGGCCTCAGCGCGCCGGTCTCCAGGCCCTCGAGGATGAACGCTTTGGCCGCTTCCAGCTTCGCTGGGTCGCCAGTGATCTCATGGACGAGATAGCCGCGCAGCGTCAGCGTCTTGGCCAGTACGGCGAACAACGGGAACGGCGTTGGCTCCAGGCTGAGGCCACCATATTCGATGAGCATGCCACCCCGCGTCATCGCCGCCGTCAGCGGCTCGAAGATCGGGCCACCGATCGCATCGAACACGACGCGCACGCCTTGCGGCCCGGCGATCTCACCGAGCCGTGCGGCCAGATCCTCCTCCTTCGCCGCCACGACATAGGCCGCACCGGCATCGAGCAGGGCCTGCTTCTTGGCCGATGTTCGCGTCACCGCAATCGCGGTCGCTCCAACCCTGTTGGCGATCTGGATCGCTGCAAGCCCGACACTGCTCGATGCCGCGGTGACGACAACGAAATCTCCGCTGTGCAGCCTGGCGATATCGATCAGCGCGCCATAGGCGGTGAGGTATTGCATCCAGACCGCCGCCGCCATTGGCCAGTCGAGCGAGGGCGGGTGCTTGACGACGAGCCCGGCAGGATAGGTGGCAAGCTCGCCATAGGCGGGCCAGCGGATCATCGACTGCGGCGGGATGATGCTGACGCTGTCGCCCGGCGCAAAATCCTTCACACCTTCGCCTACCGCCTCGATTATGCCCGCAGCCTCAAGACCAAGTCCGGAGGGCAGCGTCGGCGTTTCGATATAGGCACCCGCGCGCAGCAGCGCCTCGGCGCGGTTGAGGCCGAGCGCCTTGACGCGGATTTGAACTTCGCCCGGCCCCGGTCCGGGAAGCTCGACATCCTCGATGCGCAGGACCTCGGGACCACCATGCTGGTGGAAGCGAACAAGACGAGCCATTCGGGTTACTCCAAATTATCTGAACCGAATGAGCTATGCAGGCAAGATTCTCGGCGATTAATGGCTATAAAGGTAGAACAGTAGAAACCAGGAGTTCTGAATATGGATCGGCTTGAGAGCATGGCCGTGTTCGTCAAGGCGGTCGACCTCGGCTCGTTCGCTGCCGCGGCGGTCGCGCTCGATCTGTCCGGGCCGATGGTCGGCAAGCATGTCCGGTTTCTCGAGGAACGGCTGGGCGTGCGGCTGCTCAACCGGACCACGCGCCGGCAGAGCCTGACCGACTTCGGACGCGCCTATTATGAACGCTGCCGGGTCGTGCTGGCCGAGGCCGAAGCCGCCGATGCGCTCGCCGCCGACGAGTTTTCCGAACCGCGAGGCAAACTGCGCGTCACCATGCCGGCGCATTTCGGCCGCCACTGCGTGACACCCATATTGCTGCGGCTGGCGCGGCAATATCCGATGCTGGAACTCGACCTGTCCCTCAGCGACCGCTTCGCCGACCTTGCCGAGGACGGCTTCGATCTCGCCATCCGCACCGGCGCCCTGGACGACAAGGCAGGGGTGATCGCGCGTCGTGTCGCGCGCCAGGGCATGGTCGTCTGCGCAGCACCCGCCTATCTCCAACGCCACGCCGAACCGCTGCGGATCGAGGATCTCGCCGACCATCAGGCCATTGTCTACCGCCGGCTCGGCCAGGTCGTTCAGCCTTGGCTATTCGTGCGCGAGGGGCAAGCCACGCAGGAGATCATGCCGACCGGCCGTCTGCGGCTCGACGATCTCGATGCCATCGCCGATGCCGCTGCTGAAGGCATGGGCCTTGCCTGGTTGCCCTATTGGCTGGTGCGCGAGCGCATTCAGGCCGGCGCCCTGGTGGCGCTGCTGCCGGATCAGCCGCGATATCTCTACGACTGTCACGCGCTTTGGCTGCAGACGCCGCATCTGCCGTTGAAGGTACGGCTGGCCGTCGATGCCCTGGCGGCCGCTTTGCCGAAATCGATGGCCTGATCGCAGGCGTCGCCGTCGGACCTCCGTGCGGCTCAGGCCACCTTGCAGTGCCTGAGCCGCGCAGCTAGTTCGCTACAGTTTGCAGTAAGGCGTCACCGGTGCGATGACGCCGAAATCCTTGACGATCTCATAGCCGATGCCATCTGCCGCCGCCTTGCCGACATAGGAATGGCAGAGCGTGTGGTTGTTGGTGGCGTCGACGCGGATCTTGCCTTGCGGTGCGTCGAACTCGATCGATGGCAATGCCGCCAGCACATCGTCGTCCTTCAGCGATCCGGCCTTTTCGGCGGCCAGCGCGTAGAGGTGCAGGCCGTTGTAGCCGGCCTCGCCGATGCCGTTGACCATCTTCTCCTGGCCGAACTTTTCGCGGAAGCTCGAGATGAACTTCTTGTTGACCGGATTGTCGAGCGCCATCCAGTAGGGCTGCGGCGCGTAAGTGCCGGCCGCCACGCCGGGCGGCAGCGCATCCTTGTTGAAGACCTCGTCGAGCGGCGCGATCAGCGGCTGCTTGATGTCGAAGCTGCGATACTGCTTGAGCTGGGTGACGGCGTCGTTGCCGACCACCATCGACCAGACGACATCGGGCTTCAGCGACTTGATCTTCTGGAAGGCCGGGCCGAAGTCGGTGGTGCCGAACGGATAGTAATCGGCGCCGATGATCTTGCCGCCGGCCTTCTCGTAGGCTGCGGTGATCGCCTCGGTCATCTTCTGCGGCCAGGCATAGTCGGAGGCCATGACATAGATCGTCTTGCCGAGGTTCTCGGCCACCCAGGGCATCATCGGGTCTACCTGCTGCATCGGGATAGGGCCGGTGGCGACGAAGTAGCGGTTGCATTCGCCGCCTTCGAAGTTGGTCGGGTAGAAGAACAGCTTCTTGGCTTTCGAGGTGACGGACAGCGTCGCACTGCGCTCGGGCGAGATGATGGTGCCCATGATCACGTCGACCTTGTCTTCGTTGAGGAGCTTGCGTGCCTTGTCGATCGCGCCCTTGGTCGTGGTCTGGTTGTCCTCGATGAACAATTCGACCTGGCGGCCGCCAATGCCATTGGCGGCGTTGAGTTCGGCAGCCGCCAGCTTGTAGCAATTGAGCAGCGTCTCGCCGAGGATCGCCTGCAATCCGGTGATGGGGATCGATAGGCCGACCTTGACGGTGTCGGCGGCGCGCAGGATCGACGGTGCGCCGACCATGGCGAAGGCGGCCGCGGCGCCGCCCGATTTCAGAACAGTTCTTCTGCTTATCATTTTTGTGTTCCCTTCCAGTCCAGGCGCGCCCCATGCACGCCCTACAAAGCCAACAAATCCCGGGCGCGCTTTAAGCGCGCCTATAGAGCCAACAGATCCTTGAGCAGTGTCTCGTCGGCGAACGCCTCCGGCGCGCCTTCATGCACGATCCTGCCTTTTTCCATCACCAGGCAGCGGTCCGCCGCCTTGAGAACGAGATCGAGATTCTGCTCGACAAGAACGATCGCGATGCCGCGCTCGCGCGCGATGCGCGGCACCAGCTCGGCAATCGACTGCACGATGTTCGGCTGGATGCCTTCCGAGGGTTCGTCGAGCAGCAGCACCGACGGCAAGCCGCACAGCGCGCGGCCGATCGCCAGCAACTGCTGCTGGCCACCGGAGAGTGTGCCGGCAACCTGCGCTTCGCGTTCACGCAGGATCGGGAAATAGCCGAAGATATCGGCCGGAATGCCGCCGTCGCCGCGCCCCTTGGCGGCGCGTGTGCCGACGTCCAGGTTTTGCCGCACGGTCAGCTGGTTGAAGATGCCGCGTCCCTGCGGGACATGCGCGATGCCGGCCCGCGCGCGGCGGAAGGCCGGCGCATTGGTGAGGTCCTGGTCGCCGAGAAGCATGGCGCCGCCGCTCGCCCGCAAGGCTCCGGCGATGACGCGCAGCAGCGTCGTCTTGCCGGCGCCGTTGCGGCCGAGCAGGCCGACGACCTCGCCCGGCGCGACGCTGAGGTCGATGCCGTTCAACACCGGGAGCAGGCCGTAGCCGGCCGAGATCGCCATTGTCCGCAGCATGGTCAGCGCCTCCCCAGATAGACGTCGCGGACCATCTCGTCGGTCTCGATGTCATGGAAAGGACCTCTGCGCAGCCGGCGCCCCTGATGCAGCACCAGCGTTTCGCAGTTCAGCGCTCGCACGAAGCGGATGTCATGTTCGACCGCGACGATCGAGAATTCGCCCTTGAGCCGCAGCAGCATCTCGGCCGTCGCCAGCGTCTCCTGCGGCGTCATGCCGGCGGTCGGCTCGTCGAGCAGCAGCAGCCTTGGCTCGATCGCCAGCGCCATGCCGATCTCCAGCCATTGCTTCTGGCCGTGCGCGAGTTCGCCGGCCAGCGTGGCGGCTCGATTGCCGAGCGCGACCAGTTCCAGCAATTCAGCGACCGGGCGGACAGGTGAGGGCGCCCCCCACCGCGCGACCTTCAGATTGTCCTCAACCGACAGGCTGGGGAAGACCGACGGGATCTGGAACTTGCGGGCGATGCCGAGCCGGGCGATGCGGTGCAGCGGCAGGCCGGCGATATCGCGGCCGAGGAAGCGCACACTGCCGCTGGTCGGGCGCAGCGTACCGGTCAGCACGTTGAGGAAGGTGCTCTTGCCGGCGCCATTCGGCCCGATGATGCAGCAAAGCTCCTTGTCGCGCACGGTGAGATCAAGCGCTTCCAGCGCCTGCAGGCCGCCAAAGCGGATGCCGACATTTTCGGCCTGGAGCAGGACATCGCTCATTGCGCGCGCCTCCGGCCTTTGAACAGGACCTTCAGCCGCGCGTAGATCGACAGGATGCCGTCCGGCAAGACGAAGACGATGACGACGAAGACACAGCCAAGCAGCAGCGGCCACAGGCTCGGGTTGAAGCTGCTGATCGTCTGTTGCGCCCGCTGGATGAAGATGGCACCGAGCACCGGACCGAGCAGCGTGCCGCGCCCGCCGACCGCAACCCAGACGATGACTTCCGTCGACAAAAGCAGCCCCGAAAGGTCCGGCGCCACCAGCCCCGCCATGCAGACATAGAGGGCGCCGGCAAGTCCGGCGATGGCCGCCGACAGGACGAAGGTGACGAGCAGCCGCAAGGGCGCGTTGTGGCCCAGCGCAGCGGCCCGGACTTCATTGTCCTGGATGGCGGTGAGCACCGTGCCCCAGCGCCCGCGGCTGATCGACCACAGGGTGAGCACGGCCACCGCGACGATGGCTGCGACGAAGATGTAGGAGGGCAGGTCCTGGCTGAGATCGACATGCAGCCCGCCTATATCGAACTCGATCGGCGGGATGCCGATCAAACCGCTGTCGCCGCCGGTGACCGAGCTCCAGGAGACCGCGGCCTGCTGGCAGATGACGCCCATGGCCAGCGTGACGATGGTGAAATAGCTGCCACGGATGCCGCCGAAGAACAGGAAATAGCCGATGATGGCGGCGACGAAGGCCGCGCCGGCCACCGCGCCCATGATACCAAGCAGACTAGCGAAGGGGATCGCGTCATTGAGCGTGACCAGCGCCATGATGTAGCCGCCAATGCCGAAAAAGGCGGCGTGGCCGAAACACAGAATGCCGGTGCGACCCCAGAAGAAGTCGAGGCTCGCCGCGAACAGGCCGAAGATCAGTGCGTCGCGGATCACCGTCAGCTGATAGCCATCGGCAATGAGCGGATAGACGATGGCGAGCGCCACGCAGACGGCGAAGATCAGCAGCCAGTTGCGGTCCCGGGCGATCATCGCGATGCCCCGTTGAACAGGCCGTTGGGCCGCAGCCGCACGGCGACGATGGCCGCGAGCAGCACGATCGCTTGCGCCAGCGATGGCGATATCTGGTAGTTCAGGACACTCGTCAGGCCGCCGACGAAGACGCTTCCGGCGACAAGGCCGCCGATCGAACCGACGCCGCCGACGATGACGACGAAGAAGGCGTTGGCGAGATAGTTCACTCCCATCTGCGGCAGCACGATCGCCAGCGGCGCGACCAGTCCTCCTGCCAGTCCGGCAATGGCGGCACCGAAGGTGAAGGCGATGGCATAGGTGCGCCGCGTGTTGATGCCGACGCCCTCGGCCATCTCGCGGTTCTGGATGACGGTGCGGATGTCGAGGCCGAACGATGTCCGGCTGATCAGCAGGACGACTCCAAGCAGCGTCAGCGCGGCAATAGTGATCAGGATCAGCCGGTAGGCCGGATAGACGGTGAAGAAGAGATCGAGCGTGCCTTCGATCGGCGGCGTCACCGGCTTGGCGCCGAGACCGAAGGTCAGTTCCAGCCCTTGTTGCAGGATCAGGCTGACGCCCCAGGTGGCGAGCACGGTCGAGACCGGCCGCGAATAGAGATGGCGGATGATGGCGAACTCGAGGATGCAGCCGACCACCGCGCCGGCGATCGGTGCGGCGGCCAGCCCCAGCCAGAACGAGCCGCCGATGCTCTGGACGAAATAGACCGCGAAGGCGCCGACGGTGACGAACTCGCCATGCGCGAGGTTGGTCACGTTCATCAGGCCGAAGCTGATCGCCAGGCCGAGCCCCACAAGCATCAGGATGCTGATCAGCGTCAGCGCGTTGAGAAGCGTGGTGACGACAAAATCCATCGCGTCAGGCCGCACTGGCCAGGCGTTGGCGCAGGCCGGCAAGCAGGCCTTCGGCGGCATCGATCACACCAGCCTGGTGCGGCTGCAATTCCTGCCCTGCCCATTCGTCGATATGGTCCGACAGCGGGTCGACCACTTCGGTACGATGATTGGCTAGCGTCTCGATGACGGCATGGCCGCAGAACGGTACGTAACCTTCGGAATAGCCGCCTTCATGGCTCATCATCAGGCGTCCGTTCGATGTCTCGGCGGCCAGCGCCACCATGCGTGCGGCTAGGCGCCGGAAGCATTCGCTGTTGAGCATCATGCGACCGAGCGGGTCGAAACCCGATGCGTCGAAGCCGGAAGCGACGATGACGAGGTCCGGCTTGTAGGCGCGCAGGGCAGGGGCGATGACGCGATCGAAGGTCGATTCATAGGCGCCGGTGCCGCTGCCCGCCGGCAGCGGGATGTTGATGTTATAGCCTTCGCCGGCGCCCTTGCCATTGTCGGCCAGCGCACCGCGCCCGGTCGGATAGAGATTGTCCTGGTGCACGGAAATGGTCAGCACCGATGGGTCGGAATAAAACACCGTCTCTGTGCCGTTGCCGTGATGCACGTCCCAGTCGACCACCGCAGCGCGGCCAAGCAGCCCTTCATGCTGCAGCCGGCGCACGGACACGCCGATGTTGGAGAACAGGCAATTGCCCAACGCCTGGTCTGGCTCGGCATGGTGCCCCGGCGGCCGCGCCAGCGCATAGGCGTTGTCGACCCGGCCGGTCAGCACGGCGCGCATGGCGGCATATGTGGTGCCGGCCGACAGCAGGGCGATGTCGAAACTGTTGAGCCCGATCGGCGCCTGCGGCCCGGCGAAGCCGGAACCCCGTTCGCTGAGCATGCGGATATCGTCGACGTGGCGTTGAGTATGCACGCGCAGCAGGTCCTCGACCGAAACCGGTTCGGGAATGATCGGCACGAGGTGGCGCGACAGGCCGCTGACCTGGATCAAATTGTTCAGCCGACGCTTTGAGCCGGGCGATTCCAGATGCCGGCCGGGTTCCACGAAACGGCCGGGAGGCATCATGTCGGCGCTGGAGCCGGTGTCATGCCACATCAGCTGTTCGTGAAAAACGTAACCTGTCGCCATCCGCAACGTCCTCTAAAAACCGGGTGACGCTAACAGGTTTGCGGTGGCATAACCCGACCCGAAAGAGGGGTTGTGCCCGTTATCTATGCCCCTCCTTTCGGAGGGGTTTGAAGGTTTGCCGACCCTTGCGCGGCGCGCACGGCCTGGACCCGGTTGCTCACCGCCAGCTTGCCGAAAATGTTCTTCAGATGCCACTTCACCGTGGTTTCGCTGACCGATAGCGCAAGCGCGATATCGCGGTTGGACATGCCTTCCGTCAGGCAGCGCAGCAGCTCGGCCTCGCGCTGGGTGAGGTGTTCCCTCTCTACGGCTGGCGGGGCCGGCCTGCGCGTCGCCACAGGCATCGTCTGCGCGGCATCGATGATGCGCGTGGCATAGGCTGAGAGTGCCGGATCGGTCTTTGCCTGGGCCGCACGCAGCCGCATCAACCCTTCGACAACGGGCCTTCCCTCATCGATGAAGGAGCGGATGAAGCCAGAGGGGTGGGCAAGGCGCAGCGCTTCGAGCAGATAGCGATCGGCCTCGCGTTGGTCTTGGCCGGCGCATTTGGCGCGCTGGATCAGCGCCAGGATATGGCGGCGCATGCGCCCGCCGCTTTTCGTGCGCTCCAACAGCGCGTCGAAGACCCCCGCCGCATCGACATAGGATTTCTCCGCGGTCAGCAGGCGGCCCTCGGCGAAGAACTCGAATTCGTTGGCGACGGTGGGAGTGGTTTCGGCCTGTCCACGGCGATGCTCGTTCAGCAGGGCGCGCGCCTCGGCGCCGCGGTTCTGGTCGAGCAGCAGCCTGACGCGATCATGCACGAGCACCGAAGCGAGACGACGATACACGGAGCCACGCACGCGCTGATAGACTCGCTCCAGCATATCGAGGGCGGCCTCCGCGCGGCCGGTCAGCTGCAGCACGCGGGCATAGGTCGGAACGCTGGCGAGCGGATAGACGATGACCGCCGCTCCCTCGATCAGCGGCCCGAGATTCTCGACCAAGGTCAGCGCTTCGCTCGACGCATTGGTCTCATAGGCAAGTTCGGCAAGCAGCGTGCCCGCCAGCGCTTCGGCATAGGAATTCGGACCGATCCGCGCCCTGGCTTCGGCGATTGCATCGCGCAGCAGCCGTTCGGCTGCGGGCAGGCGGCCGGCCGAGCGTTCGATGACGGCCATGTAGCAATTGGCGATGGTGACGCCGAGCAGGCTGCCGCTTCGCTCATGCGCCTTGCGCGCCGCCTCCACCGCCGCGCGCGCACCGTCGAGGTCGCCCAGCGCATAGAGATTGTAGCCGATGACATTGGCCGTCGCGCCTTCCATGAACCAGGCGTCGGGCGCAATGACGCGCAGGGCCGCCAATGCGGTGTCGCGCGCCTGCTCGAACTGCTCCAGCGTGCTGTGGACGGCGGCGGCGAGCACCACCAGTTCCGCATCGATCGTGGTGCCGGTCAACGTGCCGGGATCCTTGCCGTCGGCCGGCCCGGTTTCGACCAGCTTGCGCGCATTGTTCAGCGTCTGTTGGGCAAGCTCGGGTTGGCTGCTGTGCACTGCCAGCCACAGCACGACAAGCTGCAGCCGGATGCGCTGGTCGATCAGCTTTTTGGGCAACAGCGCCAGCAACTGGCGCACATAGAGAAGCTGGCACTGGGCGATGAGGTCGAGTGCGTTGTTCTCGACGAACACCGCCGCACGGGCCTGGTCGCCGGCGGCGAGCGCGTGGCCGATCGCCTCGGTCAGCATCTTGCGTTCGCCGAACCATTCGGCGGCCGCCAGGTGCAGCGGCGCGATCATCTCCGGTTCGCGTCGTTCCATTTCGCGGCCGAGGAAGTCGCGGAACAGATGATGATAGCGGAACCAGCGCCGCTCTTCGTCGAGCGGCACCAGGAACAGGTTGCGCGTCTCGATCTCGGTGATCGCCGCCTCGGCATCCGCCGCCCGCATCACCGCCCGGCAGGCCTCGGCGCTGAAGCGTTCGAAGATCGAGCTGTAGAGCAGGAACTTCGCGATAGAAGGCGGCAGTTCGCGAAACACTTCCCCCATCAGGAAATCTGCGACGTTGCGGTTGGCGCCGGTGAAATTGCCGATGACGGTTTCGGGCGCATGCGCGGCACTGAGCGACAGCGAGGCGAGCTGCAGGCCGGCGGCCCATCCTTCGGTTCGCGAACACAAGGTCTCCACAGTGCCGCTACTGACGCTCAAACCGAGCTTCTCGTTGAAGAAGGCCTCGGCTTCGGAGGAGGCGAAGCGCAAATCGTCGGGGCCGATTTCGCAGACGTCGCCCAGCACTCTGAGCTTGCCGAGCTGCAGGTCGGGCAGGCTGCGCGAGCCGATGACGAAGGCGACATTGGCCGGCGCCTGTCGGGTCAAGCGCTCCATGAACCGCTTGACCGCCGGCGCCTCGATGGCATGATAGTCGTCGAAGAACAAGGTGATGTCGGCCTGGCGCGCCGCCAACCCTGCCACCAGCGCGGCAAGCACCACATCCAACTGCGGGATCGGGCTCGACTGGAAGGCTAGGTCGAGCTCCGCCGGGCTCTGTACGAGGTGGCGCAGCCCACCCACCAGATGCCACAGGAAGGCACCCTCATCATTGTCTGATGCCTCGCAGGACAGCCACGCAGTCAGCCGGCCGAGGCGCGGGGCTTCCGCAGCCCATTGCGCCATCGTCGTCGACTTGCCGAAGCCGGCCGGCGCGGCGAACAGCACGATGCGCGTGTCGATGTGGCGCTTCAGCGTCGACAGGATGGTCTCGCGACGGACCCATCGGCGGTGATGCGGCGACGCGTGCGGGGTGGGTTGCGGAGCTGTTCTCATCTAGGCTCGCGCAACCTGTCGGTTCTCCGGACTGCAGGTGCTCCACTCCGCTTCGATCAGCGGAATTTGCGGCGCGGCATTGCGCGGCAAGGTACCCTTTATCCGGGGATCGTCGACGATCTCAAAACCGGACGCGAACGGCACAAATCCACAGGCGCCGTAGAAGCCTATGACGCTGTGATGATCGAAGCTGCTTGTATGCAGCCAGACACGGCTTGGTTTCAGGCGCCATGCCAGCTCGAGCGCGCCGGCCATAAGGCGCCTGCCGAAACCGCGGCCGGTCAGGGACGGGAACAGGCCGAAATAGGTGATCTCGATCTCGTTGCTGTCGGCGACGAAGAATTCGACCATGCCGAGATGCACGCCGCGTTCATCATGGCCGTAGTGGAGATGCTGGCGCGGATCGGCGAAGTGCTCCGTTATCTCGGCGTCGGACATTTCAGACACGCGGTCCCACAGCCAGGGGGCGCCGATTTCGAGGAAGATCGCCCGATAGGACGCGCAGTCGGGCGTCGTGATCCGGGTCATGGCCAGGGGTTGCGCGAGGTCGGGCTGCGGAGCGCGCGCCTCCATCCATGTCACCGCATTGGCGAGCTTGCCCGCCGGCAGGCGCCGGTAGCCAATGGCGAGATCGGTGATTTCGGCCGGCATCGTGTCTTCGGGGATCAACGCATTCCTCTTCATCTCTGCCGATAGCAGTATCGGCTTATCGCCGCTGATGCCAACACCCGCGAATGGTCTGACAAGAGCGGCTGGCCTGGATCGGATTTTTGGCGCCACTGCCTCTTGCATTTCATGAGAATGGCATATGAGATATGATACACCATCCAAATGAAAGTGAAATACAATGCCTGAGCGGATTGCGGACGAGGCCATTCTCAGCGCGGTCGATGACGGCTTCGCGCGACAGGTCGCGTTCCTGGCCGATCTCGTACGCTTTCCCTCCCAACGCGGCGAGGAGCATGCCGCGCAGTCGTTCATGGCGGCTGCCTATGAGGCCGACGGCTATGCGGTTGACATGTGGCGCGTCGATGTCGACGCGATTCGCGATCTGCCGGGTTTTTCACCCGTCGCGGTGTCCTATGACGATGCCTTCAATGTCGTTGCCACCCATACGCCAAGAAACGCGACCGGCCGTTCGCTGATCCTCAACGGGCATATCGATGTCGTGCCGACGGGACCGCTCGACCGCTGGGCGCGCGATCCCTACGATCCGGTGATCGAGGACGGCTGGATGCATGGCCGCGGCGCCGGTGATATGAAGGCTGGCCTGTCCGCCTGTGTTTACGCGCTGACCGCATTGCGCAGCCTCGGCTATCAACCGGCCGCGAACGTGTTCCTGCAGTCGGTCGTCGAGGAAGAGTGCACCGGCAATGGTGCACTCGCCTGCCTGCAGCGCGGCTACCGCGCCGATGCCGCCTTCATCCCCGAGCCGTTGGAGCCGAGGCTGATGCGGGCGCAGGTCGGGCCGATCTGGTTCAGGGTCGAGGTCGACGGCGATCCGCAGCACGCGTCGGGCGCTTTTTCGGCCGGCGCCAATGCCATCGAAAAGGCATTCGTGATCATCCAGGCGCTGAAGCAGCTCGAAATCGTCTGGAACGCCCGCAAGGTCGATGATCCGCATTTTTGCGACCATCCGCACCCGATCCGCTTCAATCTCGGCAAGATCGAAGGCGGCGAATGGACGTCGAGCGTTCCGGCGCGCTGTGTTTTCGAGATGCGGGTCGCGACCTATCCCGGCCAGAAGCTCGAGGATGCCAGAGCAGAGCTTGAGGCGTGCATCGCCGATGCGGCCCGCGCCGATCCGTTCCTGGCCAACCGCCCGCCCAAGATGAGCTACAACGGCTTCATGGCCGAGGGCTATGTGCTGGAGGGCGCCGACGAGATGGAAGCCGTGCTGCGCCGCAGCCATACCGCTGTCTGGGGCGAGCCGCTTACGGAACATGTCACCTCGGCGACCACCGATGCGCGCTTCTTTGGCCTCTATGCCGACACGCCGGCGATCGTCTACGGCCCGATCTGCCGCATGCCGCACGGCTATGACGAGGCCGTCGATCTGGACTCGGTGCGCAAGGTCACCCAGACCATCGCGCTGTTCATCGCCGACTGGTGCGGCCTTGAGCCCATCGATCCGGAGGCCGGGCCATGAACGCGGCTTCGCCCGATGCTTTCGGAGAGACACTGGCCGAGAACGCGCCTGACGTCTCGACGGCCGACGCGCTTGCCATCCTCCGCCGGCACTACGGCCTCACCGGCATCGCGCGTCCGTTGCCTGGCGAACGCGACCACAACTTCCACATCCAGACGGACGGTGATGGCGAGTTCGTCCTGAAAATCTCCCATCCGGCGGAAGAAGCGGGCTTCACCGACTTCCAGAACAAGGCACTCGATCACATCCTTATGGTCGATCCGACCTTGCCGGTTCCCTCGGTGCGCAAAAGCCTGCAAGGTGAAGCGCAATTCACGGTCAGCGTCGGTGGATCGGCGCCACGCATCGTCCGGCTGGTCACCTATCTGCCCGGCCAGTTGCTGTCGCGGTCGCCTGCATCACCGGCGCAAGATCGCAATCTCGGCATCTTCCTGGCCCGCCTTGGCCGCGCGCTGCGCGGCTTCTTCCATCCGGCCGCAGGCAGCGACTTGCTCTGGGATATCCGCAAGGTGGCCAAGACGCGGCCGATGCTGACGCATGTCGCCGACGCTGGTCGGCGGGCCATGGTCGAGCGTGCGATCGATGCCTTCGAGGAGCATGCGGCGCCGGTTATCCCGAAACTGCGCGCCCAGATCGTCCACAATGACATGAACTCCTACAATGTGGTGATGGACGCATCGCGGCCGGAAGCCGTGAGCGGCATTCTCGATTTCGGCGACATGATCCATTCTCCGCTGATCTGCGATCTCGCCATCGGCGCCGTCTATCGCTGGCCGGCCGAAGGCCATCCGCTGGTGCCGGCCGCGCGCTTTGTCGCCGGCTACCGGTCGGTGCAGCCGCTCGAGGCGGAAGAGCTGGGGATCCTTTTCGATCTGATCCGGGCTCGGCTTGCGCTCATCGCCAACATCGCCAGCTGGCAGGCCGAGCGCTTCCCGGCCAAGCGCGACTATGTCCTGCGCCTCGCCACCGAGGTCTGGGCCTCGCTCGAACGGCTGGACGGGCTGTCGTCCGCTGATGCCCGCCGCTATTTTCTCGACCATTCCAATCCGGAGTAGATGCCCGTGTCCCAGTTTTCGCATGCAAATGCCCTTGCCGATGCCGGCGCTTCGGCACAAGAGCGCGCCCTGCTCGAGCGACGCGCCAGGCTGCTTGGCCCGACCTACCGCGCCTTCTACCGCAACCCGATCCATCTGGTGCGCGGCAGCGGCGTCTGGCTCTATGATGCCAAGGGCCGAAAATTCCTCGATGCCTACAACAATGTCGCCTCGGTCGGCCACTGCCATCCGCGTGTCGTCGAGGCCCTGTCGGGGCAGGCCGCAACACTGAACACGCACACACGCTATCTCAGCGAGATCATCCTCGACTACGCCGAGAAGTTGCTCGGCACCTGTCCGCCCCATCTCGGCCATGCCATGTTCACCTGCACCGGCAGCGAGGCCAACGACCTTGCCATCCGCATCGCCCAGCATTCCAGCGGCAGCACCGGGGTGATCATCACCGACTTCGCCTACCATGGCGCGACGATCGCGACTGCACAATTGTCGCCGGCCGCGGTCGGGGTGAAAGCGGTGCCCGCGCATCACCGTACTGTCGCAGCGCCGGACACGTTCCGCGATCATGGCCGCGCCGCGCGCGATTTCGCGAAAAACGTCGCCGCCGCCATCGAGGACATGCGCGCGCGCAATGTCCGTCCGGCGGCACTACTCCTCGACTCTGCGTTTTCCAGCGACGGCATCTTCTTTCCCGATGCGACGGTGATGCGCGAGGCGGCAAGCCTCGTCAAAAAAGCCGGCGGCATTGTCATTGCCGATGAGGTCCAGTCCGGCTTCGGCCGGCTCGGCCAGGGCATGTGGGGCTTCGCCAATTATGGCATCGAGCCAGATATCGTTACGATGGGCAAGCCGATTGGCGACGGGCATCCGATGGGCGCGGTGATGGTACGGCCGCAGCTTGTTGCCTCCTTCGGCTCGAACACCGGTTACTTCAACACCTTCGGCGGCAACCCGGTCGCGGCCGCCGTCGGCATTGCCGTTCTCGAGGTGATTGCGGGCGAGGGGCTGATCGAGAATGCACGCATGGTCGGCGCATATACGGCTGATCTGCTGGGCTCACTGAAGGGCCGGCACGGCATGGTCGCCGACGTCAGGCAAAACGGCCTTTATTTCGGTGTCGAATTGACGGCGGAGGGCGACGAGGCCTTGGCCGCCAGCAGGACATCGGCAATCGTCGAGGCCATGCGCGAGGACGGCGTGCTGATCTCTTCCTGCGGTCCGCGCGGCAATGTGCTCAAGATCAGGCCGCCGCTGCCCTTTGCCAGGGACAATGCCGAGCAACTGGCCGAGACGCTCGACCGCGCACTGTCGAACTGGTGACCGGAGCGGGCCGCGCATGCTGAAGCTTGAACATCAAACCCTGAACGACCGTGCCTATGGCGCGCTCAAGCAGGAGTTGATTTCCGGCGGCTTCAGCCCGGGCCAGACACTGGTCATCCGCAAGCTCGCCGAGACGTTCGGCATATCGACCACGCCAATCCGCGAGGCGCTGCAAAGGCTGGTCGCCGAACGGCTGCTCGAGATGCAGAACAACCGCTCGGTTATCGTGCCCTTGCTGTCCGCCCCCGCCTTCGAGGAACTGACGCGCATCCGCATCGCCGTCGAGGGTCTGGCGGGCGAGATGGCCGCATCGCGGATGACCGAAAGCGGGCTGGTCGATATCAACGCTACGCTCGCCGGCATGCAGCACGCCATCGAGGCGGGCGACGCCAGGGCCTATCTAACGCTGAACGAGGCCTTTCACTTCGCCATTTACCAGCATGCCGGCGCGCCGATCCTTCTGAATATGATCCGCGACCTCTGGGGGAGGGTCGGGCCGTATCTCAAGCTGCTGATGCAGGCTGATCGCTACGTTCCGCAGTCGAACGACGCGCACCGCAAGATCGTCGCCGCGCTGGAGCAGCGCAGCGGTCCCGCCGTCCGGACCTTTATCGAACAAGACATCGCCATGGCAGCCGCTGTTCTGTCGTCAAACCTTGACGCGGCCAGGTGACGGTCCCGCCTATCTCGTTTCGTCCAACCGGTCGCGCAGCATGCTCCAGCCGAGCAGCATGTTGGGTGCGTGCCGCAACAAGCCATGGAACGGGATCGGCGCCGGCAGCGCAAACGGCAGCGGCAGATCACGGGCATCGGTTCCAGCCGCCCAGTCGGCCAGCACCTTGCCCATCGCCGTCGTCATGGCAATGCCCCGCCCGTTGCAGGCGCGACCGGCAATGAGCCCCGGCCCGAGGTCCATGAGGTGCGGTAGGAAGTCCGGCTCGACCGCGGCCATTCCCGACCAGCTACAGGTAAGCGGCGGCAGGTCAGGCAATTCAAGATGCCTGGCGAGCCGTCGCCAGATCGTCTGCGGCACGCGCGCATCGGCTCCGGCGCCCAGGATATGCATGCCGCCGCTGATCAGCCGGTTCTCGGCGTCGAAGCGGAAGGTGAAGAGATTGCGCCTGGTGTCGCCGACGCCTTGCCCGTCGGGCAGGAGACGCGTCCGAATTTCGCGGGGCAGCGGCACGGTGGCGATCTGGAAAACCTTGAGCGGAAAATAGGTTCGTTGCAGCAACGGATTGAGCGCCCCACCATAGGCGTTGGTGGCGATCAGCACCTTGCCGGCGCGTACCGAGCCCTCTGGCGTTTTCAACACCCAGCAATCCGTCGTAAGATCGAGCGCGGTGACGCGCGTATGCTCGAAGATACGCGCGCCGGCCTTCTCGGCCGCATCGGCCAGCCCACGCGCGTAGTCCACCGGATTGAGCACGCCGCCAGAACGATCCATCCAGCCGCCGACATAGCCGCGCGCGCCGGTCAGTGCCTCGACGCTCTGCCGGTCCAAGGCAACGGCAGGCCGGCCGCGCTGCGCCCATTGCCCGGCGCGTGATTTGACCTTCTCGAATGCGGCGTGCGAATGCGCCGGCTGGATCCATCCGCTCTGCACGGCGTCGCAGTCGATGCCGTGCCGGAGGATCAGGCCGAAGACCAGATCGGCGCTGCCGGCGGCAAAATCGATCAGGCGTTCACCACGCTCGGGGCCGAGGTGACCGATGATGTTGTCCGGGTCCATTTTGGCGAAGTTCGGCACGACGAAGCCGGCATTCCTGCCGGTCGCGCCCCAGGCGATGATTTCGGCTTCGAGAACGGCGACCGACAGACCTTTCCCGGCGGCGTGTAGCGCGGTCGAGAGGCCGGAAAAGCCACCGCCGACGATGACGAGATCGACATCGAGCCCGCCTTGCAGCACCGGCCGGTCGCGACGATCGCGGCCGACGGCATGCCAGAGCGAAGCGTCATGCGCTTCCTGCCGGACCACGGCATTCATGACCCGGAACTGCTCTTGCCCGCGACCATCTTCGCCCGCTTGCCGAACCACGGCCGCCGCGCCCGGTCGCCGAACAGGCCATTCGGCCGGATCAGCAGGATGACGCAGAGCATGACGCCGATGGCGGCGATCTGCAGCGCGGCGGCGCGGGCCTGCTGTTCCGGCGGGAAAAGCACGCTGGTCAACGTGCCCGATCCGGCCCATATCGCCCAGATCAGGATGCTGCCGACGACGGCGCCGACATTGCTGCCCGAGCCGCCGACGATCAGCATCACCCAGACCTGGAAGGTCAGGATCGGCAGGTAATTGTCCGGCGCGATGAAGCCGGTGAAATGCGCCTGCAGCGCGCCGGCCAGCGCCATGATGGCGCCGCCGACGGCAAAGGCCTGGACGCGATAGAAGCGCGCGCTCTTGCCCAGCGAGATCGCCGCCCGTTCGTCCTCGCGCAGCGCTTTCAAGACGCGTCCCCACGGGCTGCGCGACAGATGCTCCAGGGCGAGATAGGCGACCAGCGTCACCGCCGAGACGACGGCAAGGTTGGACAGGTTGAACAGCAGCGGTGTCTCCGCAAGGCTGCCGAAGGGACGCGGGATGAAGCCGATGCCAAACGGGCCGCCGGTCAATCCCTGCGCGTTGAGCGCGACCAACTGCACGACGACGGCGACGCCGAATGTGGTGATCGCCAGATAGTCGGATCTCAGCCGCAGCGTGGCCATGCCGGTAAGTGCCGCGGCGATGCCGCCGACGGCCATGGCGCCGAGCCAACCGACAAGGATCGGCAGGCCGAAGCCACCCAGTCGCGCGGCATCGTCAGGTGTGGTCAGCAGCGCCGAGGTGTAGGCACCGATGGCGACGAAGCCGGCGAGGCCGACATTGAACAGGCCGGTCAGCCCCCATTGCAGGTTGAGCCCCAGCGTGACCAGCGAAAAGATCAGCGCGGTGGTCAGGAAGAAGGCGCCGTAGCCGAGCAGATCCATCAGCGTTCCCTCACACCGAACAGGCCGATTGGTCGCACGAACAGCACCGCCATCAGGATGATGAAGGAGACGGCGGCACGCCATTCGGCGCCGATCAGCTGCACCGCACCGGCTTCGGCGAGCCCAATGATCAGGCCGCCGAGCACCGCACCCGGGATGCTGCCGATGCCGCCGAGAATGGCGGCGGCGAACATCGGCAGCAGCATGTCGAAACCCATGAACGGGCGGATTTGCACCAGAATGCCGATCATCACGCCGGCGACACAGGCCAGCGCGCCACCGATGATCCAGGTCACGCGCACCACGCTGGCGACGTCAATGCCGACGACGCGGGCCAGTGCCGCATTCTGGCTGAGCGCCTGCATTGAGCGGCCGGTCTGCGTGCGCGTCATCAACAGATGCACGCCGAGCACCAGCACGGCGGTCAGCAGCAAGAGAGCAATCTGGTCGGGAGTGATGCGGATGCCGAAGCCGACCGGCATGGCGATCTGGATCGCCCGGCTGAAATAGGTCGGCCGCGAGGTGAAGGTGAATTCGAGCAGGCTTCTGAGCGCCATCGAGGCGCCGAAGCTCGCCATCACCACGATGATCGCCTGGCCCTGCGAGCGCAGCCGCGCAAACAGAACCTTGTCGAGCAGCAGCGCCAGCAAAGCGGTGAAGGCCATGCCGATGATCAGTGCGACGATCAGCGGCCAGCCGAAGGACAGCGGTCCGATCGGTGCCACCTTGCCGAATGTCGCGCCGATGGCGCTGACGACGGCCAGCGTCGCATAGGTGCCCCAGGCCATGAAGTCGCCATGGGCGAAGTTCGAGAAGCGCAGGATCGAATAGGTGAGCGTCACGCCGATGGCGCCGAGGCCGATCATCGAGCCGGTCAAAAGCCCGTCGACGATGAATTGCAGGCTCATGCCGCGCCTCCTTTCCCGGCGTGAGGCGTTTTTTCTGCCTTGAGGGGGCGCTGGCCAAGATAGAGTTCGGCGACGACCGGGTCGTTCCACAGTTCGGAAGCAATGCCTTCGTGGCGGTCTTTGCCTTCGACCAGCACATAGGCGCGGTCGCCGATGGCCAGTGCTGCCTTGGCGTTCTGTTCGACCAAAAGGATGGTGACACCGGATTTGCGGATGCCGGCCAGCATCTCGAACACCATCGACACGAATTTCGGCGACAGGCCGGCCGACGGCTCATCGAGCACCAGCACTTTGGGATGGACGATCAGCGCCCGCGCGACGGCGAGCATCTGCCGCTGTCCGCCCGAGAGGTTGCCGGCGGCGGTTCGCCGTTGGCGGACGAGGTCGGGGAAGGCAGCATACATCTCGTCGATGCGGGCAGGGATTTCGCGCCGCTCGAGAATGCCGCAGGCGACCTTCAAATTGTCCTCGACCGACATGAGCGGGAAGATGTTCTCGGTCTGCGGCACGAAGGCCAGGCCAAGCCGTACCATGGTGTGCGCCGGTGCGCCGGTTATGTCCTTGCCGTCCAGAGACACCGTGCCGCCGGTGATCGGGACAAGGCCGGCGATGGCTTTGATGAAGCTCGACTTGCCGGCGCCATTGGGGCCGAGCACGACGACGATCTCGCCTTTCCGGACCGTGATCGAGGCGCCGCGCACGATCGGCACGCCGGGCTCGTAGCCAGCCTCGAGATTGCGGACATCGAGGACTGTCTCGCTCACGCCGCGCCCCCGAGATAAGCCTCGATGACGCGCGGGTCGCGGGCGACCTCTTCCGCCGTGCCTTCGCTCAGCAACTGGCCGCTCGCCATGACGAGGACGCGATGGCAGAGCCGCGTCACCATGTCGATGTTGTGCTCGATCAGCAGGAAGGTGATGCCGCGCGCGTTGATATCGCGGATGCGGTCGATGATGACTTCGAGCAGCGTTGCGTTGACGCCGGCCGCCGGTTCGTCGAGCAGGATGATCGCCGGATCGGCCATCATCACGCGGGCGAGTTCGAGCAGCTTGCGCTGGCCGCCGGACAACACGCGCGCCGGTTCATGCGCGAGGTGGGTGAGGGTGACCAGATCCAGCAGTTCGAGCGCCTTGGTCCTGGCGGCTTTCTCCTGCGCCGCCACCCGCCATGGCGTGACGAAGTTTGCAAGCAGCTTTTCGCCGGCCTGACCCTGCGCCGCCAGCATGATGTTTTCGATCAGCGTCAGGTTGGGCAGCGGACGCGGGATCTGGAAGGTGCGGCCAAGGCCGCGACCGATGCGCAGATGCGCGGCTTCGCCCGAAACGCGCGCACCGTTAAGCAGGATATCGCCGCTGGTCGGCAGGATGCCGCCGGCTAGCAGATCGAACATCGTCGTCTTGCCGGCGCCGTTCGGCCCGATCAAGCCAAGGATTTCTCCTGCCCTGACGTCAAACGAGACATCGTTGACGGCGACGAGGCCGCCGAACCGCCTGACGACGTTCCTTGCCGTCAGAACCGGCGCACGGGTCTCTTGCCCCTGCTGTTCCACTGCCTCGCTCATCAAACCCTCTGGCCGAAGACGATCGCTGCCGCCGCTGATTTTTGATTTGTGATCACACTTGCTTTGATCACGCTATTCGGCTTTAATTTCGTCTGCAAGCCGAAAACCGGCCGAGAACGGAATTCCATGCAAAAGGCTGCTATCGAAAAGAACAACGAGGCCATCGCGGCCCAGCTGGCGCCGGTCGGCCGCGAGACCGTGCAGGATCGCGTCTATTCGGAATTGCGCCGTGCCCTGATCGGCGGCCTGTTCGAGCCAAGCCAGGTGCTGACCATACGTGGTCTGGCCGACGCGCTGGTCACCTCGACCATGCCGGTGCGCGAGGCGCTCGGCCGGCTGATCACCGAAAAGGCCCTGGAGGCGCTGCCCAACCGTTCGGTGAGGGTGCCGCCGATCACGCTGGAACGCCTCGACGATCTCTTGCTTGCCCGCATCCTGATCGAGGGCGAGGCCATCGCGCTGGCCGCCGCCCGCATGGGGCCGCGCCAGATCGCCACCATCGAGACCATTCTCGGCGAATGGGACGAGATGCGGGCTCTGAAACACAAGAAGGATGTCGATCGCGAAGTGACGCTCAACCAGAGCTTTCATTTCGAGATCTATCGCTCCTGCGGCTCGGCCGTGCTGATCCCGATGATCGAAAGCCTGTGGCTGCAATCGGGCCCCTGCATTCGTGTCGCCATCTACGCCTTCTCGGAAGCCGGCGAGGTCGACACCGCCCAGTATCACCGCCGCATCGTCACGGCACTGGCCACCCAGGATGCACAAGCCGCGCGCGAGTCGCTGGCCGCCGACATCAGCCGGCCCTTCACCTTCCTGCGCAGCAAGCTGCAATCCGCCGCCGCGAAAGACCAGACATGACCGCCATCAGGATCACCGAGCCACGCTCGCAGCTTTCCGTGACGGCGCTGTTGCTGCCGCAGAAAGCGCCGGAAAACGCTGCTTTCCTCAAGGCATATCTCGGCACGCCACGCGTCGTCCCGGGGATCCATGCGATGTGGACGGGGCCCGAAATCTCATGCCCGGTTCCCGCTGCCGATCTCGAGGGCCAGCCCTATGCCAGGCCTCTGCCGGCCGAGAACGCGACGCTGACGCCGCAGCCGGGCGACATCGTGCTGTCCTATGTGCCGCCGCGCATGTGGGGCGGCAATCCCAATGCGATCTTCGACATCGGGCTCTACTACGGGCAGGGCGCGCGCCTGCTGTTCCCGATCGGCTGGCTCGCCGGCAGCGTGGTGGCGCAAGTGCGCGCCGAAGACCGCGATCGGTTCGCCGCCGCCTGCGGCATCATCCGCCGCAACGGCGCCTGCGACGTCACCTTCAGCCTGGTGGAGGACTGAATGGCCGACGAAAGTTTCGAGCTCTTCGATCTTCGCGTCGAAGCGGTCATCCCGGAGGGCAAGCCGATCTATTGCGGCGCCAAGGCCGGCGACTATTTCGAGCTCAAGGGCGAGATGCTGTCGATGCCGGCTGGCCAGAGCTTTTCGATCTATTCGATATCGGCCGTGTTGCCGTTGCTGGCAGCCAAGCAGCGCCCGACTCACCCGAACGACTGGATGACCTCGGACGCCGAGATCGCCTGTCCCGATCCCAATTGCGCCAGTCGGCTGAGGATCGTCAGGGTGGCCAAGCGGCGGTTCAGCCATGCCGAGACCACGGCCGTGCCGCTGCCGAAGCGGGGAGACGACAAATGAGTACCCAGACCTTCGAACTTGGCTCCGGCTACACCATCTCGCGCGTCATCCGCGGCGGCTGGCAACTGGCCGGTGGCCACGGCGCCATCGACCGCCAGCAGGCGGTGACCGATCTGATCGCCACCTTCGATGCCGGCATCTGGACCTATGATTGCGCCGACATCTACACCGGCGTCGAGGAGCTGATCGGCGCGGCGCGTCTGCGGCTGGCCAGCGAGCGCGGCCTCGACGCCGCCGCCAGGATGAAGGTGCACACCAAGCTGGTGCCCGACCTCGAACGGCTGGCCGGCATCAGCCGCGACTACATCAGGCGTATCGTCGACCAGTCGCTGCGGCGGCTGAAGACCGAGCGGCTCGATCTCGTGCAGTTCCACTGGTGGGACTATGCGCAGCCGCGTTATGTCGAGGCGATGGGCTGGCTCAACGAGCTTCGGCTTGAGGGCAAGGTGCGCAATCTCGGCACCACGAATTTCGACACGCCGCGGCTGGCCGAAATCCTCGCCGCCGGCATCCCGCTGGTCAGCCAGCAACTGCAATATTCCGTGCTCGACCAGCGGCCGGGCAACAGCCTTGCCGCACTCGCCGCGAAAAACGGCGTTAGCTTCCTTTGCTACGGATCCGTCGCCGGCGGCTTCCTTAGCGACAAATGGCTAGGCGTGGCCGAGCCGGCCACCCCGCTCGAAAACCGCTCGCTGGTCAAATACAAGCTGATCATCGATGACTTTGGCGGCTGGGACCTGTTCCAGCAGTTGCTTCAGGCGCTGAAGGCAGTCGGCGACCGCCACGGCGTCGACATCGCCACCATCGCCAGCGCCTGGGTGCTGGAGCAGCCGCACGTGGCGGCCGTCATCGTCGGTGCGCGCAACCAGGCACATGCGCTTGCCAACGCCGGCATCATGGACGTCACGCTCGATGCCGAGGACCGGGCGCGGATTGCCGCCGTCATCGCGCAAGGCAACGGCCTCGAGGGTGATGTCTACACGCTGGAGCGCGACCGCCAGGGCCGCCACGGTTCGATCATGCATTACAACCTCAATGCGGGGAAGCAATGAGCGGCGAGCCCTCCCTGTTTTCACGCGCCAGCGCAGAGATCGTCGACCTGCATCGCTTTTTCGTCGACTGGTTCGTTGCGGCGCGCGCCAATAAAGCGGACTTCAGCCGCTTCGAGCGCGTCATGGGCGACGGCTTCGCCATGGTCGCACCGGACGGCCAGATTCTCGATCGCGACGCAGTCGTCGGCCATGTCCGCACCAGCCGCGCCACGTGTGACGACGGGTTCGCCATTTCGATCGAGGACATCCGTCCGGGCTGGCAGGATGCCGAGACGATTGTCGTTTTCTACGTCGAGGCGCAACTGCGCGGTGGCAAGCACAGCCGCCGCCAGTCGAGCGCCGTCTTCACCACCAGTTCATCGGCGCCCAACGGCGTCCTATGGCGACATCTGCATGAAACCTGGCTGCAGGTGCCGGAACGCTGAACAGGAGCATCGGACAAAAGTGCGAAGCGGTTTTTGGGTTAGTTCGATGCGCAGACAAAGAGACATGTAATCCAGTTCGTGTAGCTCAAAGGGGAACAACAATGAGAAAGACGATACTTCAACTCACCACCGCGCTCGCCCTCGTAACGATGGCCGGTGCGGCGCAAGCGGCCGATTGCAAGATCACCGTCGGCCTCGTCATGGAACTAACCGGCCCGGCCGGCGAATACGGCCAGGCCGGCGCCAAATCGGTCGAGATGGCCTTCCGCGACATCAATGCCGCCGGCGGCGTGCGTGGCTGCGACCTGGCGACCGACACGCGCGACAGCCAGAGTCAGGGCAACATCGCGGTCGACGCCGCCACCCAGCTGGTTCAGGTCAAGAAAGTGCCGGTCATCATCGGCGGCATCATCTCGTCGGTGTCGATCCCGATCCTGACCTCGGTCACGGCACCGGCCAAGATCGTCCAGGTGTCGCCGGCTTCGTCCTCGCCGACGCTGACGGCGCTCGGCCGCGACGGCAAGACCAACGGCATCTTCTTCCGCACCATCACCTCGGATGCGCTGCAGGGCGTCGCTGCCGCCAAATACGCCGTCGACAAGGGCTTCAAGAAGCTGTCGATCATCCATGTCAACAATGACTTCGGCGTCAACATGGTGGCCGAGTTCTCGCGCGCCTACAAAGCGCTCGGCGGCACCATCGTTTCCGACACGCCCTACAACGAAAAGCAGTCGAGCTATGCTTCCGAAGTGACGGCGGCGATGGCCGGCGAGCCGGACGGGCTCTATCTCGTCAGCACGCCGGTCGACGGCGCGACGGTTGCCCGCACCTGGATTTCGCAGGGTGGCGTGCAGAAGTTCCTGCTCAATGACGGCATGAACAGCCCTGACTTCATCGAGTCCGTCGGCGCCGACTATCTGAAGGACGCCTATGGTACGTCGTCCGGCACCAGCCCGACGGCCTCCACCGACTATTTCACGAAGAACTACAAGGAATTTTCCGGCATCGAGCCGTCAAATCCGGCGGCCGACCGTTCCTATGATGCGGGCGCCATTGTCGGCCTCGCTATCGCGATTGCCGGCTCCGAGGATCCGGCCAAGATCAAGGACGCGATGTACAAGGCGGTCGACCCGGCCGGCACGCCGATCTTTGCCGGCAAGGACGAATTCGCCAAGGCGCTCGGCCTGATCAAGGACGGCAAGCCGATCCGCTACGAAGGCGTCATCGGTCCCGTCGCCTTCGACAAATATGGCGACATCACCGGCCCCTTCCGGCTCTGGAAGATCGTCGACGGCAAGGTGACGACCGACGGCGAAATGACCACCGACGACGTCAACGCGTTGCAAGCCAAACTTCAGTAAGACAACTTCTCGCCCGGCGTCGATCCGATCTCATCGCGATCGACGCCGGACGGTCAGTTTGTGTCGCCATGGATGGCCGTGAGAACCATATCGATTACACGGACAAGGGTTTGACCGCCAGGCGATCACGAATAGGATTGGCCCATCAACAGGATTGGCCAATGTCGCCTGAAACTGAAAAACTTCTATCTGCTCTCGGCGACAGGCTGGGCGCGGGCGGTGTGCTCGCCGGCTCCGACGTGGACCAACGCTATCGCGACGATCCCGATGGCAAGCTTGGCGCTCTGCCCGAAGCAGTGCTGCGCCCGCGCGACACCCAGGGTGTCGCTGCCGCGCTGGCCGCATGCAATGATCTCGGCCAGCCAGTTGTCGTGCAGGGCGGACGCACCGGGCTGACCGGCGCCGCGCGCGTGCAGGCGGGTGAGGTCGTGCTGTCGCTGGAACGCATGACCGGTCTCGATGCACCGGATCGTCAGGCTGCCAGCATCGTCGCCGAGGCCGGCGCAACGCTGCAGGCGGTCCAGGAGGCGGCCGACGGCGCCGGTCTGATGTTCGGCGTCGATATCGGCGCACGCGGTTCGGCTACTATCGGCGGCAATGTCGCCACCAATGCCGGCGGCATCCGCGTGCTGCGCTACGGCATGTACCGGGCGCAGGTTCTGGGGCTGGAAGCGGTGCTTGCCGATGGCAGCGTGCTGACCTCGCTGAAGGGCCTGCCCAAGGATAATTCCGGCTACGACCTCGGCCAGCTGTTCATCGGCACGGAAGGGACGCTTGGCGTCGTCACACGCGCGGCGCTCAGGCTGCATCCGAAACCGGTGTCCGAGGTAAACGCCTTCTGCGCACTCCCATCGCTCGATGCGGCGATCGCCCTGCTTGGGCTGCTGCGGCAAAGGCTCGGCCCGCTGTTGTCCGCCTATGAGGTCAACTTCGCGCCGCTCTATGACGCGATGGTCGCCAGCATGGACATGCCGGCGCCGCTGCCGGGGGGTTCGCCTGTCTATGTGCTGGCCGAGATCCAGGGCAGCGAACCCGACCGTGACGGCGAGCGCTTCGCCGAGGTCTTGATGCAAGCTGTCGAGGACGGCGTGGTCGACGATGTGGTCGTCTCGCAGTCGCCGCGCGAAGTCCGGGCGTTGTGGGCCGTGCGCGAGGACGCAAATCGCCTCCTGTTTTCGATCAAAGGCCTTGTCGGCGTCGACATCAGCATCCCGCTGGCGCGGATGGGTATTTTCCTGCGAGAAGCGGACGCTGCCATCCATGCCATGGATCCCGGCGCCGACATCTATGTCTTCGGCCATCTCGGTGACGGCAATCTGCACTACCAGGTCCGCACGGTGGATCCGGCGGCGGCATACGATATCGTCTATCGCGGCGTGGCGGCAGCGGGAGGCGGCGTTTCGGCCGAGCATGGCATCGGCCTCGACAAGAAGAGGTGGCTGCATCTGGTCCGCAGCGATGCCGAGATCGCCACGATGCGGCGGCTGAAGACAGCTCTCGACCCCAGAAACATCCTCAATCCGGGGCGGGTCTTCGACCTGGTCCCGTCTGCCTTAGCGGCCGGCCTGTAGTCAACGTGGCACTGCGACATCCGTCGGCCGTGACTGCCGCGCACTCAGGTCCGTTCCGTCGCGACTTGCCTGGGGATGAGAAAACGCGCGGCGAGCACGCAAAGCAGTACGGTGAACATCAGGATCAGCGCCACCAGCGCATTGATGTCGGGTGAAAAGCCAAGCCGCATCATCGCCCACAGCCTGACCGGCAGCGTGCTTTGGGTGCCTGTGACCAGGATGGTGATCATGGTCTCGTCGAATGACAGCGCGAAAGCCAGGATTGCACCGCCGACCATGGCGCTCGAGAGGTTCGGCAGGACGATGCGCCAGAATGTTTGCCAGCCGGTGGCGCCGAGATCGTAGGATGCTTCGACCAGCGTGCGGCTCATCGACTGCAGCCGCATCAGCACCGTGCGATAGACGATCGCCAGCACGAAAACCGTATGCCCGATGACCACCGTCAGCAGCGAGCGTTCAAGGCCGATCTCGCGGAAGAAGATCAGCAGCGCCAGACCGCTGATGATCGGCGGCATCAGGAACGGCAGGAATATGATGAACTGCAGCAGCGTGCGCCCGGAACGGCGGCTGTTATAGTAGAGCGCCAGCAGCGTTCCGCTGACCACCGACAGGATGACGGTGCAGACACCAACGATCAGCGTGGTGCGCAAGGCGGCCAGTATGTCGTGGTTTTCGGTCAGCGCGACATAGGTCGCAAGCGTCGGCGACGACCAGTCGACATTGCCATGCGCAATGGTGAAGAACGACGATACGATCGGCACGGCCAGCGGGCTGTAGAGCAGCACCGCGACCAATGTCGTGATCGCAGCCAGAAAGACAGTGGATAGCCGGGGCAGGGCGGTCATATCGCTGTCCCCCGGTTGCGGCCGAAGCGCTCGCCGACAAGAATTGCCGCGATCACCACGACAGCCAGCGCCACTGACAGCGCCGCACCGAACGGCCAATTGTAGGCCGTGCCGAACTGGCTGTAGAGGATGCGGCCGAAGGTGAAGCCGCTGATCCCGCCGACCATTTGCGGCGTCAGGAAATCGCCGATCGCCAGCACGAACACGAAGCTCGCCGCAGAGGCGACGCCGGGCAGGCTGAGCGGCAAGGTGATGCGCAGGAACGTCTGCAGGCCGCTTGCGCCCAGGTCGTCGGAGGCGCGCAGCAGCACCTGTGGAATCCGCTCCAGCGACAGGAAGATCGGCAGGATGGCGAACGGGATCAGCAGCAGCGTCAGCGTCAGCAGGATGGCGTTCATGTTGAACACGAAAAGCGTCGATGGCTCCTGGAGGATGCCGAGCCCGACCAGTGCCTTGTTGAGAAAGCCGTTAAGGCCGAGGATGCTGCGGATCGCATAGATCTTGATGACGTAGCTCATCAGCAGCGGCACCAGCAGCAGCATCAGCAAGGCGTAGCGCCAGCGCCCTTTCAGGGTCGTCAGGAAATAGGCGGCGGGATAGGCGAGCAGAATGCAGATTGCCGACACCGAGAGACACAGCACGATGGTGTTCCAGAACACCGGAAGAAAGATCGGATCGGTGAAGAAGCGGACATAGTTGCCCAGTGACGGCGTATGAACGATCGTGCCCTGGTCGACGCTGAAGAAGCTATAGCCGAGGAAGATCGCCAGCGGCACGAGGACGAAGACCACCGGCAAGGCGAAAGCCAGCACCGTCACCAGCAGCGACCATCGCCGTTCCGCGACCGGTATCGTGCTGGCTCCGCTCATGCCAGCACCAGGTGCCCTTCATGCGGCGCAAACGCGAGGGGGATCGTCGCGCCGGATTTCAGCGTGCTGCCGTCGACCCGGCTCGGCATGCGCAGCCGCAAGCGTTGCGCAGCATGGTCGGCGCCGGCAGCGATGGTGGCAACGGTCGACGAGCCGGCGAAGGCCATGTCGGCGATCGTGCCGGAAAAGCGGTTGTCGGTGTCCTTTGCATCGGCAAGGTGCAAGGCCTCGGGACGGAAGGCCGCGAAGGCACTGGCGCCATCCGCCGCGGACTTCAAATGCGGCTGGTCACGGATCGAACAGACCAGGCGTCCGAGCGTCGTCTCGATCGATCGCAGTTCGCCCTGGACGGATCCAAGCTTTCCGGCCACCAGATTGTTTTCGCCAAAGAAGCGCGCCACGAACTCGCAATTCGGCTTGTAGTAAAGCTCGTGCGGCGTGCCGAGCTGGCGGATATGGCCGGCCTGCATGACGCAGATCCGATCGGCCATGCCGATCGCTTCTTCCTGGTCGTGGGTGACGAACAGAAAGGTGGTTTTGATTTCACGCTGGATGGATTTCAGGAATTCCTGCATTTGCCGGCGCAGTTCGAGGTCGAGCGCCGCCAGCGGCTCGTCGAGCAGGATCAGACGCGGCTGGCAGATCAGCGCGCGGGCCAAGGCGACGCGCTGGCGCTGGCCACCGGAGAGCTGGGCTGGAAAGCGGTCGGTGAAACGCCCGAGCTGGACAAGCTCCAGCGCTTCCGCGACGCGGCGCGCAATCTCCTTGCGCGGCACGTGGCGAACCGAAAGCCCGTAGCCGACATTGCCGGAAACGGTCAAATGCGGGAACAGCGCATAGTCCTGGAACACGGTGTTGAATGGCCGCCGGTTGATCGGCATGCGGCTAATGTCCTGGCCGTCGAGCCGGATCTCGCCCGACGTCAGTGGTTCCAGCCCGCCGATCAGCCGCAGCACCGTGGTCTTGCCGGAGCCCGACGGTCCAAGAACGGTCAGGAACTCACCGTCCTTGATCGACAGGTCGATGTCGTGCAGCACCGGAACGGTGCCGTAGGATTTCGAGACGGACCGCAGCGTCAGCAGGTCGATGTTCTGGTTCATAAGATATTCTCGCATACGCTTCGGCGGTCCGGAACGTCCGGACCGCCGGGTCCTTCGAAGTCTTCGTGCGGAAAGATCAGGGCGTGGCCTTGATCTCGTTCCACATGTCCGACCGCTTCAGCGGGTCCTCGACATTGTTGAGCCAGACCAGCTTGTCGTTGCCGCCGGCGCTGCCGGTTTCGGTCACCGTGTTGCCGAAACCCGTGCGCTCGGAAAGCTCGCCGCTGACCTTCTTGCTCAGCATGAAGTCGATCCATTTCTCGGCCGCCGCATTGTCGCGGACGCCCTTGGAGATGACCCAGTTGTCGAGCCAGGCAAGCGCGCCCTCGCTCGGATTGACGTAGGCGACATGGGCGCCGATCTTCTGCAGTGCCTTGACCTGCTGCTGGCCATAATTGGCCCAGATCAGTGCCACGTCATTGTTCTGATAGATCTGCTGCGCCTCGTCGGCGGTGGTGTAGAAGCTCAGCACATTGCGCTTGAGTTCGACCAACTTGGCCTTGACCGCCGCCATCTGTTCTTCATTCAGATTGAACGGATCCTTGTAGCCGAGCGTCAGCGCGGTGAACGAGAAATTGTGCTCGCCATTGTCATAGGCCAGAACCTTGCCCTTGTAGGCCGGGTCCCAGAGGACCGACATCGATGTCGGCGCCGGCTTGACCTTGTCGGTGTCGTAGATCAGGCCGATCGAGTCGAAGCAGAACGGAATGCCATAGACCTTGCCGTCCTTGGTGACGCCGCTCACCGCCGTCAGATCGCGGAAGCGCGGCAGCACCTCTTTCTGGTTGGCCAGCTTCGTCACGTCGATCGGCGACACCAGATCGGCCTTGATGTAGCGCTGCAACTGGGCCGTGTTGACGGCGAAGACGTCGAAGTCCTGCCCTTCGCTTCCCTTGATCTTGGCCCAGATCTCGTCATCGCTGCCGATGAAGACGACATCGACGCCGATGCCGGTTGCCGCGGTGAAGTCCTTGACCCAGTCCGGGTCGGCGTAGCCGTCCCAGGCCAGAATCCGAAGGTTCGCTGCCAAGGCTGCCGATGTCATCAAGCCGATGCCGAGGCCGATTGCTGCCATTCTTAGAAACAGTCTTTTCAGTCCCATTTTTAATCTCCCATTGTCGTTCTGATGGACCGCAGTTTCCGGACCTTTACCGTCACAGCTGGGTGACGGCGACCAGTCCCTCGTCCGGCACCGACTCCATCCGGTTGCGCAGTGGCTTGCCGAATGTCTGTGCCTGGATTTCATACTCGTCGCCGGAAGCCGTCTTGATGCCGGAGGCGTAGCTCATCACCGCCGCGCCGAAGAAGTAGGCATGCAGGTCGCCTGCTCTGCGGTGCATCGGGTAGCGGAAATGGAAATGTTCGAGATTGGCGATCGAATGCGACATGTGCGCCTCGCCCGACAGGAACTCTTGCTCCCAGATGACGGCGCCGTCGCGCAGGATGCGGGAATGGCCGCGCACTTCATCGGGCAGGTCGCCGATCAAAAGCTCCGGGCCGATCGAGCAGGAGCGGAGTTTTGAATGGGCGAGATAGAGGTAGTTCTCGGCTTCCGTGACATGGTCGGAGTATTCGTTGCCGAGCGCATAGCCGATGCGATAGGGGCGGCCATCCGGCCCATTGAGATAGAGCCCGACGATTTCGGCCTCTTCCGCGCCGGCGCGCGCGAAGGCCGGCATCGGCAGCGCAGCACCGGGCGGCACGACACAGGTGCCGACGCCCTTGAAGAACCATTCGGGCTGGATTCCGATCTGCCCGGCGGCGGGTTTGCCGCCCTCCAGACCCATGCGAAAGATCTTCAGTGAATCGGATTCCTCGGCGTCCTCGCCATGCGTAAGCACATGCATCTTGTCGCGTGCCGCGGCACTTCCGGTATGGGTCAGGCCCGTGCCGGTGACCAGGAAACGCGCCGGTTCGGGATGATCGACCGGGGCCAGTACGCGGCCATCGCGCAACAGCTCGTCATAGTCGACCGTTGCAGTACCCGTCCGCCTCTCGACAAGTGCGGCGATGGAAACGCCCTCAGCAATTGCCGCTTCGGCAAGTTCCAGCACGGTGCGGGTCTTTTCGAGCGGGTGCAGGTGATTGCCGTCATCGGAGACACGGCCAACCCGCCTGTTGCCATCGGGCATTCTGAACTGAACAAGACGCATGAGGTACCCTTCTTCCCTTGAGGCAGTGCGGGTCACACCCAGCCCGCATCGACGATGAATTGCTGGCTTGTGCACATGCGGCTGTCGTCGGCGGCGAGGAACAGCGCCATGCGCGCAATATCGGAGGGCTGCAGCCGGTCGGGCAGGCACTGCCTCTCCTCGATCTGCCGCTCTCCGGCCGGGTTCAGCCACAGGCGCATCTGGCGCTCGGTCATCACCCAGCCCGGCACCATGCAGTTGACGCGGATGCGCTCGGGGCCGAGCTCACGGGCCAGCGCCCGTGTCATGCCGTAGACAGCGGCTTTCGCGGTGACATAGGCGGGGCAATCGGGATCGCCGACCATCCAGGTGATGGAACCAAAATTGATGATCGAGCCGCCGCCCAGCGAGCCCATCTGCAGGCGTACCGCTTGCGCCGCAAAGAACTGGTGGCGCAGATTGACCGCCATGCGGTCGTCCCAATAGGCGACCGTCACGTCCTTGGTTTGATGGCGGTCATCGTTGCCGGCATTGTTGCACAGAACCTGGATCGGGCCGTTGTGCTGCATCGCTTGCACCGTTGCCGCCTGCAGTTGCTCGACGTTGCGCAGGTCGCAGGCAATGAACAGCGGCGCACGATGTCCATCCGCCGCGATCGCGTCTACCAGGCGCCGGGACGGCTCCTCGGCTAGATCGACAAAGGCAACGCGGCTGCCTTGCGCGCAGAAATGGCGCACCAGGCTTTCGCCGATGCCGCTGCCGCCGCCGGTTATGAAGACGCTGCGATCCTTGAGGCTGGGGTAGGTGGCGTAGCCGCTGATTTCATTCGTCATCGCGCGCCTCACTAGTGGGAATGCCGGGGGATGCCGGCATCGCGCCGACCGACGAGAAAGTCGAAATCGCAGCCCTTGTCGGCCTGCAGAACGCGCTCGACATAGAGGCTCTGGTAGCCGCCTTCGGGCGCCGCCGGCGGCTGCCAGTTGTGTCGGCGGATAGCCAGTTCCTCGTCCGACACCAAAAGCTCCAGGCGCCGGCCGGCCACGTCCAGCTCGATGAGATCGCCATCGCGCACCAGCGCCAGCGCCCCGCCGGCCGCTGCTTCCGGCGCCACATGCAGCACCACGGTGCCGTAGGCGGTGCCGCTCATGCGAGCGTCCGAGATGCGCACCATGTCGGAGACGCCTTGCTTCAGCAGCTTGGCCGGCAGCGGCATGTTGCCGACCTCGGCCATCCCGGGGTAGCCACGCGGTCCGCAGTTCTTCAGCACCATCACTGAAGAGGCGTCGATATCCAGCTCCGGATCGTCGATGCGGGCGTAGTAGTGCTCGATGTTTTCGAAGACGATCGCCTTACCGCGATGCTGCATCAGCTCGGGCGTTGCCGCCGACGGTTTGATGACCGCCCCGTTGGGCGCCAGATTGCCGCGCAGGATCGAGATGCCGCCTTCCCTGGTCAGCGGGTCGCTCAGCGGGCGGATGACCTCGGTGTTGTAGTTGGGCGCGCCGTCGATCAACTCGCCAATAGTCTTGTTGCTGACGGTCATGGCGTCGCGATGAAGAAGCCCCACTTCATCAAGCGACGCCATGACCGCAGCCAGCCCCCCGGCATAGTAGAAATCTTCCATCAGGAACCGGCCCGATGGCATTAAATCGACAATGGTCGGAACGTCGCGGCCAAGGCGGTCCCAGTCATCGAGGCTGAGATCGACGCCGACACGGTTGGCGATGGCGATCAGGTGCAGCACTGCATTGGTCGAGCCGCCGATCGCGCCATTGACGCGAATGGCGTTCTCGAACGCTTGCCTGGTGAGGATCCGCGCAATCGTCACATCCTTGCGGACCAGCTCGACGATCTGGCGTCCGGCCATCTGGGCGAGCACACCACGGCGCGAATCCGCCGCCGGGATCGCGGCATTGTCCGGCATCCCGATGCCGAGCGCCTCCACCATGCTGGCCATGGTCGAAGCCGTGCCCATTGTCATGCAGCTGCCCGCCGACCGGCTCTGGCCCTGTTCGGCGGCCAGGAAATCGGCGACCGGCATGCGGCCGGCCTTCACCTCTTCGGCGAATTTCCAGACATGCGTGCCCGAGCCGATATCTTGTCCGCGGAACTTGCCGTTGAGCATCGGCCCGCCCGAAACGGCGATGGTCGGCAGATTGCATGACGCAGCGCCCATCAGCAGCGCAGGCGTGGTCTTGTCGCAGCCGACCAGCAGGATGACGCCGTCGATAGGATTGCCGCGGATGGATTCCTCGACATCCATGCTGACCAGATTGCGAAACAGCATGGCGGTGGGGCGCATGTTGCTCTCGCCCAATGACATGACCGGAAATTCCAGCGGCAGGCCGCCGGCTTCATAGACGCCACGTTTGACGTGGTCGGCCAGGGCGCGCAGATGCGCGTTGCATGGTGTCAGTTCCGACCAGGTGTTGCAGATGCCGATCACCGGGCGGCCGTCGAAAGCGTCGGCGGGAATGCCTTGGTTCTTCATCCAGCTGCGGTGCATGAAGGCATTCTTGCCTTCGCCGCCGAACCAGGCCTCGGACCGCAGCTTGCGTTTGGTCTCGGTCACGATGCCAGCTCCCGATTGGCGCGGCGCCTGTTGCGGTTCTCGACACTGCGGCGCACGTCTTCCTCGGCATCGTCGATGAGCACCAGCAGCGCCTTTTGCGCGCCGGCGGCATCGCGCGCGGCGATCTTCTCAGCTACTTCCCGGTGCAGCGGCAAAGAGTGGCGCTGTCCTTCCGGATTGTCGTTGGAGAGGCGGAAGCTCATCACCAGCGCGGTTTCGACCAATGCCGCGAGCGAACCGATCAGCTCGTTGCCGGTCATGCGCAGAATGGTCTGGTGGAACAGCAGATCAGGCTTGGCGAAGCGGTCGCCGTCGTCGACAACGGCTTCCATTTCGGCGAGTGCGGCGTTGATCTCGGCGATCTGCGCCGGCGTGGCGCGCTGCGCGGCAAGTGCGGCCGACATCGGCTCGATGGCCCGGCGCAGTTCGAACAGCGCCCGCACATCGTCGGCGCTGACGCCGCTGGCGTAACGCCACGACAGGACGTCCGGGTCGAGGAAGTTCCAGTCGGAGCGGGGACGCACCCTTGTCCCGGTCTTCGGCCGCGATTCGACGAGCCCCTTGCCGGCCAGCACCTTGATCGCCTCGCGCAGCACCGTGCGGCTGACCCCCAGCATCTCGCTGGAATCGTCCGCATTGGGCAGTGCCTCGCCGGGCAGGAAATCGCCCTGCACGATGCGCAACCCGATCTGCTCGACAACCGTCGCATGCAGTGCCGTGGAGCCGCTGGAAACCGCGACGGCGACTCGCGAAGTCCGCGCCGTGCTAAAAGATTTCTTATTCTTCATACTATTCATATGATATGTCTTATAGCCGTGGCGATTGGAGTCAAGGGATGGGGACATGCCGATGACAACGAATTCAGCAGCCGTTGTGGAGCAGCACACAGAGCTGCTTTCGATCAGCGACGGCATTGCGACGGCCGAGATTGCTCCGGCCGCCGGCGGTGCGGTAGCGTCGTATCGCTGGCGGCAAGACGGCTCTGTCGTGGACTTGCTACGCCCGGCCGATCAGGCGGCGATCAGCCGCCGCGATGCCGGCGCCATGGCCTGCTTCCCGCTGGTTCCCTATTCCAACCGCATAAGGGGTGGTCGCTTCGCCTTCGCTGGTCGTACCGTCACACTTCCGACAAGCCCCGATGACCCGCATCATGAGCACGGCCATGGCTGGCGTCGGCCTTGGACAGTCGAGCGGCACGAACCCAGCGCTGTCGTCTTGCGCTATCGCCACGCCGCCGATTCCTGGCCATGGAGCTACGAGGCCGAGCAAGTCATCTCGCTGGCCGATGGCAGGCTGGGCATCATCATCTCGCTGCGCAATCTCTCGGACACGCCGATGCCGGCCGGCTTCGGCCTGCATCCCTATTTCCCGTCGACGCCGTGGACGCATGTCCAGGCGCCGGTGTCCGGCATGTGGGAGACCGATGCGGACATCTTGCCAACCCGCCACGTCCTGCCGCCGGCCGGTGCCAACCCGACCACGGGCTTCGATGTGTCCGAGACGGACTTCGATACCGTCTTCACCGGATGGACGCGCCGGGCCCGGATTTGTTGGCCGGAGCATGGACGGCAACTGGAGATCGAGGCCGAGGTGCCGCTCGATTTCCTCGTTCTCTACACGCCGCCCGGCGAGCCGTTCTTTTGCGCCGAGCCGGTCACCAACATCACCGATGCCTTCAACCGCGACGCGGGCATCGACACCGGCCGCATCGTGCTGGCGCCCGGCCAGCTGCGATCCGCCAGTGTTCGCTTCACGCCCTCACAGGCGGTCTGACCGTCCGAATGAAGGCAGTCAGAACGGATAATGCTGGCCCGGGTCCTCGATCGTCACCCAGCGCAAATCGGTGAACTCGGCGATCGAGGCCTTGCCGCCGAAACGGCCATAGCCCGAGCCCTTGACGCCGCCGAACGGCATTTGTGCCTCGTCGCCGACGGTCGGGCCATTGATATGGCAGATGCCGGCTTCGATGCGCGCGGCGACCGCCATGGCACGCTTGATGTCGCGGCTGAACACGGCTGACGACAGGCCGTATTCGGTGTCGTTGGCGACACGCACGGCCTCGTCCTCGCCCTTGACCCGGATCACCGGCTTGACCGGCCCGAAGGATTCTTCGGCATAGACGCGCATGGCCGGCGTGACGTGGTCGAGCAAGCTCGCTTCCACCACGGTGCCGGTACGCTTGCCGCCGGCGACCAGCCTGGCGCCCTTGGCGACGGCATCGGTGATGAGTTCCTCCATCTTGTCGGCCGCCTGGCTGCTGATCAGCGAGCCCAGCACGACATGGCCGCGTGGATCGCCCGCCGGCAGTTGCGACGTGCGCGCCGCGAGCTTGGAAACGAATTCATCGGCGACCTTTTCGTCGACGATCAGACGCTCGGTCGACATGCAGATCTGGCCCTGATGCATGAAGGCGCCGAAGGTGGCGGCGTTGACCGCCGCGTCGATGTCGGCATCGTCCAGCACCAGCAACGGCGCCTTGCCGCCGAGTTCGAGCAGCGCCGGCTTCAGGTGCCGTCCGGCGAGTTCGGCGATGATCCTTCCGACCTTGGTCGAGCCGGTGAAGTTGACGCGCTTGACTGCAGGATGCGCAACCAGCGCCTCGACGATGCCGGCGGCATCCTTGGGATCGTTGGTGACGACATTGATGACGCCCTTCGGCAGGCCGGCTTCGACCAGCACCTGGCCGATCAGCCGGTGCGTTCCGGGGCACATTTCGGATGCTTTCAGCACGACCGTGTTGCCGCAGGCGATTGGCATGGCGATGGCGCGGGTGCCGAGAATGACCGGGGCATTCCATGGCGCGATGCCGAGGCACACGCCGGCCGGCTGGCGGATCGCCATGGCCAGCGTGCCGGGCTTGTCGGAGGGGATGATCTCGCCCGAGATTTGTGTCGTCATCGCCGCCGCCTCGCGCAGTATGTTGGCGGCCAGCATGACGTTGAAGCCAGCCCACGGGCCGGTCGCGCCTGTCTCTTCCATCATCAGCCGGGTGAACTCGCCGACCTTGGAGGCCATGACGTCGGCCGCTTTGCTCAGCAAGGCGCGGCGCTCACCGGGCCCGGTCTTCGACCAAGCCGGAAAGGCGGCAGCGGCAGCCTCTACCGCGGCATTGGCGTCGGCGATGTTGGCCGCGGCGGCGCGTGTCGCCAGCCTGCCGGTAAACGGGTCCATGCGCTCGAAGGATGCCGCACCCGAGGCAGCCCGTTCGTCGCCGTCGATCAGAAGTCCGATGTCCATGACTGTCTCCATGCTCCCAGTGGAGCGTATTCTCTTGGGTTAGAATCCGAACATTTCGGCATTGATCGATGCTTCGAGGCCGCCATCGACCGGCACGTTGGCGCCGTTGATCCAGCGCGCGCCGTCCGAGCACAGGAACAGCACCACCGGCGCGATGTCGCCGGATGTGCCGGCGCGCCCGACCCTGGCAATGTCGCTGTCGACGCGGGCGTCGCCGAGCACGGTGCGGAACTGCTTCAGGATCGGCGTTTCGACCGGGCCGGGGCTCACTGCGTTGACGCGGATGCCGCGGCGTTTGAACAGATCCTGATGCGCCGCGCGAAACGTCCACAAAAGCAGCAGTTCCTTGGAGACGGGATAGCCTTCCTCGTTCCTGACTGCATGGTCGCAAACCACCTCGGCGACATCCGGAAAACCTTCGATGCCGACCATCGAGGCGGCGCGGTTGAGATTGGCGCGCCAGCCATAGCCGGCGATCGAGGCGACGTTGACGATGGCGCCGCCTTCGCGAAGTCTCGGCGCGAGACCTTCCGAAAGCGCCCGCAGGCCGAAGAAATTGACGGCCAGCGTCGCCGCCGCACCGGTGTTGCCGGAAAGGCCGGCGACATTGCAGAGCGCGTCGATGCGATTCGGCAGCCGCGCGATGAGATCGTCGACGCCGGCCTTGGTGGAGATGTCGGCCTTGACGAAACTGCCGACCGCTGCGGCCGGCTCGCGCACATCGACGCCGATCACATCGGCGCCGAGCTGGCCGGCAAGTTCCGCCGTGCGGGCGCCGATGCCGGAGGCGACACCGGTGATGAGGATCGTCTTGCCGAAGAGCATGGTCATGCCCTTTCCTGATGCATCGTGGTTTGTTGTGGCGAAGGCGTCGCGTCGCCATCGGTGGCAGAACCGGGCAGCCTGACCCGGTAGCCGACCGGCAGCAGGCGCAGGCCAAAACGCTCCTCGATCGTCCCCCACAGGCCGCGCGGCAGGAAGAGCGAGAACAGCACGGCCGTGGCGCCCAGCCCGACCAGGTACCAGACGCCGGTGCCGCCGAACCAGGTCTCGATGAGGAAGAACACCAGCGCGCCGAGAATGGCGCCCTCGAAGGTGCCGATGCCGCCGACCAGCACCATGAAGATCATGTAGGCGGTCCATTGCACGTTGAAGTAGGTTTTCGGCTGGAAGGTGATAGAGGTCGCCAGCCATAGCGCGCCAGCAATGCCGATGCCGAAAGCGGCAAGCACGAACAGCAGCCGCTTGGTGCCGGTGACGCGCACGCCGACCGAGGCGGCGGCGTCCTCATTGTCGCGGATCGCGCGGATCGCGGCGCCCGTGCTGCCGCGCAGCAAGCCAAACAGGATGGCGAGCAGCGCGGTCATCGAGGCCAGCGCCAGCCAGTAGATCGTTGCCCGCCTGGTGCTGGCGTCATAGACGTTGAGCGAGATCAGCGACGTGCCGGTTTCGCCCTGCACCAACCGGTCGAGGTTGACCAGGAGATGCGTCAACGCCGCGATGACCCACATGCCGATGGCGAACTCGCCGTTCTTCAGCCGCAGCATGAACAGCGACAGCGGGATAGACACCACGCCGACGACAATTCCCGAGGCGAACAGTGCCAGGAAGGGGTTGAGGCCGGCATCGGCCAGCCGGATGGCGAAATAGGCGCCGAGCCCGAAGAACACCTGCTGGCCGACCGAGACCAGGCCGCCGAAGCCGGCCAGAGCATTCCACATCGCCGCCAGGATCACATAGATGAACAGTGCGGTCATGCGGTCGACCGCACCGGCCGACAGGAACTGCGGTGCAATCGCCAGCAACGCGATGATCACGGCGACGGCCATCGCGGCGATCCGCGATGTCGCCGTGCCGCGCTCGATGACAGGCATGGTGGCGAGAATGCTCATGACGTCTTCCCGAGGTGCAACAGGCCGCGCAGGCCAAGGCCGGACGCGGACAGCCGCACGAACAGCACGATGAGGAAGACAGCGTGGCCGCCGATCAGAAAACCTTGCGGGTGCACTTGCGCGCCGAGCGTCTGGGCAAGCGCCAGCACGATGCCGCCGACCAGCGTTCCCCACAGCGAACCGGCGCCGCCGATCACCGCCGCCTCGAAGGCAAACAGCAATTGCGGCGCGCCGGCATAGGGATCGAAGGTGGCGCGCATACCAAGGAAAGCGCCGGCCAGACCAACCGTGACCATGGCGATGGCGGCAGCGATGGCATTGGCGCGGCGGGCATCGACACCGACCAGGCCGGCGGTGTCGGGATCCTCGGAAGTGGCGCGGATCGAGCGGCCAAGCCGGGTGCGGGTGAGGAACAATTGCAGCCCGCCCAGTAGGATCACCGCGGTCGCGAACATGATCACGGCAAGCTTGCCGACATAGATGCCGCCTGGCCATTCCCAGGAATCATAGGACAGGCTGCCGATATAGGGCGCCAGCGAACGGGTGTCGGCGCCGAACTGCTCGAACAGCAGATTGTCGATGACGATGGCCAGGCCGAACGTGGTCAGGACCGGCAGCAGCGCGCCACCGCGCGCGCTGCGTTCGAGCAGGAAGCGCTGCAGCGCCCAGCCGATCGCCGCCATCAACGGCAGGACGATGAGCAGGCCGACGAATGGTGAGACATGGAACCGCGAGGCGAGTAACCACAGCGCATAGGCAGCGAACACCGCAAGGCTGCCATGGGCGAGGTTGATGATGCGCATCACCGAAAACATGAACGACAGGCCACAGGCGATCAGCGCGTAGTAGCCGCCGAGAAGGATGCCCTGGATGATCTGGTTGCTCATGCCGGAACGCTCCCGGTGCTTTTCCGGTGCAGACCGAAATAGGCCTTTGTCACCTCGTCGCGCGAAACCTCCTTGCTCGGTCCTTCGAGCGCGACGCGCCCTTCGAGCATGCAGATCACCCTGTCGGATACAGCGAGCGCCCGGTTGAGGTTCTGTTCGACCAGGATGATCGTCGTGCCTGAAGCGATCAGCCCTTGCAATGCGGCGTAGACACGGTCGACGATCAGCGGCGACAGACCGAGCGAAACCTCGTCGAGCAGCAGCAGTTCCGGGTTGCTCATCAAGGCCCGGCCGATCGCCGTCGCCTGCTGCTCGCCGCCCGAGAGGTGGCCCGTCTTGGCATGGCGGCGCGGCTTGAGGTTGGGGAACATCTCGAGCACCTTGTCGACGCTCCAGTCGCCCGACCGGCCGGCGGTCCTGCCGAGCAGGAGGTTCTCCTCGACCGTCATCTGCACGAACAGTCTGCGTCCCTCCGGCACCAGCGCGATGCCCTTGCCGACGCGCCTGTGCGACGGCACGCTGGTGAGATCGGCGCCGTCGAGCAGCACGCGGCCGGCCGCCGGCTGATGGGCGCCGGCGATGGCCCGCAGCAGCGTCGTCTTGCCGGCGCCATTGGCGCCGACCAGCGCCAGCGTCTCGCCGCGTTCGATCGTGAAGCTCACGCCGCGCACCGCCTGCAACAGGCCGTGCCGGACAACCAGGTTCTCGACCGACAGCAGGCTCATTTCGGGCCTCCGCCGAGATAGGCGCGCACGACCTCCGGGTCGGCCATCACCGCTTGTGGCTCGCCGTCGGCGATGATCTTGCCGGCATCCATGCAGATCAGCCGCTCGGCCACCTGCAGCAGGATATGCACGATGTGCTCGATCCAGACGATGCCGATCTTGCGCCGGCGCAATTCCTTGATCGTGTCGACCAGTTCGCCGGCTTCGCCATCGGTCAGTCCGCCGCCGATCTCGTCGAGCAGCAGCAGCGTCGGTCTTGCGGCGAGCGCCCTTGCCAGTTCCAGCCGCTTGCGGTCGAGCAGCCCGAGCGTTTCGGCGCGCCGGTTGGCAACGCCCAGCATGCCGCACAGTTTCAGCGAGCCGAGCGCCTCTTCATAGGCCTCGTCGCGGCCGAGACCGGCGCCGTGCGAGGCGGCGACGAAGACATTCTCGAAGGTGGTCATGCCGCTGAATGGTTTTGGCACCTGGTGCGTGCGCACCAGGCCGAGCCGGCAGCGCTGCGTCTCCGACAGCGGCGTCACGTCGCCGCCCTTGAAGCTGACCGTGCCCGAGCTTGGTGGAAAAGCCCCGGCAAGCACGCTGAGCAGTGTCGTCTTGCCTGCACCATTCGGGCCGACGATGCCGACCGCCTCGTCGGCAGCCATGGTGAAGTCGACGGCATCCAGCACCACAAGTGCGCCGAAGCGCTTGTGGATAGCGGCGGCGGCGAGGATCGCCTGTTGTTGCGGATGGGTCACCAGGCGATCCTCGTCAGCGGTCCATCAGCCGTTGTAAGGCAGAAGCTTGGCTTCGACGGGCACTTTCGGGTCCGTGGCATTCTCGGTCACGACATAGTCGAGCGGGAACTTGGCTCCTTCCTTGGCGGCCACCCATTGCGTGCCGATGATCGGGCCGGGCGAGACATTGGCAACCGGGCCGCTGGTGAAATCGACCTTGCCGATCATCGTCTCGGTCTTGAGCTGGCTCAGCGCCTTGGCCACCGCGGCCTTGTCCTTGGCGTCGCTGCTTGCCTTCAGCGCTTCGAAGCCGGCGTCGAGCAGCGACATCGAGGCGCCGAGCTGCTGCGTCCACTGCTTGCCGCTCGCCGCCCCGTAGCCGTCGGCCAGCTCGGTTCCCGAAACGCCGGTCAGGGGCGACTTGTAGGGGAATGCCTTGTGCCAGTAGGCGGCACTCGAAATCTTCATGCCGAGATCGCCGAGCGCCTCGATATCCGAGGGGAACAGCCCGGTCTTGGCGACCTGGCAGATCTTGATCTGCTTGATCAGGCCTTGCTGTGCCGCCTGGCGCCAGAACGCCGCGAAGTCCGGCGGGATCGGGAAGGAATTGAAGATCTCGACGCCTTCCTGCTTGAACAGCGCGATCTGCGAGGAATAGTCGGTGGTGCCGGTTTCATAGGCGCCGGGATCGACGATGGTGAACCCTTGCTTGGCCAGCAGTGGCGCCAGATTGGCACGGATGGCGTTGCCGTCGGCGTCGTTCGGATACATGACGCCGACCTTCTTGTTAGTCTCGATCAAGTTCCACTGCGAGATGTAGGTCTTGAAGAACTCGCCGACGCCGAAGCCGAAATGATAGGTCCATTTGAACGGCGAGGGCGCGCCGGGCTTGGCGCCGCGGCCGAAGTACCAGGCCTCCCAAGGCATGACTGTCGACAGGCACGGCACCCCTGCGGCTTCGCAGGCGTCGGCCACCGGGTTGATCACCTCGGGCGTCGACACCGCCAGCATCAGGTCGATGGCCTGGTTGTTGATCAGGTCCTTGGCCAACTGGCCGGCCCGCGACGGGTCGGACTGCGTGTCCTGGTCGAGGATTTCGACGCTGTACTTCCTGCCGCCCAAGTCGAGCCCGCCGGCCAGCGCCTTGCGGGCCAGATCGAGCACATAGCCGTCGGTCTGGCCGAACCCGGCGAGCGGCCCGGTGCGCGGGCTGACGAAGCCGACCTTGAGCGTGTTGCCCGCCTGGGCAAACGCGCCGCGGCCGCCAAGCGCGAGCGCCGTGCCGCCGGCAATCGATGTGGCGATGAACTGCCGTCGCGATAGGCCCGGAATTGTGGATCTGCTGCCAATGGCGTGGGTCATATTTTCCTCCCTCTGTGGCTCCTCCATCGTCACAGTGCACCACCGGTTTGGTTCGGTAAAATGATATTTTGCGGTGTTTCATTAACCCCTGGGTTAGGAAACTGCCCGGCTGAGACGACGTCCGGTTGGAATGTCCGAGCCGTCAGCTGCCTTGCCTTGCCGCTTCGCGGATGGTCTGCAGCAGGATGGAGAAGGCCGGCGAGGGCGCGGTATCCGTCCGCATCGTCAGGCCGACCGGGCCCTTGGTTTCCTCGGTGTTGACCGGCAAGGCGACGAAGGCACCGCTGCCCAGTTCATTGGCGACGACGCCGGCCGAAATGATCCAGACGGCATTGCTCTGCCGCAGGAAGGCGCGACCGAACGAGTCCGAGACGGTTTCGATCTCGGTTGCCGGCGCGGTCATGCCGTTGGTGATGAACAGCCGGTCGACGAACGGGCGGATGACGGATTCCCGCGTCGGCATCAGCATCGGGAATTCGTCGAGCCGTGCGAACACGTCCTGCTCGGGATCAAGCAGCGGATGTCCCGCTCGCACCACGAACAGCACCTGTTCGGAGTAGAGGTGCTCGAAGAAGAAGCCGGTCATGTTCTCCGGCGCTGCCAGCCGCCCGACAACGAGATCGAGCGCGCCGGTGCGCAATTGTTCGAGCAGCACCGCGTTCTCGCCGGTGACGATCTTGATCGCCGCCCCGGTGCCCTCCTTGAGGAACAGGGTCATGGCAAGCGGCATCACCCGCGCCGACACCGTCGGCAGCGCGCCGATGCGGATCGGGTGCCGGTTGACCGCCCCATCCTGCCTGACGGAATCGACGCCTTGCTTGAGCGCCGTGATCGCCGTGCCGGCATGGCGAAGGAAGATCTCGCCGATGCGCGTCAGCCTGATGCCGCGGCCATCGCGTTCGACCATCGCGACGCCGAGCGCCTCTTCCAGTTCGCGCAACGTCTTGGTCACCGCCGGTGGGCTGACATGCAGCAAATCGGCCGCTCGCGCCACGCTTCCTTGCCGTGCAACTTCCAGGAATGCCTGCAGGTGACGGAACCGGATGCGGCTCTCGGACATGGATTTGATAACCCCTAAGTTAATGAAACGGCGCAAAATATCATTTTACCGAACCAAATGCCTTGTGCAATGTGGAGATGGAGGATCGAAATCGTGCCATTCGTCACCATCGGCGGCATCACGCTGCATCACCGTCACGTCAGGGCGAACGGCAGTGCGCGCCCGATCGTGTTCATCAATTCGCTCGGCACCGACTTCCGGATCTGGGACGAAATTGTCTCTGCTCTTGATGGGGAAATGCCCTTGCTGGTCTATGACAAGCGCGGCCACGGCCTGTCCGACATCGGCGACATCAGGTCGATCGACGATCATGTCGACGATCTCTCGGCGCTCCTCGATCATTTCGGGTTGGAGAAGGTCGTACTGTGCGGCCTGTCGGTGGGCGGCATGGTCGCGCAAGGCCTCTATGCCCGGCGACCCGAGATCGTCGAGGCCATGATCCTATGCGACACGGCCCACAAGATCGGCACGACGGACAGCTGGAACACGCGCATCGCAACGGTCGAAAGCAAAGGAATCCAGGAGATTGCCGATGGTGTGCTCAAAGTGTGGTTCACCCCCAGCTTCCACGCAACGCGTTCAGCCGAGCTCGACGGCTACTGGAACATGCTGACCAGGCAGGCGCTCGCCGGCTATCTCGGGACATGCGCGGCCGTTCGCGACGCCGATTTCACCGAGGCTGCGCGCCGTATCTCCGTACCGACGCTTTGCATCGCCGGTGATCAGGACGGCTCGACGCCTCCCGATCTTGTCCGCTCGCTGGCCGCTCTCATTCCCGGCGCGCGCTTCGAGATCATCCGCGACGCCGGACATATTCCCTGTGTCGAACAGCCCGAAGCACTTGTCGCCCTGATCCGCCATTTTATCGCATCGCTTGCCCTTGGAGCCGAAACCCATGGATGAAGTCCCCGGCAACACCGCCAGATATCGCGCGGGCCTTGGCGTACGGCGGTCCGTGCTCGGCGATCCGCATGTCGACCGGGCCGAGGTCGCCGTCACCGGTTTCGACCAGCCTTTCCAGGAGCTGATCACCGAGGCCGCCTGGGGGACGGTGTGGGCACGGCCGGGCTTCACCAAGCGCGAGCGCTCGATCGTCACGCTGGCCCTGCTGGCAGCACTCGGCCATGATGAGGAGGTCGCCATGCATGTGCGCGCCACCGCCAACACCGGTGCCTCGCGCGACGACATCTGCGAAGCGTTCCTGCATGTCGCCATCTATGCCGGCGTGCCGGCCGCCAACCGTGCCTTCAAGATCGCCAAGGACGTGTTTTCGGAAATGGACGGAGCCAAGAATGCCCGCTGAGTCCGGATCGAACCGGAAGCCCGAGACCGGCGCCTTCTTCCAGCGCGACCGGACCTGGCATCCGCCGGCGCTGACGCCGAACTACAAGACTTCCGTGTTGCGTTCGCCGCAGAAGGCGCTGCTCGCCTTCGACAACACGCTGTCGGAGATTGCAGGGCCGGTCTTCGGTCACGCTATGCTCGGCGAACTCGATGGCGACCTGATGCACAATTTCGCCAGACCCGGCGAGAGCGCCATCGGCGAGCGCATCATCGTCCACGGGCGGGTGCTCGACGAACGTGGCGTTGGCGTGCCCGGCGCGCTGCTCGAATTCTGGCAGGCCAATGCCGGTGGCCGCTACCGTCACAAGAAGGACGGTTACCTGGCGCCGCTCGACCCGAACTTTGGCGGCTGCGGCCGCGCCATCACCAGTGAGGATGGCGGCTATGCCTTTCGCACCGTCAAGCCCGGTCCCTATCCCTGGCCGAACGGGCCGAACGACTGGCGGCCATCGCACATCCATTTTTCGGTCTTCGGCCATGGCTTCGCGCAACGGCTGATCACGCAGATGTATTTTGAGGGCGACCCGCTGATCTGGCACTGCCCCATCGCGCGCGGCATTCCCGACAAGGCAGCCATCGAAACGCTGATCGCTGCGCTGGACATTCAGGCGACGATCCCCTTCGACGCTCGCGCCTACAAGTTCGACATCGTGCTGCGCGGGCGCCGCTCCTCGCTGTTCGAAAACAGGCTGGAGGGCAATTGATGGCCCAGTCGCTCGACCGGCTCAGGGAAAGCCCCTCGCAAACCGCGGGACCCTACGTCCATATCGGGCTGACGCCCAATTTCTGCGGCATCGGCGGCGTCTACGCGAGCGACCTTGGTGCGGCCATGGTCAACGACAAGACCAGGGGCGAGCGCATCGGCCTGCGCATCCGGGTGCTCGACGGCACCGGCACGCCGCTGAAGGACGCGCTGATCGAGATCTGGCAGGCGGATGCCGACGGGCTATACAATTCGCCGGCGGAACTGCGCGGCACGGCCGATCCGAATTTCCCCGGCTGGGGCCGTTGCCCGACCGACATGGACACCGGCCTGTGCACGTTCGACACCATCAAGCCGGGCCGCGTGGCGTTCAGCGATGGTCGCCTGATGGCGCCGCACATCACGCTCTGGATCGTCGCCCGCGGCATCAATCTCGGCCTGCACACGCGGCTGTATTTTTCCGACGAGGAAGAGGCCAATGCGCAGGATCCGATCCTGGCGCGCATCGAGCACCGCATCCGCGTGCCGACGCTGATCGCCGAGCGCAAGGGCGATATTTATGTCTTCGACGTCCATCTCCAGGGGGAGAAGGAAACGGTCTTCTTCGACAGCTAGGAGGCCCGCGCCATGACCGTTTCGCCCTTCGACCATCCATTGCTCTCCGCACTTCTCGGCGACGAGGAAGCGAGCCGGCATTTTTCCGTCGAAGCGGAAATCGAGGCGATGCTAGCCTTCGAGCGCGCGCTGGCCGAAGTGGAAGCGGAAAGCGGACTGATCACGGGGGAGGCGGCAGCAGCCATCGTGGTGGGGCTTGGGACGTTCCGGCCCGACACCGCCTTGCTGCGCGCCGGTGTCGCCAGGGACGGCGTCATGGTGCCGGAACTGGTGCGCCAGATCAGGGCGGCGGTCGGCGAACCGCATGGTGCCTCCGTTCATTTCGGCGCGACCAGCCAGGATGTCGTCGACACAGGCCTGATGCTTCGGCTCAAATCCGTCGTCGAACATCTTGGCCTCCTGTTAACCGAAACCGGCATGCGCTTCGCCTCGCTCGAAGAGCGCTTCGGGGGCAGGGCGCTGACCGGGATCACCCGCATGCAGAAGGCTATTCCCATCCGGGTATCAAATCGCGTGGCAGCATGGCGGGCGCCGCTGCAACGACACCAGGAGAGGCTGGCGGAACAGTCGAGGCGCCTGTTGGTGGTGCAGTTTGGCGGCGCTGCCGGCACGCTGGAAAAGCTAGATGACAAGGGGCTGGCGGTGCGCGCGGGCCTTGCGGCAAAGCTTGGCCTTGCCGATGCGCCGCAATGGCATAGCCAGCGCGATTCGCTCGCCGATTTCGCCGGCTGGTTGTCGCTGGTGACGGGCAGCCTCGGCAAGTTTGGCCAGGACATTGCCTTGATGGCGCAAGGCGGCGCCGACATCGAACTCTCTGGCGGTGGCGGCTCGTCGGCCATGCCGCACAAGCAGAATCCGGTAAAGGCCGAGGCGCTGGTGGCGCTTGCCCGTTTCAACGCCACGCAGCTTTCCGGCATACATCAGGCGCTGGTGCATGAGCAGGAGCGCTCCGGTGCTGCCTGGACGCTGGAATGGCTGCTGCTGCCGCAGATGGTGGTGGCGACAGCCGCGTCGCTGCGCCTTGCCGCCGAACTGGCCGGGCAGGTCGAAAGCCTGGGACGCTGATGCATGTCGCCCAAAAGTGCGCAGCGGTTTTGGGATAACGACATGCACAAGAACATGCGCACGCAGATCCTCATTGTCGGGTCCGGACCGTCCGGCCTGCTGCTTGGCCAGCTTCTCGGCACGATCGGCATCGAGACGGTCATTCTGGAGCGCGCCAGCCGCGAGCATGTGCTCGGCCGCGTGCGCGCCGGTGTGCTCGAACAGGGTACCGTCGAACTGCTGGAGGAAGCGGGTGCCGCGGCACGGCTGCACGCCGAAGGGCTGCCGCATTCCGGCATCTCGCTCGCCTTCGACGGACGCCTGCACCGCATCGACATCGAGGCGCTGACCGGCGGCAGGCATGTCACCGTCTACGGCCAGACCGAAGTGACGCATGATCTGATGGACAAGCGCGATGCGGCAGGACTGACCACGATCTACGAGGCGGCAAACGTCACGCTGCACGATTTCGACGGCAAGGCGCCTTTTGCCACCTATGACAAGGACGGCGTCACCCATCGCATCGAGTGCGATTTTATTGCAGGCTGTGACGGCTATCATGGCGTCAGCCGCAAATCGGTGCCTGAGCGCGCGCTGAAGACCTTCGAGCGCCACTATCCGTTCGGTTGGCTCGGCGTGCTGGCCGAAGTGCCGCCGGCCGACCACGAACTGGTCTACGCCAACCATGAGCGGGGTTTTGCGCTGTGCTCGATGCGCTCGACGCATCGCAGCCGCTACTATGTCCAGTGCCCCGAGGGCGACCGCGTCGAGGCGTGGTCGGACGACCGCTTCTGGGATGAGTTGCGTCGCCGTCTGCCGGAACAGACGGCGGCAAGCGTGGTCACCGGGCCTTCCTTCGAGAAGTCGATCGCGCCCCTGCGCTCCTTCGTTGCCGAGCCACTGCGTTTCGGCCGGATGTTCCTGGTCGGGGACGCCGCCCACATCGTGCCGCCGACCGGCGCCAAGGGCCTCAACCTCGCCGCCAGCGATGTGCGCTATTTGTTTGCCGGTTTGCGCGACTTCTACCGCGACAAATCGATGGCCGGCATCGACGCCTATTCAGGCAAGGCGTTGGCAAGGGTGTGGAAGGCGGTACGCTTCTCCTGGTGGATGACGACGATGCTGCACCGCTTTCCCGACACCGGCGATTTCGGCCAGCGCATCCAGGAGGCCGAGCTCGACTACCTCGTACACTCGCGTGCAGCGTCGACTGCGCTCGCCGAGAACTATGTCGGCCTGCCTTACTAGTTTTTCGTATAGTCAGGCCCAAACCGTGTCGGCAGGCCGTCGGCGAGTTTCAACCAAGGGAGCTTCTCCTCAAAAGCGACATGCAGCGTGGGTGCAAATTTTTCCGGCTCCTCCATCGCTGCGGCAAAAAAATGCATGACACCGGACATGTTCTTTGAGCGGAAGGACAGCGGCGAGCCACATTTATCGCAAAATGTTCTTTCCACACCGGGAGAAGAGTTGAATACCTTCGGTGGCTTGCCCAGCCATCGCCATTGGCTGTCCAAGACGCCAATGTAGGTGGTCATCGGCGCAGAACATTGCCGCCGACAACTTTCGCAATGACAGCTCACGCATGCTTGTGCCGGGCCATCGACTTCAAAAGCAATAGCGCCACATAAGCAATGACCGCGCATGCAAATTCTCCTTGAGTCAACTGACCTGACCAATAATTTGTACCGGGAGCAGTAAGAGAGTCGCCATGAGATACGCCGAGCTGGCGCTCAATTGCGACATTCGGCGCTAGTGATTGTTCTCGCGTGCGCGGGGAGTTGTTTTGGCCTTGGCGGCCATCAGATTGGCGCTTCGCCTTTATGAGTCCGCGGCCTGATGCAGGTCGCCCAAAAGTGGTCCCGGTCTTGGGACAACGACATGCATAAAACATAGCCTCAAAGCGCGGCGCGCTATAAGGGCCGCACCGCCGGCGATCATCGTTCAGCGTCTTTTTGCCTGGCAAGATCCGACAGCATCGGTCGCTGCCCCTTGAGGATCTTGACCTCGGCCTCGGGCAAGGCGAACCAGCCGGCTCTGTCGACTTCCGGGAATTCCTTCATCGATCCCGACCTTGGCGGCCACTCCATGGTGAAGGTGTTGCTCCTGATGGCTGCCACATCGATGTCGATACGCGCCTCGACGGACCACGCCACGACGATCTTTCCACCCGGCTGCCTGTAGTCGCCGAGCCGCGTGAAGGGACCATCGACCTTGATGCCGAGCTCTTCCTCGGTCTCGCGTCGCGCCGCCGTCAACTCGTCCTCGTTCTCATCGACGAGGCCCTTCGGTATCGACCACGCGCCATCGTCCTTCTTCGCCCAGAACGGTCCGCCCGGATGAACCAGCAGCACCCGAAGACCGCCGTCGTCTTGGCGGTAGATCAGCAACCCCGCACTACGTTTTGCCATTTTTTAATGTCCGTTTGTAAAGCTGATTGCGAAGGCGGCGGTCCACCGATTCCCTGGTCATGGGCGCCGACCTTGCGCCGAATGATTGCGACGCTATGTCAGGTGCGACTGCATTGCTCCTCTTCCGCGAGTCCGGCAATCTGACCATCGCTTATTTGGCGGCTCGAAGGCTAGATGAGGCGTGACGATGCAACTCGGTCTTATTGGCTACTACAGCGACTTCGTGGTGTATCCGCTGGTGATCGCCGTGCTGGCAGTGGCCGGGCTGATCGAGGCCGGCGAAGACAATGCGCCGGGCTGGATAGTCACTGTCGTCGCCTGCCTCTTGCTCTGGACGTTGACCGAATACGTCCTGCACAGGTTCGTCCTGCACCACATCCCCTACATCAAGGACCTGCATGATCGTCACCATGTCGAAGAGCGCAGTTCGGTGGGCACGCCGACCTGGCTCAGCCTTGGAGTGCATGCGCTGGTCGCGTTTTTCCCGGTCTGGATGATTTCAGGTTTCGCCGCCGCAAGCGCGGTAAGTTGCGGGCTGATGCTGGGCTACCTCTGGTACATCAGCGTCCATCACATGATCCATCATTGGCATCCCTCCCATCCGAGTTATCTCTACACACTCAAGCGCCGCCACGCCGTGCATCATCATGTCGACGAAACGGTCAATTTCGGTGTCACGTCCATATTCTGGGATCGTGTTTTCGGCACGGCGCGGCTCTGAAGCCAGGGGCACGTGCATCGGTCGTTCAACGCCTTTTTGCGCGACCGCCTAGGGATTTGGCTCCGCGAGGTCCGCTCTGAACCGGCGTGTTGCTCTGGTTTTCGTCGGACAGTTTCCGCCAGCGGGCAAGACGCTCCGGATCGAGCGTGCCAGCCTTCAAGGCAGCCTGCACCGCACAGCCCGGTTCATGCACGTGTGTGCAGTCGCGGAACTTGCAGAGCGGCGCGAGCTCGGTGATTTCGGCAAACAGCGTGTCGATGCCGTAGGCGACGTCGCTGACCTGCAGCGTCCGCATTCCCGGCGTATCGATCACCCAGCCGCCGCCCGCAATGGCGTGCAGTGACCGCGACGTGGTGGTGTGGCGCCCCTTGGCGTCGTGTTCGCGGATGTCTCCGGTCTGTTGCGGCAAGCGCTGGCCAGATCCGGCCAGCGTGTTGACAAGCGTCGATTTGCCGACGCCGGAGGAGCCGACCAGCGCGACCGTCTGGCCAGCACCGCACCAGGTGGCGAGCGCGGTCGCGGCATCCGATGTGCGCGGGTTCAGCGTCACCACCGCTAGGCCGCGTTGCAGCGCGGCGGCCTGCCGCTGATACGCCTCGGCGTCGGCCGCGGTATCCGCCTTGGTCAACAGGATCACCGGCGTCGTTCCAGCCTCGTTGGCCAGCGCCAGATAGCGCTCGAGCCGGGCCGGATTGAAGTCGGCATTGCATGAGGTGACGATGAACAGGGTGTCGACGTTGGCCGCTGCCAGCTGCGGCACCCGACCGCCCTGGGTGCGGCGTTCCAGCACCGTCTTGCGGGTCAGGCGGCGCTGCACAAGCCGGTCATGCGCGTCGACGAGCACCCAGTCGCCGACGGCGTAGTCACCGGTGTTCGCCTGCGCCGGCAGCGTCAGATCGATTGGCCCTGCCCGGGACAGGCCGGTCAGGCGGTCGCGATGGACCGTGGCGATCCGCGCAGGGACGAGATTGGCTTCGCCGGGCTCGAGCTGGTCGCCGAAAAAATCCGTCCAGCCCAGGCTGGCGAGAGATGGCATGGAAGGATCCGTCACGGCTTTGACCGGGGGTACGGCGTCGCAGACATCGGACAGGATCCCTGGCAGGTGGGGCGTGAACGGGGCGGGGGCGATTGCCCAGCCGTGTATGGGCGGCACGGCGGCATTTGGCAAGCCGGACCCTTGCCGATGGCCCGCGCGGCAAGCATCTAGTCGGAACCTATCCCGTCACACGGCGATCTGGAATCCCGCCGCACGACGGGAGCCTTCGTTCTGATCGAGGCATGTCATTTTTCATATTGTCAACAAATAAATTGACGCTCGTAATGTTTTTGCGCTGTACTGGAAACTGTGAAAATTGACGGAATAAGTTCGGCCAAGCATTGCCGCCCTCGGACAATGGCCGCATGACTGGTGATAGGCGGATCGTTCCGATCGGCGGGTGTGGGCAAGAGGGACCTGACGTTCGATGGCGGAGAAGACGCACCGCACGATGGATGATTTTGCCCGGGCATGTGGCGTGTCCCGGCCGACGCTGTCGAAATATTTTGACGATCCGGCGAGTGTGAAGCCGGCAACGCGGGCGCGCATTGAAGCCGCGTTGCGTTCCTCGGACTATCAGCCGAACCTTTTCGCCCGCAATCTAAACCGCAAGCGCACCCGCAACATTGGCATCGTCGTACCGACGATCACCGACCCGTTCTATGCCGAGATGGTCAGCCGCATCGAATTTCGCTGCCGCGACGAGGGCTATTGGCCGATCGTCATTTCTTCGCATGGCTCGCAGAAGCTGGAGGCGGAATCGGTCAGGACGCTGCTGTCACTTAAGGTCGCCGGCGCGATCATCGCGCCGCTGGGCCTGGCCTCTGACCGTAACGTTTTCGACAAGCTCGGGACGGACATTCCGATCGTCTATTTCGACACCTATATCGAGGGTGACACGCCCTTCGTCGGTAACGACAACCACCAGAGCACGTCGACCATGGTTGACTATCTCAACCGGTCCGGAGAACCGCCTGTCTATGTCGACATTCCGCATGTCAACCACAATTCGGGGGAGCGGCTGCAAAGCTACATCGCGACGATGAAAGTCGCCGGCTTGGAACCGGTCGTCATCGACGCGGCGCGCGACTACACCTGGGACTTCGAGCGCATCGGCCATGAATGGATGGAAAGGACACTCGATGTTGGCGGTCTGCCAGGCCGCACCATCCTGTGCGCCAATGATCGTCTGGCCTTCGGCGTGATGGCGGCCGCGTTCTCGCGCGGACTGAAGATCGGCCGCAGACCTGACTGCGATCTGCGCGTTGCCGCGCATGACGATCATCCGCTGAGCCGCTACACCTGTCCGGCACTGACCACCATGGCACAGGATTTCGCCGCCATGGCAGGCCGCAGCGTCGAGATCCTGCTAGCTCTGCTGGACGAGGCCGAACCGCCAAGGCAGGGCATGGCGCAAAGGGTCAAGCTCGGCGCGACGCTGGTGATGCGTCAGTCGGCCTGAGCGTCCAGCTTCAGCGATCCTTCTCGAACTGGCGCCAGGCCGCCACCGCTTCGGCCACCGCTTGCCGCGCGGCGGGGATATGGCGCCCCATCGAGACGAAGCCGTGGATCTTGCCCGGCCATTGCCGCAGGACCAGCGGCACGCCCGCGGCTTGCAGGCGTTCGGCATAGGCTTCGCCTTCGTCGGCAAGGATGTCGCAGCCGGCAAGTGCGACGAAAGCCGGCGCGACGCCGCCGAGATCGGGTGCCAGCAAGGGCGAGACGCGCCAGTCCACGATGTCGTCAGGCGTTCGCACATAGTGGTCGCGGAACCATGCCATGGTGGTTGCCGTCAGCCCGAAACCGTCGCCGAAACGCCGGTAGCTGTCGGCCGTCTGCCGCGCATCGGTGTTGGGATAGATCAGGATCTGTGCGGCGAGGGATGGCGCCAGCCCATCGCGAGAAAGCAGCGCCAGCACTGCGGCGAGATTGCCGCCGGCGCTGTCGCCGGCAACGCCGATGCGGGATGGGTCGATCCCGAGAGCGGCGGCGTTCTGCGTCATGAAGCGCAGTGTCGCCAGACAATCCTCCAGCCCGGCGGGAAACTTGTGGTCCGGTGCCAGGCGATAGTCGGGACAGACAATGACGGCGCCGCCGAGATTGGCCAGCCAGCGGCAGATCTCGTCATGCGAATCGAGGTTGCCGACGACCCAGCCGCCGCCATGCAGGTAGAGCAGCGCCGGCGCCCCGCTTTGTGGTGCGCCGATGCCCCGATGGATGCGGACCGCGATGGGGCCGTTCGGCCCATCGATCCGCTGTTCCAAGGTCGCAGCGACCGGTTCGCGCTCGCCCTGCAGTGTCGGGAACGAGGCGTTGTAGGCGGCCCGCGCCGCCGCTACGTCCCCATTCTCGAACGGCTCTCCGCCGGCCGCGCGGCCGATTTCGAGGACGTGCAGCGCATCCGGATCGAGTGTCATCGTCATATCCTCAGGCAAGCAGGTCGCTTGCCTCTTCCTCGGTCAGCAGGGCTGGTTGGGTGACATCGCTCGCGACCATCACCGAGCCCTGGCCCTCGCCGGAACGCAGGATCGCCTCCATGATCTCAAGCACATGCAGCGCAAGGTTGCCGGAGGCGCGTGGCGTGTTGCCGGTTTGAAGCGAACGCGCCAGATCGGCGACGCCGAGCATGCGGTAATTGGCGCGGTCGGGCGCCGCATAAGGCCAGTTGCGGGCGCCGTAGAGGTCGCCTTCGCTGGCAAAGTCCTTCCAGTCGGCGCCGCGCTCGGACAGCGACACGGTGCCGCCGAACGTGTCGGGATCGGGCAGGCGCAGCGAGCCCTCCGTGCCGTGCAGCTCGATCGGATGGTTGGAGTGGCGAAAGATGTCCCACGAGGCGCCGAAGGTGACCGTCGCACCGGAGCGGAATTCAAGCAGCGATAGCACGTTGGTCGGCGTGCCGACCTTGAATGTGGTGTTCTTGAACGGTCCGTCGGCGGTGATCAGCCTTTCCTCCTGGCCGCGCGTCGCCATCGCCATGACACGCTCGACCGGGCCAAGCAGGTTGACCAGCATGGTCAGATAATAGGGGCCCATGTCGAACACCGGGCCGCCGCCAGGCTGGTAGTAGAATTGCGGGTTGGGGTGCCAGTGCTCCATGCCGCGGCCCATCATGAAGGCGGTGCCGGTGACCGGACGGCCGATGGCGCCGGCGTCCATCAGCCGGCGCGCGCGGCGTCCGGCAGCGCCGAGGAAGGTGTCGGGCGCCGAGCCAAGCAGCAGGCCGCGCGACTTCGCCTCGCTGACCAGTCGTTGTCCGTCGGCGGCTGAGGTGGCAAGCGGCTTTTCGGTGAAGACGTGCTTGCCGGCCGAAAGCGCCGACATGGTGACGTCGAAATGCACGGCGGGAACGGTGAGGTTGAGAACCAGGCCGATTTCGGGATCGGCAAGCAGGGCATCGACGCCCATTGCCCTGATGCCGTATTCGCGGGCCCGCAGGGCGGCCGCGTCCGCGGAGATGTCGGCGCAGGCCTTCAACTCCAAGCCTGCAAAAAGTGCTGCGTTGCGCATGTAGGTCATGGCGATGTTGCCGCAACCTATGACCCCTACACCAAGCTTTTCCATCATTCCTCCAGTCGGCGTCCGTCCGTCAGGATCGGCGATTCTTCGTTCACGTGGCCATCCTTCGCCCACGTCATAAGCATATTGATGCACCAATATGCAGTTTAAATCTTGACGCGCGACAATTTTTTATAAATCATGTGCGAAGTTGGACGGGCGGGAGTGGCTGCCGTCAACTCTGGGAGGACTACACATGGACGAGTCAAGGAAGGTGCCGCGCAGCGGTTCCAAGTCGATTGGGCATGTCACCATCGCCGATCGCCGGCAATTTCTCATCGGTTCCGCCGGCCTTCTCGGCGCGGCGGCTTTCGGGGCAGGGACGTCGCTCGGCATTGGCCGGGCTCGCGCTCAAAGCCGGGCCGAGATCAGCTTCGCCAGCGCCGCCTTCTTCGGCAAGGAGACCTTTGGCGACCTGATCAAGGCCTTCAACGAATCGCAGGACCGCATCCTGGTCAAGAACATCGAACTGCCGCCGCCGAGCTCCTCGACCGAGGTCTACCAGGGCCTGGTGCAGCAGCTCGCCCGCCGCACCGGCACGCCCGACGTCTTCAGCCAGGACGTGATCTGGATCGCCGGCTTTGCCGCCGCCGGATGGGCGCTGCCGCTGGATGAGTATTTCCCGGCCGACAAGCGCAGCGCCTACTTCACCGGGACCCTCGATGCCTGTACCTATGGCGGCAAGCTCACCGCCCTTCCCTGGTTCATGGATTCGGGCATGTTCTATTACCGCAAGGACGTGCTGGAAAAGCATGGCGGCAAGGTGCCGGAAAGCTGGGCCGACATGGCGACCATCGCCGCCGCCGCGCAGAAGGCCGGCGACATCGATTACGGCTATCTCTGGCAAGGCAAGCAGGCCGAGGTTCTGGTCTGCGACGCGGTCGAGATCATCACCTCCAACAACGGCGCCATCCTGGCGCCCGACGGCAAGTCGTCGCTGATCAACCAGAAGGGCGCGGTAGAGGCGATCCAGTTCCTGCACGACACCCTCGCCACCAACAAGATCAGCCCGAAGGACGTGCTGTCCTGGGACGAGGAGCCGTCGCGTCAGCCCTTTACCTCGGGCAAGGCGATGTTCATGCGCAACTGGTCGTATGTCTACCCGATCGCCCAAGACGCCAAGGCTTCCCAGGTGGTCGACAAGGTCGGCGTCGCGCCGCTGCCGTCGTTCCCCGGCGGCAAGAGCTCGGCCTGCCTCGGCGGCTACCAGCTCGGCGTCAATGCCAACTCGAAGCAGCGCGAAGCCGCGATCGAGCTCTTGACCTGGCTGTCGTCGACCGAGGTCCAGCACCGCATCGCGCTGAACTTCGGCCTCGCACCGACGCGGCCGGCGCTGTTCCAGGACGCACAGATCAAGAAGGAACAGCCGTTCATGGCCAGCCTCGAGAAAGTCTTCACGGGCGCCACGGCGCGGCCGATCACGCCTGAATACGCGAAAGTGACGCTTGCCCTGCAGTCCGGCATCTCCAAGGCGCTGGTCTCTGGCAACGTCCAGGCCGAGATGGACGCGACGGCGGCGCAAATCGACAAGATCGTAGGCTGAACCAATGTCCGCGGCGGCCACCATTCCCAGTGTCGGCCGGCCGCGGCGTCTCGGCAAGGCGCTTCCGGGCGCCTTGTGGGCCTTGCTCCTGCTGACGCCGGCCTTCGTGTCGCTGGCGTCGGTTTCCTTCTACCCGATCGTCAACGGGCTCTACCTCTCGCTCACCAACACCTCGCTGATCACGCAGGAACAGGATTTCACCGGCTTCTCCAACTATGTCGAGCTGTGGGGCGACCCGCAGTTCTGGAATGCGTGGTGGCACACGATCTGGTTCACCATCGCTTCGACCGTGCTGGAGACGGTGATCGGGCTCGGCATGGCGCTCATCCTGTGCGAAGCCTTCAAGGGACGGGGGCTCGTCCGCGCGGCCATGCTGGTGCCGTGGGCGATGCCAACCGTCGTCACCTCCAAGATGTTCGGCTGGCTGTTCGATGGCCAGAACGGCATCATCAACTACATCCTCCTGCATGCCGGACTGATCGACCAGAACATCAACTGGTACGGCTCCACCGACACGGCGATGATCACCATCATCATCGCCGATGTCTGGAAGACGACGCCGTTCATGGCGCTGCTGCTTCTGACCGGGTTGCAGACCGTGCCCAATTCGCTGATCGAGGCGGCGCGTATGGATGGCGCCAAGGGCTGGATCACCTTCTGGTACATCCGCCTGCCGCTGTTGATGCCGACCCTGCTGATCGCCGGCCTGTTCCGTGCGCTCGACGCCTTCCGCGTCTTCGACCTCGTCTATGTGCTGACCGGTGGCGGCCCGGCCGATTCGACCGAAACGCTGTCGACGCTGTCCTACAAGGTGCTCTTTTCGACGCTGCAGTTCGGCTACGGCTCGGCCGTCTCGACGGCGATGTTTGTCACCGAGGGCATCATCGCGCTGGTGTTCTGCCTGTATCTCGTCCGCCAGATCAGGAGAGCGCAATGAACGACACGCGCTCGCCGCTGCAGACCTTCGCCATCTATCTCGGCGCCTTGCTGATCCTCGTCTGGTCGGGCGGTCCGTTCATCTGGCAGTTCTCGACCTCGTTCCAGCTTGACAAGGCGCTGACGTCAGGCTCGCCGTCGCTGATCCCGCATCCCTTCACGCTGGAGCACTACTACAACGCCTTTGTCGAGAAGCAGCTTCACCGCTATGTCTGGAACTCGCTGGTGGTCTCGCTGGCGACGACGTTCCTGTGCCTGTTCGTCGGCTCGCTGGCCGCCTTCGCGCTGTCGCGGCTCAACATCAAGGGCCGCTTCGGCATTCTGATGGTCATCCTTTCGGTGTCTATGTTCCCGCAGATCGCGCTGGTCGGCCCGCTCTATCTGGTCGCCACCAATCTCGGCCTGCTCGACACCTACACGGCGCTGATCATCACCTACCTGGCGCTCGGCCTGCCGCTGGTGACCTGGGTGCTGTTCGGCTATTTCGAGACGCTGCCGCGCGAGATCGACGAGGCGGCGCGCATGGATGGCGTCAGCGTGCCCGGCCTGCTTTGGCGCATCATCCTGCCGATGTCGCTGCCGAGCCTGGTGACCACCGGCCTGCTCGCCTTCATCACCGCGTGGAACGAATTCCTGTTCGCGCTCGCCTTCACCTCCAACATCGACCGGCAGACGATACCGGTCGGCATCGCCAACTTCACCAACCTCTATTACGTCCCCTGGGGCGATATCGCCGCGGCCTCCGCCGTGGTGACCGTGCCCTTGATCCTCCTGGTGCTGTTCTTCCAGCGCCACATCATCGAAGGACTGACCCAGGGCGGCGTCAAGGAATGAATGACATGACGGAGACGAAGCTCAAGGTCGGCTGTCAGACCTTCACCTGGGAAATGCTGGGCAAGGGCTGGACCGGCGGCCCCGACGATCTGTTGAACGCGATAGAAGATGGCGGCTATGCCGGCATCGAGATCACCGACACCATGATCGGCCGCTACGCCGACAGGCCGGCTGAATTCGCTGCCGCGCTCGACGCCCGAGGCCTCAACCTCGTTTCCTTTGCCTTTGGCTCGAAGAGCGGTTTCACGTTGAAAGAGGCGCTGGCAAGCGACCTCGAAGCCGCCCGGCGCTGGACAGGCTTTGCCGCGAACTTTCCCGGCGCACTGGTCTCGATCGGCTCGGCGACGGTCGTCTCCGATGGTCCGCGCGAAGACAAGTTCGCCATATCGGCCGAATTCTACAATCGCGCTGCCGAGATCGGCCGCAAGACCGGTGTGGATGTCGCGGTGCATCCGAGTTCGCACCACAACACGCTGCTGTTCGACCGCGCCGACTATGACACGTTGTTCGCGCAACTGGATCCGGATCTTGTCGGCTGGGTGCCGGATACCGGCCACATCCTGCGCGGCCACAAGGACATGCTCGACACGCTGCGCACCCACCGCGACCGCATCCGTTACATCCACCTCAAGGACGTCGACGCCAAGGGCACCTGGGCCATGCTCGGCAAGGGCGTCTGCGATACGCCGGCAGTCATCGAGATCGCCGGCACCGCGCCGCGTTTCACCGGCTGGCTGGTGCTCGAAGAGGAATCCGACACCGCCGCCGCCGACCCCGCCGGCGCGGTCAAGACCAACCGCCAAACAATGCGCAGCTACGGCGCCTGAAGAACGAGACGATGATCAAGAAACAGGACAGACGCCTCAGGGTCGGCGTGCTCGGTTGCGGCCCCATCGCGCAGTTTGCGCATCTGCAATCCTGCGCCAAGGCCAGGAATGCCGATCTCTACGCCATCTGCGACGCCGCACCCGACCTCCTCGCCCGCATGGGTGCCACCTACGAACCGCGGAAAATGTATGCCGACTATGACGCGATGCTCGCCGATCCCGAACTGGAAGCGGTGATCGTCGCCACCTCGGACGCCTATCACGTGCCGATGTCGATCAAGGCGCTCGATGCCGGCAAGCATGTGCTGTGCGAAAAGCCGATAGGCACGTCGGTGGAGGAGGGCGAGGCGCTGGCCGAGGCGGTCAGGCGCTCCGGCAAGGTCCTGCAGGTCGGCCACATGAAGCGCTTCGATCCCGCGCTGGAGGCGGCGCGCGATTTCGTCCGGGACGAGATCGGCGAGGTGCTGGCGCTGAAGGCCTGGTACTGCGATTCCACCCATCGCTACACCAACACCGATGCCATCCAGCCGCTGCCCGTCACCAGCAAACTGGCGAGGAAACCGAGCGGCAATCCGAAGGCTGATCTCAGGCAGTATTTCATGCTGGCGCACGGCTCGCATCTCGTCGACACGGCGCGCTTCCTGTGCGGCGACATCGTCGCCGTGCGCGCCCGCCTCAACGAACGTTTCGGCGCCTATTGCTGGTTCGTCGAGACCGAATTCGCCAGCGGCGCGCTCGGCCATCTCGATCTCACCGTCGCCGTGCGGATGGACTGGCACGAAGGTTTCCAGCTCTATGGCGAGAACGGCTCTGTCATCGCCAAGACTTTCAACCCCTGGTACTTCCGCGCCAGCGAGGTCGAGATCTTTCACGAGAAGACCGCCACCGCCCACAAGCCGCTCGGCGCTGACGGCCATTTCTTCCGGCGCCAGCTGGAAGCTCTTGCCGAAACGGTGCTCGAAGGCGCGCCGATGCGCGGCGCCAACGTCGAGGACGGCGTCGCGTCAATCCGGGCCATGGTCGCCATCGCGCGCTCGGTGGTATCAGGCGAGCGGGTTGAGCTCGCCTCGGTTTCGGGGGCGGTGTGATGCGTCTCGGCATTTTCGCCAAGACCTTTCCAGGCGCCGAGCCAGCCGCCGTGCTGGCGGCCGTGCGGCATGCTGGCTATGAGACCACGCAGTTCAACCTCGCCTGCGCCGGCCTGCCTTCTATGCCGGATGCCGTGCCGCCGGACGCCATCGCGGCGATCCGCGCCGCCACGCAGTCGAGCGGTGTTTCGCTCGCGGCACTATCGGGCACCTACAACATGGCGCATCCCGACAAGGCCGTCCGCGACGATGGCCTCAGGCGACTTGCCGTCGTCATCGAGGCTGCTTCTGCCCTGGGCATTCCTCTGGTCACGCTCTGCACCGGCTCGCGCAATGCCGCCGACCAATGGGCGTACCATCCCGACAATGCCGACCCGGCGGCCTGGTCCGACATGGCCACCGAGATGGCGAAGGCGCTGGCGCTGGCAGAAACCGCCGGTGTCGATCTCGGCATCGAGCCCGAGCAGGCCAACATCGTCACCTCTGCGAAGGATGCCACGCGGCTGATCGCCGAGATGGGATCGAAGCGCCTGAAGATCGTGCTTGATCCGGCAAACCTGTTCGAACATGCGACGCCCGACGAAGCGCGTACCATCGTCGCCGCCGCGATCGGCGAAGCGGCCGGCCACATCGCCATGGCGCACGCAAAGGACCGCTATGGTGACGGCCGTTTTGCCAGCGCCGGCCAAGGCATCGTCGACTTCCCGGATTTCATCGCGCGGCTGAAGGCAGTGGGCTTCGACGGGGCGTTCGTCACCCACGGGCTGTCCGCCGGCGAAACCCCCGGCGTCGCCGCCTTCCTGCGGAGGCTCCTTTGATGGACGCCGCGCCGACGGTCATGCTTCGCGACGATGCGGCGCTTTGTGTCTTCGATACAGGGCGGGGGTTTCCGGTCATCTTCCAGCATGGTCTCGGCGGTGATGCGGCGCAGGTGGCGCAGAATTTTCCCGACAGTCGGTCATACCGCCGGCTGACCGTCGAATGCCGCGCACACGGCGGCTCCGGCGCCGGCTCGACGCGGCCCTTTTCGACCGCCATGTTTGCCGACGATGTGCTGGGCGCCGCCGACGCGGCCGGGCTCGACCGTTTCGTCGCCGGCGGCGTCTCGATGGGCGCGGCGATCGCGCTCAGGCTTGCAAGCCATCACGCGGACCGTGTCCTGGGTTTGGTGCTGGTGCGCCCGGCCTGGCGCTTCGATGCGGCGCCGCAGAACATGCAGCCCTTTTCGGAGGTGGCGAAGCTCATCCGCGATCGCCCGCTGGAGGACGCGCGCAACGCCTTTGCAACCTCGGTCACCGCCGCCCGCTTTCGTGGGGAAGCGCCTGACAATCTTGCTTCCCTGCTTGGTTTCTTCGAGCGCGAAAATGCGGCTGTCTTCGCCGAGGTGATGCAGGCGATCGCCAACGATGGCCCCGGCGTCACACTGGCGGCAGCCGGCAATCTCGCTATCCCCACGCTGGTCATCGGTAGCGGCGTCGATCTTATCCATCCGCTGGCGACCGCCCGTTTCCTCGCCGACGTCATCCCAAACGCCGCCTTTGCCGAGGTGACGCCGAAGGCCAGCGACAAGGATCGTCATTTCGCCGAGGTCCGCGCCGCTATCGCGGGCTTCCTCGAGGATCGTTTCAACAACCAGGACCATTCATGATCTCGAAACCTCTCTCAGGCCAGGCCGCCATCGCCGCATTGCCGCGCGATCGCATGATCGCTGAATTCTCGCTGTGGTCCGCCGACCTCGTCAATTTCGAGAGCGACCTGAAGCGCATCGAGCCCTATGTCGACCTTCACCACATCGATGTGGCGGACGGTCATTTCGCGCCGTCCTTCCTGTTCTTTCCCGATCTTGTCGCCCGCATCGCTGGGCTGACGGCCAAACCCATCCATGTCCATCTGATGGTCGATGCGGCGGTTGTCGAGGCGCAGACGCGCCAGTTCATAGAGGCCGGCGCCGACATGATCAGCGTCCATGCCGAGAACGGCGAGGCGGGATTGCGCGCCGTCCGGCTGGCGCGGGAACTCGGTGCCGAAGCCGGTGTCGTGCTCAGGCTGGAGACACCGGTCGAGACGGTGACGCCTTTCGTCTCCGAGGTGGCTTTCGTCACGCTGCTTGGCACCGCCATCGGCGTCAAGGGGCAGAGCCTGTCGGACGAGGCCTGCGGCAGGCTGGGCGCTGCCCGCGCCATCCTGAGAGAGGCCGGCCGCGAGGCGGCCGTGGTTCTTGCTGCCGATGGCGGCATCCGCCACGAGACGGTGCCGTTGCTGCGTGCCGCCGGTGCCGAAACCGTGGTCCTCGGCTCGCTCGCCTTCGGCGACAGGGACCTGGCCGGCCGCATCGGCTGGCTGCATGGCCTGAAGGTCGCGGCATGAGCGACGAAGCGGCCCTTGCGATCGATCTTGGTGGCACCGAGCTTCGTGCCGCCCTGGTCGACCGCGACGGCAAGATCCTGGCGTTCGCCGCAGTGCCGACACAGGCGCAAGCCGGTCCCGACGTGGTGATCGGCCAGATCGAGGCGCTGGCCGCGACGGTTCATGCCGAGGCGCCGGCGCTCGCCATCGTCGGCGTCGGCGTCGGCGCGCCGGGACCGCTCGATCCGCTGGCCGGCATCGCCGTCGGACCGCCGACACTCGCCGGCTGGCTGGACGTGCCGCTTGCCGATATCCTCGAACGGCGGCTCGGCCTGCCGGTGCGGCTGGAGAACGATGCTAACGCCGCGGCACTCGGCGAATGGCGCTTCGGCGCCGGTCACGGCGCCCGCTCGCTGGTCTTCGTCACGGTTTCCACCGGCATCGGCGGCGGCGTCGTCGTCGACGGGCGCATCCTGCATGGCCGCCGAGGCCTCGCCGCCGAGATCGGCCACATGACCATCACCAATGAGGGCGAGCGCTGCATGTGCGGCGTCGTCGGTTGCTTCGAGGCCATCGCCTCGGGCACCGCGCTCGGCCGCCGTGCCAACGCCGCGACAGCGCCCTTTGATGGCTCGGCGCTGCGGCGCCTCTCGGGCAACGGTGAGGTGACCGGCCGTCACGTGGTCGAGGCGGCACGGATGCAGGACGAGCTTGCCTTGGCCCTGCTCGAGGAGGAGGCCCGATGGCTGGGCATCGGCTTCACCAATCTTTTGCATCTTTATTCGCCTGACGTGCTGGTCGTCGGCGGCGGCATTGCCAATGGTCTCGACCTCATGGCACCTGCCATCGAGGCGACCATCAGGCAGCGGGCCATGCGTGCCTATCGCGACGTGCCGGTCGTTCAGGCCCAGCTTGGCCGTCACGCCGGGCTGGTTGGTGCTGCCAGCCTTGTCCTGTTCGATGACGGAGGTACGCTGGCGGCACGCATGCCTGTCGGTCCAAGCACATATCCGGATGCGAGGAGGGACTTCAATGGCTGAGCTCAAGCTGCGCGGCGTGCGCAAATCCTATGGCAATGCCGAGGTGATCAAGGGCGTCGACCTCGATGTCGGCGACCGCGAGTTCGTCGTCTTCGTCGGCCCGTCGGGCTGCGGGAAGTCGACGCTGCTGCGCATGATCGCCGGTCTCGAGAAGATCACCTCCGGCGAGCTGATGCTTGATGGCGCGCGCATCAATGAGGTCGATCCCTCCGAGCGCGGGCTCGCCATGGTGTTTCAGTCCTATGCGCTGTATCCGCATATGACGGTCGCCGAAAATATGGGTTTTGCGCTGAAGATCGCCGGGTTGCCGGTCGTCGAGCGTGACGCCAAGGTCCAGGCCGCGGCCGAGGTGCTGCAATTGTCGCATCTGCTCGAACGGCGGCCAAAGGAGCTGTCCGGCGGCCAGCGCCAGCGTGTCGCCATTGGCCGCGCGATCGTCCGCCAGCCGAAGGTGTTCCTGTTTGACGAACCGCTGTCGAACCTCGACGCGGCGCTCCGCGTCAACATGCGGCTGGAACTGATGCAACTGCACGAGCGGCTCGCCGCCACCATCGTCTATGTCACCCACGACCAGACCGAGGCGATGACCATGGCCGACAAGATCGTCGTCCTCAATGGCGGCACGATCGAGCAGGTCGGCACGCCGCTCGACCTCTATGCGAGGCCAGCCAATGTTTTCGTCGCCGGCTTCATCGGCTCGCCGAAGATGAATATGCTGCCGGTCAGGGTTCTCTCCGCCCACGCGGATGGCGTTGCCGTTGCCCTGCCGGGCGGATCCAGCCTGGTCGTTCCGGTCGAGGCGGGCGCGCTTGCACAAGACAGCGAGCTGCTGCTCGGCATCCGGCCGGAACATATCCGCATCGCGGATGCGGGCCAGTTCAAGGGCGAGGCGGTGCTGGCCGAACGGCTCGGCGGCCTGACCATCCTGCATGCCGACATCGGCGAGAAGACGAGGCTGGTCGTTCAGACCGAGGGCATCGACACGACACCGCTGCACAGTCCCATCGCCATGCAGGCCGACCCCTCCCGCTGCCATCTCTTCGCCACCGACGGCAAGGCGCTGGCACCGCTGCGCAAAACCGCCTGACACCGTTGTCACCTGTACGGCAGCGGGNNNNCCCCGCTGATTGGTGTTGAAGCGCTCGGATTACTCGGCGGGAACGAGATCAGCCGCCAGGCTGTCGTCGGCCGTGCCCGCCAGTGCCCTGGCGAGCTTGGCTTCGTCGAGTTCGCCTTCCCAGCGTGCCACCACCAGCGTGGCGACGGCATTGCCGACGAAGTTGGTCAGCGCCCGGCACTCCGACATGAAGCGGTCGACGCCGAGGATCAGCGCCATGCCGGCGACCGGCACCGCCGGAACGACCGACAGCGTGGCGGCAAGTGTGATGAACCCGGCTCCGGTGATGCCGGCGGCGCCCTTGGAGGAAAGCATGGCAACCAGCAGCAGCAGGATCTGGTCGCCGATCGACAAATGGATGTTGGTCGCCTGCGCGATGAACAGTGCCGCCAGCGTCATGTAGATGTTGGTGCCGTCGAGGTTGAAGGAATAACCGGTCGGGATGACCAGACCGACCACCGAGCGCTTGGCGCCGGCCTTCTCCATCTTTTCCATCAGCGAGGGCAGGGCGGCTTCCGACGAGGACGTTCCCAGCACCAGCAGCAGCTCTTCCTTGATGTAGCGGATCAAGGACAGGATGGAGAACCCGTTATAGCGGCAGACAGCACCCAGCACGACGAACACGAACAGCAGCGACGTCACGTAGAAGGTGCCGACCAGCATGGCGAGGTTGATGACCGCGCCGATGCCGTATTTGCCGATGGTGAACGCCATGGCGCCGAAGGCACCGATGGGTGCGGCCTTCATCAGCACGCTGACCAGCTTGAAGATCGGCGTCGTCAGGGCCTGTAGGAAATTGAGCACTGGCGTGCCCTTGTCGCCGACCAGCGCCAGCGAAATGCCGAACAGCACCGAGAAGAACAGCACCTGCAGGATGTCGCCGTCGGCGAAGGCGCCGACGATCGTCGTCGGGATGATGTTCATCAGGAAGCCGGTGACCGACTGGTCATGCGCCTTGGCGGCATAGGTGTTGACGGTCGAGGCGTCGAGCGTCGCCGGATCGATGTTGAAGCCGGCACCCGGCTGGACGACATTGGCCACGACAAGGCCGATGATCAGCGCCAGCGTCGAGAAGGTGAGGAAGTAGAGCATCGCCTTGCCGGCCACACGTCCGACCTTCTGCAGGTCGCTCATGCCGGCGATGCCGGTCGCCACAGTCAGGAAGATGACCGGGGCGATGATCATCTTGACCAGCTTGATGAAGGCGTCGCCGAGCGGCTTCATGCTCTCGCCGATCGACGGATAGAAGTGACCGAGCAGGATGCCGACGGTGATCGCGACGAGCACCTGCACGTAGAGTTGGGCATAGAAAGGCTTGCGCTGCGCGGAAGGCGCGCCTGATTGGTCTGCGATGTGCATCGAACTCTCCCTTGCCGGATGGGCGGAAATACACCGCCCTGCGTGACTTCTCCCATCGCGGCGCTCCGGTCGCGCGCCGCTGCAAGGACTTTTGCAAGCGCTGTGCCAGATCGGTGAAAGGCCGGAATCCCTGGATTTCGGCGGTTGTCAGCCGCTTTGCCGCGAATGCCTGTGCGGATTTCCGCACAGGCAGCGTTTGCCTGGGCGGAATTTCGCATTACACTGGGCCCCAAGGCTGCGGGGGAAAAACGGGCCGCGAGGAAAAGGGAGAGGGCAGACGTCGCAAGCAGGCATCGATAGGGGATACGCGGCCGGCCGTGAATTGCTGCGCGAAGCGGTGGCCCGGCTGCGCGATGGCCGCTGGCGTGTCGTGGTCGTCGCTCTTGCGGTTCTGGCAGGCGCGATCGCCATCGCCGGGCGCATCGCCACCGGCCAGGCGGCCGACAATTTGCGCGACGGAGCGCTTGCCGCCCTGCCGCTGGCGGCGGGAACCCTGACCGGCGAAATCGAAAAGCAGCGCCTGGTTCCATTGGTGCTGTCACGCGACGATGCCGTGCGCGGGGCGCTGCGCCGGGCCGGAAAGATGCAAGAAGCGGCCCTCAACGACAAGCTCAGGGCGATTGCCGGCGATGCATCGGCGTCCGCCATCTATGTCATCGACACAGCAGGCATCGCAATCGCCGCCAGCAATGCCGGCGAGCCGACGAGCTTTGTCGGCATCGACTATAATTTTCGTCACTATTTCCAGGAGGCAATGGCCAAGGGTGCTGCCAGCCAATATGGCCTCGGCACGATCAGCGGCCGGCCGGGTCTTTACCTCGCCAGCCGCGTCGATGATGGCGGCAAGCCGCTTGGCGTTGCGGTGCTGAAGGTCGAACTCGACCGCGTCGAAGCCAATTGGCGCTCCAGCGGCTTTCTTGTTTTCGTCACCGACGAACGCGGCGTGGTGCTGGCCACCAGCCAGCCCGAGTGGCGGTTTCATGCCCTGGCGCCACTCTCGGCGCAGGACGCCGCTGCTGCCCGCGAGCAGCTTCAGCTGGCCGATGCCGGCTTCGAACCGCTGCCGCTGCGACGCGGTGCCGGTGACGGCCTGGCGACAATCGACAGCTCCGGAAAGCCGCGCCAGTTCGTTGAAGTGGTACAGGACCTGCCCGGTGCGGTGCCCGGCTGGCGTCTGTGGCTGCTGACGCCCGCCGATGCGGCTTTGTCGTCCGCCGCCAACACGGCGCGCCTGACCACGCTGCTCGGGTTGCTGCTCATGGGCCTGCTTGCCTTCGTGCTGACCCGGCGCCGGCGCGCCCGCCGGCTGCGGCAGGAAGCGCTGGCGCGCATGAATGCCGAACTGGAGAGCCGGGTGAGCACGCGAACGGCCGAGCTGACCCGCTCCAACACCGCGCTTGCCGGAGAAATCGCCGAGCGTGAGAACGCCGAAGCCAAGGTCCGCCGGCTGCGTGACGATCTCGCCCAGGCCAACCGGCTTTCCATCCTCGGCCAGATCGCCGCCGGCGTCGCGCACGAGATCAACCAGCCGGTCGCCGCCATCCGCACCTATGCCGAGAACGCCGGCCGCTTCCTCGACGGCGGCAAGACCGAGCCGGTCAGCGGCAATCTGTCATCGATCGTTTCGATGACCGAGCGCATCGGCGCGATCACCAGCACCTTGCGCACCTTTGCCCGGCGGCCAGGCGTCGCCGCCTCGCCATTGCCGGTGCGCGAGGCGATCGACGGCGCGCTGTCGCTTCTGTCGGGACGCATCCGCGATTCCGGCGTGACCATCGTCGAGCCGCGCGGCAACGCGTCGCCGGTGGTCATGGCCAGCCGAATCCGGCTCGAGCAGATCCTCGTCAACCTGTTGCAGAATGCGCTGGACGCTATGAAGGACCAGCCCGATCCCCGCATCGAAATCGACATCGCCGAGCGCGACGACAGGGTGCTGATTTCGGTGCGCGACAACGGCCCTGGCCTCGGACCGGAAGCGGCCGGCAATCTGTTCATGCCGTTCCAGACCACCAAGGAGAAGGGGCTTGGCCTCGGGCTGGTGATCTCGCAGGAGATCGCCCAGGAATTGGGCGGCACGCTGCGGCTCGATCCCGGCAGCGCCGGCGGCGCATCCTTCACCATCGACTTGAGGCGAATTGAATGACAGACGCATCAGGGCTGGTGGCGCTCGTCGACGACGATGCGGACCTGCTTCACGCCACCACGCAATTGTTTGAGCTTGCCGGCTTCGCGGTGGTCGCGCTCGACGCGGCCGAGGCGGCGCTTGCCGTCGTCGACAGGAATTTCGAGGGCGTGGTCGTCAGCGACATCCGCATGCCGGGCATGAACGGGCTGCAGCTGTTCGATCGCATCAAGGCGATCGACCCCGACATACCGGTGATCCTGGTCACCGGGCATGGCGACGTCGATCTCGCGGTGGCAGCGCTCAAGGATGGCGTCTACGATTTCATCCCGAAACCCTATGCGGGAGACCGACTGGTCGAGGCACTGAGACGGGCATCGGAGAAGCGGCGGCTGGTGATGGAAAACCGGCGGCTACGCGAAGCCGCGGCGCAGGCCGCCGACGGTCTGCCGCTGATCGGCGAAGCGCCCGCCATCCGGCGGCTGCGTGAGACCTTGCGGCAGATCGCCGACATGGATGTTGACGTGCTGGTGGAAGGGGAGACCGGAACCGGCAAGGAGGTGGTGGCGGACCTCCTGCACCGATGGGGGCGGCGGCGCGCAAAGCCCTTCGTGGCGCTGAATTGCGGTGCGCTGCCGGAGACCGTCATAGAAAGCGAGCTGTTCGGCCACGAGGCGGGCGCGTTCACCGGCGCGCAGCGGCGACGGATCGGCCGCATCGAGCATTCCAGCGGCGGCACGTTGTTCCTTGACGAAATCGAATCCATGCCGCCGGCTCTCCAGGTCAAGCTGCTGCGTGTGCTCGAAACGCGCAGCGTCACCCCGCTCGGCTCGAACGAGACCCGGCGCGTCGACCTCCGGGTCGTCGCGGCGACCAAGGTGGATCTCGGACGGCAGGACCAGCGCGGCGACTTTCGCGAGGATCTCTATTTCCGCCTTAACGTGGTGACTCTGCGCATTCCGCCATTGCGTGAGCGCCGCGGCGACATCCCGATGCTGTTCGGCCATTTCCTCGGCAAGGCCGCGGAGCGATTCGGCCGGCCGGTCGCCGGGGTCAACGCAGCGGTCAGCGACCATCTCCAGTCGCATGCATGGCCGGGCAATGTGCGCGAGCTTGCGCATTTTGCCGATCGCGTCGCCCTCGGTCTCGGTCCGGACGACGACACGAAAACGGTTCCCGCGCACTTGCCGGAGCCCGCGGCCACGCTGCCCGAACGGGTCGGCCACTACGAGGCGCAACTCATCCGCGACGCACTGCGCGACCACGGCGGCGATGTGCGCAGCGCCATCGACGCGCTCGGCGTGCCGCGTAAGACCTTCTACGACAAGCTCAAGCGCTACGGCATTGCAGCGTCCGAGTTTCGCAATAGCGGCGATGCGGATACGCACCCTGTTCGGGGCCAGATATAAACATTGCGCAAGCATCGTGCCCCTTGTTCGGAAAAGGCCATGAAGACGACACTTGAAACGACGGCAAATCCCTCGCCGGAAGAACTCACCTTTCTCGCCGAACGGCTGACGGCGTTCAACGACGGCGATGTCGGTGCTTCCGAAAGAAAGGCCCTGGCCGTGTTCGTGCGCGACGAAGACGGCACGGTCGTCGCCGGCATCTCGGGCTATACCGCATGGGGCTGGCTCTACGTGCAGTGGCTGTGGGTCGATGAAAGGCTGCGCGGCCAGCAGATGGCCGGCAACATGCTGGATGCGGCCGAGCAGGAAGCGGTGGCGCGCGGCTGTCGGAATGCCTGGATCGACACCTTCAATCCGCACGCCGCCAAGGTCTATCAGCGCCAGGGCTATCAGCCCTTCGGAACGCTTGCCGATTTCCCTGTCGGCCGCAGCCGCATCTTCCTGCGGAAGACGCTTCCAGGGGCCTGACTAACCGGCGAGCCGTCCGCCGCGCATCGGCTGCGGCGCGCCGGTCGTGCTCGGGAAGCTGATCGGCAGGCCCCGCAGCACGCGGACCGCGAGGAAGGCAAAGCACTCGGCCTCCACCGCGTCGCCGCTCCAGCCGAGGCTTTCGGCCTGCACCACCTCGACGCCGGCGCGGCTGGCGAGCATCGCCATCATTGTCGGGTTGTGGCGGCCGCCGCCGCTGACCACGAGCTTTTTCGGGCGGCGCGGCAAAAGGTCGAGCGCCTTGCCGACGGCGGCAGCGGTGAAGGCGGTCAAAAGGGCTGCGCCATCCTCGGCATTCATTCCATCCGCCATAGCGGCGCCGAAGTCGAAACGGTCCAGCGATTTGGGATAGGGCTTGGTCAGATAGGGGTGCTGCAGCAGCTTGGCGAGCCGTGCCTCATCGACCGTTCCCGCACGACTAAGCGCACCGTCGCGGTCCATGTCGCCCAGCCCCTTCGATTTGATGAAATCGTTGAGCGGCGCGTTGGCGGGGCCGGTGTCGAAGGCGACGAAATTGTCGGCGCCATCCCACCATGTGATGTTGGCGACGCCGCCGAGGTTGAGCACTGCCATGTCGCCGCTGGCGCCGGCATTGCGCATCAGCGCGGCGTGGTAGGCGGCCGACAGCGGCGCGCCTTGCCCGCCGGCGCGCATGTCGGCCGAGCGGAAATCATAGGCGACCTTGGTGCCGAGGATTGCGTGCATGAGTTCGCCGTCGCCGAGCTGCCGGGTCTGGCCGAGCCGTCCGACCTGTGGCGCACGATGCAGCACGGTCTGGCCGTGAAAGCCGACGACGCCGATATCGGCCATCGTCATCCCATAGCCTTCGACGAGTTCCTTGACCGCCGCCGACTGGGCACGCGTCAGGGCTTCTTCCGCCTTGCGAAAGATCGCCGGCTCCGGCCCGGTGAAATTCCAGGCTCTTGCCTCGTTCAGTGTCTCTTCCAGCAGCGAACGGATCGATTGTGGGTAGGGCATCAGCCGATAGGTGCCGAAATCGTCGATCCGCTCGCCATCGGTCTTGACCAGTGCGACGTCGATGTTGCCGTCAAGCACGGTGCCGGTCATCAGGCCGACGGCCCAGATTAGTTCCATCATCTAGCTCCTAAAGTCCATTGACAAGGTCGCCGACCGCCTGCCGAAGCGCGGCGATGCCGCTGTCGAAATGACGTGTCGGATGGATCCGATTGGTGAGCAAGGTCCAGGCCTTGCCTCTGTCGAAGTCGATCCACAATCCCGTACCGGTGAAGCCGGTGTGGCCGATGGTTCCCGGGCCGCACAGCGCCCCGCCGGACCAGCCCCCATAGGGGCGCTCCCAGCCATGCGTCCGGGTTGCGGACAAGGGCGTTCGTATCAGTGCGATCGAATGCTCGGACGCACCCGTGCCGTCCAATAGCCCTTCCGCGAAATCGAGGACGGAAGCGGCTGTTCCAAACAGGCCGGCATGTCCCGCGCCTTGCAGCGCCGAGCAATTGTCGTCGTGCACTTCGCCGGACAGCACGCGATGGCGCCAGGTGCAGTCTTCGGTCGCGGCGGCAGTATTCGGCTCGGCGGCAAAAGCGAAGCCGGGGCCGGGATCCATGTCCCGGATCGTTTTCCCCGACAGTCGCTCCAGCGCAAAGCCGAGCAGGATGAAGTTGATGTCGGAATAGACCGGGTCGCGGGCGCGCCATTCGCGCTGCAGGATGAAGGCGCGCAGCAGCTCGGGATCGCGCCCATAGGTGTAGATCGGCTCGACCGCCGGAAACGGTGTCTGGTGGCCAAGACACTGGCGAAACGTCACCTTCCGTTCCCAGGCCTGTGCATCATACTGGCGAAGATCCGGCAGAGCGGAGATCAGCGGCGCATCGAGATCGATTAGGCCGTCTTCGGCCAGCGCCAGGATGCGCGGTGTCGTAAAGATCACCTTGGTCAAGGACGCCAGGTCGAACCAGGTTTGGTCGTGCATTGGCCGCAACTTCGGTACGAGTTGCGCGGAGCCGACCGACCTGACGACGCGTTCGCCATTTCTGTCGACAATGCCGAGCACGCCGCCGGGGATGCGCTTCGCAGCCACCGCGGCTTTCAGCGGTGCGAACGCGCCATCGAAAAGCTGGGCGAGGGTGCTCAATACCGGCCTCCATCTGAAAGGCAGCGTTCCGTCCCATCCCCGGACATCTCCCCCGCAAGCAGGGCAATCGCATATGGCGGCGCCAGCCCCCCACTCCGGCCGCTGCGCGGCCACCTCTCCCCCATGTCCATGGGGGAGAGGAAACCCAAGCCTTTCAAGGCTGCGACCTCGGCGGTTGGCATTTCCTCTTCCCCCACGAATGTGGGGGAGAGGTGGCTCGGCGAAGCCGAGACGGAGTGGGGGAGCGCCATATGCGATTGCCCTGCCCCCGCAAGGGGGGAGATTGGCAGTTCATGCGTGCCGACGGCCCTCAGACGTTGGAGGTTGGCGAAAGCGATAGCAACATCCAATCTCCCCCCTTGCGGGGGAGATGCCCGGCAGGGCAGAGGGGGGTGCTGTCCCGCCCACCTTGCGTATTTCCGGGCACAATCCATCACGCCTCTACCCTCGCCATATGATCAGCCCCAAACTGCTCCCATCTCGCCGGCGCCGGCTCGAACCCCTGCGGGCGGACCAGCGAAGAGACCTGGCGGGTGTCGAGTTCGAAATGTTCGTGGCGCCGGTCGATGGTCGGAACGGCGGCGATGAGCTTCTTCGTATAGGAATGCTGCGGCTTCGACAGCACCGAGGTCGCGTCGCCGATCTCGACGATTTGGCCGGCATAGATGACGGCGATCCGATGCGCGATCCGCTCGACGACGGCCATGTCGTGCGAGATGAACAGATAGGCCAGCCCGAACTCGCGCTGCAGGTCGACCAGCAACTCCAGCACCTTGGCCTGCACCGAAACATCGAGCGCCGACACCGCTTCATCGAGAACGACCACGGAAGGGTTGAGCATCAGCGCCCGGGCGATGCACAGCCTTTGCCGCTGGCCGCCGGAGAATTCATGCGGATAGCGCTCCAGGCTGTTCTTCGGCAGGCCGACGCGCTCCAGCAGGCTTGCCATCCTGGTTCGCGTTTCAGACGTCACCCGGCCGCCGGTGGCGATCACCGGCTCGGCCAGGATGCTCTCGATGCTGAGCCTTGGATTGAGCGAGGCATAGGGGTTCTGGAACACCATTTGCACGGGCAGGGCGCTCTGCTCGGCCGAAGCTTTTCGGGCGCCGACCGAGAAGCTGCCGCGTGTTGAGCGCACCAGCCCGAGGACGGCGCGCGCGGTGGTCGATTTGCCCGAACCGCTCTCGCCGACAATGGCCAGCGTCTCGCCGGGCATCAGGTCGAAATCGACGCCATCGACGGCATGCACCGCGCCTGTGGCGCGGCTGAAGAAGCTGCTCTTGAGGGGAAATCGTACAACCAGGTTATCAACCCTCAAGGCCGGTTCTGTGCTTGCACCCTTGTCGCGCTGCCCGTCGGCGCGCGTCGCGCTGCCATTGGCGAAATGCGGCACGGCATGCAGCAAATGCTGCGTATAGGGATGCTGCGCATTGTCGAGGATCTGGTTCAGCTCGCCTTGCTCCACGGCCTTCCCGTTCTGCATCACCATCACTCTGTCGGCGATCCCGGCAACCAGGCCGATGTCGTGGGTGATGAAGATCATCGACATGCCGGTTTCCCGCTTCAACTCGGCCAGCAGCGCCATGATCTGCGCCTGCACCGTGACGTCGAGCGCCGTCGTCGGCTCGTCGGCGATGAGCAGGCGCGGATTGCAGGCCAGCGCTATGGCGATCATCACCCGCTGCAGCATTCCCCCGGACAGCTGGTTGGGCGTGTATCTCAGCCGCCGCGCGGCGTCGGGAATGCGCACGCGGTCGAGCGCATCCTTGGCCGCCGCCGTTGCTTGCCTGCCGGTCAGCCCACGGTGCAGCCGAAACGATTCCTCGATCTGCCTGCCGATGGTCAGCACCGGATTGAGCGAGGTCATCGGCTCCTGGAAGATCATGCCGATCTCGGCGCCGCGAATGCCGGTCAGTTGCGGTTCCGTAGCGGTCATCAGGTCGAAGACGCTGCCATCGGCTCGCTTCAGCTTCATCGCACCGCCAGTGATGCGGCCGCCGCCGAAATCGATGAGACGGTTGATCGACAAGGCGGTGACGGATTTGCCCGAGCCGCTTTCGCCGACAATGGCCAGTGTCTCGCCGTCGGCAAGGTCGAAACTGACACCGCGCACCACCTCATTGGCTTGCGCATTGCGGCCGAAGCCGACGCGCAGGTCTGATACAGACAGCAGCGGGATCATGCCGGCGCCCTACGCATCTTCGGGTCGAGGATGTCGCGCAAGGCATCACCAAGCAGGTTGAAGCCGAGGATGCTGATCATGATCGCCAGACCGGGGAAGATCATCAGCCACGGCGCGGTCTCCATCAGATTGCGGCTGTCGCTCAGCATCAGGCCGAGCGAGGCGGCGGGCGGCTGCGTGCCGAGCCCCAGGAAACTCAAGCCTGCTTCCGTCAGCAGCGCCCAGGCCAGCGCCAGCGTCACCTGTACGGTCAACGGCGCCACCAGGTTCAGCAGCAAATGGCGGGTGACGATATAGCTCGAGCTGCTGCCGAAGGTGCGCGCGGCGTCGACGAATTCGCGCGCCTTGAGCGACAGGGCAGGGCCGCGCACCACGCGGGTGAAGATCGGCGTGTACACGACGCCGATGGCAACGACGCTGGTCCATGTGCCCGGCCCGGCAACCGTGACGATGAGCAGTGCCAAAAGGATCGCCGGAAAGGCCAGCAGCACATCCATGATCCGCATCAGCACGCCGTCCCAGCGGCGGCCGAGCCAGGCTGCGGCCAGCCCCAGAACGGTGCCGGCAAGGGTCGCGAAGGCGACCGAGAAGAAGGCGACCGTGAACGACTGCCCGACGCCCGCCATCAGCCGGCTGGCGACGTCGCGGCCGAACAGGTCGGTGCCCATCCAGTAGGCGCTGTTGGGTGCGTGCAGCCGATCCACTCGATATTGCGTGATAGGATTGTGCGGCGTCAGCCCCAGCATGCCGAGGATGGCGACCAACAGATAGACGCTGACGATGATGCCGCCGATGCGGCCGCTGCCGTGGCCGAAGATGGCGCGCAGGATGCGCATCACGGCTCTCCCAGCCGGATGCGCGGATCGAGCGCGACATAGGCGAGGTCGACCAGGAGATTGACGATCATGAAGTTGAAGGCGATGAACAGCACGGCGCCTTGCACCAGCGCATAGTCGCGCTGCTGGATCGCATCCAGCACCATTCGCCCAAGACCGGGCAGCGCGTAGATCTGCTCGACGATGACCGCGCCGCCGAGGAGATAGCCGAACTCGATGCCGCTCAGCGTGACGACGGGGATCAGCGCATTGGGCAGCGCATGCCGCCAGATGACGCTGCGCGCCGAGGCGCCCTTGCTGCGCGCGGTTCGCACATAGTCGTCGCTCAGCACGTCGAGCATGGCCGAACGCGATATGCGGGTAACCGAGGCTGCAAAGGCGAAACCGAGCGTGATGGCGGGCAGGATCAACTGGCTGAGATTGCGCAAGGGATCCTGCCACAGCGGCGCGAATTCGCCCATCGCCGGCAGCACGCCGAAGCCCGCCGACAGCGTGTAGATGATCAGCAGGCCAAGCACGAAGCTCGGTGTCGACTGGCCGATCATGGCGACGATGCGCACTCCGAGATCGGACAGTTTCTCATTGTGTGTGGCGGCAAAGATCCCGGCAGGCATGCCAACCGCAAGCGCGATGATCATCGACAGGATGGCCAACTCGAGCGTCAGCGGGAAGCGCTCGATGATGACGTCGAGCACCGGCCTGCCATAGGTGACCGAGATGCCGAGATTGCCGTGCAGGATGCCGCCTATCCAGCGCCAGTACTGGACGAACCAGGGCTGGTCGATGCCGAAATAGGCGGCGAGCGAGTCACGCTGCGCCGGCGTCAGCAGGCCGGCCTCGGTGCCCAGCATCGCCGTGATCGAATCGCCCGGCACCATCCGGATCGCAACGAAGACCAGGATGGACACGCCAAGCAGGACGAGAGGAAACGTCGCCAGTCGTCGCATCAGATAATTCACGCGAAGAAGTCCTCTCGTCCAAGGCCGGCGGCTACTGCTGGATGGTCACCTTGCTCAGGCTGAACAGCGTGCCCGTCGGCGTCGGTACGAACCCGGCGATGTTCTTCTGCTGCGCCGTATAGCTGTACGAGGTGTAGAGCCAGATCCACGGCGACATCTCGGCGAGGTGCTTCTCGAACTCGGCGAAGATCGCCTTGCGCGCCGCCGGGTCGGTCTCGGCGCGGCCCTTCTGCATCTGGCTGTCGAGCGTGTCGTCGATGTAGTTGGCCACCTTCTGCAAATTGCCTGCCTTGGTCCAGTAGCGGTTGTACATGGTATAGGGGTCGGCACGCCCGCCATTGAGCGCGATCGCCATGTCGAAGTCACCCTTCAGCCAGGCGTCGACATAGACGTTGAGCTCCATCATCTTGATGTCGAGCTTGACGCCGATTTCGGCCAGCTGCGACTGGATGACCTGGGCTTCCGCCGCCGCCGTCGGCGGCTCGCCGGTGGCGCCGATCACCGTCGCCGAAAAGCCGTCGGCATAGCCGGCCTCGGACATCAGCTTCTTGGCCTTCTCGACGTCGCGCTTGTAGCAGAACAGCTGGCTCGGATCGGTCGCCAGAGCCGGGATCGTCAGCGGTCCCGTGACCTTGCCTTCGCCGAGCGAAGCGGTGTCGAGCACCTCCTGCCGGTCGATGGCGCAGGAGATGGCCTGGCGCACCTTGAGCTCGGTCATCGGCTTGCGTGAGGGATTGAGCTGCAGCACGTGATAGGCGAGCACCGGCACGCGGTTCAGTTGCAGGCTGGCTTCCTTCGGCACCAGCGTGGCGACAAGCGGGTCGTTGAGCAGCGCGAAATCGATCTGCTTGGTGCGCATGGCGGCCAGGATCGCGGCCTCGTCGGGAAGCACGCTGATCTCGATGCCGTCGACGCCGGTCGGGCCGCCGGCCCAATCCTTGTTGGCGCTCAGCACTTCCTTGGCGTTGGGGTCCCATTTGTCGAGCTTGAACGGTCCCGAGCCGACCGCCTTGGTGCCGATCGAGCCGGACTTGATTTCGCTTGCCGGAACGATGGCCGCGTTGACGTCGCTCATCGCCGTCAGGATCGGCACGTCCGGTTGTGACAAATGGAACACGATGGTCGTCGGATCGGGCGTGTCGATGCTGGCGATCGACAGGAAATTGGCGCGTGCGGCCGCGCCTGTCTTCTCGTCGAGGATGCGCTCGAACGATGCCTTGACGTCGGCCGAGGTCACCCCTGTGCCGTCCTGGAATTTCGCCTTGGGATCGAGCTTGAAGGTCAGCTCCTTGCCGTCCTTGGAGAATTCCCAGGAGGTGGCGATGGCGGGGATGATCTGCAGGCTGGCGTCGACCCGCACCAGCGGCTCATAGATCAGCTCCAGCAGCCGCAGCGACGAAAAGGCCGTCTGCTTGTGCGGGTCGAGCCCGGTGGCGTCCTGCGACCAGGCCATATGCAGCGTTGCCGCATTCGCCTGCGTTGAAACCACAGCCACGCCGAGCATCGCCGCCAGCGTGATGCCCGACAGCAGCTTTCTTGTGAAGTGAACCATTCTCGTCTCCCATTATGGTTGAACTCGATGCCTTGCAGTTTCTGCGGACCGCTTCCAAGACACACATGCTTTGGAGTATCGGCCCAGTCTAAGCGGCTTCACGCCGTCTTGTCTCATGCGGCTTCATGCTGTCGTGTCGCTGATTGCCTTTCGCAGGAAGCCCCCGGCCTTGCCGAGAGCCACGCGCGCCTCCTCGACGCCCATGCCGGTGATCGTCACCAGGATCGCCAGCTTCACATCGTTGCCGGTCTGGGCGAGCGCTTGCTTGGCTTGCTGCGCCGCGCAACCGGTCGTCTGCATGACGATCCTGGTTGCCCTGGCGACCAGCTTCTTGTTGGACGGGTTAAGGTCGACCATCAGGTTCTGGTAGCTCTTGCCGATGCGGATCATGCTGGCGGTGGTCAGCATGTTGAGCACCAGCTTCTGCGCGGTTCCCGACTTCAACCGGGTCGAGCCGGTGAGGACCTCCGGGCCGACAACCGGCGAGATGGCAATGTCGGCGATGCCGGCGATGGTCGAGGCTGGATTGCAGGACAGCGCGACCGTCGTTGCGCCAACCTGCTTCGCATAGCTCAATCCGCCGATGACATAGGGCGTGCGCCCGCTGACCGCGATACCGACCACCACGTCATCGGCGGTGAGCCCGATCTCCTGCAGCGCCCTCGCGCCCATTTTCGGATCATCCTCGGCGCCTTCGGTCGACCGCACCAGGGCGTCGGGACCGCCGGCGATCAGGCCGACGACCATGCCTTCGGGCACGCCGAACGTCGGCGGGCATTCCGAAGCATCGAGGACGCCAAGCCGGCCGCTGGTGCCGGCGCCCAGGTAGATCAGTCGTGCGCCTTTCTGGAAGGCAAGCACGATACGGTCCACCGCGGCGGCGATTTCCGGCACGACCCTTTCGACCGCCGCCGGAACAGCCCTGTCTTCGTCATTGATCTTGCGCAGGACGTCGATGGTCGGCAGCAGGTCGATGTCCATCGTCCTTGGGTTGCGGCCCTCGGAAATCAGCCGGTCCAGTTCGGACATCAACCCTTGTTCGGTCATTCCAGTGCTTTCAAATCGTGCTGCATGGCCGGCGTTGAGCAGAGCTCCCGACCGGCGCCAGCGCATACGGACGCTGTGTCCGTTTGCTGCTACCCTGTTTTCGTTTGTTAACTTTTTAGAATTTGATATTCTCATCGTCAACAAGAATATGGAATATATTATTCCTATCTGCAGAAAGCGTTATGGCCCGCCGCAGGACCGCTTGGCGAGGATGATCGCACCCGAGACCGCATCGCCATCAGCGGGCTTCAGGCGGCGCCGGACATCGGGGGAGAGCCAGGGCTCGAGCGCACTGGACAGGCCGCCCAGCAAGGTGACGCGCGGCGCGCCTTGTTCGAACAGCACCCGCACCAGCGTGTCGATCTGCTCGGCCGCGCCTTGCACGATGCGCCGCCCGGCCGGATCGCCCTGGTCGGCATGGCGCATCACCATTGGCGCGAGCGCCGCATAGTCCGTGGCGCTGGCGCGGTCCATCCAGGCGACCGCTGCCATCGGGTCGCCTTCGAAGCGCAGCATCACCTCCGCCAGCAGCGCCGTTCGCTCGTGCCGGCCGTCATGGGCGCGCAACGCCAGCTGCACGGCTTTCAGTCCAAGATCGGCGCCGCTTCCTTCGTCGGAGATCGGAAACCCGTAGCCGCCGACACGCAGGTCGCGGCCGGCGACAAAGCCGAGGCCGATCGAGCCGGTGCCGGCAATGACGATGGCGCCGTCCTGGCCGGAATGGGCGCCAAGGCAAGCGCCAACGCCATCGCTGACGAAATCGATGCTAGCAAACGGATGCGCGATCGCCCGCAACGCCTCCAGCGCGCCTTTGCGGCCGATGCCGGCAAGGCCGACGCCGACGCGCATCCCAGCGGTCTCGACCCGTCCGAAGCCTGCCTCTTCGATCGCCGCGCCAAAAGCTTTCGCGACGGAGGCCCAGGCCGCATCGATGCCGAGCCGCGTGGTCGCCGGCCCCGACAGGCCCTGTCCCAGCACGTTTCCCTGGGCGTCCTCGATGCGGGCGCGACACCCGGTCCCGCCGCCATCGACGCCGAGAAAACAATCCGCACCGCTGCTCATGCGCTCAGCCGCTCTATATCGGCGCCGCACAGCCGAAGCTTGCGATCCAGTTGTTCATAGCCGCGGTCGAGGTGATAGACGCGGTTGATGGTCGTCTCGCCCTCGCACACCAGCGCCGCCAGCACCAGCGACACCGAAGCACGCAGGTCGGTGGCCATCACCGGTGCGCCATGCAGCTTGGTGCCACCACGCACCAGCGCCGTGGTTCCCTGCAGCTTGATGTTGGCGCCGAGCCGCATCAGTTCGGGAACATGCATGAAGCGGTTCTCGAAGATGGTTTCACGCAGCAGCGATGCTCCCTCGGCGCAACACATCAGCGCCATGAACTGCGCCTGGAGATCGGTTGGAAACCCCGGATAAGGTTCCGTCGTGACGTCGACAGCCTTCAACGGCCGGTCGCGTGACACGATGAGCCCGCGGTCGCCCGGCCAGACGCTGACGCCGGTTGCTTCCAGCAATTGCACCACCGAGGCCATATGCTCGAGCCGGGCATGGGTCAGTTCCAGCTGGCCACCGGTGATGGCCGCGGCAATGGCATAGGTGCCGGCCTCGATCCGGTCCGGGATGATGTCGTGCCTGGCGGCATGCCAGCTCGTGTCGCCCGCGATCAGGATGCGGTGCGTGCCGGCGCCCTCGATACGCGCACCCATGGCGTTGAGGCAAGCGGCGAGGTCCGCAACCTCGGGCTCGCGCGCCGCGTTAAGGATTTCGGTTTCACCCTTTGCCGTGGCCGCCGCCATCATCGCGGTTTCCGTTGCCCCAACAGATGGCGAACTCAAGACGATGCGCGTGCCGGTCAGCCCGTTCGGCACCGAGGCGACGATGGAACCATTTTCGATGGCGATCCTGGCGCCGAGGGCCGCGAGTGCCGCGACATGCATGTCGACCGGCCGCGCGCCGATCGCGCAGCCGCCCGGCAGCGAAACCCGTGCATGGCCGAACCGGGCCAGCAGCGGCGCCAGGACGAGCACGGTCGCCCGCATCTTTCGCACCGTGTCGTAGGACGTCTCCTTGGAAACGGCGGCACTGGTGTCGATCGTCGCGGTATGCGCCGATCTCGTCACTTCGGCGCCGTGCAGCCGCACCACGCCGAGCATGTTTTCGACGTCGGTCACATCAGGCAGGTTGGTCAGTTCGAGCGGGTAGGGGCTGAGCAGGGCTGCCGCGATCTGCGGCAGGGCGGCGTTCTTGGCGCCGGATGTGGTGACCGCGCCTTCCAGTCTCTGTCCGCCGACGATCCGCAATCTGTCCATGCGCCGAAACCTTGTGTGATGAGGTTCGAGAATTAATTGTGCGTTCTTGGCTGTCAATCAGAATTGGAATATTTTATTCCTATCGTGGCACGCTATGCGGCTTGCCGGCCTGAAACGCGTAAGGGAATCCCGTGTCCGTTCTGAACAGGATCAATGCGAAGCTCGACGGCATGGCGCCTGGCGATCGTGAGATCGGCCGGTACATCGTCGACAATCCCGACCAGATGCTGCGCCTGTCGACGGCCGCACTTGCGGCCGAGATCGGCCGCAGCCAGTCGAGCGTCGTCAAGTTCAGCCAGAAACTCGGCTATGCCAGCTATCAGGAGCTCAAGCTCGCCGTCAGCGAGGCCAAGGCGCAGGAATGGCAGGTGCCGGCCGGCGTCATCCATGGCTCGATCGAGGTCGGCGACAGCTACCAGGTCATCCTGAAGAAGCTGGTCGGCAGCAAGCTTCTGTCGATACAGCGGACCGTCGCCGCCAACACCGAGCGGATCATCTCCAGGACGCTGGAATTGCTGGATGGCGCGCGCCGCATCCATCTGGTCGGCGTCGGCGCCTCCTCGCTGGTGGCGCGCGATTTCTCCTACAAGCTGATGAAGCTCGGCCGCAATGTCCTGCACGACAGCGACAGCCACGTCCAGATGGCCAATGTCTCGACGCTCGGGCCAGGCGACGTGCTGTTCGCGCTTTCCTATTCCGGCGCCAGCATCGAAACCCTGCGCATCGCCGAGCTGGCCCGCAAGCGCGGCACGATGGTGATCGCCGTCACCGGCGTCCACGACAATCCGCTGAGTCGGGTCTCCGACATCTGCCTCTACACCATCGCCGACGAGGAGCGTGCGCGCTCGTCCTCCATCACCGCGCGCGACGCGCAGCTGGCGCTGACCGACCTTTTGTTCATCCTGCTGCTGCAGAGGCAGCCGGACGCCAATGAGTATGTCCACAACAGCGAAGTGGCGGTCTCGGTGCTGAAGACCGAGTTGTCCTCGTAAAATGCCTCAAACGCTTTCCAGATAGGTCTCGATCTCGAAGTCGCTGACATTGAGGGCGAACGTGTTCAGTTCCTGGCGTTTGCAGGCGATGAAAGAGTCGCGCAGGATCGCTGGAAATATCTCGGCCACATGTGTTCCGCTCTCAAAACTGGCGATCGCCGATGCCCAGTCCGGCGGCAGCTTGGCCGGCACAAGCCCTTGCCCGTCGCTCCCGGTCGGATCGCCAGGCGACATCTGTCTTTCAATGCCGATCAGCGCGGCGCCCAATATGGCGGCAAGCACCAGATAGGGATTGGCATCCGCTCCCGAAACGCGATGCTCGATGCGACGCGCGCCGGTCGGGCCGCCGGGAATGCGGATCGCGACCATGCGGTTCTCGTAGCCCCAGGCCACGGCGGTCGGCGCATAGGATCTCGGACGCAGCCTGCGGTATGAATTGAAGTGCGGGGCGAACACAAGCGTGCTCTCGGCCATCGCCGCGAGCAGCCCGCCGACCGCATGGCGCATGATCTCCGAGCCCTGGTCCGTGCCGTCGTCGAAGACGTTGCGCCCCTCGGCGTCGGTCAGGCTGAAGTGGACGTGAAAGCCGTTGCCGGCGCGGTCGCCATAGGGCTTGGCCATGAAACAGGCGGCAAAGCCGTGCTTGCGAGCGATGCCCTTCACCGTGCGCTTGAACAATACCGCATCGTCAGCCGCCCGCAGGGCGTCGGCGACGTGGTTCAGATTGATCTCGAACTGGCCGACGCCATTTTCGGCAATGGCTGTGTCGACGGGAATGCCTTGCGTTCTGCAGGCTTCGTAGACGTCGTGGATGAAGGATTCGAAGTCGTCGATCTCATCGATCGACAGCGCCGCATCGGAATCGAGCCGACGCCCGGTGACCGGCGAGACTGGCCCGACCGGTCGCTGCGACTGCGGATCGACCAGGTAGAATTCGAGTTCCGTCGCCGCGACCGGGGTCAATCCCAAGGCCTTGTAGCGATCGAGAATGCGGGCCAGCGCCCGCCGTGGATCGCCGAGATACGGCGCGCCGGTTTCGTCGGCGAGCCAGAGCGGGACAAGCGCCGTCGGATGCGCCGTCCAGGCCACCGGGAGAATGCCGCGCCCCGTCCATTGGCAAAGCCCGTCGGCGTCGCCGGTCGAGAAAACCAGCGTGTTGCCTTCGATGTCTTCGCCCCAGATGTCGAGGCCGATCAAGGAGTAAGGCATGCGCAGCTTGCCTTCGAGTGCCTTGCGCGCCTGCTCGACCGGGATGCGCTTGCCGCGCATGACGCCGTTGAGGTCGCACACAGCCGCCCTCAGGCTCTGGATGTCGTTCCTGCTTTCAAGCCAGTTCAAAACGTCCGCAATTGCATCGCTCAATTTGTAACCTCTGGTTTTTGAAGGTGCCGCAGTCTGATCGGCTGCACTGTCCCGGTAAAAATAGCTTGTGAGTTTTTGGAAACAAAACCTGACCATCGCCAGGTGTTTTCCTTATTTTTTCAGGTCACTAGCCGGGATGTCGGGAGGCATTTCAAAACCAATTGCGCGATCTGCGATCGCAACATAGAGGCAAGACGGCGGAAAGCCAAGGGGGCATTTGCACGGGTACGGCTCAGCGCAAGATGGCTTGCACGGGTCTCCCCTCGGCCGAAACGACCAGGCGGACAATTATGTGCTAGTCTGGCGCGCTGTTGAACGATGGCGGGTGGTGGCGATGTCAGAAACGGACAAGGTGTTCGCGGGCTCGATTCCGGAAAACTACGACCGCTATATGGTGCCGTTGATTTTCGAGCCGTTCGCCGCGGATCTTGCACGACGAGCAGCGTCCCTGTCGCCGAGTGCCGTCTTGGAAATCGCCGCGGGCACCGGGGTTGTCACCCGCGCATTGGCGCCAAAACTGTCCCTGGGCGCAAGCTATGTCGTCACCGACCTCAACCAGCCAATGCTCGACTACGCCGCTTCGCGACAAGCTCCCGACGGTCGTATCGAATGGCGCCAGGCGGACGCTTTGGCGCTACCGTTCGAAGATGCGGCCTTCGACCTCGTTTGTTGTCAGTTCGGCGCGATGTTCTTTCCCGACCGCCCATCTGGCTACCGCGAAGCAAGGCGTGTCCTGAAGCCCGGAGGACATTTTCTGTTCAACGTATGGGATCGCATCGAGGAGAATGTATTTGCCAATGATGTGACGAATGCCCTCGCGAGGATGTTTCCGAACGATCCGCCGAGCTTTCTGGCACGCACGCCGCACGGCTACCACGATACGGCCCTAATCCGTAGCGAACTGGAGGGCGCAGGCTTCTCCCGTGTGGTGATCGAGACGAGAGCCGAACAAAGCCGTGCATCCACGCCGCGCGTGCCTGCCGTTGCTTATTGCCAGGGAACTCCTCTTCGCGGCGAAATCGAGGCCAGGGGCGCGGGAGAACTGGAAGCTGCGACCGACTACGCCGCCTCCGCGATTGCGGACAGACACGGCCGCGGCGCGGTTGCCGCCAAAATACAGGCCCACGTGATCACGGTCGTGGTCTGACGCCCTAGGCTCTGGGTTCCGGAAACCGGGTCTGCTGGAGGATATGCGCGGCACCCTCATCGATGTCGCGAACGATGGCCGTGCGTGCGCGCTCCCCGTCCTGGGCCTCGATCGCCGCGACGACTTCCTCGTGATAGTCGATGTCAAGAATGGAGCCGAGATCGTCCTCGAAGCCCATGGCCAGATTCCTCAGAAAAGGGCCGACCTGCATCCAGACGGTTTCGATCAGGAAGATCATCTGCTCATTGCCGCAATGGCGATAGATCGAGAATTTGAAGTCGTGGTTCTTCCGCAGATAGTCGTCGATATCGCCCTTGCGGGCCGCCAAAGTCAGGTCGGTCGAGTGGCGTCGGATCGTCCGCAGGTTGTTGCCGTTGATGAGCTTTGTCGCAAATTCAGTCGCCGAGCCTTCGAGGATCGTCCGCACGGCGGTCAGCTGTGAGAACCGCTCAGCCGAAATAACAGGCACTTTCACGCTGCCGTTCGGCATCGGGCTCAGCGCCCGCAGCGCCTGCAGCCGCATGAAGGCGCTGCGCACCGGCATGTCGCTGGTGCCGAGTTCCCTGGCGAGCTTGCGCGAGGTCAGCTTCTGGCCGGGCAAGAACTGGCCGGACATCAAGGCTCTGACAAGCTCCAGATAGACCTTCTCATGCAAGGGGACGGTGTCGACGGCGGTCAACCCGAATTGTGTTTTGTCGGCCATTGGCGGGGGGCGCTACTTCATTCGTTCTGAGATTGACCCTGACGACATCAGCCGCAGATAGTCTTGGTTGGCCGAACGCGGCGAGAACGCCGAAGTCAGCGACGTTCTCGGCCGGCATGATAGACGCACCGATCGCAGCGCCGCAAGCCGTGTTGGCACAGCCGGCGCCCTGGTTGACGGCGTCCATGCCACGGTGTGCAAAACCATCATCACAAATCTTGACCTTGCGCGCTCTTGCACCTCTGGCCGCTCTCTGGCTTTTTGAGCTACCCATCCGAACGGACTGATTCGCGTCATGCCGCTCGATTGCATCTCCCCAAGGCAGTCTGCGGATGGGTCGTGAAGCGCGCGCAATTGGCGAAGGAGAAACAGGCATGGCCGAGTTCAAGAAGCCCGAAATCTCCGAGATGAGACCCAAGATCACCGTTATCGGCGTCGGCGGCGGCGGCGGCAACGCCGTCAACAACATGATCGTGGAGCAGCTTCAGGGAACCGAATTCATCGCCGCCAACACCGACGCACAGGCGCTGACCATGTCGAAGGCAACGCGGCTGATCCAGCTTGGCGCGCATGTCACCGAAGGGTTGGGCGCCGGATCGCTTCCCGAGATCGGCCGCGCCGCGGCGGAGGAATCGCTGGACGAGATAATGGATCACCTGGCCGGCACGCATATGTGTTTCGTCACCGCCGGGATGGGCGGCGGCACGGGAACCGGCGCTGCTCCGATCATCGCCCAGGCGGCGCGCAAGGCCGGCATCCTGACGGTGGGCGTCGTCACCAAGCCTTTTGCCTTCGAGGGCAGGCGCCGCATGCAAATGGCCGAAGAGGGCATCGAGCGGCTGCGCGAGAGCGCCGACACGGTGATCGTCATCCCGAACCAGAACCTGTTCAGGATCGCCGATGCCAAGACCACCTTCGCCGATGCCTTCGCCATCGCCGACCGGGTGCTCTATGCCGGCGTCAGCTGCATCACCGATCTCATCGTCAAGGAAGGCCTGATCAATCTCGACTTCGCCGATGTCAAATCGGTGATGCGCGACATGGGCCGCGCCATGATGGGAACCGGCGAGGCCTCCGGCGACGGCCGGGCGATGAAGGCGGCGGAAGCCGCGATCGCCAACCCATTGCTGGACGAAGTTTCGATGAAGGGCGCCAAGGGTGTCCTGGTCTCGATATCGGGCGGCAGGGATATGACCCTGTTCGAGGTCGACGAGGCCGCCACCCGCATCCGCGAAGAGGTCTATGAGGACGCCGACATCATCGTCGGCGCCATCTTCGACAAGAGCATGGAAGGCCGCTTCAGGGTTTCTGTGGTGGCGACCGGGCTCGATCGCGCCTTTGGGGCAGAGGACGCCGATGCCGGCATCGCCCGGGGCCATGTCGGCCAGCCGCCGGCGCGGACGCTTCAGTAGCCATCTTCTGCGCACCTCCTTGGCAAAGGCTCAGGTTGCCTGACAACCCTGGGGCCTGCGTATCGGCTTTGCTCAGCGCAGTTTAGCTTGCGGCCCGCTGTATCGGTCTCTATCCCTCTGCTGCTACAAGAATCCTTCACAGACGGCCATCTATACTGGCAACCGGCATTCGTTCGAGCGACGAGAGGCGCGGCTTGGAATTTGACTTGAAGACCATCGAAGCGCTCGCGCCCGACCAGGCGTCGTTGAGCGCCGCTTCCAGGTTGACCAAGCAGTCGAACTGGTCACGGCTCGAAAAGAACGGACAGCTCGCGCTCATCTGGGGGGAATGCCAGGGTTCCGGCTCCAATCCTTACCGTGTGGTCGTCGACACCGGCGATCACGGCTACAAATGCACCTGCCCGTCGCGGAAATTTCCCTGCAAGCACACCTTGGCGCTGATGTGGATCGCCGCCACCGCGCCACCCAGTTTTGCCGCCGCCGGGTCGACGCCGGAATGGGTGAACGATTGGCTGGGCCGCCGCAGGAAGGCCGCGTCGCAGCCTCTGGAACCGACCCAAGGTGCGGGAGGCAAGAGCATCGGCGAAGCCGCACGCGACGACGAAAGGGCTGTTGTCGAGGACGCGGCAGCAGTCGAGCGCCGCGAGGCAGCGCAGCGCAAGCGAGCGGAAGACACGCGATCCGCCGTGTCGGCAGGACTGGATGAACTGGATCAATGGATCGCCGACCAATTGCGGCTTGGCCTTGCAGGCTTTGTCGACAACAGCAGCGATCGTTGCCGCCGGATTGCCGCACGGCTGGTCGACATGAAGGCGACAGCACTTGCCGGCCGCATCGACGAGTTACCGTCGCGGCTGATGGGGCTGCGCGGTGAGGAACGGCCGGACGCGGCGATCCGCGAACTCGGCAAGCTTGTATTGCTGGCCAAGGCGTGGCGATCGGCACCCGACGACCCGGAACTGAGGCGGCTCGTCTCGACCTCCGAGAGCCGGGAGCAGGTGCTGGCCAATCCCGATGCGACGCAGGTCGACAGCGTCTGGGAGGTGCTCGGCGAGAAGATCGAGTCCCGCCGTGACGGTCTTGTGAGCCATTCGACCTGGCTGCTCGACCTGAACAGCGCCACCTCGCGATTTGCCCTGCTGCTCGATTATTTTCCGGCTTCGGCCGGTCGCCGGTCGAACGCGTTCACACCTGGGGACCGTTTCGATGCCAGGTTGATCTTCTATCCGGCGCGCCAGCCTTTGCGGGCGTTGGTGGCGGATCGCAGGGGTGACGTCTCGTCCGGCGAGTGGCCCGATTTCAGCCTTGGCGCGTTGGATCCGCTAGCGGCCCATGTTGCGCGCCAGGACGCCTCGCCCTGGGTTACCGATTGCCCCGTCATGCTGCCGCCCGGTGCGATCCTGCTGGACGATCGGGGTGCCGCCTGGTGGCAGGCCGCCGGCGATCTGCACGGCATCGCCTTGCCGATCGCCGATACCGTCAACCCAACGCTGCTTGGGCTGGACCTCAAGGCAACGGCCGCACTTTGGAACGGCAGCCGGCTTGAACTCCTGGCGGCGCAAAGCGGGTTTGGGAGGCTTGATCTGTCATGAATGAGATCGAGCAGACCGGCCTGGCGACCATGCGCGACTGCTGGATAACCGGCGGCACCACCTTCGACATGGCTCCAGCGGCGTGGAAGGAGATCGCCGGCAGTGCAAGTCCCGACGAGCGCGAGCGCCGGCTGCTGGCAATCGCCGCGCAGGCCCTCGACATTGCCTTGCGGCCAGCCGCGCCGAAGATGCTGAAACAACGCCCGCCACTGCCTGAACTTGCCTTGCCCATGCTGCCGGAGCGGCTGCGGCCGCTTTTGCGAGCCGCGCTGAAGCATGCAGCCGACGCAAGGACCAAGACACGCGTGGCCACGCTCGTCGCCAGCCGAGGCTTCGTGCTGCATCCAATGGATTGGATGCCCTCTGCGTCGTATCAGGAAAGTCCGGACGTTTATGCCCCCTGGGTCGATTGGCAAGCCGGTGTGGGTGGCGAGAAACAATCCCGCCGGGAACAACTGACCGTGGAAACCTGGGATGATTTCTATCCCGCTGCGCGCCGTACCGCGCTGGCCGATATGCGCCGCACCGCTCCGGCGCTGGCCAGGCAACTGATCGAGGCCAAGGGATCAAGTGAGCCGGCGGAGATCAGATCCGCACTCATCGAACTCATGCGCTTCGGCCTGGGCGCCGATGACGTGCCATTCCTGAAGAGCCTCTCTGCCGACCGCTCCGGCAGGGTGCGCGAACTGGCTGGCCGGCTGCTGGCAAGGTTGGGAGAGCATGGCAACCCAGGCGATGGCGGGACGGAAGATCCGACAGCCCAGCTCGCCGCCTTCATCGCCGAAGGCAAATCCGGCTTCATCCGCCGCCGCACCACCTATACACCGATAAGACTCAAGGCGCCCGCGCAGGAAGCACGCCGCGGCGACTTGTTTGCCACCTGTTACCTGGGCGATCTTGCTGCCCGCTTCGGCGTCACCGAGTCCGATTTCCTCGGGGCATGGCAGTTCGGCGTCGACGACAATGCCGATCTCTTCCTCGTTCGAATGGTCTCGGTGTCCGGCGGTGAAGCAGCGGTGGCGCATTTGGCCGATACGCTTGTCGCCGAAGGCGGCAAGCCGGCGCTTCTCATCCTCCATCTCATGGCGCGCCTGGACAGCGGCAGGAAGCGCGTCTTGATCAGACAAATCCTGAAAGACACGTACGATCTTCACGCGCTCATCCAGGTCGAAGGCATCGAAGCAGGCTGGCTGGAATGGGCCGATCTGACAAACGGCCAGACGCTCCCGGCATTGCATTCCGCCATTGCGGGAAACGACGAGCCCGTGAAGCGAAGCGCCGACCAGACACTGGAAAATTTGGGCTTTCTGGCGACAGCGGCGACGGCAGAAAAATTGATCGGGGATGTCGTTGCGGCCGGCATGGCGCCGGCGGCGCCTTCGCTCGGTCTCCTGCGCCTCAATGCGGCACTGGCCGGGCCTGGAATCGACACATGATCACTCGGGAGAACAGCAAATGAACGCAGTCATCCGTCTTCCGGTCGAGCAGGCCTACGCCGCCGAGTTGCAGGCCCTCTCGCGCAATGACGACCGGCAAAAGCCCGCCGGATGGAGCCTTTCGCCCAAGGCGGTTCTCACCTATCTGCTCGGCGGAAAGGCCGACGACGGGACGCTGATAACGCCCAAATATGTCGGCCGCCGCCGGCTGATTGAGACCGCCGTGGCGACGCTCGCCACCGACCGCGCGCTGTTGCTGCTCGGCGTGCCAGGCACTGCCAAATCCTGGGTGTCGGAGCATCTCGCCGCCGCCATCATGGGCGACTCGACATTGATCGTGCAGTGCACGGCCGGCACCGACGAGAACCAGATCCGCTATGGCTGGAACTACGCGCAGCTTCTGGCCAAGGGCCCGAGCCAGGAGGCGCTGGTGCCGACGCCGCTTTACCGCGCCATGCAGGACGGCAAGCTCTGCCGCCTCGAGGAACTGACGCGCATGGGCTCTGACGTGCAGGACACGCTGATCACCGTGCTTTCTGAAAAGATGATGCCGATCCCGGAACTCAACACGTCGATCTACGCGCAGCGCGGTTTCAACATCATCGCCACGGCCAACAACCGTGACAAGGGCGTCAACGAGCTGTCTTCGGCACTGAAGCGCCGCTTCAATGTCGTCGTGTTGCCGTTGCCCGAGGATATGGCAGAAGAAGTGGCGATCGTCTCCAAGCGGGTCGGCGAGATGGCCGGCGGCCTCGACCTGCCGGTGCCGAAGAATGTCGGCGAGGAGATCGCCCGCGTCCTGACCATCTTCCGCGAATTGCGCTCCGGTGCCACCGCCGATGGCAAGGTGACGTTGAAGACGCCGTCCGGTTCGCTGTCCACGGCGGAGGCCATCGCCACCATGGTTGGCGGCCTCAGCCAGGCGGCTTGGTTCGACAGCGGCAAGCTCGGCGCCGAAGGCCTGGCTGCCAGCCTCGTCGGCGCGATCGTGAAGGATCCGGTGCAGGACAAGCTGGTGCTGGAAGAATATCTGGAAACAGTGCTCAAGAAGCGGCCGGACTATGCGGGCTATTACGCGGCCTTGAACGCGGCGATCTGACGCCATGGCGCTGAGCGACGTTTCCTATTTCGGCATACGCCATCACGGGCCCGGCTCCGCCGACAGCCTGGTGCAGGCGTTGCAGGACTTGAAACCGGTCGCCGTGCTGATCGAAGGGCCGGCCGATGCCTCCGCGTTGCTGCCACTGCTTGCCCGGGCCGAAATGCAGCCGCCGGTGGCGCTGCTCTGCTATCCGGAAGACGATCCGGCTTCGACGAGCTTCTGGCCCTTCGCCGAGTTTTCGCCGGAATACCAGGCGGCCCTGTGGGCTGTTGGCAACAACGCGGCCTTGCGGTTCATCGACCTGCCGTCATCGGCCCGGGTAGTGCCTGTTGACGACGCGGAAAATGCCGATGCCGATGAAGCGGAATCCGGCGCCGACAACGAGACGGCTCAGCATGTGCGTGACCCGATCGGCACACTGGCGCAAGCCGCCGGCTATGAAGATGGCGAGAGCTGGTGGTCCGATATCATCGAGCAGAACCCGCAGCCAGGTCCCATCTTTGCCGCGATTTCCGATGCCATGACGACGCTACGCGACGGCGAGGGCCCGCTAGCCGAATTCGAGGCCAGGCGTGAAGCGCATATGCGGCTTGAAATCACCGCCGCGCGCAAGGAATTCGAGGGGCCGATCGCAGTCGTTTGCGGCGCCTGGCATGTGCCTGCATTGCAAGCGACGCGACCGCAGAAAGAGGACCAGGCGCTTCTCAAGGGGCTCGCCCGGCGCAAGAGCACGATGACCTGGGCGCCATGGACGGGGCCACGTCTGGCGCTGGGCTTCGGCTATGGCGCGGGCGTCGTCGCGCCCGGCTGGTGCAAGCATCTGTGGCGTACGCGCGGCCGCCACGACGCGGCAACCCTGTGGCTCGCGATGATCGCGGCGGTGCTGAGAGGCAAGGGGCATATGGTCTCGACCGCTTCGCTGATCGAAGCCGAGCGGCTGGCGCGTGCGCTGGCCGCGATCCGTGAGCGGCCAAAGCCTGGGTTCGAGGAATTGCGCGACGCCGCGATCGCCGCCCTGTTCAACGGCGAAGCGCTGCTTTGGGCGCTGGTCGAAGCCGAGCTGCTGCTGGGCGCGGATGTCGGTGAAATTCCGCCCGACACGCCAATGGCGCCGCTGATCGAGGATCTGCAGCGCAACCAGAAGGCGGCGCGGCTGAAGCCTGAGGCCCTGGAGCGCGAACTCTCGATCGATTTGCGCAGCGAAAGCGGGCTGTTTCGTTCGACATTGCTGCACCGGCTGAACGTGCTTGGCGTGCATTGGGGCAAGTTGACCGACAGCGGACGCAGCCGCGGCACCTTTCGCGAGCGATGGGCGCTCTCGTGGGAGCCGGAATATGCCGTTCGCCTGGTCGAGAACCTGATCTACGGGCCGACCATCGAGAAGGCCGCCAATGGCCGGCTGATCCAGATGATCGGCGCGTCGGCGTCTCTCGACGCGCTGGCGGGACTGGTTCAGGGCGCCATCACGGCAAACCTGTCCGAGGCGTCGACCGCCGGTCTCGTGGCATTGGAGGAACGCGCGGCGCACAGCAGCGAGTGCCTGGAAATTCTGGCATCGGTGCCGCCGCTCGCCGGCATCATCCGCTATGGCGAGGCGCGCAAGACGGAAACGGCCCGCCTGTCCGGTCTGCTGGAACGGCTGATCATCGAAGGCGGGATAGCACTCGCCTATGCCGCCCGCGACCTCGATGACCAGGCTTCGACGACGCTGGTTGGCGCGATGCGCAAGGCCGATGAAGCGATCCGGCTGGTCGAGCCAGGGGAAGACGTGCTGGATGCCTGGCGCAATGGACTGGCTGCGGTGCTCGATGGATCCCGATCGACGGCGCTGGTGGCAGGCTGCGCCGCGCATCTGCTCTACGAAGCCGGCCATCTGTCCGCCGACGCCGCCGCGGGCCTGATCGCACGGCGCCTGTCGCCGGGAACGCCGGTCATGGAGGCCGCAGGGTTCTTCGAAGGCTTCTTCAGCACCGCCAGTCAACGGCTCATCTATGACGAGGCACTGCGCGGAGCGGTCGATGCCTGGCTCCAATCCCTCGACGAAGATGCCTTCATTGCGCATCTGCCGCTGCTGCGCCGGGTCTTCTCGCATCTGGACTCGATGGAGCGGCGGCGGCTGATCGAAGCGGTGCTCGGCCGCGCCGCACGCCTGCCGGCCGGACTGACACCGGCGCCGGATGGCGACGCCGCATGGCGCCGACACCTGGAACGGCTTGGACCCTTGCTGACGGGCGGGAACGGCAATGGATGACGCGGCCGAAATGAACGAACCCGCCACCGATGACGGACGCGAGCGCCGCTGGCGCCTGGCGATCGGTGCCGATGACGAGAAATCGACTTCGCTTTCCGACACGGACAAGCGGCTTTCTGCGGCGCTCGATGCACTCTATGGCGATGGCGCCGGCGATGCGGCCGCCGACCCGCGCAAGCGCCGCGGCGGGCTCGGCCGTTCGGCGCCGCGGGTGGCACAGTGGATGGGCGATATCAGGTCGTTCTTTCCCGCGCAGGTCGTGCAGATCGTCCAGAAGGATGCCTTCGAACGCCTCAACCTGAAGCAGATGCTGATGGAGCCAGAGTTCCTCAAGGCGATCGAGGCCGACGTCAATCTCGTTGCCGACCTGATTTCGCTGCGCTCGGTCATGCCGGCCAAGACCAAGGACATCGCCCGAACGATCATCGCCGATATCGTCGCCAAGCTGATGCAGCGGTTGGAGCAGAAGACGGCCGAGGCGATACGGGGCGCGGTCGACCGGTCGCAGCGCACCAATCGGCCACGCCAGCGCGACATCGACTGGCCGCGGACCATCTCGGCCAACCTTCGCCACTACCAGCCCGAGCATAAAACCATCGTGCCGGAGAAGCTGGTCGGCTTCATGCGCAAACAGCGCCGGCTGGTCGATCTGGACGAGGTTGTGCTGTGCGTCGACCAATCCGGCTCGATGGCAAGCTCGGTGATCTACGCCTCAATATTCGCCGCGGTGATGGCCTCGTTACCCGTCGTGCGGACCAAGCTCGTCTGCTTCGACACGGCCATCGTCGATCTCACCGAGGAACTCAGCGATCCCGTCGAAGTCCTGTTCGGCGTGCAGCTTGGCGGGGGCACCGACATCAACCAGGCCGTCGCCTATTGCGCGGAGCGCATCGAACGGCCGACCAAGTCGCATATGGTGCTGATCACCGACCTTTATGAAGGCGGCAACGGCCAGGAATTGCTGCAGCGGCTGGCAGCACTTGTTCGATCTGGCGTCAATGTCGTGGTGCTGCTGGCGCTGACCGACCAGGGCAGGCCCGGTTACGACCCCAAGATGGCAGGCTCCGTTGCCGCGCTCGGCGTTCCGGTCTTTGCCTGCACGCCGGATCTGTTTCCAGACATGATGGCGGCGGCATTGCGCCGCGAGGATATCGGCGCATGGGCGGCCGGCGCCGATATCAAGCTGGTTCGCGCCGAGACCGAGACGCCGGAGTGAAACACAAGGCAATAGAAATACCAGAGCTGCCGGGATGTCCCTGGCAGCTCTGGGATAGGTTGATCGAGCTCAGCCGAACTTCGGGTCGAGACTGCCCGACTTGTAGCGCTTGGCCATTTCGGCGACAGGCAGCGGCTTGATCTTCTGCGCATTGCCGGCGGTGCCGAACTGCTCGAAGCGCTCCTTGCAGAGCTTCCTCATCGCCGCCATGGCCGGCGTCAGGTACTTGCGCGGATCGAACTCGCTCGGATTCTCGGTCAGCACCTTGCGGATGGCGCCGGTCAGCGCCATGCGGTTGTCGGTGTCGATGTTGATCTTGCGCACGCCGTGCTTGATGCCGCGCTGGATCTCCTCGACCGGCACGCCCCAGGTCGGCTTCATCTGGCCGCCATATTTGTTGATGATCTCCTGCAGATCCTCCGGCACCGAGGACGAGCCATGCATGACCAGATGCATGTTCGGCAGCCGGCGGTGGATCTCCTCGATGACGTTCATGGCCAGCACCGCGCCGTCGGGCTTGCGCGAGAATTTGTAGGCGCCGTGGCTGGTGCCCATGGCGACCGCCAGCGCATCGACATGGGTGTGTTTGACGAACTCCACCGCCTGTTCCGGGTCGGTCAGAAGCTGGTCGTGGCTGATCTCGCCTTCGACGCCGTGGCCGTCTTCTTGCTCGCCCCCACCGCTCTCCAGTGAGCCAAGCACTCCGATCTCGCCTTCGACGGAAACACCGCCCCAATGCGCCATGTCGACGACGCGCCGGGTGATGCCGGAATTGTAGGCGTAGTCGGCCGGCGTCTTGCCGTCCTCCTTCAGCGATCCGTCCATCATCACGGAGGTGAAGCCGTACTGGATCGCGGTGACGCAGGTGGCTTCGTTGTTGCCATGGTCGAGATGCATGCAGACCGGGATGTCGGGGTGGATTTCGACCAGCGCGTCGATCAGCTTGGCCAGCACGACGTCATTGGCGTAGGCGCGAGCACCACGGCTCGCCTGCAGGATGACCGGCGACTTGGTCTCCTCGGCGGCCTCCATGATGGCGAGGCCCTGTTCCATATTGTTCATGTTGAAAGCGGGCACGCCGTAGCCGTATTCGGCGGCGTGGTCGAGCAATTGTCTCAGTGTTATGCGAGCCACCCAATAGTCTCCCGTATCTGGTTTCAAGCGCAACGTCGCGGGCCGGCCGGTCGCCGGTCGGCCCCTGATGCTTCTGGCCGGATTTCAGGCCAACCGCAACCTTCTGCGGTCCTGTCGATCGCAATTCTTGTTGCAGGGCTGAAATCCGGCCGTTTTGGCGATCTCAGGCCGCGATCAGTTCCCGCGCCGCCAAGATCTGCACGCAGGCATTGGCCGCTTCCTTGCCCTTGACGGTGAAGTGCTCGAAGAAGAAGCGGTGATGCTCGGCGCTGTCATGGTAGTTGTGCGGGGTGAGCACCGCCGACAGCACCGGCACGCCGGTCGACAGCTGCACATTCATCATGCCGTCAATGACGGCACTGGCGACGAACTCATGCCGGTAGATGCCGCCGTTGACGACAAACGCCGTGCCGAGGATCGCGGCATAGCGGCCGGTCTCGGCCAGGGTCTTGGCGTGCAGCGGAATTTCGTAGGCGCCGGGAACGTCGAAGACATCGACGGCGAAGCGCTCGCCTCCGATGTCAGCCAGTTCCGCCTCGAAGGCCTGCACGCACTGGTCGACGATGTCGGCATGCCAGCGCGCGCGAATGACGGCGATGCGGGTCGTTTCATAGTCTTTGTGGGAATGCTGATTCATGGGTCCATCCTTCCGTTTCGAACCAGAATCAGGACGCACGATACGAAATCCGGCCCGCCGGGACGGTCCGTGTTCCGTTCGTTCTCTTCCATCCGGACTCTAACCGTCGGCTCCGGAATCACACCGGATCTGCTGACCTCTCCACTAGAGCGCCACGCGTCCTCTTGGACGCGTAAAGGACGCTCTAGCACTTAAGAATCCACGCATTGAGCGTTGACCGGAAAGCGCTCGCGGGCTTGGGCCGAAACCCTTACCGCCGGTGGGGACTTTCACCCCGCCCTGAGAACATTAACGCCGTTTGTATGAAAGGGCAGGGCGCCGCTGTCAATCGTGTGAGAGACGGATGGCCAATACAGTCTGTCAACTGGAGCAATTCCAGGAAAAGTGTGAAGCGGTTTTCCCGGGAAAAGCGCATAGCGTTTCCCCTTGGGAAGTGCGTCAAAAACGGAAGAGATAGAGCGGTTCGGCGTTTCCGCGAAACGATGAACCGCTTTATCGCGTGCGCCACGCCGCCGCCGAAGCGGCAATCAGCATGAGCAATGCCGCAACCGTCGCGCAGGTGGCGAAACCGAAGCTGGAATAGAGCGGGCCGAACCCGGTGGTGCCGACGAAGACCGCCAGATAGGTCACCGCGCTGTTCAAGCCCATGATCGTGCCGCGCCGCGAAGGATCGAGCGCCGACAGGCGCATCACCAGGACGTTAAGTCCAAAATGATTGGCAAGCCCCCAGACCGCCACCATGGCGATGGTCAGGCCGAAACTGCCACTCGTCGCGGCCATGGCGACATAGACGACGGCGACAAGAAGATAGGCAAATGGCATGACGCGACGGGCGCCCAGGCGATCGATGACGCCGTCGAGGAGAGCAGCCGTGCCGAAGCCGATGCCATAGGCAAGTGCTGCCCATCCGTTGGCGCTGACCGGTCTCCCCAATCCGCTGTGCAGGTGATCACCGAGATAGCCATAGACGCCGTAGAAGGCGGTCATGAAGGCGGCACAGGCGATGAGCAGCGGCACGATGCCGGGAATGCCGAGCGCCTCCAGCGGCGTCGGCGCCGGGCCACTTTTCCTGGCGTCGCTCAGTGACGACAGTGTAAGACCGGCCAAGGCAAGCGTTGCCAGCAGCGCGACCGCGGCGAAAACGGCGCGCCAATGCACGAGATCGGCAAGTACGGCCGACAGCGAAACGCCGGCGACCATGCTCAGCGTCCATCCGGTCAGCACGACGCCGATCGTGCCGCTTTCCCGGCCAGGCGGCGCGATGGCCGCGGAACTGGCATAGATGGCCGGCATGGCGATACCGGCAGCAATGCCGGCGAGCAATTGTGCCGCGACCAGCATCATCACCGTCGGTGCCGCCGCGCTGGCGACGAGCGCTATCGCGAGCAACAGCAATGCCCCTTGCAGCATCCGGCGGGCGCCGATCCGGTCGATGTAGCGTGCCAGGAACAGGGCGCTTGCGGAGGTGCCGAGGCCGAACACGGCAGCCGCGATCATGACCACCGGTACGCTGGTCGCAAACGACGCGGCCACGGCCGGTGCGATCGGGCCCAGCACAAGCGAATTCGAGCCGATCACGGCGATGCATCCGGTCAACAGATAGGCAAGGGCCGGGATCGGCGCCTGGGCGTTCGCGGCCAATGGTCCAACTTGATCAGCGTTCGACATATGACCATAATGACCGCATTAAATTCTGCGGCAACCGGAGATTTCAGCATGGACGAAGAAACAGATGGCATTCCGCAGAACAGGTCTGCAGTCCGTGAGCTCGACGCAATTGACCGAAAAATATTAGGCGTCCTGGTCGATGACGCGACCGTCAGTTATGCCGAGCTCGGTGATCGCGTGGGGCTTTCACCGCCGGCGGCGCACGAACGCGTCAAGCGGCTGCGGCGCAGCGGCGCCATCCGCAACACCGTGGCAATCATCGATCCCAACGCGGTGCGCAAGCCGCTGCTGGCTTTCGTGCATATCGACACCAAGGGCTGGGCAAAGACGCCGGAACTGATGGCAGTTTCGCAGTATCCGGAAGTCGAGGAAATCCACACCGTCGCCGGTGACACCTGCATGCTGCTCAAGGTCCGCACCGAAGACACCCGAGCGCTCGAAGGCTTGCTGTCACGCCTCTACGAAACGCCGGGCGTCACCTCGACGCGCAGCTATGTGGTGCTGTCGACCTATCTCGAGCGGCCGGTGCAGCCGGGCGTGACCGCGACGTGGCCGACGCCCAAGCACATGGGCAAGCCGCTTTATTAGCATTGGGTTCGAAGTCCGGTCTTAGAGCAGTTCACCGGTTCACGGAACCGGCAACCTGCTCTAACTCATTGTTTTGACGCAATTCCGGACGGAAAACCGTTTCACATTTTTCCTGGATTGCTCTAGCCGCGCTCGGGAAACATCGCCTTCAGGCCCTCGCGCGACGCATTGGCGACGCCGCGTTCGGTGATCAGGCCGGTCACCAGCCGCGCCGGCGTCACGTCGAAGGCCGGGTTCGCCGCGGGTGTCGTCTCGGGCGAGATGCGCACCTGGGCGATCTCGCCGGCAGCGGTCTTGCCCCAGACCAGCGAGACCTCGTCGGCCGAGCGCTGCTCGATCGGGATATCGGCCAGCCCGTCATGCACCGTCCAGTCGATGGTCGGCGACGGCAGCGCGACATAGAACGGCACGTCGTTGTCGGCGGCGGCAAGTGCCTTGAGATAGGTGCCGATCTTGTTGCAGACATCGCCGTCGGCGGTGGTGCGGTCGGTGCCGACGATGACCATGTCGATTTCGCCACGCTGCATAAGATGGCCGCCGGCATTGTCGACGATCAGCGTGTGCGGCACACCATGGCCGGCCATCTCCCATGCGGTCAACTGGGCGCCCTGGTTGCGCGGCCGCGTCTCGTCGACATAGACGTGGACCGGAATGCCGGCCTCGGTTGCCAGATAAATCGGCGCGGTGGCGGTGCCGTAGTCGACGGTCGCCAGCCAGCCGGCATTGCAGTGGGTCAGGATGTTGACCGGTTCGCCCTTCGGCTTGCACGCCGCGATCGCCTTGATGATGGCGAGTCCGTTCTCGCCGATGGCGCGGTTGAGGCCGACATCCTCGTCGGCGATTTCCCTGGCCCGCCGATAGGCGGCTTCGGCGCGTTGTTCTGTTGGCAGCGGCCTGAGGAAGCGCCGCATTTCGTCCAGCGCCCAGCGCAGATTGATCGCCGTCGGGCGCGTCTCGTGCAAGGTCTCCCAGACCGCATCAAGTGCGGCATCCGATGGATCGTCCGCCATCTGCATGGCGACGCCATAGGCAGCGGTGACGCCAATCAGCGGCGCGCCGCGCACCCACATGTCGCGGATCGCTGTGGCGATGCCGGTGACGGTGTCGATCTTCTCGACGCGGAAATCATGCGGCAGCCAGCGCTGGTCGATGATCTCCACCGAACGCGCGTCGTCGCTCAGCCAGATGGTGCGATAGTGGCGGTCGCCGACGTTCAAATGCTGCTCTCCTGTTCAATCAGCGCGGCCAGGTGGTTGACCTCGTCGATGCTGTGGATCTGGCGCCGGTTGACGGCGAGGTGGCGGCCGAATTTCAGCGCCTTGGCCTCACAACTGGCGCGCAGATTCTCGTCGGCAATGGTCTCGAAATCGGCATTGTGGGCGAGGCCGAGGATACGCCGGTGGACCTCGATGCCGGCAAAGCCGAGCAGATCGGTCCAGATCTGGTGCAGCACATGGTCGAGCGCCTGTTCGGCGCCGAGCCTGTCGCCCTGATCCTCGAACAGGCTTTTCTGGTAGAGCATGCCGGTGCGCTCGGTGCGCCACAGATGCGAGAACTCGGCGCGGAACACGACCCAAGTCTCGACGGTCACCCCGAGCAGGTAGGCGCGCATGGCGTCGCGCTTGCCGCTCTGCTCGTGTCCCCGCTGCGAGAAGAAGGACATCCAGAAATTGGCGAGCAGCATGCCGACATCGAACGCCATTGGGCCATAGAAGGCGAACTCCGGATCGATCATCTGCGTCTGGCTGTCGGTGACCATGATCGAGCCAGAATGCAGGTCGCCATGCAGCAGCGTTTCGGCATTGGCGGCGAAGATGTGCTTCAGCCGCTGCGCCTCGACCTTGAGGTCGCGGTCGGCGCGCAGCTCTTCGACGAGGTCGTCGAGCTGCGGCGAGGTGTGCCGGTTCATCCTGGCGTCGAAATAGGGGTCCGAGAACACCAGGTTCTCGGTGATGTCGCAGAGTTCGACATTGTCGGCGAACAGCGCCAGGTCGGCCTTGCGGTCCTTGGCTGCCATATGCAGGTCGGAGCCGCGAAACAGGGTGCGGGCCATGAACAGGCCGATATCCCTGGCAATGTTCGGCAGCTGCCGGCCTTCGATCAGCGCCCGCCGCAGGATGATGTGCGGCGACAGATATTCCATGATGATCAGCGCCTGGCCTTCATCGAAATGGTAGATCGCCGGCACCGAGCCCGGCGCGCGCGCCTCTTGCCGGGTCAGCGCGTGGTATTCGAAGAACGAGCGCTTCAGCGGCAGCGGCCAGCTGTCGCCGACCAGGCGGACATAGGGCAGGGCCTGTTTGACCACCGCTGCACCGCTGGCGCCTTCGACGATGAACACCAGGTTCAGATTGCCGTCGCCGACCTCGCGGACCTTCCACGCGTTCGTGTCCTTGCCGATCCGCGCGCGCAACGCCTCGTTGTCGCCAAGACGGCTCGAAAGCGTCTCGACCGACAGTGCTTCGAACTGCAAATTTCCAGTCATCGTCATCCTCCCGCCTATGCGCTCCGAACATAACGGAGGCATGGCGGCCGGGCCAAGCTAGGAAGCGATCTGGCAATTGTCAATCGTGTTGACAATTGCCGATGTAGCCCATAGCGTCATGTCAGGGAGGAACGCATGGTCGGCAATGCCGTGTTCCGCGCAGAGGGGCTGAGGAAATCCTTTGGCCAGAACGAGGTGCTTGGCGGCGTCTCGCTGGAGCTGCATGCCGGCGAAGTGACGGTGCTGATGGGCGCCAATGGCGCCGGCAAATCCACCCTCGTCAAGATCATCAGCGGCGTCTATGAGCGCGGCGACGGCACGATGGGCCTCGCCGGGCAGGCCTTCGCGCCGAACACGCCGGCGGAGGCGATCCGGGCCGGCGTCGTCACCGTGCACCAGAACATCAATGACGGTGTCGTCGCCGATCTCGATGTCGCCGCCAATTTGACCCTCGACCGCTTGAGCGGCAGCGGCGCTTCGTTCCTGTTCAATCCGGCGCGCGTGCGTCGCCAGGCAAAGGCCGTCGCCGACCGCATGGGGCTGGCCATCGATCTCAAAGCGCGCGTCAGCGATCTTTCGCTGGCCGATCGCCAGATGGTGGCGATCGCCCGCGCTTTGGCGCATCAGCCGAAAGTGCTGATCCTCGACGAGCCGACCTCGTCGCTGTCCAGCGCCGAAGCCGATCGGCTGTTTGCGCTGATCGACAGGCTGCGCGAGCAGGGCGTCGCCATCCTCTACATCTCGCACCGCATGTCGGACATCAGGCGGCTTGCCGATCGTATCGTCTCGATGCGCGACGGCGTCATCTCTGGCGTCTTCGACAAGAAACCGCTCGACTATGAAGGCGCCGTCAACGCCATGCTCGGCCGCAAGATCCACCTCGACCAGATCGTCGTCAGGCATTCGGCCAAGGCGATCCTGACGATCGAAGGGCTGCGCATAGCGCAAGGCGCCAGGCCGATCTCGCTGACGCTCGGCGACGGCGAGGTCGTTGCCATCACCGGCCTCGTCGGCGTTGGCAAGACGGTGCTGGCCGAGACGCTGTTTGGCGTGCGCAAGCCGCTCGGTGGCACCATGGTGCTGAACGGCAAGCCCTATGCGCCTGAAACAACAGGCGAGGCTATCGCCGCCGGCGTGTTCCTCGTCGCCAAGGATCGCGGCGAGAACGGCATCATCGGCGGCTTCAATATCCAGGAAAATATCAGCCTGCCGTTTCACAAGCGCATGTCGCGCCTCGGTGTTCTCAGACGCCGCCTGGAACGCACCACCGCGCGCCGGCAGATCGAGGAACTGGGCATCGTCTGCCGCTCCGAGAAGGACGAGCTGGCGGCACTTTCCGGCGGCAACCAGCAGAAGGTGATGGTCGCCCGCTGGATGGCGCAGGATGCCGGACTGTTCATTCTGGATGAGCCGTTCCAGGGCGTCGACATTTCGGCCCGGCGCGACATTGCCGCCAAGCTCAGGGCAAGCGCCAACGGCCGCGCCACGCTGCTGTTCGTCACCGAGCTCGACGAAGCGCTGGAGACGGCCGACCGGATCCTGGTGATGTCCGAACAAACCATCGTCGGCGAGCATCGCAATGCCGATGTCGATCTCGATCGCCTGCTGGCCGAGGTCGCCGGCGGACCGCTGCACAGCGCCGCCTGAGCGTGGCGGCAAGGAATTGGAATGGAGAGACCATGGGTTCGAGTTGGGTAGAAATCGCAGCGGCGCGAGAGGGCGCTGAATGACGTTGCGAGACCATGCCATTCGCTACGGCTTCATCGTGCTTTTGTTCGGTTTGATCGCCTATTTCGCGATCGCCGCCGACGGTTTCGTTTCGCCGCAAAGTGCCGTCTTCATCTTCCAGTCGGTCGCCATCACCGGCGTGCTGGCGCTCGGCGTCACCGCCACGCTCGTCGTCGGCGGCTTTGACCTGTCGATCGGATCGGTTGCCACATCAGCCATGATGGCGGCGGCCTATGTCATGGTGGTGCTGGAGCAGAACGCTCTCGTCGCGGTCGTCGTCTGCCTGCTCATCGGCGCCATTGTCGGCCTCATCAATGGCTGGCTGATCGTCTATATGCGCGTGCCCGATCTCCTGGCGACGCTCGGCATGATGTTCCTGCTGGTCGGCCTGCAACGCATCCCGACCGAGGGCCGTTCGATTGCCACCGGCATGACCATGCCGGACGGTTCGGTCGCCAATGGCAAGTTCAGCGACGCCTTCCTGGCGCTTGGCCGCCACCGCTTCGATTTCTTCATCCCGAACCTCATTCCGGTGTCGGTGGTGGTGCTGCTCGTGCTCGCCGTGCTGATCTGGTTCTTCCTCGAATACACGCGTTTCGGGCGCATGATGTATGCGGTCGGCAGCAACGAACGTGCCGCCGAACTCGCAGGCGCGCCTGTCAAGGCATACAAGATCTGGGCCTACGTTATTTCAGGAGTTTTTGCCTCGATCGGCGGCATTTTGCTCGCCGCCCGACTTGGACGCGGCGACATCGCCTCGGGTAATAATCTGCTGCTCGACGCTGTCGCCGCGGCACTGATCGGCTACGCGGTGCTCGGCGCCGCCAAGCCGAACGCCTTCGGCACCGCCGTCGGCGCGCTGTTCGTCGGCATCCTGCTGCAAGGCCTGACGATGATGAACGCGCCGTACTACACGCAGGATTTCGTCAAGGGCGTGGTTCTGGTCGTCGCCCTTGTCTTCACCTTTGCCCTTTCGGGCAGGGGCCGGAGATAGATTTCGACCGGACAGGATTTTGGGTTCAACAAGAGTGGAGGAAACAAAATGAACATTACGAGAAGACTTCTGGGGAAGGCGGCACTCGGGCTGGCCGGGGCAACCATGCTGATGCAGTTCCCGGCACTGGCCGCGGACAAGCCGGCGCCTTTCGACAAGCCCGGCGTCAAGATCGCGCTGGTGCGCTATCTCTCGACCGGCGACTTCTTCCAGGCCTATCTCTCGGGCGTCGAGGCGCAGTCGAAGGCACTCGGCATCGACCTGCGCGTGCTCGACAGCCGACAGGACGCCGCCCTTCAATCCGACATGGTCGACCAGGCCATCGCGCTTGGCGTGCAAGGCATCATCATCCAGCACGGCCTGACGGAATCGATGAAGGACGCCGCCCAGCGAGCGGTCGACGCCGGCATCAAGGTGGTGGCTTTCGACGTCAATGTCGAAAACCCCAAGATCCCGCAGGTCGAACAGTCCGACCGCGACCTCGCGCGCCTCGCTCTCGAGCAGGCGGTCAAGGACAATGGCGAGAGCTGGAAGGCCGGCTATGTCTATGTCGCCGGCATCGCGCCGCTCGACCGCCGCAACGAGACCTGGGTCGACGTCAAGAAGAAGCATGCCGGCATCAGCGAAGTCGCGATGTTCGGCACGCTCGACAACCCGATCGCCAACACCGTCGCCAACCAGGCGCGTTCTGTGCTGTCGGCCCACCCCGACATCAAGGTGATGTTTGCCCCCTATGACGAATTCGCCAAGGGCGTGAAGATCGCCGTCGACGAGGCGGGTTTGAACAAGGGCATCAAGATTTACTCGGCCGACATCTCGACCTCTGACATCGCCGCGATGCGCGAGCCCGACAGCGCCTGGGCGGCGACCGCCGCCACCAACCCGGCCGTCGTCGGCCAGGTCTCGGTGCGTGCGCTGGCACAGCTGCTGGCCGGTGAAGACCCCGGCCACAACGTCGTCGTGCCGCCGACGCTGATCACCCAGAAGGACCTCGTCGACAAGGACATCAAGAACATGGAGGACCTCTCGGCCAAGCTGCCGCAGTTCGCCCATGCCGATGTCGCGATGCCGGCCTGGATGCCGAACCCGAACGCCAAGTAATTTTGCTATCCGGCGAAGGAAGGAGCGGCGCTCGCGCCGCTCCTTCCCGTTACATCCAGTGTTCCGGGTCGCGCATCCCGTGGACAATCGCCACGACCAGGACACCTTCCGACTGCGGTTCGTAGATGACGATGTAGCGGCCTTCGACGAGTACACGGGCCGTCATGCTCAACTCCGGCGGCCCCGCGCCCATCTTGGGGTGCTGGGCCGCCAGTTCCAGCTTGTCAAAAATGCGCAAAAGTAGCTTGTCCGCTGCCTTTTCGTTGTCGATTGTGATTGTATGCCAGATGTCTCGCAAATCCTGCGAGGCGCGAGGCGTAAACCGGTATCTAGCCACGGGCGCGGCGTTCTGCCTTCAGGCCGCGTATGAACTCCGCGGGTTCGACTTCCACCGGCTTGCCGCTGGCCATGCCGTCAGCATAGGCCCGCTTCAAGTGATCGAGCTCCAGGGTTCGCAATTCCTCACGCTGCTCCCACAAACGCAAAGCGTCGCGGACAATCTCGCTGTTGGAGGCATATCCGCCACCTTCTATGGCGCTTTGCAGGCGAGCGGCCTGCTGTGGCGTTAGCGATATGGTAAGGGTGCGCATGGGTTCGTTTTTCATCCCCACCCTATACCATTCCCCACAAGATCTAACAATCTTTGTTAGGATTCTGGCATATGAGCCTTACAATCCCATGTCGCAAGGCAGGGGATTGTAAGGGCGAGGCTTTCGCCTACCGCATCGCCGCCGCGATGTTGCCGCCGTCGACGGTCGTCACATCGGCGGTGGTCCGGTCAGCCAGCGCGTGATGCAGGAAGGCCTGCGCCACGTCCTGCGCCGTCACTTCCTGGCCGAGCAGATTGCCGGACATGTAGTCCTTCTCCGACACGCCGCGCGCGCCGGAGCGGCTGGCGATCATGGCGTCGGTCAAAAGTCCGGAGCGGATGCGGTCGGCGTTGACGGCGTTCGAGCGGATGCCGTGGGCGCCATAGTCGAGCGCATATTGCCTGGACAGGAACAGCGTCGCCGCCTTCGGCACGCCATAGGCGCCGAACTTCGGACCCGGGTTGACCGCCTGCTTGGAGGTGTTGAACAGAAGCACGCCGCCGGTGCCCTGTTCGAGCATGATGCGCACGGCATTCTGCGCCACCGACTGGTGAGCAAAGAAATTGAGCTCGAAACTCCTGCGCAAAAGCGCATCGTCGAGTTCGCCGATCCGGCCTTCCCATGCGGCACCGGCATTGGAGACCACGATGTCGACGCCGCCGAACACGGCAACCGCCTTGTCGAAGGCGGCACGCACTTGGCGCGGGTCGGTGATGTCGGCGGCGACGCCGATCGAGTTGTTGCCGGCCTTCTTCGCCGCATCGGCTGCCTTTTTGGCATCGAGATCAACGACGACGGCATGGGCGCCATTGTCGGCGAACAGCTTGGCCGTCGCCGCACCGATCGCGCCGGCGCCGCCGGTGATCAGCACCACCTGGCCGGTCAGCGGCTTCGGCTTGTTGGAAGCGAGCTTGGCCTGTTCCAGCGACCAGTATTCGAGCGGGAACAGGTCGGCCTTGGAGAGCGGATGAAACCGGCCGACCGCCTCGGCGCCGCGCACCGCCTCGATCCACATTTCGCCGACATCCGAAGCGATCTTCGCGTCCTTCAGCGTGCGTCCGTGGCCGAACATGCCGAGGCCCGGCACCAGCGTCAGGCGCGGCATCTGGTCGAGCATGGTGCGCTTGACGTCGTCGAGCGCATCATTGGTTTCGAAATAGGCGCGGTAGTCCCTGGCGAAGGCCTCGACGTGGTCCTTGATCATGGCCTTGTAGTCGCCGACCTTGTCGGCGTCGGGCGCCGGCAGCGCCATCGGTCCGGTCTTGATGCGGATCGACAGATCGGGCGTCGACACGCCGCGCCCGGCATAGTCGGCGATCTCAGCCGAATTGATGAAATCGACGATCGCCTCCGAGGTGCGGAAGTCGCTGATCATGCGGTCGAAACGGCCTTCGCCGCGTGCCACCGCCACAGCCCCGCGCAGCGTCGGCGCGATAGCCGCCGGTGTCGCGAGCTTCGCCGGCAACGCTGCCTTTGCCGCTGTCGGCTTGGCGTTCTTGGCGACGTACTCCTCGGCGACGTTCACATAGTGGATCATCCGGTCGTAGGCCTGCCTGGCGTCGTCGCCGAAGGTGAAGATGCCATGCTTGTCGAGGATCAGGCCCTCGACCGTCGGATCGGCGTCAAAGATGTCGGCCGCCGCCTTGGCGAGGTCGAAGCCCGGCATGATGTAGGGCACATAACCCATCTTCGCGCCGAACACCGTCTCAACCAGCCGTTTGCTGTCCTCCTGGTCGACGATGGCCAGGATGGCGGTCGAATGCGTGTGGTCGACGAATTTGTGCGGCAGGAAGGCATGCAGCAGCGTCTCCACCGAAGGGTTGGGCGAGGACGGGTCGATGAGGTTGGCGCGTTGCAGGGCAACCATGTCCTCGTCGGCCAATCTGTTCAGTGCGCGGGCCTTGAGCAGCGGCTTGAGCTTGACCGCCGGCAGGCCCTGCGGCTCGATGACACCCATGTCCCAGCCGCTGCCCTTGACGCACAGCACGTCCCACTGGTCGCCGACGAGATCGGTGGCCGTCGTCTTGCACGACGTGTTGCCGCCGCCATGCAGGACCAGCCGTGGTTCACCGCCCAGCAGCCGCGTCGTGTAGACGCGCAGCGCCAGGTCGCGGCCGACACCCTTTTTTGCATAGTCGGCAACGAGTTTCTCGGCTGCGTCGTCGTTCCACAGGTTCTTCATGTTCGCTTCGTCCGGTTGTTGTCTTTGATGGTGAAACAGGAATGCCGCGACGCTTTGATGACAATGCGCCAGCGGCGGAAATATGTGTTTTCCTAGGAGGCCTTTTCTGTCGTCGCGCCAGCATGATCCAGCAGCCGCTGCGCCATGCGTGCGCCGACCACCAGATGCGTGCAAAGTCCGCCGGCGATCGCCGCAAGCAGCGGTTCGAACTTGCTGTCCTCCTGCACGACCATCAGGCGCCTGGCAATGGCGCGCAGCGAGGCAAGCTCGGCCGAGATCACCCGGCGGTTGTAGCTGCAGTCGAGCACCTTGCCGTCGGCGTCGATGATCTGCCCGGCAATGACGCCGGCAGCACCTCGGCTGCGCAGCTCCGCCATTTCGCCTGATGTCAGCGCACCGCATTTGACCAGATGGCTGTCGGCGTCGACAGCACCGACCGAGTACAGCGCCAGATCGCATTCACCGACGCCCGACAATTGCTCGCGGATCACTGGTTCGGCGCGCAACGCGCGCGCCAGCTCTTCCGTCGACAGCACCAGCGGGGCGTAGAAGTTGAGCCCCTTCGCGTTGAGCCGCCGCGCGATTTCCATCGTGCATTGGTCTGGCCGGTAGGAATAGGGCGCGCCGAGATTGCCGCAGAGCTGCACCACGGTGACATCCTGCAGGTCGGCATAGGACATGATATCGGCGATCATGTAGACGGTGCGGCCCCAGGCGACGCCGATGCGGTCGCCCTTCTTGACCAGTTCGAGAAAGACGCTTGCCGCCAGCACGGCGATTTCCGTCGACGGATCGGCGATATGGTCGTTCTCCGGCGCAATCCAGACGGCGTCGAGGCCTAGCGCATCCTCGAGCTTGCGCGCGAGCACATCGTCGGTGAAAAGCTGGGTCGAGGTCGAGATGTTGACGATGCCGGTCTCGCGCGCCTTGCGCAGATACATGGCGACCGAGGCACGGGAAATGTTAAGCTGGCTCGCCACCTGGTCCTGTCGCAGGCCATGGGCGTAGTAGAGCCAGGCGGCCTTGTGGATGAGCTGTTCTGCCGGTCGGATCGCCATGCCGTCTCCTCGGCTGACATTATTCACGGCCTTCGACAAAAGTCAAACCAGGCCAAGGTATACGATGCCTTTTCATCAGCTGAATCTAGATCATCATTGTGCCAAATGCGCTCTATCGCGGCATCGTTGGTGGTGACGCGGCCCGAGCCTGTGATTAGAACATCTCAAAGAAGAAACTCGGGGAGGACGGGATGGGCAATCCTTACGAACAGGATCTCGACAAGAACGCGGCCAACCACCAGCCGCTGACGCCGCTCACCTATCTGGAGCGCGCGGCTAAGACCTATCCCGACCATGTCGCCATCATCCATGGCCGCCAGCGCATCGACTATCGCACCTTCTGGCGCCGGTCGTTGAAGCTTGGCTCGGCCCTCCAGAAGCGCGGCATCGGCAAGGGCGACACCGTCACCGTCATGCTGTCCAACACGCCGCCGATGCTGGAAGCGCATTTCGGCGTGCCGATGACCAAGGCGGTGCTGCACTCGCTCAACACCCGCCTCGATGCCGCGGTCATCGCCTTCCAGCTCGACCATGCCGAGACCAGGATACTGATCGTCGATCGCGAGTTCTCCGGCGTCGTCAAGCAGGCCCTGGAACTGGCCAAGGTCAAGCCGCTGGTCATCGACTATGACGATCCCGACTACGCTGCCGACGCGCCGTATCCGAAGGGCGAGCGCATAGGCACATCAGACTATGAGGATTTCATCGCGAGCGGCGACGAGGACTTCGCCTGGTCGATGCCCGACGATGAGTGGGACGCCATTTCGCTCAACTACACCTCCGGCACCACTGGCAATCCGAAGGGCGTCGTCTACCACCATCGGGGTGCTGCCCTCATGGCCTACACCAACACCATCCATGCCGGCATGGCCAAGCACGCGGTCTACCTTTGGACGCTGCCGATGTTCCACTGCAATGGCTGGTGCTTTCCATGGACGCTCGCCGTCCAGGCCGGCACCCATGTCTGCCTGCGCTGGGTGCGGCCGAAGCCGATCTACGATGCGATTGCCGACCACGGCGTCACCCATCTGTGCGGCGCGCCGGTCGTCATGTCGGTGCTGATCAATGCGAAGGACGAGGACAAGCGCGAATTCGCGCAGACGGTCACCTTCAATACCGCGGCTGCCCCGCCACCGGAGGCCGTGTTGTCCGGCATGGCCGATGCCGGCTTTGCCGTCACCCATCTCTACGGATTGACCGAAACCTATGGCCCGGCGGTCGTCAACGAATGGCACGGCGCCTGGGACAATCTCGAAAAGGGCGAGCGCAGTGTCAAAAAGGCGCGGCAGGGTGTGCGGTATGCAGCGCTCGAAGGCCTGACCGTCATGGATCCCCAGACGATGCGGACGACGCCGGCGGATGGCGAGACCATCGGCGAGGTGATGTTCCGCGGCAACATCGTCATGAAGGGCTATCTCAAGAACCGCAAGGCGAGCGACGAAGCCTTTGCCGGCGGCTGGTTCCACTCCGGCGATCTCGGCGTCATGCATGCCGACGGCTATATCCAGCTCAAGGACCGTTCCAAGGACATCATCATCTCGGGCGGCGAGAACATCTCCTCGATCGAGGTCGAGGATGCGCTCTACAAGCACCCCTCTGTTGCCTCTTGCGGCGTCGTCGCCAGGGCTGATGACAAATGGGGCGAGGTGCCGGTCGCCTATGTCGAGTTGAAGCCCGGCAAGGCGGCGACCGAGGCCGAGATCATCGAGCACTGCCGCGCACTGCTTGCCCGCTTCAAGGTGCCGAAGGCAGTGATCTTCGCCGAAATCCCCAAGACCTCGACCGGCAAGATCCAGAAGTTCCGCCTGCGGGAAATGGCTAAGGTCGCCTGACGTCTCGGGCAGCCCTCTCGCGAAATTATTTTCAATGGTCCGAATCCTCGGGCCGCCTGATGACGTCTGTTGGATGTCACCAGCTGTCACCAATCGTACGCGTACACCGATTTCGCGTTGACAGGTCAGTCATTTCGATTTACGACTGACGAAAATTGAAATTCGTCAGTCGTAAACAAAGAGAGCCATGTCCGAAGCCGCCAACATAGTCGCCGCCGACGTCGCCCGACAGGAGAATGTGACGCGCATTCTCGACTGCGCCGAGCGCCTGTTCCGGCACTACGGTTACGGCAAGACCAATGTCGCCGACATCGCACGTGAACTCGGCATGTCGCCGGCCAATATCTACCGCTTCTTCGCCACCAAGGTCGAAATCCACCAGGCCGTCTGCGGCAGGATGCTCGGTGCCAGCTACAAGATGGCCTACGAGATTTGCCACCTGCCGATCAGCGCGGAAGAGCGGCTTCGGCGCTACGTGCATGCCCAGTACAAGATGACGATGGAAGTCATGCTCGACGAGCAGAAGGTCCATGAAATGGTCATCGTCGCGCTCGAACGGGATTGGGGCGTCATCGACAAGCACGTCGACAGCATCCACGATCTGTTCGCGGAAGTCATCCGCGATGGCATCGAGGCCGGTGAGTTCAGGGAACAGGATCCGGTGATCGCGTCGCGCTGCTTCGGCGCCGCCACCGTCATCCTGTGCCATCCGCAGATGGTCGCGCAGTGTCTTGCCAAGACCAATCGGGCGATGCCCGACGACCTCATCGACTATGCAATCAAGGCCTTGAAATAGCGCCGCACGCAGGTGCCGGTGTCGACCATTCATCTCCAGTCGGAGTAGCAAGATGTTTTTGTCCCGTTCCATCCTTCGCAAGCTGCCGGTCGCCGGCCTGATCGTCGCGGCGCTCGGGCTTGCCGGCTGCTCGCAGGAGAAAGCCGAAGTCAAGGACATCATCCGCCCGGTCAAGGTCGTCGAGATCGCCCAGGCGCATGACACCCGCACGCTCTCCTATTCCGGGTCGGTGCGGGCCCGAACCGAAAGCGCCCTGGCGTTCCGGGTCAACGGCAAGATCACGGAGCGCCTTGTCGACATCGGTCAGCATGTGGCTTCAGGCGATGTGCTCGCCCGCATCGATCCCATCGACTACGACCTTTCGGTCAAAAGCGCTCAGGCAGCGCTTGATGCCGCCGAGCGGCAGGTCGAGACGGTCGAGCTTGCCCGCAAGCGCGCAGAGCAGCTTTTTGCCAAGAATTTTGCACCGAAATCGCAGCTCGAACAGGCGACGCTGAGCTATGACCAGGCGGTCGCCACCCGCGATTCCGCTCGCTCGTCGCTCGACCAGGCCAAGAACCAAGCCGGCTACACCGACCTCAAGGCCGACAGGGACGGCATCGTCACCGCCGTCAGCGCCGATGTCGGCCAGGTGGTTGGCTCCGGCACGCCGGTTGTCACCGTCGCGGTCGATGGCGAAAAGGAAGTGCTGATCGCGGTTCCGGAAATGGAAATCGCCGAGTTCAAGCCGGGCAAGACCGTAAAGGCGGGCTTCTGGTCCGACGACACACTCGCGCTCGAGGGCAAGGTCCGCGAAGTCGCCGGCAGCGCCGATCCGCAGTCGCGCACCTTTGCCGTTCGCGTCAGCCTGCCCAACGATCCGCGCGTGCTGCTCGGCATGACCGCCAGCATCGAAGCATCGGCGGCCAATGAGCGGCAGCTCGTTTCGATCCCGCTGAGCGCGCTGGCCAAGCAAGACAGCCAGTCGATCGTCTGGACCGTCGATCGCGGCGCCGACACCGTCCACGCCCGCCCGGTCAAGGTCGCCAAGTTCGCCGCCGATGGCGTACGGGTCGCCGAAGGATTGCAGCCCGGCGATGTCGTGGTCGCTGCCGGCACGCAGTTCATGACCGAGAACCTGAAAGTGAAACTTGCCGGCGACACTGTGCTGCAATCTGCTTCTGCGGCCGGCGATGATAGCGACACCAGACAGGTGCGCTGACGACAGACACCGGCTGCGCGTTCCCGCAGCCGCTGGTTTCCGGGCGGCAAACGCTCGAACCGAGGCGCTCGATTGATGTGGCCCCCCGCGCATCAATTTTCGCGTCCCCAACCGCGATGAGTGTTCTCCGCTCGGAGAGCCTTGCCGCCCGGAAGCCACCACCGAACCGCGATCTTGTTGCGCTAGATAGATGGACCTGCATCGATGACCAATTCCACGGACGAGAAGCGGCCCTTCAACCTGTCGCGCTGGGCAATCGGCCATCCCTCCATCGCCCGGTTCCTGTTCGGCCTGATCATCATTGCAGGCGCGCTCGGCCTGATGCGCATGGGCCAGAAGGAAGATCCCGATTTCACCTTCCGGGTGATGGTCGTCCAGGCGATCTGGCCCGGCTCCTCGATCCAGGAGATGGAAGACCAGGTCGTCAACAAGATCGAACGCAAGCTGCAGGAAACGCCTCATCTCGATTTCGTGCGCTCGTTTACCCGCGCCGGCAGCGCCATCATCACGGTACAGATCAAGGGCGACACCAACGCCGCCGAGGTGGCGGACGCCTTCTATCAGGTGCGCAAGAAGGTCGGCGATATTGCTGGCGACCTGCCGCAAGGCCTGCTTGGTCCGTATTTCAACGATGAGTTCGGCGACACCTTCATCACGCTGCATTCGATCAGCGGCGATGGCTTCAGCTATCCCGAGCTGAAGAAGTTCGCCATCCAGGCGCGCGACATGCTTTTGACCACGCCCGGCGTCGAGAAGGCCGTCATCATCGGCGACCAGCCGGAAAAGCTCTATATCGACATCTCCTCCAAGGCGCTCGCCGAACGCGGTCTGACGCTGACCGATCTGCAGAACGCGATCAAGGGACAGAACAATGTCGACCCGGCCGGCTCCGTCGACACCGGCACCAACTCGGTGCGCATTTCGGTCGAGGGCGACGTCAGCAAGGTCGAGGATATCCGCAACCTGCGCTTGCGCGCCGGCGGCCAGGTCACCCGGCTCGGCGACATCGCCACGGTGACGTCGGGGCTGGAAGATCCTTTCCAGCGCAAATACCGCTTCAACGGTCATGACAGCGTGCAGCTTGGCGTCGTCATGGCCAAGGGCTTCAAGGTCACCGATGTCGGCAAGGAGGTCGAGGCGACCTACAAGCGCTTTGAAGAGGCGCTGCCCTATGGCGTTTCGGTCGACCAGATCTCCGACCAGCCGGGCGTCGTCACCGATGCGGTCGCCGAATTCATGCACGCGCTCGGCGAAGCGCTGCTGATCGTGCTCGTCGTCTCGTTCCTGTCGATCGGCTGGCGTTCCGGCCTTGTCATCGCCATCGCGATCCCACTGGTGCTGGCCGCCACTTTCGCCATCATGTACGAACTCGGCATCGACCTGCAGCGCATCTCGCTCGGCGCGCTGATCATCGCGCTCGGCCTGCTCGTCGACGACGCGATGATCGTCGTCGAGATGATGGAGCGCAAGCTGGAGGAGGGGCTGGTCAAGATCGAGGCGGCGAGCTTCGCCTATTCCTCGACCGCCTTCCCGATGCTGACCGGCACGCTCATCACCACCGCCGGCTTCATCCCGGTCGGCTTCGCCGCCTCGACGGCCGGCGAATATGTGCGCACGCTGTTTTATGTCGTCGGCATCGCGTTGATCGTCTCGTGGTTCGTCGCGGTCTATTTCACGCCGTGGCTCGGCTACATGATCCTCAAGCAGCGCAAGCATGCCGGTAGCCATCACGACGTCTTCGACACGCGCTTTTATCGCCGGCTGCGCTCGACCGTCGGCTGGGCCGTGCGCCACCGCATCATCGTGCTTGTCATGACCCTGGTGACCTTCGGCACCAGCCTGTGGGCGTTCCAGTTCATCCCGCAGAATTTCTTCCCGCAATCGTCGCGACCGGAGATCCTCGTCGATCTCTGGCTGCCGGAGGGCACCAGCATCAAGGAAGTCGAGGTGCAGGCCAAGGCGCTTGAAGCCAAGATGATGGACGACAAGGACAAGCGTTTCATCGCCACCTATATCGGCGAAGGCGCGCCGCGCTTCTTCCTGCCGCTCGACCAGCAGCTGAGCAATCCGAACTTCGCCCAGCTTCTGGTGATGGCCAATGACGAGCCGGCCCGCGAACGGCTGATCGTCAAGCTGCGCACCGTCCTGGCCGAGGACTTCCCGTCCATCCGCGCCAAAGTCGACCGCCTGTTCCTCGGCCCGCCGACCGGCTGGCCGGTGCAGATGCGTGTCATGGGCCCGGACCGCCAGGAGGTGCGCCGCATCGCCGACCAGGTGAAGGCCAAGTTCCGCGAAGATCCGCTGCTTGGCGCCGTCCATGACGATTGGCTCGAACCGGTGCCGGCGATGAAGCTGGTCATAGACCAGGATCGCGCCCGTGCGCTTGGCGTGACCTCGCAGCGCATCCGCCAGATGCTGCAGGCGACCATGTCCGGCGCGCCGCTCGACGACTTCCGCGACGGCGAGGAGACTGTGTCCATCGTCGCCCGCGAGCCGGATACCAGCCGCAGCCTGCTGTCTTCGGTCGACTCCGTCTATATCCCGACCGATTTCGGCGGCTTCGTGCCGCTGTCGCAGGTCGCAAAGGTGGTGCCGGTGCTGGAGCAAGGCATCGAATGGCGGCGTAACCGCTTGCCGACCATCAGCGTGCGGGCAACGCTGCCCGACGGCGTGCAGTCCAACGACGTCGTCACCAAGTTGTACAAGGACATGCAGGGTCTGCGCGATGGGCTGGCACCTGGCTACAAGATCGAGATCCAGGGCGGTGCCGAGGATTCGGCCGAAAGCCAGGCTTCGATCGCCGCCAAGGCGCCGATCATGCTGGCCATCATCGTCGTGCTCTTGATGATCCAGCTGCAGAATTTCGGCAAGGCGATGCTGGTGCTGGCGACCGGCCCGCTCGGCATCATCGGTGCTGCAGCGGCCCTTCTGATCAGCGGTGCGCCGTTCGGCTTCGTCGCCATCCTCGGCGTCATCGCGCTGCTCGGCATCATCATGCGCAACTCGATCATCCTGGTCGACCAGATCGACCAGGACATAGCGGCGGGCATGGAGCGATCCGAAGCGATCATCGGCTCGGCCGTGCGCCGTTTCCGGCCGATCACGCTGACCGCCTTGACGGCGGTGCTGGCGCTGATCCCGATCTCGCGCGCCGTCTTCTGGGGGCCGCTCGCCTACGCCATGATGGGCGGCATTCTCGTTGCCACCGTGCTGACCATCCTGGTGCTGCCGGCGGGCTACGCCCTGTTCTTCGGCCGCGAGCCCAAGAAGCACCAGGCCGCGGAGCAGACGGACGATCTGGAACTGATCCCGGAAGCCGAGAAGCCACAACTGGCGCTGGCCGCCGAATAGATCGACTACGCCAGTTGAAAAGGATCGGGCGCGCCGAAGCGCGCCCGATCCTTTTCATTTCCGAGGTCAGATGACGAAATACCAGTTGGCGAGCAGCATCACCACCACGCCGGCGATCAGCGTCAGGTAGGGCAGCATGCCCGCCTTCTTGACCGCCAGATCGGACGAACTCATGCCGAGGTCGGCCAGCATATGGTCCGGGAACTTGCCGCCGTCCTGGATGTAGTGGCGGTAGCAGAACACCGGGATGATCAAGGCCGCGGTGATCAATCCGGCCCACAGCGCCATCGGATTCCACACCTTGGCGCCGGCGCCCATGAAGATCGCGTTGACATAGGCGAAGATGGCGCCGACGCCGAGCAGCCAGCTCGGCGCCTTCCATGGCCGCGCGATATGGCCGTTGTCGATGCGGTGGATCCAGCCGGCGTTGAGGTTGAGGAAGTTGAAGATGATGTAGCCGCAGTTCGACACGGCGAGGATGAAGAAGAAGCTCGTCGCGTCGGCCGAAGCGATGGCCAGCACGATCAGGTTGAAGCAAAGGTCGGTCCACATGGCCCGTGTCGGTGCGCCATGCTCGTTGACGTGGCTGAGATAGCGCGGCAACCAGCCGTCGACCGAGCCCTGGTAGAGCGTGCGCGAAGAACCCGCCATCGCCGTCATGATGCACAGCACAAGAGCCAGGATCATCAGCATCACCAGCAGGCTGTGGATCAGCGCGCCGCCACCGACCATGCCGGCCAGGGCGTCGGCGACACCGGAGCCGTCGACGATCGGCGTGGCCAGCATGCCGTTCAAGCCGAGCACGCCCTGGAAGGTGAATGGCACCAGGATGAACAGCAGCATGCAGAGCAGGCCGGAATAGAAGATGGCCTTGAATGTGTCGGTGCCCGGGTTCTTGAATTCGGATGTGTAGCAGACGGCGGTCTCGAAACCGTAGGTCGACCATGCGGCGATGAACATGCCGCCGAGCACGAGCGTCCAGCCGGCAATGTTCCACGCGCCGGGCTCAGGCGCGTAGGCGGCGGCCAGCGGCACCAGCGGCGAAAAATTCGCCCAGTTGATCTGGCCGGTGAAAATCGGCACGACGCCGACGATCAACATCGGGATGATGACCAGCAGGCCGATATATTTCTGCACATTGGCGGTGCCCAGAATGCCGCGATGCTGGATCGAGAAGATGATCAGCATCAGCACCGCGCCGATGAAGAAGGTGGCATTGAAGGTGAAGGAGACCGGGCCGAGCGTGTGGCTGTACAACGTCCAGTTGCGGATCGCCGGCGTCGCGGCAGCGGTCACCGCCGTGATCGCATCGGCGGCGCTCGTGCCGGCATGGGCTGCGATATAGGCGACGACATCGGGCGAGGTTTCGGTGAACAGCGGCACCGGCGCCAGCGCGTTGAGGATATAGGCGGCGGCGATCGAGCAGCCGAGCGACAGCACCGGCGACCAGGCGAACCAGTTGCACCACACCGACAGCGGCGCGATGAACTTGGAGTAGCGCAGCCAGGCAGTGGCGCCATAGATCGAGGCGCCGCCCGACTTGTTCGGGAACAGGCCGGCGATCTCGGCATAGGTGAAGGATTGCAGGAAGCCCATGATCATGGAGGCGATCCAGATCGCGAAGGCCAGCGTGCCGGTCGTACCGGCGATGCCGCCGATCGAGAACAGGACGAGGGCAGGGACGCCGCTGGCCACCCAGAAGGCGCCGCGCCAGTCGATATTCCGGTGCAGCTTGCTCTCGGCAAGCGGCTCCAGCGTAGTGCTTATCGTGCTCATGTGTGTGGGTTCCCCTTTTTGATGTTCCCCGTCCGTGACGGCCGCGACTTCGCGAGGCTTCGTCATCGACGCATGCGTTGGGCGGCTGCCGGTGTTTCCACTCAGTCGCATTTTTTTCTTAGCAGTGAAGATTGATCCGGCGCGCTTTCACGTCAAGCGTTTTGTGAAACCATACACATCACGCTTGCGAAACATGTCAGCTTCGCACTGCTGCGGGGGGAATTGTTCGAAAGGACCAGAGGCCTGAAATGAAAAAACCCGCCTGAAGCGGGTCACGGCGCAAATCAGCACCATCCCCAAACCAATAGCACAACTGCCGGCACTTGTCGATCGGGTAGTGTCTCGCAAAGGTCTTCCATCGACCAGAGCGTCTTAGACACGCCGACGGCCGGTAATGTCTCAGTTTGAATTTTCCCCTAGCTTTCTCAAGAACCAACTGGCTGCGATCACTGTCCCGAATCCCAATGCGGCGACGACGGCAGCGAAAGACGTCACGCCAATCGTCATGTAGGCGAATGCTCCAATCGCAAAGCCGAGTGTTGTAACCCAATTGGGCAACGATTGGCCTAGGTGATTTTCAAGGATGATTTCACTGCCGAATAAAACGCCATATTGAAAGACAAACAGCCAGAATAGAACTGCAAAGAACCAAAATTTTCTCGCAAAATAGAGTCGTTCAAGGCCATACGGGATGGCGACTGCTACAAAGGACAAGATCAGAAAAACATCTAACTGAATTAGCATGACGAAACAAAATGTCCAATGCCGCCCTATTCTCCAAGACGCCTTTTGTAAGGGCCGCGCACCATTGGCTTCTCGGCTTCCTTCAACTGACCCACAACCCCCAACCACGGCGATCGCTCAGACTGCCCGGCGCAGCTTTCAATGTCTTGTGGGTGAAGCGCGGTCAGGAGCGGGGTCTGGTCTTCTGGCGATCGTAATGGGCAAAGGCGACGACGCGCGCCGGCAGCCGCTTGGCATGGCCGTCGAGCTTGCCGATCTCGACCTCGGTACCAACAGCCGCGTGGGTGACGTCGAGCCGCGCCAGCGCGATGGTCTTGTTCAGCACCGGCGAGCGCATGCCTGACGTGACCACGCCGATCTGGGCGCGGCCGACATGCACGCAATCGCCATGGCCGACATCGACATTGGCGTCGATGTCGAGGCCGACCAGTTTTGTCTGCGGGTTGTCCTTGCGCCGGATCAGCGCCTCGCGGCCGATGAAGTCATCGGTCTTGGTCTTCAATGGCACGGTGAAGCCGATGCCGGCCTCGAAGGGGTCGGTCTGGTCCGAAAATTCGTAACCGGCGAAGATCAGCCCGGCCTCGATGCGCACCATGTCGAGCGCCTGCAGCCCCATCGGCTTCAGCCCGTGCGGCTGGCCGGCCTCCCAGATGGCGTCGAAGACTTTTTCGGCGTCGCGTGGGTGGCACCAGATCTCGTAGCCAAGCTCGCCGGTGTAGCCGGTGCGCGAGACGACGACCGGGATGCCGTTGCCGCCACCGATGCGGGCGACGGCGAAACGGAACCATTCGAGCTCCTCGATCGACGGCTGCAGCGGCGAGGTCCAGATGACCTCCCTCAGGATGTCGCGGCTCTTCGGGCCCTGCACTGCGATATTGTGCATCTGGTCGGTCGACGAGCGGACCAGCACGTTGAGGCCGAGCTTTTTCGCCGTTTCGCGCAGCCATTCGCCGGACAGATCGTCGCCGCCGACCCAGCGGAAATTGTCCTTGCCGAGCCGCAGCAGCGTGCCGTCGTCGATCATGCCGCCATGCTCGTAGCACATGGCGGAATAGACGACCTGGCCGACGCCAAGCTTCTTGACGTCGCGGGTCAGCGTGTATTGCAGCAGCGCCTCCGAGTCCGGCCCGGTGACCTCGAACTTGCGCAGCGGCGACAGGTCCATGATCACGGCATCCTGCCGGCAGGCCCAGTATTCGTCGATGGGGCCTTGCTTGGCGAAGGAATTGGCCAGCCAGTAGCCCCTGTACTCGACGAAGTTGCGGGTGTGCTTGGCAAAGCTCGAATGAAAGGAGGTCTCGCGGGTCATTTTCGGTTCCGAATCAGGCGTCATGCGTCTGGCGATCGCTCGCGAAAATTTGTGCTGGCCGGAATAGGTGCGCACATGGATGTCGGTCAGGTTCCAGCCATTGGCCGGCGTCGTGTCGTCGGGGCAGGCTGAGGAAACGCAGACGATGTCGGTCAGCGCCTTGAGCAGCACATAGTCGCCCGGCCGCGACCACGGCTCGTCCGACACCATGACGCCATGCGCGTCGATCGCCGTATTGAAGAAGAAGTTGATCGCCATCCAGCCGGCACGTGGCGTGACACCTTTGTCCGACAGCGCGCGATTGAAATTCTCGGAGCAGTTGGTGTGACCGGGATAGCCGATGTCGTCGTAATATTTGGCCGCACAGGCGAGCGCGAAGGCATCGTGCCGGCCGCACGTGTCCTGCACCACCTCGACCAGCGGCTCCATGTCCTGGTCGTAGTATTTCGAATGCAGGCCAGGCATCGGATAGCTCGCGCCCATCAAGGTGCGGGTCGTCGTCACGTCGAGCGGATGGTCGCGACCCTTATCCAGCTTGCGTGCCGAAAAGCACTGGAAGTCGGTGCATTGGCGCCCCTCGACATCGATGATCTGCAGATAGTTGCCGGCCTTGACGAAGTAGGATTCCGCCGTCGCCGAGTGGACGCGCAGGTCAAGCACCGGATCGGCGAGCGGGTCAGCCAATTGCGAGTTCGCCGCAGGACGGATCGTGGCGCGCCGGACGATGACGCTGAGCGGCGTCGCCGTGTCGTGGCCATCGACCAGCATCGGCCCGCCGGGCGCGGCGATGACCATCGCGCCGTCGCGTGCAACGGTGAAAGCCTGTTCCGTACCGGCCGGCGTAGCGCCGCCGAAAACACGCACTGCCTTGGCCTGATCAATCTGAACCTGCCGGCGCGCAAGCCCGCGCCGAAGTGCTGCGAGACTGTCGTCGCCCTCGGCCAAAAGCGCCTTGATGCCGGCGGCATTGTTGTTCCATGTTTCGCCAAAAATGCCGGGATCGGTCACGCCGGCCTTGTCCCACGCCAGCAGCTCGCAGGCCTGGCCGCCTTCGACATTGCGAACCGTCAGGGTATCGCCGGCTTCGACTTCGATGAGAACGGCGCCGTTGCCCTGGATGGTATAGCGCTCCATGCCCGACGGCAGCGCGATCTGGCCGGGCCTCAGGATGAGGCTTGGCCGGGGCGGTCCGGCGGCGACGGCAGGGTAGGGCGACTGGCTCATCTCAGCCTTGCGTTTCGAGACATCGGTTCGAGAAACAAGTTTGCCTGTGTGTAAAATTATTTTAGCAGGAAGAATAGGCGGCAAGGCCGGATTTGGCAAGCGAAGGTGGCCCTTCTTGTCTGTTCCGCGCTACGCCAACTCCTCCGAATGCGCGATCGTCACGCCGTACTCAGCCGCCGCGTCGAGCATCGTGTGCCACAGGCTTTCGGCGAAGGTCGCAAAAACCAGCAGATTGAACACGCCCTGCCCGTCCGGCCCGTCACCGCCGCGCCAGAGCGTGACGCTGGTGTGATCGATCGAAGTTGCGGCGGCGGCGCCAATCGGGAATGCCGACGGGTGCAGATCGATCGACGACAGCTTGGCCAGCATGGTGCGGGCCCTGGCCCCGGAAATGCTGACCAGGGCGCGCGCATGCGACTGGTCGGACAGGGAGGCAGGGCCGGACAATGCCGGCGCCAGCGTGTCCATCGTGTGCTTGCCGCCCTTAGACAGGACGAAGAACTGATCCGGCCCGGACCAGATCAGCGTGGCGTCCTGGCTTTGCACCGCCTTCGGCGTATTCTGAGCCGCCACGCCGAAACGGCCGTTGGCAGCCCGCGCCAGTTCGGCCGCTTTGCCGCGCCGCGCCATCACCTGGATCAGGTCGAAATTGCGGACTTCCGTCAGCGAGACGCCGGCTTCGACGCCGCGTGCGCCATGCGCACCGGTGACAAGTGCATGCTCGAGCGGACTGCGGGGAGACCAGGAAAACTCAGCCACGCTGGCGCCCTCCATCCGGATCGTAGAAGACGGGATTGCACAGTTCGACGTCATAGTCCTCACCGCGCAGCGGATCGTGCGCATGGACGATCTCGCCGATGCGTTCGCGGCCGCGCTCGACCAGTCCGAGCCCGATCCACTGGTCTGATGTCGGCGAGAAGCAGACCGAGGTGACATAGCCCTGGTCGTTGCCCGGGCCAGGTGTCTGCCCCTTCGGAATGATATGCGCGCCGGAGCGCAGCCTGCGCGCCTTGTCCACCGGCTTGATGCCGACCACGACCTGACGGTTCGGTGCAACCAGCGCCTCGCGCCCGGCCATGACGCGGCCAATGAAATCCTTTTTGGTCGACATCATCTTGCCGAGACCAAGATCCGCCGCCGTCGTCGTGCCGCTCAGTTCCGGTCCGGCGATGTGACCCTTTTCGACGCGCATGACGCCGAGCGCCTCGGTGCCGTAGGGCGTGACGCCGAATGGCGCGCCGGCCAGCATCAGATTGCGTGCCATGGCATCGCCGAAGCGTGCCGGCACCGAAATCTCGAACGCCATCTCGCCGGAGAACGAGATGCGGAACAGCCGCGCCCTGATGCCGCCGCGCAAGCGGACTTCGCGCGCGCCCATGAACGGAAAGCCTTCGTTGGACAGGTCATCTGCCGGATCGACAATCTCCTTGAGCAGGTCGCGGGTCTTCGGCCCGGCGATAGAGAACTGGGCCCACTGGTCCGAGACCGAAGTCAGTTGCACGTCGAGTTCGGGAAACAGCACCTGCCGGCAGAATTCGAGATGCTGCATCACCAGCCCGGCCTTGGCCGTCGTGGTGGTCAGGAAATAATGATCCTCGGCAAGCCGCGACGTGGTGCCGTCGTCATAGACCATGCCGTCCTCGCGCAGCATCAATCCGTAGCGGGCCTTGCCGACGGCGAGATTGGAGAAGGTGTTGATATAGACGCGGTCGAGGAAAGCGCCGGCATCCGGGCCGTGCACGTCGATCTTGCCGAGCGTCGAGACATCGCAGAAACCGACGCCGCCGCGCACCGCCTTGACCTCGCGGGTCACCGATTCAAGCCAGTCCTTCTCGCCGGCGCGCGGATACCACTGCGCGCGCTTCCACAGTCCGGTGTCGACGAAAACAGCGCCCTGTTCGGCGGCCCAATGATGCGACGGCGTCAGCCGCGTCGCATGGAACGTCTCGTCGCGGTGATGGCCGGCAAAGGCGCCGATGGCGACGGGCACGTAAGGAGGACGGTAGATCGTCGTGCCGGTATCGGGAATGGACCGGCCGCTGACCGCGGCCATGATGGCGAGGCCGGCGACATTGGAGGTCTTGCCCTGGTCGGTCGCCATGCCGAGCGTCGTGTAGCGCTTCAGATGCTCGACCGATTCAAAGCCCTCGCGTTGCGCCAGTTCGATGTCGGAGGCGGTGACGTCGTGCTGGTAGTCAACAAAGGCCTTGCCCTTGCCGGCAACGTGCCAGAGCGGCGTAAGCGAGAACGCCTCGTCGTCGGCGACAGGGGCCGTGCCTGCCTTGCCGCTGTGCCCGGTGTCATGCGCGGCTGCGTTACCCGCGGCAAAGCCCTGAGCCAGGCAGGCGCCGAGCCCGAAGGCGCCGTTGGCGGCGCCCACGGCCACCATTCCGGGAGGCGCGCCATCCGGCACGAAGGCGGCGATGTTATCCAGCCATTTCGGCCGGCCGCGATGATAGGAGGTCAGCCCGACAGCCGGGTTCCAGCCGCCGGAAACGGCAAGCCCGTCGGCTTCGACCTCGGCGCGCGCGCCACCGGTGAGTGACGCAGCGATCTTTTTGACGCCATCCTTGCCGCCATCGACCCCACTGACGGAACCGTGCAGCACGGGGAAGCCACCCTTGGACGCCAGCGAACGATGGGCGGGCGATACGTCAGGCCGCGCGTCGATGACCGCCGCGATCTGCAACCCGGCACCGAGTGCGGTCTCGACCGTGCGCCAGCCATCCTCATTGTTGGTGAACAGCGCGATGCGTTTTGCCGGCGTCGCCGCATAGCGCGCGACATAGGTCCGCATGGCGGACGCCATCATCACGCCGGGGGTGTCGTTGCCGGCAAAGACGATCGGCCGTTCGATGGCGCCGGCCGCGACCACGCAGCGCCTGGCCACGATCCGCCACAGCCGCTGCCGCACCTGATGCTCCGGCGGCGAGGGCAGGTGGTCGTTGACCCGCTCGATGGTGCCATAGGTGCCGCCGTCATAGACCCCGAACAGCGTCGTGCGGGTCATGATGCGGACGTCTGGCAGGGTAGCGAGCTCAGCCAGCGTCCGCGAAAGCCATTCGGCTGCCGGCAGGCCATCGATCGTGCCGCCATCCGACAAAAGACGCCCGCCCGGCGAAAAATCCTCCTCGCACAGGATGACACGGGCCCCCGAGCGTCCGGCTGCCAAGGCCGCGGCCAGTCCGGCCGGGCCCGAGCCGGCGATCAGCACATCGCAATGGGCCCACGCTTTGTCGTAACGGTCGGGATCGGCAACGCCCGCAGCACGACCAAGTCCGGCGGCACGGCGGATCGCCGGTTCGTAGATTGCTTCCCAGAATTTCGCCGGCCACATGAAGGTCTTGTAGTAGAAGCCGGCGACGAAGATCGGCGCGAACAGCTGGTTGACCGACATCACATCGTGGCGCAGCGATGGCCAGCGGTTCTGGCTGGCGGCCTCTAGCCCTTCATAGAGCTCGGCCGTGGTCGCCTTGGTGTTCGGTTCGCGCCGCGCGCCAGTGCGCAATTCGACCAGCGCGTTGGGCTCTTCCGAGCCAGCGGTGAGGATGCCGCGCGGGCGGTGGTATTTGAACGAGCGGCCGACAAGCTTGACGCCATTGGCGATCAGCGCCGAGGCGAGCGTGTCGCCTTGGAAGCCTGAGAAAGTCTTGCCGTCGAAACGAAAATTCAGCGGCGCAGAGCGGTCGATAAGGCCGCCCTTGTCCAGCCGGTTTGTCTGCGCGCCGGCCATCACGCACCAACCTTCGCAGCACCGGCACCCGCGGCCGGCTCAACCGAAGAAATCTCGTGCGTCAGCGTGTTGCGCGTGACCTTCAGCCAGGCTCGGCAGCCGCCGCCATGGTACCAGTATTCGCTAGTCTGGCCGGCGACATTGTCGCGCAGATAGACATAGTCGAAGACCTCGTCTTCCGAAGCGCCGGCCGCCGGCCGCACCGGCTTGGCGTCGCCCAGATAGGTGAACTCGCCGAGTTCGCGTTCGCCGCAGAAGGGACAGACAATGCGCATGGTTTCCTGTCCGTCCTCAGTGCAGGTTCGGTTGGGCGCCCTGGCCCTTTTCGTCGATCATCGCGCCAGTCCGGAAGCGGTCGAGGCGGAACCGCGCGGCTTCTTCGTGCGGCGTGTCGCGGGCTAGCAGATGGGCAAAGACAAAGCCCGATCCCGGCGTCGCCTTGAAGCCGCCATAACACCAGCCAGCGTTGAGATAGAGTCCGTCGACCGGCGTCTTGTCGATGATCGGCGATCCGTCCATCGACATGTCCATGATGCCGCCCCACTGGCGCAGCAGGCGCACACGGCCGATCATCGGCATCAGCGCCATGCCGCCCTCGCAGACATCCTCCATCACAGGCATGTTGCCGCGCTGGGCGTAGGAATTGTAGCCGTCGATGTCGCCGCCGAAGACCAGCCCGCCCTTGTCCGACTGGCTGACGTAGAAATGGCCGGCACCGAAGGTCATGACACCGGGGATCAGCGGCTTGATCGCTTCGGAGACGAAGGCCTGCAGCACATGGCTTTCGATCGGCAGGCGCAGGCCCGCCATCGCCGCGACTCGCGACGAACTGCCGGCGACCGCCATGCCGACCTTGCCGGCGCCGATCTTGCCGCGCGAGGTCTCGACGCCGGTCACCTTGCCGTTGGCGTCGCGGGTAAAGCCGGTCACCTCGCAGTTCTGGATGATGTCGACGCCGAGCGCGCTCGCCGCATGGGCATAGCCCCAGACCACGGCATCGTGGCGCGCCGTGCCGCCACGCCGCTGCAAGAGCCCGCCTTGCACGGGAAAGCGCGCATTGTCGAAGTTCAGGAACGGGATCATCTTCTTGACCGCGGCGAGGTCGAGCAGTTCCGCATCGATGCCATTGATGCGCATGGTGTTGCCGCGCCGCGCATAGGCGTCGCGCTGTGCGTCGGAATGGTAGAGGTTGATGACGCCGCGCTGGCTGACCATCGTGTTGTAGTTGAGGTCCTGCTCCATTCGCTCCCACAGCTTCATCGACAATTCGTAGAAGCCGGTGTTGCCGGGCAGGCCGTAATTGGAGCGGATGATGGTGGTGTTGCGGCCGGCATTGCCGGAGCCGATCCAGCCCTTTTCCAGCACGGCGACATTCTTGATTCCGTACTCGCTGGCGAGGAACCAGGCGGTCGCCAGGCCATGGCCGCCACCGCCGATGATCACCACGTCGTAGCGATCCTTCGGCGTGGCGTCGCGCCAGGTGCGCTGCCAGTTCTTGTGGCCGGACAGGGCGGCGCGGGCGAGCGAGAAGATCGAGTATTTCATCAGTTCATTCCGAGGTCGCTCGCATTCGCTGGGAGTTAGATATCCAGCGTGTGGTCGCGCTCCCATTGCGTGAAGTGCGAAGCATAGGAATTCCATTCCTGGTGCTTCAGCTTTAGGTAGGCCGACGAGAATTCCTCACCCAGCGCCGCCTTCAGCGATTTGTCCTTGTCGAACTCGCGCAGCGCGTCGAGCAGGTTGAGCGGCAGCTTCGGCGCGCCCTTCACGGTATGGCCGTGCTGGTACATGTCGATGTCGTAGCGCTTGCCGGGATCGGCCTTCGAGCGGATGCCGTCGAGGCCGGCGGCGATGATGACCGCCTGCAGCAGATAGGGGTTGGCCGCGCCGTCGGGCAGGCGCAGTTCGAAACGGCCGGGGCCGGGCACGCGCACCATGTGGGTGCGGTTGTTGCCGGTCCAGGTCACCGTGTTCGGTGCCCAGGTCGCGCCCGAAATGGTGCGCGGTGCGTTGATGCGCTTGTAGGAATTGACCGTCGGGTTGGTGATCGCGGCAAGCGCGGAAGCATGCTTCATGATGCCGCCGAGGAAATTCTTGCCCTTGGCCGACAGGCCGAGTTCCATCGCATTGTCGGCAAAGACGTTGGTCTTGCCGGCCTTGTCCCACACCGAGATATGAGCGTGGCAGCCATTGCCGGTCAGGCCCTGGAAGGGTTTCGGCATGAAAGTCGCGCGCAGGCCATGCTTTTCCGCGATCGACTTGACCATGAATTTGAAGAAGGAATGCTTGTCGGCGGTCGCCAGCGCATCGTCGAAGGCCCAGTTCATCTCGAACTGGCCGTTGGCATCCTCATGGTCGTTCTGGTAGGCGCCCCAGCCGAGCGCCAGCATATGGTCGCAGATCTCGGCGATGACATCGTAGCGGCGCATCACTGCTTGCTGGTCGTAGCAGGGCTTCGACGCCGTGTCGTATTCGTCGGAAATCGTCTTGCCGTCCGGCGAGATCAGGAAGAACTCGGCCTCGACGCCGGTCTTGACGTGCATGCCGTCGCTCGCCGCCTCGGCGATCAGCCGCTTCAGCGTGTTGCGCGGCGCCTGGTCGACCTCCTTGTCGTCCATGATGCAGTTGGCGGCGACCCACGCGACTTCCGGCTTCCACGGCAACTGGATGACGGAGTCTGGATCCGGTACCGCCAGCATGTCGGGATGTGCCGGTGTCAGATCAAGCCAGGTGGCGAACCCGGCAAAGCCGGCGCCGTCCTTCTGCATGTCGGCGATGGCCTGCGCCGGAACCAGCTTGGCACGCTGGCCACCGAACAGGTCGGTGTAGGAAATCATGAAATATTTGACGTTTTTCGCCCTTGCGAATTCTGCAAGATCAGCTGTCACGGAAGTTCCCCATTTTTTGTCGATTGGTGGCCCCAGAGCGTGTGGGCTTCGGCCCTTCGTTGATTAGAAGCCGTTCTTTCCCGGTATCCAGTTGGTGCCGGCCAGCGGCACGCCGGCCATGGCGGCGGCCTCGATCGTCAGCGCGACGAGGTCCTCGGGTTCGAGATTGTGCAGGCTGTTCTTGCCGCACGCGCGCGCGATAGTCTGAGCTTCCAGTGTCATCACCTTGAGATAGTTCGCCAGCCGGCGCCCGGCGGCGACCGGGTCGACGCGCTTCATCAGTTCCGGGTCCTGGGTGGTGATGCCGGCCGGGTCGCGGCCCTCGTGCCAGTCGTCATAGGCGCCCGCCGTGGTGCCGAGCTCGTTGTACTCGGCCTCCCAGCGTGGATCGTTGTCGCCGAGCGCGACAAGGGCAGCCGTGCCGATCGAGACCGCATCGACGCCCAGCGCCAGCGCCTTGGCGACATCGGCGCCGTTGCGGATGCCGCCGGAGACGATCAGCTGCACCTTGCGGTGCATGCCGAGATCCTGCAGTGCCTGCACCGCCGGCCTGATGCAGGCAAGCGTCGGCTGGCCGACATTTTCGATGAACACTTCCTGCGTGGCCGCCGTGCCGCCCTGCATGCCGTCGACGACGACGACATCGGCGCCGGCTTTCACGGCAAGCGCCGTATCGTAATAGGGGCGGGCGCCGCCGACCTTGACGTAGATCGGCTTTTCCCAGTCAGTGATTTCGCGCAGTTCGAGGATCTTGATCTCGAGATCGTCGGGCCCGGTCCAGTCGGGGTGGCGCGAGGCCGAGCGCTGGTCGATGCCTTTCGGCAGCGTGCGCATTTCGGCGACGCGGTCGGAAATCTTCTGGCCGAGCAGCATGCCGCCGCCGCCGGGCTTGGCGCCCTGGCCGACGACGACTTCGATGGCATCGGCACGGCGCAGGTCGCGCAGGTTCATGCCGTAGCGCGACGGCAGGTATTGGTAGACCAGCGTCTTCGAATGGCCGCGCTCTTCCTCGGTCATGCCGCCATCGCCCGTCGTGGTCGAGGTGCCCGACAGGGTCGCGCCGCGTCCGAGCGCTTCCTTGGCCGGGCCGGATAGCGAGCCGAAGCTCATGCCGGCGACGGTGATCGGGATCTTGAGTTCGATCGGCTTCTTGGCATGGCGCGAGCCGAGCACGACGCTGGTGTCGCAGCGCTCGCGATAGCCTTCCAGCGGATAGCGCGAAATCGAGGCGCCGAGGAACAGCAGGTCGTCGAAATGCGGCAGCTTGCGCTTGGCGCCGGCGCCACGGATATCGTAGATCCCCGTCGCCGCGGCGCGGCGGATCTCGGAAAGCGTGTAGTCGTCGAAGGTCGCGGATTTGCGCGGCGTCGTCGGCGGGTTCCTGTAGGTCATGCTGCCTCAATACGCATCGGCGTTGTCGATATTGAAATTGTAGAGCGTGCGCGCCGAGCCGTAGCGTTTGAAGTCCGACGGCTTGACGCCGGTTACGCCGGCGCGGTCGAGCAGGCCTTGCAGCAACTCCAGGTGTTCGGCCCGCATCTCCTTGGCGATGCAGTCGGCACCGAGGCTGTCGACCTTGCCGCGCACGAACAGTCGCGCCTCGTAGATGGAATCGCCCAGCGCATCGCCCGCATCGCCCAGCACCACCAGATTGCCGGACTGCGCCATGAAGGCCGACATGTGGCCGATATTGCCGTGCACGACGATGTCGATGCCTTTCATCGAAATGCCGCAACGCGACGAGGCATTGCCTTCGATGACCAGCAGGCCACCCTTGCCGGTGGCGCCGGCATACTGGCTGGCATCGCCCTTGACGGTGATCGAACCCGACATCATGTTCTCGCCGACGCCGGGCCCGGCCGAGCCATGCACGGTGATGGCGCTGCCGGAATTCATGCCACCGCAATAATAGCCGACGCTGCCGCGCACATCGATGGTAACAGGCTGGTCGACGCCGACGGCGACCGAATGGTTGCCTTTCGGGTTGAGCACTTCCCACGCCGTCTCGTTCGAGCCGGGCGCCAGATTGTGCAGCGCCTGGTTGAGCTCGCGCAACGACATCTGGTCGAGGTCGAAGACCCGGGAAGCGTGGTCGTGCGCCGCCGTCTTTGAAAGCTTGGTTGCCGGCATGAACTCAATGCTCCCAGAAATAGACGGTTGCGGGCTCGGGTTCCCAGACCCTCGCATTGTCTATGCCGGGCAGTTTGGTCAGCGCGCGATACTCCGAGCCGAAGGCGACATACTGGTCGGTCTCGGCCATCACGGCGGGCTTGCAGGCGATCGGATCGCGCACGACGCCAAAGCCGTTCTTGGTGCCGACGACGAAGGTGAAGAAGCCGTCGAGGTCGGAGAGCGTGCCCGCCAGCGCTTCGCCGAGATTCTTGCCATGCGCCATCTGCGAGGAGAGATAGGCGGCCGCGACCTCGGTGTCGTTCTCGGTCTCGAAGGTCATGCCTTCGCGGATCAGTTCGCGGCGGACATTGTTGTGGTTGGACAGCGAACCATTGTGCACCAGGCACTGGTCGGCGCCGGTCGAGAACGGATGCGCGCCCATCGTCGTCACCGCCGATTCCGTCGCCATGCGGGTATGGCCGATGCCATGCGTGCCGGTCATGCTGCGGACATCGAAGCGGTCGACCACCGCCTCCGGCAGGCCGACCTCCTTGTAGATTTCGACCACGTCGCCGGCGCCCATGATGCGGATGTCGGGGCGCAGCGCCTGGATCGCCTCGCGCGCCTCGTCGATCTTGGCAGGCGTGGTCCTGACGACCGCATGGGTCGATTTGACAGTGATCGTCACCGGCGTGCCGATGGCCTTGGCGAGTTCGGCCTCGAGGCCGCGGAAATCGCGCTCCGGCTTGGCCGACTGGATGGTGATCTTGGCCTCATTCCTGGAAGGCGCGCCATAGATGGCGATGCCGGCGCTGTCCGGACCGCGATCGCTGAGCGAGATCAGCATCTGCGACAGCATCGAGCCAAGCTGGGGTTCCAGCGACTTGTCCTTCAAAAACAGTCCGACAATTCCACACATGTCAGCCTCCCGGTGTTTGCAGCTCTGAGATGATGTACCGAATGAGTCTCCCGAATTCAATCGTATGAAAAAAATATTCCTCCAGTTACGTATGTGTCTCAATGCCGCTCTGCGCACCATCATTGTCTCGCCGAACCTTGTGAACCCATTTGGCGGTGCGGATGCGGGCTATTCTGTAGGCGTCGAGGATCGACAGCGCATAGATCAGGAAGCCGCCGGCATGACGGCCGACGAAGCTGGCGTCCGGCGGCGCGATCTTGGCGGTGACCCATGCCAGGATCACCATGAAGAAAAGAAATTGCAGGCCGCGCACCGGCACGCCCAGAATGACATGTCCGCTTGCCGGCAGCACGATTGCCGCGCCGAGCACCAGATACGGGTTGGGTGGGGCGGGTACAGTGACGGAACTGCTCATGCGGCCTGCCGATCGCTTTTGTTGATGGCGTCGCGAAGCGCCGACACCGATACCAGCAGTCTTTCGATCAGCGTTGCATCGAGTGTCGAATCCCCAAATTCGGCTTGCCGGAACACGCCGTAGCGTGCCCGCTCGGCCTCCGCGAGCAGCCAGACGATGCGTATGCCCTTGGGCGTGATCAGCAGCTCCTTGGCGCGCCCTTCGGAGAAGATCTCGACATGGCTGGCGATGATAGCTTGGGGAAAACGCGCGCCCCTGCGGTCGGTGCGCAGCACTGCTTCGGCCGGAAATCCAGGAGCCTTCGGCAGCGTATGGTCGAGATGATCGAAATTGGAGAAGGTCGTCGGCGAGCCGGGCCGCATCATCATGTCGAAGGTGCCGGGCACCGACACGGCCTCGGTGATCGAGACGCTCAGCCAGCGTGCCGGAAGTTTTCGTGTTGCCAGCGTATCGACGATCGTGCGCACCTGGACGTGTCGGCCCTTCCAGGAACCTTCCCATGTGATGACACCGGCGGTGCCGTCCGAAACATCGGCAGCGTCGGCAATGACGGTACGAACGCTGGCATGGCCGATGGCGAGCGCCACTGACGCCCTGTTGCGGCTGGCGCGTGCCAGCCAGGCAAGATGAAGGACGAGGGCCAGGACAATTGCCCCGGCAAAGAGTGCTGACGTCACCTCGGACATTTTGTCATGCCTGGCCCGTCCAGGTTCCGGACGGGCCTACTCCCATCAATAACCCTGCGGCTTCGGCCACGGCATGGTGAACTGATCGCCACGCCGCACGAACTTGTAGCGGTAGAAATGGAACCATAGCGAGATCAGGAAATAGAAGGCGACCATGGCGATCAGCTGCGAGCCGAAGCCGAGGAAAATGGCGAAGAAGGTCACCACACACAGGCAGAACAGCACGATCGCCGGCAGCGGATGGAACGGATGCGTGTAGCCGCGGCGGATCGAGCCGAGCGGCCATTTCTTCCTGAACATGATGATGTTGATGCTCATGAACGTGTATTGCAGCACGCCCGACAGGATCGAGAAGGTGATCGCCTGGTTGAGGTCGGCGATGAAGGCGAAGGCGAGCGCGATCGGCAACAGGAACAGGATCGAGCGATAGGGCGTGCGATATTTCGGATGCACGGCCGAGAACCATGTCGGCAGATAGCGGTCGCGGCCGAGCGAGAACCAGGCGCGCGCCGCGTCGTTGATGCAGCCATTGGCGGAGGCAAGTGCTGCAAGCAGCGTCGCGATGAACAACAGGTTCTCGAGCAACGGGCTGCCGGTCAGCTTGCCGGCGTCCCACAGCGGGTAATAAGTGATGCCCAGATATTCCCACGGCATCATCGAGGCGCAGACATACCAGGTCATGGCGGCGGCGATCAAAAGCGTGATCATGCCGGCCATCGTGCCGTAGGGCAGCGAGCGGGCCGGCGAGCGCACTTCCTCGGCGGCCTGCGTCGTGCCCTCGATGCCGAGATAGTACCAGATGCCGAACTGGAAGGCGGCGATGACGCCGATCCAGCCATAGGGCAGGGCATTGGCGGGCGTGACCAGTTCGTTGAGCTTCAGCACGGCGCCCTGCGTCCACGGGCTGACCGAAAAGAACAGGATGACGATAGAGATGTAGGCGATTGCGGTGATGACGAAGTTGACGTTCAGCGTCATCAGCACGCCGCGATAGTTCAGCCACGCCAGCACCACGATGGTGGCGGCGATGAAGGAATTGTGGGTGAGCCCTTCGACCCCCGCCTTGGCGACGATGGTGTCGCCGAGCAGGATGGCGTCGGACACTTCGAGCATGGTGTAGGCAAAGACCAGGAACAGCGCGACATTGAAGGCCATCAGCGGCCCGACAATGTGCTTTGCCTGCGCATACTGGCCGCCGGCGGCGGCGACGGTCGATGTCACTTCGGAATCGATCATCGCGACCGAGGTGTAGAGCAGTCCGACGAGCCAGCAGACGATCAGCGCGGCGAGTGCGCCGCCCTTGTCGGCGGCAAAATTCCAGCCGGTGAATTCGCCGACCAGCACGATGCCGACTCCGAGCGCCCAGACATGGGCCGGGCCGAGCACCCGCAGCAGTGAGACCCTGTCCCCGTGGATTACCGGTTCAAGTGTGATCGTCATTGTTCAATCCCCACTCATATCCGGTGTTTTTCGGAAACGGCTTCCAATTCGCCTTCGCGCGACGAGGTCAGCACCTCTTCTGAGAAGGTCGTGTCGACCTTGAACCAGTCGTAGAGCATCCACAGGGCAAGCACGATCGAGATGCCCCAGCATGCGTAGGAGAGTGCCATCCACATGATCGTGTCCCCCGATTGTTTTTGGAAAGTTTTTACTTGTCGTCGAACTTTTCGTTGATGACTTCGCGATATTCGCGGTCGGAGGCGCGGAACAGGAAGACGAAATAACCGACAAGCACCGCGGCCATGATGATCAGCGTCGGCCAGTCGATGACATAGTGGAAGCGGTTCTGGATGATGTCGTGCGCGGTCTCGGGCGTGTAGCCGAGCTTTTCCCAGATCGAGGCCATGGTCGCGTTCTGGCCGAGCGCCTCCCAGGTCTTGGTATCGAGTGCGTCGATCGATTTCGCCGCACCCGCCAGCCCGAGTTTCAGCGGCAGCCACAGGGCGACGAAGATGGCGACGACAACGACGACGATATCGAAAATCTGTCCGGCCTTGCTCTGCTCCGGCGGTTTGTAGCGCGACATATCTTCTACCCCTTCAGGACTTGCGGTTGCGGAACGCGTCGGCGTTCTTGATGTCGAGCCCGTAGATGAAGTCCTTGTCTTCCTTGTAGTGCTTGACCATCGCCAGGATGGCGGCCGTGTTGAAGATCAGCACGGCGGCCGCCGCGATCGCGACGACGACCTTGATGCCGCTGTCGGGGATGTATGGCCACGTCATGAGGAGGACGAAGAGGATCGTCGCCCACAGGCAGACGATCAGGAGCACGGATCCGCGCACATCGGAACGGTACAGCGCTTCAATGCGCTGCTGCATGTCTGACATCGGTTTTCCCCTTTTTCCGACGCCCGGTTCCGAATCCACCGCGCGTCGCCATCTTTCAAGAGAGTGAAATTTTTTTCATAAATTCCGTCCGATTTCAGCAATTGTCAAGCCGATTTTACGTTGGGTTAACCGTTTGCTGCGTGCGACCGATTTTGCCTGACAATGAAATTAATTGCTTATGGGTATTGCGGCGCCCGAATGTTTGCGGTCAATATTCGGCCAAAGCCCCCGCCACTGCGCAGGGGGCAGGGAACAGCAAACGATTTTTCGAAACGGAGGACGAGCGGATGACGGCATCCTGGAGATTTTCAACCCTGGCGGATCGCCATCGCGCCCTTGGTTCGAAGCTCGAAGACTGGAGCGGCATGGGGACTGCCTGGACCTACGACAAGGACGCCGACGAAGAGTACGTCGCCATCCGCACCAAGGCCGGGCTGATGGATGTTTCGGGCCTCAAGAAGGTCCACATCATCGGGCCGCACGCCTCGCACCTGATCGATCTGGCCACCACGCGTGACGTCGAGAAGATCTATCCCGGCAAGTCGGCCTATGCCTGCATGCTGAACGAGGCGGGAAAGTTCACCGACGACTGCATCCTCTACCGCACCGGACCGAATTCCTGGATGGTCGTGCATGGCTCCGGCACCGGCCATGAGGAGTTGCAGCGCGCTTCCGTCGGGCGCGACGTCTCCTTGCGCTTCGATGACAATCTGCATGACCTGTCGCTGCAGGGGCCGACCGCTGTCGACTATCTGGCCAAGCATGTGCCTGCTATTCGCGATCTCAACTATTTCCATCACATGCAGACGCAGCTGTTCGGCTTTCCGGTGATGATTTCACGCACCGGCTACACCGGCGAGCGCGGCTACGAGATCTTCTGCCGTGGCCAGGATGCCGGCACGATCTGGGACAGGATTCTCGACGAGGGCAAGAGTGCCGGCATCATTCCGTGCCGCTTCACCACGCTCGATATGCTGCGCGTCGAGAGCTACCTCTTGTTCTATCCCTACGACAATTCGCAGAAATACCCGTTCGACAACGAAGGTCCCGGCGACACGCTGTGGGAGCTCGGCCTCGACTTCACCGTCAGCCCCGGCAAGACTGGCTTCCGTGGCGCCGAGGAGCACTACCGCCTCAAGGGCAAGGAACGCTTCAAGATTTATGGCGTTCTGCTCGACGGCAAGGAGCCGGCCGACGAGGGCGCGCCGGTCTATCGCGACGGCAAGAAGGTCGGCGTGGTGACCTGCGCCATGTATTCGCCACTGGTGAAGAAATCCATGGGCATCGCCCGGCTCGACGTCGACTGCGCGGTCAAGGACACCAAGCTCGAGATCCGCAACAAAAGCGGTTCGATCAAGGCGACGGCGCAGCCGCTCCCCTTCGACGATCCCAAGAAGACCAAGCGCACGGCCAAAGGTTGAGGCATAATCAACAGCGAGGGGTTCGAGGCACGAAGACTTAAATGGCAGCCAAAAGCATCATCAGCCGGCCCGTTTACGGAACGCTGTCTCCACAGCCCGGCAAGCACCATCTTTTCGTTGCAGATGCGGAGGGCGCGCTGGCGATAGGGAAGATGGCCGAGCGGACCCCGCCAGGGTTTTTCGACGGGGCCGAAATCGTCTTCATCCCTGGCCCTGACCGCAAACACGTTGCCGCGCTCGAAGCGCTTAAGCCGGCGCAGTTTCATGAGGCGCCGTCCTTTGCCAGCCTGCTGCCGCGGCTCAGGCAGACGCTGGCCAATGCGCATATGGGCCTGCGCCTCTATCTCTCCGGCACCGAAGGCCTGATCGGCCAGGCAATGCAGGCCGCCCTTGAAGACGGCATCGATCACACCTCGATCCAGACCGAGCATCGCGGTTCGCTGGCACGGCGCATGCAGTGCGTGCATTGCAAGGGCATCACCGAGAACGTGACGACGCAGCCGGCGACCTGCGCGCATTGCGGCCTGCTGCTCCTGGTGCGCGACCATTATTCCAGGCGCATCGCGGCGTTCCAGGGTGTCTGCATCAACGCCGAGGATCGCAGCGAGATTCCTCCGATGGAGGAGATTTTTCGATGAGCACCGGAACAACAAAACTCGATGTCGTGGTCAGCGATGTGGTCCCGGTCAACGACCTCGTCACCCGCTTCCATTTCCGCCGCCGCGACGGCCAGCTCTTGCCGACCTTTTCCGGCGGCGCCCATGTCGTGGTCGAGATGCGCGACGGCGAGCGCACCCGGCTCAATCCCTATTCGCTGATGGGCTCGCCGCTCGACACGCGCGAATATACGATTAGCGTGCGCCGCGACGATGTCGGCCGCGGTGGCTCGCTGTTCATGCACAGGAATGTCAAGCCTGGCCATGAAATGGTAGTCAGCTATCCGGTCAATTTGTTCTCGCTCGACCTGCGCGCCAAAAAGCACCTGATGCTGGCCGGCGGCATCGGCATCACGCCGTTCATGGCGCAGACCGCGCAGCTGGCGGCGGAAGGCGGCAATTTCGAACTGCACTACACCTGCCGCACCGCCTCGCTCGGCACTTATGCCGAACTGCTGCGCGAGCGTTACGACCGGCGGATAAGGCTCTATCATGACGACCTTGACGAGCGCATCGAGCTCGACCGGCTGTTGTCGTCGCAACCGCTCGGCACGCATCTCTATGTCTGCGGTCCTGCCGGCATGATCAACTGGGTGCGTGAGCGCGCCGCCACCCTGGGCTGGCCGTCGGAGACCGTGCATTTCGAGCATTTCGCGGCACCCCAGCCCGGGCTGCCGTTCGACGTGACGCTTGCCGTCAGCGACAAGACGATCAGGGTCGATGAACAGCAGAGCCTGCTCGAAGCGATCGAGGCAGCCGGCGTCGATCCGCCTTATCTCTGCCGTGGCGGCGTCTGCGGCCAGTGCGAAACCAATGTCATCTCGTATGACGGCAAGTTCATCCACAACGACCACTGGCTGAGTGAGGAAGACCACCGCTCGGGCTGCAAGATCATGCCGTGCGTGTCGCGCTTCGAGGGCCGGTCGCTGGTGCTGGAAAGATAGGAGGCGAGCTTGGGAATCACCTTTCGCAAGGAAACGTTCCGCGACGATTTCACCTTCAAGAACAGCCCGGAGCACATCCGGCGGTTCCCGTTCCCGTTCCACGAAGACGCCTACATGTATGCGGTCAACATCGAGCCGCATGTCGTTGGACCCAAGGGCAGCGTGCTGGAAAACCTGATCGACGTCGACGAGCACTATGTTGCCGAGATGCAGGACCGTGCGCTGGTGCTGGCCGAGGATCCGCTGCGCTGCCAGTCGCTGCCGCACATGACGCTGGCCGGCTGGGACCTGCTGGAACTCCTGATGGAGCAGCAGGCGCTGGGTTATCCCGAGCATTTCACGCTGACGCGCGACGGCGATCGCTGGCGCTGGATCAACCGGCCGCTCGGCATCGACGACACCTTCACCTTCGGCGACACCTCGACGCTGCCCTACGGGCCGATGGAGTACATCACCCGGCAGAGCCAGGGCGATTTCTGCATCCTCGACCAGCGCGACGGCAATCTGTGGATGGATGCCGGCATGGTCACCACCCAGGCCGACTGGTCGCTCGACTTCGACATCGGCATGAACTTCTTCGAATGGCACGCGCCGGTGCCGCTGGCGCATGAAAAGGGGATTTTCACCCGGGCGCTGAAATTCCTCACCAACATCCAGCAAGGCAAGCCGGCGCGGCGCCTGAATTGGACGATGACCATCAATCCGCGCCTCGATACCAGCCCGGAAAATTATCACAAATGGGGTCCGGACCGGACGACGGTGACGCCGGAGAATGTCGGCGACAAGGTGCACCTGCGCGTCGAGTTGCAGAGTTTCTGGCGGCTGCCGCGCTCGAACGGCATCGTCTTTCCGATTCGTTGCTATCTGATCAAGATGGACGAACTGGTGACGCAGCCGAAATGGGCACGGCGCCTGCACCGCGTCATCCGAGACCTTCCGGACGAACTCGCCAACTACAAGGGCCTGACGCGGTATCGCCCGACACTGGTCGAGTGGCTGTCGAAGCTCGACGACGGCAGTCCGACATCGCCGGGCTTCGGGCCGGACTAACCCGCGCTGTTCTGCGGATAGCAGATGATCGAGAGGTAGCGCATCGGGAGCTGCGTCAGCTGTTCGGGCCCGTGCGGCGCGTCTGCGTCGAAGAACAGGCTGTCGCCGGGCTTCATCGGATAGAGGTTGCTGCCATGCCGGTAGACGACCTCGCCTTCGAGCATATAGAGAAACTCCATGCCCTCATGCTGGAAGGTCGGGAACACGTCCGAATCCTCGGTCAGCGTGATCAAATAGGGTTCGACGACGACGCCGCTGGTGTTGGAGCCGATATGGCCGAGCAGATTGTACTGGTGACCGGCGCGCGTGCCGCGACGCTCGACGTCTAGCCCTTCGCCGGCCTTGACGAAGACGGCGCTGCGCTCTTCCTCGAAGCGGCGGAAGAAGGCGGTGACCGGAACGCCGAGCGCCCGCGACAGCGCCTGCAAGGTGGTCAGCGACGGCGAGGTGATGCCGTTCTCGATCTTCGACAGCATGCCCAGCGAAATGTCGGTGGCGACCGCCAGATCGGCGACGGTGATGCCGAGCTTCTTGCGGAACGCCCGCACCTCGCGGCCGATCGCGACCTCCAGCACTTTTTCGCGGGTGTCGCGAATGGCGTGCGGGTTCTGCGTCAGCGGCGCCCGGATGGTCTTGCCGTCCGACGAAACCTTGGGCAGCGGCTTGGCCTTTGCGCCGGCATGGCCGGCACCAGGCTTGGGATCGGAAATCTTGTTCGCCATGTCGCCCTCGGACTCTGCGGATTTATTTCACTCTAGGTGAACATGTCAGGTGCCGATACATGAGCGCAACCGCGACGGCAAGTCGCCTGAAGGCGCATGCACCCGATCCCGTGTTTGGTCGCGCGAGGTTTTGCGCGAAATCCTCACAGCTGAAACGCTGTTTCGACACAGGAACTGTTGACAGCACGAACGGGCCAATTACTGTCCTGTGAGTGAAATTTGTTTCGTAAGAGCAATTCCAGGAAAAGTGTGAAACGGTTTTCCGTCCGGGATTGCGTCAAACAAAAAGTCGAAATCAGATCGGGAGGCCTGCAATGAAAAGTCGCGTTGCCGTTATCGGAGCCGGGCCGTCCGGCCTGGCACAGCTCAGGGCCTTCAAGTCGGCCGCCGACAAGGGCGCCGACATTCCCGAGATCGTCTGCTTCGAAAAGCAGTCCGACTGGGGCGGCCTGTGGAACTACACCTGGCGCACCGGCCTCGACGAGCATGGCGATCCCGTGCACGGCTCGATGTACCGCTACCTCTGGTCGAACGGACCGAAGGAATGCCTGGAATTCGCCGACTACACCTTCGAGGAGCATTTCGGCCGGCCGATCGGCTCCTATCCGCCGCGCGCCGTGCTGTGGGATTACATCAAGGGCCGCGTCGAGAAATCCGGCGTGCGCAAATGGGTGCGCTTCAACAGCCCGGTGCGCATGGTGACCTTCTCCGAGACGACGAAGAAATTCACCGTCACCGCGCATGACCGCACCAACGACATCACCTATTCGGAAGAGTTCGACAATGTCGTCGTCGCCTCCGGGCATTTCTCGGTGCCCAACGTGCCCTATTTCGAGGGGTTTTCGACCTTCAACGGCCGCATCCTGCACAGCCATGATTTCCGCGACGCCATGGAATTCAAGGGCAAGGACATCCTGATCATCGGCCGCTCCTATTCGGCCGAGGACATTGGTTCGCAGTGCTACAAATACGGCGCCAAATCGATCACCTCCAGCTATCGTTCGAAGCCGATGGGTTTCAAATGGCCGGAGAACTGGAAAGAGGTGCCGCTGCTGCAAAAGGTCGTCGGCAAGACCGCCCATTTCAAGGACGGCAGCACCAAGGATGTCGATGCCATCATCCTGTGCACCGGCTATCTCCACTCCTTCCCTTTCCTCACCGAGGATCTGAAGCTCAAGACCGCCAACCGCATGTGGCCGGACGGGCTCTATGAGGGCATCGTCTGGGAGAAGAACCCGAAGCTGTCCTTCATCGGCATGCAGGATCAGTTCTACACCTTCAACATGTTCGACGCGCAGGCCTGGTTCGCCCGCGACGTCATCATAGGCCGTATCAAATTGCCGTCGGCCGAGGCGATGGCCGCGCACGGCGCAAAATGGCGGGCGCGCGAGGAAACGCTGGAAGACGCCGAGCAGATGATCTGGTTCCAGGGCGACTACACCAAGGAATTGATGGACCAAACCGATTATCCAGGCTTCGACGTCGAGGCGGTCAACAAGACCTTCATGGAGTGGGAGCACCACAAGGGGGAAGACATCATGAGCTTCCGCGACCACGCCTATCGCTCGCTGATGACCGGCACCATGGCGCCGCTGCACCATACGCCCTGGCTTCAGGCGCTGGATGATTCCATGGAGAGCTATCTCGAGGTGAAAGGCGTCGCGGCGGAGTAGCGAGGCGCGCCGGCTTCAATCCAGCGGATAGTCGGGCGGAGCGTCGGTCTCCGTCACCTTGAGCGACAGCACGTCGCTGGTGTTCGCAAAGTTGGGGCCATCGCCGCGCAGTGCCAGCGTGTCTGCCATCAGCAGGAATGTCATCGCGGCTAGGGCAGGTCCGCCCGGCTCTTCGGGCCATGCGAAGATGCCGTTGGCGTTGGCGCCGAATTTCACATCGTGGCAGACAAATTCGATCTCGATCTTCCAGCATCGCAGCGGCCTGATATCGCCTGGCAGTGGATGTGGCGGGTCGGGAAGCTCGAAATGATTGGCGACAAGGATTTTGGTCGGCACCGCCGGCACGATGCCCTTGCGATTGAAGGCGGCGATGGCGTCGTCACGGAACCGGTCGAGCAGGCCTTGCCCCGACAGCCTGTACGGCTCGCGGAAAAAGCCTCCGGCCCAGACCGACTCGTCATTGTCGTTGGAGATCAACAGGGTGGCACGGAAGCGGCGCAGCCTTGGCGCCAGCGCCTGCCAGTCGCATTCGGCAGGCGTCGCCGGCGTTGCGATGAATTCGTCGAGAAGATCGCCGCCGCGCACCGGATTGCCCAACACCGAGCAGTCTTCGCCGTAGAGATGCCATAGCTGGCGCAGCTCAGCGGCCGCGATGCCGGGTTTGCGCAGCTCCTCCACCGAGGCGCGAACCCGCGCGACGGCGAAGGCCGTCGCCGCCTCCAGCGTGTCGAAGCCCAGGACGAGATGTTCGCCGTCCGGCTCGCCGGTTCTGGCCATGTCGAAAACGAGGACGGTAAAGGGCGGCTCGCCTGGCTCAGACATTCGGCACCAAATTGGACTAACCCAGCCTTGCCCGCGCCTTCGCCGTCCAGGCGTTGAACAGCCGGTCGGCGACGATGCCGATGAAGGCGATGGCGAGGCCGGCGACGATGCCGCGGCCGGAATCGGCCTTGGACAGCGCGATGAACACTTCCTGGCCGAGGTCGCGGGTGCCAACCATGGCGCAGATGATGATCATCGCCAGCGCCATCAGGATCGTCTGATTCACGCCCAGCATAATTTCGGGCAGCGCCAGCGGCAGCTGCACACGAAAGAAGGTCTGGCGCGGCGTGCAACCCGACACTTTTGCCGCCTCGATCAGCGCTGGCGGCACCTGGCGGATGCCGTGATTGGTGTAACGGATGGCCGGCACCACGGCGAAGGCGACCGTTGCGATCATCGCGGTGACGTCGCCGACCCGGAACAGCATCACCACCGGGATGATGAAGCAGAAGGATGGCAGCACCTGCAGCGTGTCGATGATCGGCGTGACGATCTTCTCGAAACGGTCGCTGCGCGAGGCCATCAGGCCAATGGGGATGCCGATCAGGCAAGCGATGAAGGCCGAGATGCCACAGAGATAGACCGTCGCCATGGTCTTTTCCCACAGCCCGGTGATGGCGCAGAAAGCGGTGAGGGCGGCAACCAGGGCCGCGAGCCGCAGGCCGGAGAGCTGATAGCCGGCAAGGGCGAGCAGGCACACCGCGCCCAGCCACGGAAAGCCTTCGCAAAAGGCGCGCAGCGGGTTCAGCACGTTGAGGATCAGCGCCACGCGAAACGCCTCGATCGCGTCGAAGAAGTTGATGGTGATCCAGTTCACCGCTGCCTTCCACAGCGGCGCGGTGGTGAAGGTGATCGCCTTCGGCACGGCCGCGAAGGCGGGCACGAACAGGCCGAGCAGCGTGGTGACTACAAGGATGGCGATAGCCAGCGTCAAATTGGGATAGCGCCGCCAAAAGCTGGGGCTCACTTCCCGGTGGACATGGCCCTTTGCCTGCTTGTGCGCGATCGCCTGGCTCAGCCGGTCGAGTGCAATCGCCAGCGCGACGATGGCGAGACCGGCTTCCATCGCCTCGCCGACCTTCAGCGCGCGTAGCGCCAAGAGCACGTCGTAGCCGAGCCCGCCGGCGCCGATCATCGAAGCGATGATCACCATGTTCAGCGCCAGCATGATCACCTGGTTGACGCCGACCATCAGCGTCGGCCGCGCCGAGGGCAAAAGCACCCGCCACAGTTTCTGCCGCGCCGTGCAGCCGGCCATCTCGCTGAAATCGTCGATCTCGGAGGGCACCCGCGACAGCCCAAGCATCGTCGCCCGCACCATAGGCGGCGTGGCGAAGATGGCGGTCGCGATCATCGCCGAAACCGGGCTGTTGCCGAACAGGAGCAGCATCGGGATCAGATAGGCGAAGGTCGGGATCGTCTGCATCAGGTCAAGGGCAGGGGAGACGATGAGCCTTTCCGCCCATGGTTTGCGCCATGCCCAGATGCCGGCGAACAGGCCGGTGACGATGCAGAAAGGCACGGCGATGGAGATCAGCGCCAGCGTCAGCATGGCGCTGGTCCATTGGCCGAACAGCGCGATGTAGAGGAAACAGCCGCCGACCAGCATGCCGAGATTCCGGCCACCGGCGGCATGCCCGGCAAGGAAGGCAGCAGCGCAGACGCCGACCCAGGACAGGCGCGGCAAGACATAGGCGTCGGCGCCGTGACCGATCTTGAAGTTCTTGGCCAGCAGGTTGAGCGCGAAGTCGAGCGGCACGCCGAGCACCGCGGTGATCGAGCGCGTCAGCCATGACAGGTTCGACTTGATCCAGCCCATCAAGGCGCTGACCCAGTCGGCGACCGGCACGATTGCGCTGGCGGGATAATTGACAGCCCAGGGCAGGCTGTCCTGCAGCAGGAACACGACAAGCACGGCGGCAAGCGCCGAGGCCCAGACGATCAGCCAGATCTGAACCGGACGCGCCCTTGCCTCGCTGGCGCCAGCCGTCACCGTCATGCGCCGGCCCTCGAACGATCGATGCCGGCCAGCAGGTCGATCACCGCTTGCGGCGTGACTTCGCCGATCGGCTTGCCGGTGCCGTTGACCACCGCGAACGGCTTGCCGGCCGAGACGATGCTGGCCGAAAAGCTTGCGATCTTGGCATCCGGCGCAACGGTGCCGCCATGCTCGGCGCCGTCGCAGGCGCGCATCAGGCTACGCGCCGAGATCACCTTGGCGCGGTCGACATCGCGGGTGAACTCGGCGACATAGTCGGTCGCCGGGTTGACCACCAGCTCTTCCGGCGTGCCGATCTGGATGACCTCGCCGTCCTTCATGATGGCGATGCGGTCGGCCAGCCGGATCGCTTCGTCGAAATCATGGGTGATGAAGACGATGGTCTTGTGCAGCATGGTCTGCAGCCGCATCAACTCGTCCTGCATCTCGCGGCGGATCAATGGGTCGAGCGCCGAGAACGGCTCATCGAGAAACCAGATTTCCGGTTTGGTCGCGAGGCTGCGGGCGATGCCGACACGCTGCTGCTGGCCGCCGGAAAGCTCGCGCGGGTAGAAATGTTCGCGGCCACGCAATCCGACGAGCTCGATGACCTCACGCGCCCGCGCTTCGCGCGTCGGCCGGTCTTGTCCCTGGATGCTGAGCGGAAAGGCGATGTTTTCCAGCACGTTGAGATGCGGCAAGAGCGCAAAATTCTGGAACACCATGCCCATCCGGTGGCGCCGCAATTCGATAAGTGCCGCATCCGAGATTTTCAGCAGGTCGTTGCCTTCGAATTCGACCTTGCCGTGCGTCGGCTCGACCAGCCGCGACATGCAGCGCACCAGCGTCGACTTGCCGGAGCCTGAAAGGCCCATGATGATGAAGATCTCGCCCTGGCGGATTTCAAGGTCGACTGCCCGCACGGCCCCAACCAGCCCGGCGGCAGTGACGTCGGCCATGCTGGCCTTGCCATCGCGCTCGCGGATGAAATTAGCCGCGTTCGATCCGAACAATTTCCAGACATTGCGGCAGGCGAGCTTTATCGGGCGGGCATCCTTGCCCGGCTGTGTCGGTGCCTGTTCAGTCCTATCCGTCATCCAATCGTCCTTCTGGAATATCAGGAATCGAGACCCGGCCGATCAACAGCCGGGTCTCATCTCTCCAGTCGGAACAATCACTGCGCCCAGGCTTTCCAATCTGCCTCGTGGGCAGCGATCCAGGCGGCCGCGACGTCTTCCGGCGTCTTGCCGCCGAGGTCGATCTCGCCGCTCATCTTGTTGAGCTCATCGGTGTCGATCGTATACGCCTTCGCCACCTTGTAGGCGACCGGCCATTTGTCCTTCATGCCGGACCAGGAGTACTTCCAGATCTCGCCATGCGGCTTGCCGCAATCATATTTGGCGTCCGGGTTCACGCCCCATTTCGGGTCATTGTAGCATTCGGGTGTGTATTCGGGGAACTGCACCCATTCGCCCTTGTACTTGGCCGGTGCCCAATGCGGCGAATAGATCCACAGCATGATCGGCGCCTTGCGCTGGTAGGCCGAGTCCAGCTCGGCGAACATCGCCGCGTCGGTGCCGGCATGGATGACGGTGAAGGGCAGTTTCAGCGCCTCGACACGCTCGTCGTCAAAGCCTTCCCAGGTCACCGGGCCGCCGAGATAGCGACCCTTGGGTGCGGTCTCCGCCGTCGAAAATGCTTCGGCGCATTTCGGGTCCTTCAGCGCTTCCCAATTGGGCAAGCCCGGGCACTTTTCCTTCATGTAGTCGGGAAACCACCACTCTTCCTTGGCCTTGGGCCCGAGCTTGCCGAGCCGTTCGGTCTGGCCGGTCGCGTCTGAGGCTTTCATGGCTTCGCCGGCGGTCGTGTCCCAGAACTCCAGGCCGACATCGAGGTCGCCATTGGTGAGGCCGGTGGTCAGGCTGGAGAGGTAGTCCGCGGTCGGGTATTCGACGGTATAGCCGAGCTTTTCCAGGATGCCGCCGAGGATCTTGGCGTTCAGGTTGACACTGGTCCAGTCGAACAGCGCGATCTTGATCGGGTCGTTGGATTCGGGTGCTGCGGCTTGGGCGGAAGGTGTCAGCAGGCTTAGGGACGCGAGCGCGACCGCGCCCATCGACAGTTTCGAGATCTGGCTGCGAAATGACATGCTTGTTCTCCTTCAAGCTGTGAAAATTATCGTTCGTTCCCTTCTTGCGGCTTTTCTTGATTGTGTTGGAAAGGCTGGTCGTTGCGCAAGGCCGTCGGCGCCGAATTGTCGCCCTGGCTTTGGCCAAGGCAGGCAAGACAGTGCTCAATTCTGCTGATGGTCGAATAGGACTGGAGGGTCAGCGTCATGGCTACCGACGGATCGCTGCGGAAGCGATCACCTGCGGATCAATTTCCAGTCTTGCGGCGCCCTGCAAGGTGCGAGCCATCAAGGTCCCATGATCTCGGCTGTCGGCCCGGCAAGCCCCATCTCGCCAGGACCGTTTCATAGGATGAAAGTATATATACCAACGTTCATGTCGTGCAACGACTAACGCCCGCGAGTTGCAAAATTTCAGACCCCAAGCGAAGTCGAGCCCGGTCGCCGATCTTCCATCTTACCAGCAGACATAGCCGCCATCGACAATCAGGTCGAGGCCGGTGACGAAGCTCGACGCGCGGCTGGCCAGGAACACCGTCGGTCCGACCATTTCCTCCGGCGCCGCCATGCGCCCCATCGGTGTGTCGCGCTTGAAGATCTTGACCTCTTCCGCCACCTCCGGCCGCTTGTTCATCGGCGTCAGCGTGTAGCCAGGGCTGACGACATTGACCCGCAGCCCGCGGTCGGCCCACTCCATGGCGAGGCTCTTCGACATGTGGATGACGGCGGCTTTCGAGGAGTTGTAGTGCGCTTGCGTCAGGCCCCGGTTGACGATGGTGCCCGACATCGAGGCGATGTTGATGATCGAGCCCTTGCGCCGCGCCAGCATCTTGCGGGCTTCGGCCTGGCAGGACAGGAACACGCCGGCGACATTGACCTCGTGCACCTTCTGCCATGTCTCCAGCGACAGCGTCTCGGCCGGTTCCGAACCGGCGATGCCGGCATTGTTGACGGCGACGGTCAGCGCACCGAGTTCACTCTCAAGGCGATCGATCGCCGTCGCGAGATCGCTCTGCGATGTCACCGTGCCGGTCAGCACCAGCGCCTTGCGGCCGAGCGCCGTGATCCGGTGAGCGGTTTCGTCCAACCCGCCTTTCGAAGCATGGCCGAAACAGGCGACGTCGGCGCCTGCCTCGGCCAGTCCGATCGCGATTGCCTGGCCGATGCCGCTGCCGGCGCCGGTGACCAGCGCGACATCGCCGTCCAGTTTGAAAAGATCCATCGATAGCCCTCCCTGCCTCGGAGAGGGTACGCGCTGAGCCGTGCTCCGATCAAGCGCTCTGCATCGTTCAGAAATAGCCGTCCGACGCGGCCGTGGCTTCCTTCGGGATTTCGACGCCGTCGACGAGGATCTTGTCGACCAGTTCGTGGTGGAAGCAGACCAGCCCCTTGATCCGCTCCGCCTCGTGCACCGGCTCTGGATAGTACCAGACGAGGTTCTCGTGGCGCTTGGCCTTGGTCGTCACGTGATAGTAGTTGGAGATGCCCTTGTAGGGGCAGCGTGAGATGTAGCGGCTGGGCGCAAACATATCGAGCCGCGTATCGGAGATCGGCAGATAGTGGCGCACCGGATGTCCGGTTTCGAACAGGAACACGCCACGGCGTGAATCGGCGACCTGCTCACCGTCGAGAATGACCTGCACGCGCCGTGACGACGGCAGGCAGTCGACGCGGCGGAACGGATCGCGGGCATGCACGAAGATCTCCTCGTCCTCCTCGAACCAGTGGCCCATCTTGCTCCAGTAGAACGACATGTAGTCGGCGAGCGGCGGGCTGCCCTTCACCGGATCGGCGTAGCGCCAGGCTGCGTCCTCGACCAGCGTCACGCCGGTGTTGAGTGAGTAGTGGGTCGCCACGCCCTTGAACGGGCTCTCGGTCGTCGTTGTGCTCGGCAACAGAAACTCTTCGCGCACGTCGCTCATCGGGAAATAATAGACCGGCAGGTGGTCGGACTCGTAGAGCACCAGCGCGTTGACCGTGTCGGCGACAATCATCGACCCGACCTGCACCCGCAGCCGCTTCTGCGTCGGCATGGTGAAGGCGACATAACCCGGCTCGAAATCATATTGGGTGATGCTGTCGAGCAGCGGAAAATGCGGCCCGCGGCCGCGCAGATGACGCTTGCGAATGGTACTCTCCCGGTTCTTGGTCTTGGTGATCACGTTCATGATCAGCCTATGGATACGCGATCGAGCAGCAGCCCGGCGGCGATCGGCGGCAGTCCGCTGACATTCTTGCGCACTGGTACCAGCAGGTCGGGGAAATAGCTGAAAATGACCGGCGTCTCGTCGAGCAGCAGTTTCTGGATGTCGGAAGCGGCGCTGCGCTGTGCGCCGATGTCGAGCGCCTTCAGATAGCTGGTGACCATGCCGTCATAGGCCGGGCTCTTGAAATGCGCCGCGTTCCAGGGGCCGTCGCTGACCAGCGGGCTTTTGAGGAAGACATTGGGCACGCTGCGATGCGCGTAGTCGGTGATGCCGAGCGGGCTGTCCAGCCAGTCCGACTGGCCGAATACCGCCTTGCCGTAGTACTTGTCCTGGTCCTCGATGTTGAGCGCGATGCGGGCGCCGATTTCCTTGGCGAAGTTCTGGAACAGCTGCGCGTAGCCGGGAATGTCGGAATAACGCAGCGTCGTCAGCGTGATGTCGAAGCCGCTGGCCACGCCGGCCGCTTCGAGCAGTTGTTTGGCCTTGGCGATATCCTGGACGCGTTGCGGCACCGTCTTGTCGGTCGCCGGGAAGGCAGGCGCGAACGGGCTGTCATTGCCGGTCGCCGCCATGCCGCGGCACAGACCATCGACCAGCTTGGAGCGGTCGATGCACAATGCCAGCGCCTGGCGCACGCGCTTGTCGGTGAAGGGGCCGGTGTCGCAGCGCATGTGCAGCTGGCGATGCGCGGTCGATGCCACACGCAGCACCGTGATGTCGGGGCTGTTCAGCACGACCTGGCTGACGTCGAGCGGAACGGCGTCGAGGATGTCGACCTCGCCGGCCTGCAGCGCCAGGATGCGCGGCTGCACGTCGCCGTAGAACTTGAATTCGAGACGGTCCGGCAGCGCCTTCTCGCCCCAATAGTCGGGGTTGCGTACGAAGGTCGCGCCGACCTTCGGCGTGTAGGTCTCCAGCCGGAACGGTCCGGTGCCCTCGAACGTCTTTTCGTAGTCGCCCTTGTAGCTCGCCGGCAGGATGACGGCGTTGTAATTGTCGATCGACACCGAATAGGGAAAGCTGCCGTTCGGCGCGTCGAGATGGAAGGCGACGGTATGGTCGTCGACCTTCCTTGTGCCGCCCTTCGACAGCAGGCCCTTGAACACCGACAGCGCGTTCGAGGCGCCGCTCGGATCGGCCAGCCGGTCGAAGGTCGCGACGACGTCGTCGGCCTTGAAGTCCTCGCCATTGTGGAATTTCACACCTTTGCGCAGCTTGAAGGTCCAGACGCTGCCATCCTCGTTCGGCGCCCAGCTTTCCGCCAGCACCGGCTTCAAGGTGAGGTCCGCCTGGGTGATGCAGAGAAACTCGGCGGTCTGGAAAACCAGCTGGTAGCTGCCGCTGTCATAATAGGTGACGGGATCGATGGCGCCGCCCGGCGTGGCCACGCCGGCGCGCACCGTGCCACCTGGCTTGCCCTCGGCGCGGGCCTGTTGCGTGCCGAGGCCGGCTGCCGCAACGAGGCCGCCGAGGAACGGCAGGGAGAGGCCAAGCACGCTGCCATGGCGCAGGAAATCGCGCCGGCCCATCCTGCCGGCGAGCAGTTCATCGACAGCGGAATTTTCGATTGCCGTGAGATTCCGGCGAGCGGCGTCGATCATCCTGAAATGCTTTGGCATGGCTGCATTCCTCGCTTGGCTTGGGGTTTGCCATCTAGTTCATTGTTGACTGCCGCCGCAAAGCGATATTTTTTGATAGGGGCCATCGAAATTTTCGATGCGAGGGGTGAGGCATGGACACTGAAAATCTGCGCAGCTTTCTCGAAGTTGCCGCCCATGGCAGCTTCACCGTCGCGGCCAGCCGGCTCAACCTCGCCCAGTCCACCGTCAGCGCGCGGATCCGGGGACTGGAGGAACAGTTGGGGCGCCGGCTTTTCGTGCGCGACCGCGATGGCGTGACGCTGACGCCGGCCGGCCGCCAGTTCCTGCCGCATGCCTCCTCCATCACCCGCACCTGGGAGCAATCGCGGCAGGACATCGCCGTTCCCGATGGCTACGAGACGCTGCTGCGGCTGACCGCCCCTGCCTATCTGTGGGACCGCATCACCTCGCCATGGGTCGACTGGATGCGCGCCAGGCGGCCGAACGTGGCGCTGCGCCTGGAGGGCAGTTTCCCGGATCTGGCGATCGACCAGCTGGCGGAAGGCCTGCTCGACATCTGCATCCTCTATCTGCCGCGCCCGCATCCAGGCATCGTCTACGAAACGCTGGCGGTCGACCAGGTCGTGCTCGTTCAGCATGCCGCGCAGACGAAGTCCTGGACCGAAAACTACATCCTCATGGACTGGGGGCTGGAATTCCGCATCGAGCACGACCGCGCCTTTGCCGGCATGGTCAAGCCGGCCATCTCGGCCGGACTGGTCTTCATCGGTCTGCAGCATGTGCTGTCTCGGCAGGCGGCGGCCTACCTGCCGCTCAGTGCCGTCAGCACGCATATCGAGCGCGGCGAAATGCGCCGCATCGACAACGCGCCGGTGTTCCAGCGCCCGATCTACCTTGCCTATCCCAGCAATCCGGTCTCGTCGGATGTCCTGGATGTCGCGCTCACCGGGCTGCGCTCGCTGGCTGGAGATTGGGCGGAAGGTCAGGGGTTTTCGGAAGGCGACCGTTCCCTGGGCATGACCGGCCAGATGTGACGGGTCAGGCCGTATCCATGGCCATGCCCGCTACGCCGGTTCGGTCACCACTTCCTTCTGCAGCCGTGCCAGTTCCTCGTAGGGGATATGGCAGCGGATCGAGTGGCCGGGCTGCGCTTCGCTAAGCGGCGGTTCCTGCTGCTCGCAGATCGCACCGATCTTGCGCGGGCAGCGCGTGTGGAACACGCAGCCCGACGGCGGGTTGGTGGCGCTGGGGATTTCGCCGTCGAGGCGAATGCGCGCCGTCTCGGTCTGATCGAGCTTGGGCACGGCCGACAGTAGTGCTTCGGTATAGGGATGATGCGGGCCGGAAAAGACGTCTTCCGACGGTCCGAGTTCCATGATGCGGCCGAGATAGAGCACGGCGATCTTGTCGGAGAGGTAACGCACCACGGCAAGATCATGCGAGATGAAGATGTAGCTGACGTCTTCCTTCGACTGCAGGTCGGCGAGCAGGTTGAGGATCGCCGCCTGCACCGACACGTCGAGCGCCGAGGTCGGCTCGTCGCACACCACGATGCGCGGGTCGCCGGCGAAGGCGCGCGCAATGGCGACGCGCTGCTTCAGGCCGCCAGAGAGCTGGCGTGGCTTGACGGCAAGATGCCGGTCGGTCAACCGGACTGAACGAACGAGGTCGTTGAGCCGAGCCTCGAGCGCCTTGCCGCTCAAGCCGGCAAGGCGCTTCAGTGCGCGGCCGATCAGGTGCCGGATCGAATGCGAGCGGTTGAGTGCCGAGTCCGGATTCTGGAAGACGATCTGCATCGCCTTGATCTGGTCGTCGCTGCGGTTTTCCAGCCGCGGCGCCAGCGCCTTGCCTTCGAGCACGATCGTGCCGCCGTCATCCGGCGGCACGAGGCCGAGCAGCAGCCTGGCGAAGGTCGTCTTGCCGCTGCCGGACTCGCCGACCAGCCCAAGCGTTTCGCCCGGGCGCAAATCGAGCGAAACGTCCTTCACGGCGCGCAGCGCGTGGCCATGGCTGGAATAGGTCTTGTTCAGCCCGGCGACGCGCAGCACCGGCACGGCTGCCGCCTTTGGTGCGGGCGCGACATCGCTCGGGGTTGCGCGCGGCAACGCCTGCGCCTTCTCGTGATAGAAGCAGCGCGACAGCCGGCCGCCCAGATCGTAGAGCGGCGGCAATTCGCTGCGGCAGCGGTCGTCGGCGAGCGCGCAACGGTCGGCGAACGCACAGCCCTTGATGTCGGCGCCGATGCCGGGCAGGAAGCCCGGAATGGTGTCGAGCCGACCCTGGTCCTTGCGCTGACCGCCGCGCGGCAGGCAGCGCAGCAGCGCGACGGTATAGGGATGGCGCGGATCGTTGAACACGACCTCGGTCGGTCCTTCCTCGACCAGCATGCCGGCATAGAGCACACCGACCCGGTCGCACATGTTGGCGACGACGGCGAGGTTGTGGCTGATGAACAGGATCGAGGCCGACAATTCCTGCCGGAGTTGTGCGATCAGGTCGAGCACCTCGGCTTCCACCGTCGCATCGAGGCCGGTCGTCGGCTCGTCGAGGATCAGCATCGACGGATCGTTGGCCAGCGCCATGGCAATCGCCACGCGCTGCTGCATGCCGCCGGAAAGCTGGTGCGGGTAGCGCTGCATGACGCTTGTCGGGTCGGAGATGCGCACCCGGTTCAGCATGGCGACCGCACGATCCTCGGCCGTCTTGCCTGTTATGCCGCCAAGTCCAAAAATCTCGGTCAGCTGGCGGCCGACGCGGATCGACGGGTTCAGCGCCTTGCCCGGATCCTGGTAGACCATGGAGACGCTCTCGGCCCGCGCCCGCCTGAGCGCCTCGGCATCCAGCTTCATCACGTCCTGGCCGTCGAGCGAGATCGCGCCGCCGGTGATCGAACCGTTTCGCGGCAGATAGCGCACGACGGTGAGCGCCACGGTGGATTTGCCGCAACCGGACTCGCCGACGAGCCCGTAGGCTTCGCCCCGACCGATGTTGAGGCTGAGGTTGCGCAGCACCGCGCGGTTGCGGCCGGCGACGCGATAGGCAACCGACAGGTCTCTGAGTTCGAGCGCGTTTTCTGCTTTCGTGGATTTAGTCATTGAGCGCTCCGTGAACGCCATCAGCCGCCAGGTTGACGCCAATCACCAGCGAGGCGATGGCCAGCGCATCAAACAGCACCGTCCACCAGAAACCGCCGCCGATCATGCCGTAATTGTTGGAGATCGACAGCCCCCAGTCGGGCGAGGGCGGCTGGATGCCGAAGCCCATGAAGGAGAGCGTGGCGACCGCGAAAATGGCATAGCCGAGCCGCACGGTGGTCTCGACCAGGATCGGCGGGATGACGTTGGGCAGGATCTCGACGAACATCGTATGCGCAGCACTTTCGTGCCTGAGCTGTGCGGCAGCGACATAATCGAGTTCGCGCTCGGCAAGCACCGCCGATCGCACCGTGCGCGCGATGATCGGCGCGAAGCTGAGGCCGATGACGACGATGACCGTCGTCTTGGATGTGCCGAGCGCAACGATGGCCAAAAGCGCGACGATGACCACCGGGATCGCCATGAAGGCTTCGAGGATACGGCTGACGACATCGTCGACGAGGCCGCGAAAATAGCCGGTGAGTAGGCCGAGCGCCGTGCCGGCCACGGTCGCCAGCAAGGTTGCCAGCGGGGCGACGGTCAGGATGTCGCGCGAGCCGACGATGACGCGTGAGAAGACGTCGCGGCCGATCTGGTCGGTGCCGAACCAGTGTTCGGCCGAAGGCGGCGCCAGCGCGTTGATGATGTCGTCGGCAAGCGGGTCGTAAGGCGCGAAATGCTCGCCGAACAGCGCGCAGGCAACCCAGAACATCACGATGGCGAAACCGGTCAGGAAGGTGCCGGAGCGCAGCAGCGACAAAAGCACCTCCGCCAGCGGGCCGCGCCTGCGCGTGTCGTCGGGAGTGGGGGAGGTGGTCTGGACGGCGCTCATTGATCTGACCCCAGCCGGATGCGCGGATTGAGCACTGAATAGAGGAAGTCGGCGACAAGCGTCGCCACGGCATACACGATGCCGATGGTGAGAATTCCCGATTCCAGCATCGGGAAATCCTTGCCGCGCGCCGCGGTGAAGATCAGCGAGCCGATGCCCTGGTAGCGGAACAGCGTCTCGATCACGACAAGGCCGCCGATGAGATAGCCGGTCTGCGTCGCGATGACGGTGATGGTCGGCAGCAGGGCGTTGCGCAGCACATGCCGCCAGATCACCGTGCGCCATGGCAGGCCCTTGAGCACGGCTGTTCGTGTGTAGTCGGAATCGAGCGCCTCGATCATGCCGGAACGCGCCATGCGGGCGATATAGCCGAACAGCACCAGGAACAGCGGCAGCGAAGGCAGGATCAGGTAATAGAGCTGGGTGAAGAAGCCGGCATTGCGCGGCCAGGCGGCCGATATCGGCAGCCAGCGCAGCCAGACGCCGAAAATCAGGATCAGGATGATGCCGGTGACGAATTCGGGCAGCACGGTTACCGACAGGCCGCCAAGGCTGATGATGCGGTCGAGCGGCCGGTTGAGGTTGAGCGCGGCAACGACGCCGCCGAGGATGCCGATCGGCACCACCAGCACGAACGCGACCGCCGCGAGCTTCATCGAATTGCCGAGCGCATCGATGACGAAGGGCGCGACCGGTGAGCGGAAGATGTAGGAAGTGCCCATGTCGCCCTGGACGAAGTTCGAGATCCAGCCCCAGTACTGCACCAGCAGCGGGCGATCGACTCCGAGCGTGTGATTGAGCGCGTCGACGGCACGCTGGTCGGCGAACGGGCCCAGTATGGCACGTCCGACATTGCCGGGCAGCACCTGGCCGCCCAGAAACACCATGATGCTGAGCAGGAACAGCGTCACCAGCGACAGCGAGACACGCCGGGCAAGGAAGGAGAGAATGGCATCGACTCCTTATGTAAGATCCATCGGCCAAGGCATGCCGGACACGTCGGGTAAACTCACTGTGACAGGCGGATCGAATGCTGTCACCGGGGGAACGGCTCCGTCAAATCGCGACACCTCGACCAGCGTCGAATTGCAGGTCGGCGATTGGGCAAGGCGCGACGTCCCCCGATCGGGTGTCAGCACATTCGGATTGCCATGCTTTTCCAGACTGTTCGGCTGTCCGGGCGAGGAGGGGTCGAACCATGCACCGGTGGGCAGCTGGACGACGCCTGGAATCAGGCCATCCGTCAGCACGGCGCCCGCGAGGCACGCACCGCGATCGTTGAAGACGCGCACGACCGTGCCGTCCAGGATGCCGCGCGCGGCGGCATCGGTAGGGTTGATCCACAGCGGCGCGCGGCCCGACACTTTGCCCGCCCGGCTCACCGAGCCGTGATCGTACTGGCTGTGCAGCTTGTCCGCCGGCTGCGGGGACAGAAGATGCAGCGGGAATCTGCTGGCAAGGTCGCTGCCCAGCCATTCCCGCGGCTCGCGCCAGACAGCGTGACCCGGACAGTCGTCATAGCCGAAGGAATCGATTGTCGGCGAGAACAGCTCTATGCGGCCTGATGGCGTCGCCAGCCGATGCCGCTTCGGATCGGCGCGGAAGGAACCGAGCAGTGTCTGCGACGTAACCTGCCGGGCAAGGTCGGCGTGGCCGTCATGCCAGAAACGGTCGAAGGGTGGCATCTCGACCCCGGCCGCGTCCGCATTGTCCCTGGCTTGCTCGTAAAGCACCCGGATCCATTCGCTGGCTCCGCGCCCTTCGGTGAAGGCTTCGCTGGTGCCGAGCCGGGCCGACAGGTCTGCAAAGATCCGATAATCGTCGCGGGCTTCTCCAACCGGGTCGATCGCTTGCTTCATGGCGACGACGAGGTTTTCCCGGTTCGAAAAGGCGAGATCGTTTCGCTCCAGCGGTGTGGTGACTGGCAGCACGATGTCGGCATGGCGCGCCGTCGCCGTCCAGAAGGGCTCGTTGACGATGATCGTTTCAGGCCGCCGCCAAGCCTCGACCAGCCGGTTCAGGTCCTGGTGATGGTGGAACGGATTGCCGCCGGCCCAGTAGACGAGCCTGATGTCGGGGTAGACAAGCGCGGCGCCGTTGAAGTCGAACGAGCCGCGCGGATCGAGCAGCATGTCGGCCATCCGCGCGACCGGGATGAAGTCCGGCACCTGGTTCCTGCCTTGCGGCACGGACGGCCACCGGAATCCCATCTCCGGTCTTCCGGCGCCATTTGTCGACGAATAGCCGAAGCCAAGGCCGCCGCCCGGCAATCCGATTTGGCCCAGCAGAGCGGCAAGCGTGATTGCCGCCCAATATGGCTGCTCGCCATGGTCGGCGCGCTGCAGCGACCAACTGACCATCATCATGGTGCGTTTGGCGGCCATTTCCCTGGCCAGCGCGACAATCTTTTCTGTGGCCACGCCGCTCAGGGCAGCCGCCCATCTGGGGCTCTTCGGCTGGCCGTCGCTTTCTCCCAGGATATAGGCCCGCACGACCTCGAAGCCGATGCAGTATCGCGCCAGAAATGTCTCGTCATGACGGGCCTCGGTGATGAGGACATGGCATAGAGCCAGCATCAAGGCGGTGTCGCTGTTTGGCCGAAGCGGCAGCCATTCGGTCTCGACGCCGCGCGGGGCATCGTCGCGCACGGGCGAAACGTTGATCAACTGGGCGCCGTTGCCGACGGCGTTGCGCAAGGCCGCCGACGCTTCGTGACGTGCCGCGCCGCCCCCCTGTATCTGCGCATTGCGCCAGGGCAGGCCGCCAAAGGCGACGATCAACTCGCTATTCCGTTCGATCCCGTCCCAGGTGGAATGATTGCCCGTCAGGCCATCGGTCCCGCCAAGCACGTGCGGCAGGATGATCTCGGCAGCGCCATAGGAATAGCTGAGGACCGAGCTTGTATAGCCGCCGATCGTGTTGAGGAAACGGTGGACCTGGCTTTGGGCATGGTGGAATCGCCCCGCACTCGCCCATCCGTAGGACCCCGCATAGATCGCGGCATTCCCATGTTCAACGCGAATTCGGTCCAGTTCGGCCGCCACGATATCCAGTGCGGTTTCCCATGGGACTTCGACAAAGGGTTCGCTGCCGCGCCCGCCCTTGGCGCTGGACCTGTCCCCCTCCAGCCAGCCACGCCTGATGGCGGGACGGGAGACGCGCAGGTCACCCTGTACCGTACCAAGCATGGATTTGCCGATCGGCGATGGATCGGGGTCGCCGCTCCATGGCTCGACGCCGACGAGCCTGCCGTTCTCGGCACGGACTTCGTAAGTCCCCCAATGCATGGTGGTGAGCAGGGTCTCGGACTCCATGGGACAATGATAAATCGCCCGTAACGCGGGGTTTCGCGTCAGGCCGACGCGCAGCGCCTTGCCTCGCCTTGCAGCGAAAGCGCCAGCCCCCGCAGGGGCTGGCAGTTGCGGGATGGCCTTGTCTGCCTCCGTTCAGGCCTTCGATGCCTTGTCTAGGAACAGCTGCGACATCGCGGTCGGCTGCACGCCGGCCACGCCTTTCGCCGTGGCTGTCAGATAGTCGTAGAAATAGCCGAAGATGACCGGCGTTTCTTCGAGCAGCAGGTTCTGGATCTTGCCTGCGGTCGCCTTCTGCGCCTCGAGGTCGAGTGCGGCGATATAGCTGGTCGCCAGCGTGTCGTAGTCCGTGTTCTTGAAATGCGCGGCGTTCCAGGTGCCGTCGCTCTTCAGCGGTGCTGCAAGATAGACATTCGGCACCCCGCGGTGGCCATAGTCGGTGATGCCCATCACCGAATCCAGCCAGTTCGACTTGCCGAACACCGCGTCTCCGTAGTAGCCGCCCTGGTCGAGGATATTGAGCTCCAGCTCGATGCCGATCTCCTTGACCCAGTTCTGGATCAGCTGGGCGTATTCGGGGATTTCCAGATAGCGCTCGGTGGTCAGCGTCACCTTGAAGCCCTTGCCGGCGCCCGCCGCTTCCATCAGCTGCTTGGCCTGCGCGATATCCTGCTTGCGCTGCGGCACGCTCGCATCGGTTGACGGATAGGCCGGGGCGAACGGGCTGTCATTGCCCGGCGATGCCCGGCCTTTCATCAGACCGGCAACCAGCTTGTCACGGTCGAGGCTGAGTGCGATGGCGCGGCGCACGCGCGGGTCCTTGAACGGGTCGGAATCGCAGCGCATATGCAGTTGCTGGTGAGCGACCGATTTCAGGCTGATGATGTCGACGTTCGGATCGTTGAGCAGCGCGACACCGGACAGCACCGGCAGCTGGTTGATGATGTCGACCTGCCCGCCCTGCAGTGCCAGGATTTGCGGCTGCGTGTCGGTAAAGAAGGTGAATTCGGTGCGCTCCGGCAACGCCTTCGTGCCCCAATAGTCTTCGTTGCGGACGAAGGAGGCGCCGACCTTTGCCGTGTATTTCTCGATCTTGAACGGCCCGGTGCCGTCGAAGCTCTTCTCGTACTGGCCCTTGTAGCTCGCCGGGATGATGACGGCGTTGTAATTGTCGGACGACAGCATGTAGGGGAAGTTGCCGTTCGGCGCGTCGAGGTGGAACTCCACGGTGTAGTCGTCGACCTTCTTGCTGGCGCCCTTCTGCAGGATGCCGTTGAACACCGACAGCGCGTTGGACGAGTTTGCCGGATCGGCAAGGCGGTCGATGCTGGCCACGACGTCGTCGGCCTTCATCTCGCCGCCGCTGTGGAATTTCACGCCCTTGCGCAGCTTGAACGTCCAAACCGTGCCGTTGTCGTTCGGCTTCCAGCTTTCGGCCAGCGCCGGCTGCAGCACGAGGTCGGGGCCGTCGACGCAGAGGAACTCGGCAACCTGCTGCATGACCAGGAGGCCGCCGGCGTCGGCAATGGTAACCGGGTCGATCGTTGCCGCCGGCACGCTGCTGGCGATGCGGATGGTGGCGCCGGGCGCGCCCTGGGCGCGCGCCAGCGACGGCATGCCGCCGAGGCCCGCTGCCGCGCCGATGCGGCCCAGCAGCGGCAGCGACAGGCCGAGCAGGCTGCCGTGACGGATGAAGTCGCGGCGGCTGACCCTGCCGTCGACGAGGCCATCGATCAGGTGATTTTCAAGCGGCGAGCGATTGCGCCGGATCAGGTCGAGAATGTGATAATTCTTGCTCATGGGTTTTTACCCTTTCCCCTATGTTTTTATGGCTGACGAATTTTGCTGATAGCCCCATTTTCCGGCCGCCAGAATAGCCCGTGACCGGGACTGTAGCATGCGATCTTGTCCGGTCCATCCAGTCCTTGGCGTGGATGCGCCGGATTCCTGGCTGCACTGCTTTCACCCGTCTTTGTCCAATCTTCCCGACCGAAGTCGCGGCGGTTGGCTTCTCGTTTCTTGGTCACCTGCCGTCATCTAGTTCAGCGGCAAACGGCGATAGGTTCCGGGCTTTGCCGGGTCATGATACTTGTTGCACGGTCCCCTCTCGGTAAAGTCTCTGTGACAGGCAGCGAGGTTTTCACGTGACAACGTGACGCCGAGACCGGGGCCTTCCGGAACGCGCACGACGTTGTTCTTCGGCGAAAACGGCCCTTCCTCAATGACGTCCATCGGCAGCATGCGAAACAGCGACTGGTTCGGCTCCCTGATCCAGCCGAGCGCCGCGCACAGATGCAGGTAGGCCGCGCTGCCGATGCCGCTGTCGCCACTGTAGCACCAGAAATCGATGCCTGCGTGCTCGCAGGCGCCGACGAAGCGCAGCAGGCGGCCGATGCCGCCATGCGTCGTCGGGTTGCCGACGAAAGCATCCGGCACCTTCATGTCCATGGCGCGCGCAATATCGATGTTGTGGGTCGAGAACGGGATCGAGCAGTGGCGCCGCAACTCGCGCATCTCCTCGATGGTTGCCACCGGATCCTCCCAGTTGCGGACGCCCAGTTCCTCCAGTGGCCGCGCAAGGCGACGCGCCGTCGCCAGCGAATAGGCCTGGTTGGAATCGATGCGGATCATCGCATCGTCGCCAAGTCTTTCGCGGATCAGGTCGACCATTTTCAGCGAGACTTTTGGATCCTGCGTCGAGAACTTGCCTTCGAAGAAGGTCGTCCCATGGGTCTCGTGCAGCTCGACGCAATAGTCGGCGACCTCTTCCGGCGTGGTCTCGCCCTTGACCTTTGGTCCGTCGCCGCGCAGCGAAAAATAGTCGGTGAATGGGATGTCCTTGCGCACGGCACCGCCGAGCAACTGGTAGAGCGGCTGGTTCCATGCCTTGCCGCGCAGGTCCCAGAGCGCCATCTCGATGGCGCCGAAGGCCATGATGCGGGTGCGGTCGTTGATCGACTGCACGCCGGTCCAGTAGGGCAGGCAGACATTCTCGGCGCCGGCAATGTCGAAGGCATCGCGGCCGACAAGACGCGGCACCAGGACATCATTGATGATGGTGGCCGCAGCCGGTGTCGGCGCCTCGCCGAGGCCTATCAGACCATCCTCTGTCTCGACCTCGACGATGGTCGGCGAGAACCCATCGAGTTCACCGAATACCCAGGCGTAGGGCGCTTCGAGGCGAAGGTTGATCGGCGTGGCCTTGATGCTGCGGATTTTCATCTCAGCGGCCGATTTCGAAGAACGGCGCGCCAAGCAGGTCGGGAACCACGTCGATGCCGAGGCCGGAGCCATCCGGAATGCCCATGCGGCTGCCGGTGACCGGCGGCTTGTTCGACGCCGTGCGCACCGTCACCCATTCGTGGAAGGCAATGGCGTGCAGGCGGCGTTCCTCCGGCGTCGACAGCGACAGATGCGCCATCGCCGCGGTGTCGATCTCGGCGCCGCCGGTGTCCTCGACGGTGATCATGAAGCCGAGGTCGACGGCGAGATCGCGGATCTGCCGCGTCTTCGTCACGCCGCCAAGCCGCGAGATCTTCAAAGTCAGCCCGTCGGCTGCACCCTTGCGATGGATATCGAGCATGTCGTCCAGCGAGGCGACGGATTCGTCCAGCACCATCGGCTTGTCGAGCGAGCGGCGCACCGACATGCATTCGTCGATTGTCGTGCAGGGCTGCTCGAACGTGTAGTCGATGGCCCGCGTCGCGTCAGCGAACTGGCGCGCCTGGTAGGGCGTCCAGCCGGCATTGGCATCGCAGAAGATCACCGTGCCTTTCGGCACCGAGGCGGCGACCGCCGTCACGCGCTCGATGTCGTCATGGACATTGCCGCCGACCTTGACCTGCAGCCGGTGGAAGCCATCCTTGACGATGCGCTTGGCCAGTGCCGCCATGGCCTCGACGCTGCCGTGGGTGACGACCTTGTAGAGCTCCGCCGTCTCGCTCTCCCGGCCGCCGAGCAGCGTCACCAGCGGCACATCGGCGGCGCGCGCCGCCAGATCCCAGCAGGCCATGTCGAGCGCCGACTTGATGTAGGGATGGCCCTTGAACACCGTATCCATCAGCCGGCCGATGCCGGCCAGCCCACGCGGATCGTGGCCGATCAGATGCGGCGCGATCTCGACCACGCCGGCACGAACGCCGGCCGCGAAGGCGGGCGAGTAGAAATTGCCGAGCGGCGCCATCTCGCCCCAGCCGGTCAAATCGCCATTAGCAGTGATGGACACGATCACCGCGTCGAAGGCATCGGCAGCGCGTCCCTTCGACATGCGGTAGGGCCCGTCCACGAAGGGCTGCACGACATGGTAGGCTTTGATGGTTTCGATCTGCACGTGTCTGTCCATTGTCTGCGGTGGTGAGGAACGGGTCAGGCGCCTTTCGACGGGCGCTGTTCGAGATCGCGCGCGTAGGAAAGAAGCTCCTCGAAATCGAGGTCGATATGCTCGCGGGCATGGCGCTGGGCAGCGCGCATGTCGGCGCCCTTGAGCAGCGACACATAGGTCTCGTGAACGTCTTCGGCCGGCACCGCTTCGTTGCGGGCCTGCTGGTGCAGGGCGAAATACATCTGCAACCGGCTGGTCAACCGCTGCCAGGTTTCCAGCAGCACAGAATTGTCGGCCCATTCGTAGATCAGGCCATGCAGTTGCAGCGCCGTTTCGATCTGGCGGGTGGTGTCGCGGTTGCGGGTCGCCTGTTTCACCGCCTCGTGGCGTTGGTCGAGCTCGTCGAAGAAGCGCTGGTCGCGCAGCGGCCAGGTGCGTTCGATGGCGAATTCGTCGAGCACCTTGTTGAGCGAATAGGCATCGTCGATGTCCTTGGCGGTGACATCGACGACGAAAGTGCCGGCATAGGGAATGCTGGTCAGGATGCCTTCCTGCACCAGCTCGCGCATCGCCTCGCGCAGCGGCGCGCGGCTGACCCGCATCTGTTCGGAGATCCGGAGCTCGTTGAGTTTCTGGCCCGGTTCCAGCTGGCCGGTCAGGATCGCGCGCCGCAGCAGCGCGACGATCTCGGCGCGGCGCGTGGTGTCCGCGATCGGACTGAAATCCGCTTTGCCCATTCGGCCACTCCAAAGGAAACCGAGAGCAAGACAAGCAGATTGTCGACAATCTAACAAGATACTATTTTCGTTTTCTTCGATTGCCTCACCGTCGGGCCTCAGGCCGCGCGGCCGTAGAAGCCGACCCGTTCCTCGGCGCTGAACATCACGCCTGGCTTCTCGTAGTAGGAGAACACTGCGATCATGCGCTCGCACTCGCCTTCGACGGTGGTGACGCGATGCGCGGTGTTCTTGCCGCGAAAGACGTTGAGTGTGCCCGGCTTCATGCGCAGGATCTTGGCTTCGGGGTCACGCCCTTCGAGCAGCCTGGCGACGCCGTCATAGTTCGGATTGTCGTCCGACCGCAGATCCGTGCGGTATTCGAGGTCGCCGCCTCGTTGCGCCTGCTGCAGCAGGAGGGTCGTGGTGAATTCCGAACGGTCGAAATGCCAGTTGAGCGCTTCGCCGGCGCGATAGGCCATCACATTGGTGCGCGCCAGCGGGTCCTGCATGACATGCAGTCTCGTCTTGCCCATCGCCGCCGCCAGGAAGCGCAGCAGCGGCTCGTATTCGTAGATCGCAAGCACCACGCTGCCCGGGATCTGGTCGGCGCAAACGGTGTGACTGATGGTCTCGACCTTGCGCAGCGCCGGATGGTCTGAAGCAAGCTCGGGTATGTCAGGCTTGAAGTAGATGTTGTGCATGCGCTTGTGCACATGCGACCGCGCGGCCATGACCGGCTGGATTTCCTGGACGGCCTTTTCAGCGATGCCGGGCCGCAGAAACCCCTCGAGGTTGAACATGCCGTCGGCTTCGAGCGCGGCGATGGATTGTTCTACGAGGCGCTTCCATTCGGCGCTGCCTTCGCGGTCGAGCGGATAGCGGTCGAGATCGAGAATGTCTTTTATTGTTATGGGCATCGTCATTGGGCTCCGAGGTTCTGAGCCTATGAGACGGCAAAAAAATCTTTCCCTCAACGCGGAAAATAATTAGGATTGGGCAAGAAAAACTTTTGGGAAGATCAATGTGGAACGGCTGCCTCCGCTGAATGCGATCAAGGCCTTCGAGGTCGCGGCGCGCGCCGGCAGTTTCACCCTGGCCGCGACCGAGCTTGGCGTGTCGTCGGCGGCGGTGAGCCAGCAGATACGCAATCTCGAAACATGGTTCGGCAAGCAGTTGTTCGTGCGTGCAGGCAACCGCATCGCGCTGACCGATGCCGGCCACGCCATCTATCCGCAGACCGCGCGGGCGCTGGGCGACATAGCGGCGATCGGCCGGCGCATGCTGGAAGGCGGTTTGCGAACCCGCCTTGTCGTCAGCGTGCCTTTTTCGCTGGCCGAACTGTGGCTGGCGCCGAAGCTGGCCGTACTTCTCGATGCCTTCCCGCAGATGGCGATCGATGTCCGGGTCGAGGACGATCCGGTCGACCTGATGCGCCAGAACATCGACCTGCGCATCAGCTATGGCGACTATCATTATCCCGGATTGAAGCTCGTCCGGCTTGTCCATGATGACGTCTTGCCGGTCTGCGCGCCCGAATTCTGGCACAGGCACGGCAATGGCGATCCGGGTCTGGCGGACCTGCATGAAAGCCTGTTCATCCACACCAATTGGGGGCCGAGTTATGCCTCGCACCCGACCTGGGCCGATTGGTTCGCGGCATCCGGCGGCGGTCGCTCGCCCGACCCGTCGCATGGGCGGCGCGTCGGCCTGTCCAGCCTGGCAATCACCTCGGCGAGGCTGGGTCTCGGCATTGCGCTTGGTCAGCAGGTCATGGCGCGCGCCGATCTGGAGGCAGGCCGCTTGATCGCGCTCTCATCCGTCTCGGTCCGCCTCGGGCATCCCTATTGCGCGTTCATGCCGCCGGCCAAGGCCGATCGTGCCGATGTCGCGGGCCTGGTGGAACTGCTCATGAAAGCGGCGCCCGCGACCTGTGGGCAGGTCGGGGCGCCGCGCTGAAGCCGGACCTGACGGGGGTGTTCAGGTTGCCGGCTTTTCCGGCAGCGGAGAAATCGGCATTCCGGGTCCGATCTTCTGCAGATTGCCTGTTATCACCTGATCGCCTTCGGCCACGCCGGTCAGGATCGCTACCTGGCCGCCGCTGGTCGGACCAAGCGAGACCAGTCGCTGGTCGACCGTGTTGCCCTTGCCGACGACGTAGAGATATTTGCCGAGCTGGCTCGAGCCCAGCGCCGTCTGCGGCACCATCAGCGCATCGGCCTGCTCCTTCACATGCAGCCGGACGCGGACATATTGGCCCGGCAGCAGCGTGAACTTGCCGTTGCCGATCGTCGCCCGCGCCGTGATGGTGCCGGTCGAACGGTCCACCGTATTGTCGATGAAGGTGAGTTCGCCCTTCTGGCTGGCCTCGGTCTCGCCGGGAAGCAGGACCTCGACCTCGATCGGACCGGCCGCGCGAGCCTGCTCGATCTCAGCCAGGTCCGTCTCGCTTGGATTGAAGGTGACGTAGATCGGATCGAGCTGCACCAACGTGTTGAGCACGGTGCCGGCAACGCTGACCAGCGTTCCGACCGAGGCCTGGTTGCGACCCAGGCGTCCGGCAAACGGCGCGCGGATTTCGGCATAGCTCAAATTGAGCTCGGCCGTGCGGACCGCCGCCTGGTTGAGCGCCAGCGACGCCTGTGCTTCGCGCAAGGTGCTGGTGCGCTGATCGAACCCGTCCTTGGCGAGATAGCCGCTCTTCGCAAGCTCGGTGCCGCGCCCGAGATTGGACTGGGCATAGTCGAGCGTTGCGGTATCGCGCTGCACCTGCGCCTTCGCCTGGTCGAGAGCCGCCTGGAAGTCATCAGGCGAGATCTTGTAGAGCAGATCGCCCTGGCGGACGTCGACACCGTCGGCAGCGGCCTGCTCCTGCAGATAGCCCGGAATCCTGGCCTGCAAGGTGATGCTGCGGATCGGCTCCGTCCGCGCGGCGTAGTCGAGGTAGATCGGGATCGTCTTCTTGACGACGCTGACCACCGGCACCGGCATGACGAACGCCGCCGGGGCGGGCGCCGCACCAGCGGTGCCGGCATTGAGGCTGACGTTGCCCATGTCGAGCAGATGGACGCTGGCCACCGAGATCGCTCCCAGCGCGACGGCCGTTCCCAACGCGATTTTCCATTTACGCATGATTAGTCTCCAATCTTATTCGGCCGCTTCCGCAAGGGGAGGGAAGGCGGTTTCGGCAGTTGGTTCAGTGTGTTCGTCAGCGGCCGCCTCGTCATTGCTGCCGCGTTCGCGCAGCTGTTCGATGACCGCGTAGAAGACCGGTACGAACACCAGCGACAGGATGGTTGCGGCGACCATGCCGCCAAAGACGGTGGTGCCGATCGACTGACGGCTTGCGGCACCGGCGCCGGTGGCGAACATCAGCGGCAGCACGCCGAGGATGAAGGCGAAAGCCGTCATCAGGATCGGCCGCAGCCGCAGCCGTGCCGCCTCCATCGCCGCGTCGACGATGCTGAGGCCCTCCTCGCGTCGTCGCCTGGCGAACTCGACGATCAGGATGGCGTTCTTGGCCGCCAGGCCGATTAGCATGACGAAGCCGATCTGCGAGTAGACGTCGATCTGCATGCCACGCGCCCACAGCACCGCGAACGCGCCGAACAGGGCGAGCGGCACCGCCAGCAGCACCATGAACGGCATCGCCCAGCTCTCATACTGCGCCGCCAGGATCAGGAAGACGAAGACGATGGCGAGGCCGAAGACGATGGACGCGATCGATCCTGCCTTGAGTTCCTGGAAGGTGATGCCGGTCCATTCGAAACCGAAATCCCTGGGCAGTGCCGTGGCGGCGGCCCGTTCCATCGCAGCAACCGCCTGGCCCGAGGAGAAGCCCGGTGCGGCACCGCCATTGATCGAGGCCGACGCGTTGTTGTTGTAGTGCGGCACGGTTTCGGGGCCGACGAACGGCACGAGCTTGCCCAGTGTGCTCAACGGCACCATGCCGCCGGAGGCATTGCGCACATAGAGCCGGGAAATGTCGGCAGCGCCCGCACGTGCATCCTTGTCGGCCTGGATGGTCACCCGGAAGGTGCGGCCGAACAGGTTGAAGTCATTCACGTAGAGCGAACCGAGATAGATCTGCAGCGTGTTGAACACATCCGGCAGGTTGAGGCCGAGCAGTTTCGCCTTGCTGCGGTCGAGGTCGTAGTTGAACTGCGGCGTCGAGGTCGAGAACGGCGAGAACAGCTGCTGCGGATTGATCTCGGGCTGCTTGCGCGCCTCGGCGATCACGGCTTGCGTCGCGTCGTTGAGGGCGGAACTGCCCCGACCAGTGAGATCCTCGACGACGAACTCGAAGCCGCCCGTGGTCCCGATACCGGGGATCGAGGGTGGATCGAAGCTCAACGCGAAGGCTTCCGGGATCTGCAGCAGCTTGCCGCGCACATCGGCGACGAGCTTCGACGCGCTCTGGTCGGGACTGCGTTCCTCCCAGGGCTTCAGGATGGCGAATTCGACCGCCGAGTTCGACTGCGCCGCACTGGTCAGGAAGTTCAGGCCGCTGATCGAGCCGACGATGTCGACGCCGGGTGTCGCCTGGAGGATGTCGCGCGCCTTTTGCGCCACCGCGTCGGTGCGCTCCAGCGAAGCGCCGTCGGGCAGCTGGATGACGACGAAGAAGTAGCCCTGGTCCTCGACCGGAAGAAACGTCGAGGGCAGGCGCTGCCAGACGAAGTAGGTGGCGACAAGTCCGGCTGCAAACAGGCCAAGCATGATCCAGCGCAAGCGGATGAGGATGCGCACGCCGTGCGCATAGGCATGCGACAGCCGGTCGAAGCCTGTGTTGAACCAGCGGAACAGCACGAACTGCGTTGGCTCGCGATGCCGCAGGAAGGCGGCACTGAGCGCGGGGCTCAGCGTCAGCGAATTGAAGGCGGAGATGCCGACCGAGATCGCCACCGTCAGCGCAAACTGGTTGTAGAGCTTGCCGGAGACACCGGGAATGAAGGCGACCGGCACGAACACCGCCATCAGCACGGCGGTGGTGGCGATGATCGGACCGGTGACCTCGGCCATCGCGGCCTTGGTCGCCGCCAGTGGCTTGAGCCCGGCCTCCAGTTGTCGTTCGACGTTCTCGACCACCACGATGGCATCGTCGACGACCAGGCCGATCGCCAGCACCATGCCGAGCAGGCTCAGCATGTTGAGCGAGAAGCCAAGCATCTCCATGACGACGAGCGTCGCCACCAGCGACACCGGAATGGCGATGGTCGGGATGATCGTCGTGCGCCAGCTCTGCAGGAAGATGAACACCACGGCGACGACAAGGACCAGCGCTTCACCGAGCGTGATCAGCACGTCATGCATCGACGCCGAGACGAAGCGGGTCGTGTCGTAGTGCATCGCATAGGAGACGCCCTTCGGGAAACGGGCCGACAGCTCCTGCATCTTGTCCTTGACGCGCTGCTGCAGATCGAGCGCGTTGGAGCCGGGCATCTGGTAGACGGCGAGCACCACGGTCGGGTCCTTGCCGAAGAAGGCCGACGATGAATATTGCAGCGCGCCGAGCTCGATGCGTGCGACGTCGCGCAGCCGCACCAGCGAGCCGGTGTCCGTGTTGGCGCGCACGACGATGTCGCCGAACTCCTTGGGATCGCTCAAGCGGCCGACGGCGTTGACCTGCATCTCGAAGGCGGTGCCGGCCGGGGCCGGCGACTGGCCGATCTTGCCGGCCGCCACCTGGACGTTTTGCTCGGCAATCGCGTTCTGGACGTCGACGGCGGTGATGCCGAGATTGGCGAGCTTGTCCGGATCGAGCCAGACGCGCATCGAATAGCGCCGCTCGCCGAAGATCTGCACGTCGCCCACACCGGGCAGCCGCTTCAGCGGATCGACCACCTGCAGATAGGCAAGGTTGCTCAGCGCCACCGGATCGACCGAACTGTCGGGCGAGGTCAGGTTGACGATGAGCACGAAGTTCGGATTCTGTTTCTTGATCGTCACGCCGCCCTGATTGACGATCGCCGGCAGCGACGAGGCCGCTTGCGAGACGCGGTTCTGGACGTCGACGGCGGCGGTGCTGAGCGAATAGCCGACATCGAAGGTGATGGTGATGGTCGAGGAGCCGTCATTGGAGCTCGTCGACGACATGTAGGTCATGCCTTGCACGCCGTTGATCTGCTGCTCCAGCGGCGTCGTCACGGTGTCGGCCACCACCTGCGCGCTGGCGCCCGGATAATGGGCGCTGACCACGACCTGCGGCGGTGTGATGTCGGGAAACTGCGAGACGGGCAGCAGGAAATAACAAATCGTCCCGGCGAGCACCATGATGATGGCGATCGCCGAGGCGAAGATCGGACGATGGATGAAAAAGTTTACCACGAAACACACGCCTCCCCGACTGCTCTTGCCTTGCCGAAGGCGCTGGCAACGCTGGACAGCCTTTTGCCGCGCCCGTCACCGGGCTCTTCCAGCGAACGCAGCAACGGCATCTCGCTGTGCTGCGCATCGGCGAGCGAGCGCAGCATCCTTTCGAATGCGCGCGGGTCGACGCCATCTGCTTTCATGACCAGCCGGATCATCGGATCCCGGACGGCTTCATCTATGGTAAGATCGCGGCGCTGTGGCATTGGCCGGCTCCTTGTCTGTCGGTTCGCAGCCCATGCTCACGAACCGTTTTCATCTCTTCACCGGCCGAGGCCGCATGAACTGCAATTGTTCGCCCATCTCGCTCTGGCCCCTCTCGATCTGGCAGGACCAGTTCACTGTCTTGTGATTGACGGAGGGCGACATAGGTGTTACCAGTAAGTAACATTCGTGACGTTACAGACCGGTAACACCCTAGTCAAGAGGCGTACCGAGGGATTTTTGGGAAACCAAGGAGGTTTTGATGGAAGACGGCACTGTGGAACGCGTTCGCCCCCGGGACAGGATCCTGGAGACGGCGCAGGACATGTTTCACAAGCATGGCATCAAGGGCGTCGGCATCGACGCCATCACTGAGGCCGCCGGAACCAACAAGATGACGCTCTATCGTCATTTCGATTCCAAGGACGATCTCATCATCCAATGCCTGCGCGCCACCGCCTGCAAGGCTGGTGCGATCTGGGAGAAATTCGAGATTCAGCATCCCGGCGACAAGCTGGCGCAATTGCATGCCTGGGTTCGCATGGCCGCCGATTGCCTGACGGCTGACGGCCGCGGCTGCGACATGGCCAACGCAGCCATCGAGTTGACCGACGCGGATCATCCGGCCAGGCGCGTCATCAAGGAACTCAAGGAAGCCCAGCGCGATCGCCTTGTCACGCTGTGCAGGGATGCCGGCATCGGCCAGGCTGAGCTGCTTGCCGATACGCTGTCGCTTCTGCTTGAAGGCGCCCGTGTCAGCGTTCAAAGTGTCGGTACCGAAGGCCCGAGCGCGCAGTTCGTGCGTATGGCGGAAGGGCTGATCGTCTCCTTCCGCGGCACTGCTGCCGGCTGAATTCTCCCCGGCAATCTTTTCGATCTCGCGACCGAGAATGAATTATGCCTCACGCCCTTGGCGTGAGCGCAATTGCGGTCGCATTGATTGGAACGAAAAAAGCCCGCTGCCGGGAGGAGGTGGCAGCGGGCTCGATTTCGAGTGTGGCGCGGGAGGAGGTGCACCCCACTCAGCGTCGGCATCGCATCTGGGAGGAGTAGATGGCCGACAACCGCAAAACTAGGGGTTGCCCAATGATTCGGCAATCGTGGATCGTGCATAGCAGCTGTGCAGATTCGCTGTATCACCCGCGAAAGTTGCCGAGTGTGACCGGAAAAGCGCAGGCCAGCTTCACTGCACCGGGACGTTTTCCCTGAAGATCAAGCGCGGCTCGATGAACTTCCGCGTCAGATAGGGCGCCGAGGATGCAATCGAGCCGAGCAGGCGAATGACCGACTGCTCGGCGATCAGCCTGGCATTCTGGTCGATGACGACATCGAGCAGGTCGTCGACGAGATAGCCCCGCGTGTCCCTTGTGAGGTCGTGACAGATGAACACCGGCTTGCGGTTCGGCCTTAATTCCCGGATCGCCTTTGCAACGCCCGAATGTCCGGCTCCGACGCAATAGATGCCGAGCAGTTCGGGCTCGTTGTGCAGCGCCTTCATGGTCTCGGCATAGCTGACGTCGGGCTCGTCGTTGATCTCGACGGCGCTGCTGACGGTCAGGTTGGGAAACTCCTCGTTGAGCACCGAGCGGAAACCCATTTCGCGCTCTTCATGGCCGCGATAGGAGCGCGAGCCGACGACCATCGCCAGGTGGCCAGTGCGACCGCCAAGGAAGCGTCCCATCAACAGCGCCGCCGTTCGTCCCGCCACCCGGTTGTCGATGCCGACATAGGCCGATCGCGGTGCGGCCGGAACATCGGACACCAGCGTGACTAGGCGCATGCCGGCGTCGACGATGTCGCGCAGGATGTTGCGCGTGCGCGGATGGTCGACGGCGATGACACCGACGCCATTGGCCCGGAGCGAGAGGTTTTCGACGGCGGCCTGCAGCGCGTTCGGCGAGATTCCGGCGAGGTTATGGATCCGGCACGAGGCGACAAGCGGCAGCCGCGCGGCGTAGTCCTCGATATGTCCGGCGAGATCGCGCATGAAGGCATTGCTGCCGATCGGCAGCAGGAATTCGAGATGGGCGGGCCGCGAGGGCAGCGTCACCTGATCGGCGACCGGCAGGTAGCCGAGCTGCTTGGCGGCTTCCATGACGCGCTGCCGGTTGGCGGCACTCGCGCCCGGCCGGTTGTTGAGCACCCTGTCGACCGTTGCCGTCGACAGCCCGCAATTGCGGGCGATATCCGAGACGGTGGCTTTCATGCCGTAACCCTATGTCCCGATGCGATGCCGCGCCAGACGAGCGATGCGATTTGAGGGGACGGTTGATTGCCACCCCATCAGCCGGACCGTCATTCGGCGGCCTCGACAAGACGGCTGCCCCGGACTCAGTGCGATGGCTTGCCATCGGCGATGGCATCGCGGATTTCCTTGTCCGACATACCGGTGATGATCCGTTCGACTTCCGCCACGCTGGTCTTCTTCGGGTCGATGTCGTCGGCGACCACCTTGCCCCGGCGCATGACCACGATGCGGTCGACCACCTGGAAGACGTGGTGGATGTTGTGGGCGATGAAGATGCAGGAATGGCCGGAATCGCGGGCGTTGCGCACGAAGCTCAGCACGCCCTGTGTTTCGGCAACGCCGAGATTGTTGGTCGGCTCGTCGAGGATGATGAGGTCGCTGTCGAAATGCATGGCGCGCGCGATCGCCACCGCCTGGCGCTCACCGCCGGAAAGCGAGCCGATCGGTGTCGTCGGCGGGATGTTCTTCGAGATGCCGACCTGCTTGAGCAGGTCGCGGGCGACCGTGTTCATGGCGTCCTGGTCCATCCGGTTGAGGAAGCGCGGTGGCTTGATCGGCTCGCGTCCGAGGAACAGGTTGCGGGCGATCGACAATTGCGTGACCAGCGCCGAGTCCTGGTAGATCGTCTCGATGCCGTGGGCGATGGCGTCGCTGGTGTTGCGCAAGCTCACCTTCTTGCCGCGGATGAAGATGTCGCCGCTGGTCAGCGGAACGGCACCCGAGAGCACCTTGATCAGCGTCGACTTGCCGGCGCCATTGTCGCCGAGCAGGCCGACGATCTCCCGTTCATTGACATGGAAACTGGCGTCCTCGAGTGCCTGCACGCGGCCATAGGACTTGCGGATGTTCTGCATGCGGATCAATGGCTCGGCCATGGTTCAAGTCCCTGCCTGATGCCGGCGTTCCAGCCATGAATGGAGCGCCATCATGCCAAGGATGATCGCGCCGATGAAGATGTTGTAGGCAAGGCCTGGCACGCCGATCAGCACGATGCCGTTGCGCATGACGCGCAGGATCAGGATGCCGAGCACTGTGCCGATGATCGTGCCGCGCCCGCCGGTCAGCGCCGTGCCGCCGATCACCACCATGGCGATGACTTCGAGCTCATAGCCGGTGCCGCTGTTGGGGTTGGCGGCCGAGGTGCGCAGCGACGAGATGACGCCCGCAAGCGAGGCCATCAGCGATGACAGGACGAACAGGCCGATCTTGACGCCGCTGACATTGACGCCGCGGGCGCGCGCCGCATTGGGATTGCCGCCGGCCGCCTGGATCCAGTTGCCGGTGCGGCTTTGCGTCAGGACATAGCCGAGCGCGATGGCCGCGGCGATGAACCAGAACAGCGACATGTAGATGCGGAACGGCCCGATGAAGAAGTCGCCGACCAGCGCCTCGGCCAGCCAGCTGCCTTCGGCGCTCCAGGTGCGCTGCGGAAACCCGTCGGTAACGAAAAGGGCAGTGCCGCGCACCACCAGCAGCATGCCGAGCGTCACCAGGAAGGACGGGATCTTGAGCTGTGTGACGAACCAGCCATTGACCAGACCGATGAAGGCGGCGACCAGCAGTGCCGCGACAAAGCTGACCTCCAGCGAAGTGAGGCCGCTGTTGAACAGCGTCCACATCAGCACCGGCGAGAAGCCGAACAATGAACCGACCGAAAGGTCGAACTCGCCAGACGTCATCAACAGCGTCATCGCCAGCGCGATCAGGCCGAGTTCGACCGTGAAGGCCAGCGTGTTCGAAATGTTCTGCGGCGACAGGAAGTCGTGGTTGATGCTCCAGAAAACGGCGATCTCGATGACGAGCAGCACCAAAGGGCCGAATTCGGGCCGCGCGATCAGGTGTTGGATGAGCGAACGATTTTCCACGAGCAACCCGCGATAGGATTGGAAAGGCTGAGCCTTGTACGGCGAAGGGCTCGGCGAAAATGGAGAAGTCAGTCGCGACCGCCCGAGCAGTCGCGACTGTTTGAGTTTGGGATCTTATTTGCCGGACAGGATCTTGTCGTAGACCGCGGCGGTATCCTTTTCGTAGAGCGCCCCGGTGATCACGTTGAAGCCCGGAGGAATGCCGGCAGCGGCCATGTTGGCCAGGGAGAGGGCGACATAGCTGGTAGCCTGCGGGTCCTGCCACTGGCCGGCATTGACGTAGCCGTTCAGCACTTCCTGGGTGGTGTCGAGCGAGTTGCCCCAGCCGACAACCGGAATTTCACCCGGCTTGATGCCGACCTGGTCGAAGACCCGCTTGATCGAGCCGGTCACCAGGTCGCCGAGGCCGATGATCGCCTTGACCTTGGCCTTGTTGGCGGTGAGGTAATCAACCATGCGGTTGATCACTTCGGCCTGGTCAAGCGTGGCTTCGGTGATTTCATAGGTGATGCCGAGCGGACCGAAGACGCTCTTGATGCCTTCTTCTTCCTGGACGCCATAGGTGGCGCCGGGGACCTCGACCGGCATCCAGACGAAGTCGCCTTTCTTCACCAGGCCCTTGTCGACCAGATACTGCGCCCAGTGCTTGCCGAAGGTGACGTTGTCACCGCCGACATAGGCGTTGAAATTGGCCTTGGGATCGGGCGTGTTGAAGTTGATGATCGGGATGTTGGCCGCGCGGGCTTCCTTGACGATCTCGACAAGGCTGCCCGGATCGGGGCTGGTGGTGACGATGCCATCGGCCTTGGCGGAGAGGGCGGCGCGAACCGCTTCCTGCTGCGAGGCCACGTCGCCATTGTGGAACGAGGTGTTGACGGTGTTGCCGGTGTCCTTGGCCCATTGTTTGGCGCCAGCCAGGAAGTAGGTCCAGACCGGGTCGGCCGGGCCGCCATGCGAAATCCAGTAGAAGGTCTTGGCCTGTGCCGCTGCTGGAACAATCGTCAGCGCCACCAACAGGCCATATAGAACGAGTCTTAGCCGTGTCAGCATTTGATTTCCTCCCGTTTGTAGATGGTCAGTTCCTTATCCGTCCCTTGTTCCGGCGACCGCCGGATCGCGTCTCTTGCCAGCGCCGGTTGGATGCGTCAGAGCATTCCCTTTTTCGACGGATGGCAAGCCTCCATCTGCAGATGTAGTGGGCGCCTGACGAGGCGCCATCAACGCCCCCATCAGATTGCATCAGTTGCGGTGGTTTTTCGCGGCGGTCGAAAGATTGGCGTCGACGATGCCGCCGGCGCCGACATGAGATCATTCCGGCAAGCTCCGCCATCGCGCCTATCGGAACCAGCATCAGCCGCGGCACCTTGGCGGTCGGAATGCCGCCATGGGTGGCGGCTTGCGAGCAGAGACCGGCTAGATGAGCTTGGCCCCGGCCAACTCGCGCATCAGATGGCTGGCGCCGTAGGTCCAGTGCGGGCAGTCGGGCGAGAGCCGCACGCGGTTGACCAGTGCGCCGAATTTCTCAGACGAGATCGTGACGATGTCGCCGACCTTGTGGGTGAAGCCCTTGCCCTTTTCGCCGCGATCCTTCGACGGCACGAACATGGTGCCGAGATAGAGCGCCAGCCCGTCGGGATACTGGTGGTGCGGGCCCATGGCGGCGGCAACCAGCTCTTCCGGCGAGCGGCTGATCTCGGCCATCGAGCTTGCGCCCTCCAGCGAGAACCCGTCCTCGCCTTCGACCTTCAGGCGCACGACGGCCCGCTTCACGTCATCGATCGAGAATGTGTCGTCGAACAGCCGTATGAAGGGGCCGAGGGCGGCCGAGGCATTGTTGTCCTTGGCCTTGCCGAGCAGCAGCGCCGAACGCCCTTCGACGTCGCGCAGATTGACGTCGTTGCCGATGGTGGCGCCGACGATCCTGCCGCTGCCGGCGGCGATCATGGCGATCTCGGGCTCGGGGTTGTTCCAGGTCGACACCGGGTGCAGGCCGACATCGGCGCCGAAGCCGACCGAGGCCATCGGCTGGCACTTGGTAAAGATCTCGGCGTCGGGACCGATGCCGACTTCGAGATATTGCGACCAGGCGCCGCGTGCGATGAGCTTGGCCTTGATCTCCATCGCCTCTGGCGAACCGGGCTTCAGCTTCGACAGATCGTGGCCGATCAGCCCGGCAATGTCGGCGCGGATGGCGTCGGCTTTTTCCGCCGATCCGCGCGCCTGTTCCTCGATCACCCGTTCGAGCAGGCTGACGACGAAGGTGACGCCCGAGGCCTTGACCGCCTGGAGGTCGACCGGGGACAGCAGATACGGCTTGTTCGCATCGCGCGTGGCCTCAAAACTGTTGGCGGCGAGGGCATCGAGCGAGCCGATCGGCTTGCCCTTCGCCGACCGCACATGACCGGCCGGATCAGGCATCCCGCAGACATCACGCACAGTCGGTGCCGTGCTCGACGTGATGTCGAAGATCGTGCCATCGCGCACCGTGACCACCATGGGATACGAGACATCGCTGCTCCTGGCGCGGCCGACAAAAAGACCTTCAGCGGGCAGGTGCGTCGGGTTGGTCATGGCGTTCGGTCCTCTGAAATGATCGACAATGCGGGCCGGCCGCATCGGCGCGGCACTTTCACCGGATTCCGGTCAAAGGTCTATCCCGTTGGCTGCCAATCTGCATTGCCGTGTTCGATCGGCAAGTGCCTGGTCCGAACGGTCCGTTGGCGTTGGTCCAAATGTCAGGGCCGAAAACGCTGTTTCAAAATTGTGAAATTCTGACTAGAGTTTTCATTCATGGCAGCCCATCCAGGTGACCCTTTGCCCGCACCGTTCTCCGATCCCGTCTGGCGTAGGCCGCAAGCGGCCTCCCGGTTTCAGTCGCTGTTTGCCGGCGGCGGACGTGCCGATGTCGTCATTGTCGGTGGCGGCATCATGGGTCTGTCGACGGCTTTGCATGCGGCCCGCTCTGGCATGTCCGTGCAAGTGCTGGAGGCCGGCGACATCGGCCGCGGCGCCTCGGGGCTCAATGGCGGGCAGGTCATTCCCGGCCTGAAATACGATCCGGAATGGCTGCTCGCGCATTTTGGCCCGGAGCGCGGCGAGGCGCTGGTCGATTTCGCCGCTTCGACCGCGGATGCCGTGTTCGAACTGATCCGCGATGAAAAGCTGGCGGTTCCCTTCGTCCGCAATGGCTGGATCCAGGCGGCGCACACCGAGGCCGCGCTGAAGGCGGCGGCAGAACGTGACCGGCAATGGCGGGCGAGGGGTGCCGACGTCGAGCTTTTGAGTGAGGCCGAGATCGCGGCCATGACCGGCGCTCGAGGGTATCTCGGTGGCTGGCTCGACCGCCGCGCCGGAGTCATCGATCCGCTCGCTTACACATCGGAACTGGCCCGGGTCGCAGCGGCGGCTGGTGTCGGGATAGCGGAGCGCCAGAAGGTCGTAAAGCTCGTCAACGCCGGCGGCGTTTGGCGTGTTTCGACCGAAAGCGGCACTGAATTGCAGGCGAAGGCGGTCGTGCTGGCGACCAACGCCTATACGGATGGTTTGATCCCTGGCCTCGCCGAGACGATCGTGCCGCTGCATTCCTTCCAGATTGCCACGGCACCGTTGCCGCCCAAGCTGGCGGCCACGATCCTCCCGGAAGGGCAGGCGGTGTCGGATTCGCGTCGCATCCTCGTCTACTACCGCAGGAGCGCCGATGGCCGGCTGGTGCTCGGCGGGCGTGGCCGCATGGCCTTGCCGACGAGCGCCAGTGACTGGGCGCATCTCGAGCGGGCGCTGCGGCGGCTCTATCCCGGCCTGTCCAACGTCGCCATCGAGAAGCGCTGGTTCGGTCGGGTGGCGATGACGCCGGACCACCTGCCGCACATCCACGAGCCGGAGCAAGGCCTTGTCGCCGTGGTCGGCTGCCAGGGTCGTGGCGTCGGCCTGATGACCGCGCTTGGCCAACGCATCGCAGCCTATCTTTCCAGCGGCGACGCCAGGCAGTTGCCGTTTCCGCTCACGCCGATCCGGCCGATCCCGTTCCACGCCTTCCGGCAGGTCGGCGTTGCCGCGACCATCGCCTGGTATCGCCTGCTCGATGCGCTGGAGCGTTGACGCAGCATGCCAGCGGGATTCCGCTTGACAGTTTCATGAATATGAAAAATTCTTAGGTAATTTCAAAATTTCGATGGGCAGGTCGATGTCGACCATTGTTGCAACGCAAGCGCCAGAAGCCCGGTCTTCATCGGGCTTCCGGGTCGCGATGTTACTGCCGGGCGCGCTGGTCACCTTCCTGCTGATCCTGTTTGCCCTTGGACTGGTGCTTTTCCTCGCCTTCCGCAACAATGACGGTTCGCTGCTCGGCACCGGTTTCAGCCTGGCGAATTTCGCCACCGTGCTGTCCGATCCGCTGTACTGGACGGTGACGCTGCGCTCGCTGGTCATTGCCGCGCTGGTGACGCTGGCCACCGTCGTCACCGCCTATCCCGTTGCCTATTACCTTGCCTTCCATGCCGGACGGCGGCGAGGCCTGCTGCTGTTCCTGGTGACGCTGCCGTTCTGGACCAGCTATCTCCTGCGCGTCTTCGCCTGGAAGATCGTGCTCGCCTACAACGGCGTTTTGAACTCGGCGCTGATCGAAAGCGACATCTGGTCCGAGCCGACATTGGCCTTTCTCAACACGCCGGCCGCTGTCGTCGTCACGCTCGCCCACGCCTATGCGCCGTTCGCCATCCTGCCGATCTATGTGGCGCTGGACACCATCCCGAAGTCGCTGATCGAGGCCGCTTCCGATCTCGGCGCCAGACCCTTCACCTCTTTCCGCCGGGTCGTGCTGCCCAATTCGATGCCCGGCGTGCTGGCGGCCGCACTTGTCGTCTTCGTGCCGACGGTCGGCGACTATGTCACGCCTGCGCTCGTCGGCGGCCCGGCCAGCACTATGATCGGTACGCTGATCCAGGCCGAGTTCGGCAAGGCCAACGACTGGCCGTTTGGCGCCGCACTCGCCGTTGCCGTCATGCTGGTCATCCTTGCCGTGGTGCTGGTCGCACGCTTCACCGACCGCAGATTTGGCAGCCGCACATGAACATCGCGCACGCGCAGGGTGGCGGCCGCTGGCTTGGCGTCTATGTCATCGCCTACCTGGTCTTTCTCTATCTGCCGGTGCTGCTGATCCCGCTGTTTTCCTTCAACAACTCGATCCAGGCAGCATTTCCGCTGCAGGGCTTCACCTTGCAATGGTACGCGACGCTGTACGGCAATTCGGTGCTGTCCGGCGCGCTCGTCAACAGCCTCGTCATCGCTGCGATTGCCGCCACGGGGGCAACGCTGTGTGGCATCACCGTGTCCTACATGGATCTCTATGGCCGCTCGCCGCTGGCCGCCGTCATCAGCGCCGTCGCGCGGCTGCCGATCCTCATCCCGGGTGTCATCGTCGGCATATCGCTGCTGATCCTCATCAACCTCATCGGTCTCGGGCCGTCGCGCATTGCCATCGTTCTCGGCCACATACTGGTGGCACTGCCAACGACGGTGGTGATCATGCGCAGCCGCTTTGCTGCCATCCCGAAAACCATTCGCGAGGCGGCACTCGACCTCGGCGCTTCCGACTGGACGACCTTCCGGCGGGTGATGCTGCCGCTCAGCCTGCCGGCCATCATCTCGGCCTTTATGCTGGCCTTCCTGATCTCCTTCGACGAGTTCATCGTCGTCTTCTTCCTCGCCGGCACAGAGCCGACGCTGCCGCTCTATATCTGGAGCCAGCTTAGGTTCCCGAAATCGCTGCCGACCGTCATGGCGCTGGGCACGTCGATCCTGGCCCTCTCCTTCGTCATTGCTGCAATCGCCGAAATCCTGCGCCATCGCGGCCTGTCCGCAGCGGCGCCACGACCCGCGGATCCATCACAACCAAAACAAACCAAGAGAGGAGAACTGCAATGGCATTCGACCTGATATCTGCAAAGATGGCCCGGACCGGCCTGGCCGCCCTGGCTTTGGCGCTGTCGTCGACCGTGGCTTTCGCCGGCGACAAGCTGCAATATTTCACCTGGTCGGGTTATGAACTGCCCGACTTCAACAAGAGCTTCCTTGCCGCGCATCCCGATGGCGTCGAGGCCTCCATCTTCGGTGACGATGATGACGCCTTCACCAAGGTCAAGGCGGGCTTCCGCCCTGACATCGCCCATCCCTGCTACGACAAGGTGGCGCGCTGGAACAAGGAAGGCCTGCTGCAGCCGATCGACACCAAGCGCATCAAGAACTGGGATTCGATCTTCCCCGTGTTCAAGAACCTGCCCGACCTGCAGGCCGGTGACGGCAAGGTCTGGATGGTGCCGTGGGACTGGGGCAACACATCGATCCTCTACCGCACCGATCTGGTGAAGAACCCGGAAGCGAGCTGGAACCTTCTGTGGGACAAGCAGTATGCCGGTCGCATGGCGACCATCGACGCCGTGCATGACACGCCGATCGTTGCGGCACTTCTGGCCGGCGTCAATCCGTTCGACATGACGCCGGAGCAAATGGACAAGGTGGCGGAGAAGCTGCGCGAGCAGCGTCCGCTGCTCTCCAACTACACCACCGACATGACCTCGGTCGAACAGGCGCTGGCCAGCGGCCAGCTGGTCGCCGCCATGACCTGGAACGCGTCGGCCACCTCGCTGAAGAAGCAAGGGGTGCCGGTCGAGTTCATGAAGCCGAAGGAGGGCATGCTGACCTGGTCCTGCGGCTTCGTCATGCTCAAGGACGCCAAGAATGTCGATCTCGCCTATGATTTCATCAACAGCCGGCTGGACGCCGACTCCGGCAAATACCTGATCGAGTCCTATGGCTATGGCAGTTCACTGAGCTCTGCCTTTGCCACCGTGCCGAAGGAGGAGCTGGAGAAGCTGCAGCTGCCGTCCGACCCCGAGGTGATGCTGAAAACCACCATCTTCACCGGACCGATGAAACAGAATGACGAACTCGCCAAGATGTTCGAAAAGGTCAAGGCAGGCGGCTGACGCTGATCTTCCCTTCTCCCCTTGTGGGAGAAGGTGGATCGGCGCGAAGCGCCGAGACGGTTGAGGGGTGCTGGCCGGAGCGCCGTTGGTGCCAAGCTGGAACACCCCTCATCTGTCGCCTTCGGCGACACCTTCTCCCACAAGGGGAGAAGGGAGAGTCCCGCCAAGCGGCTCCGACAAAGACACTACGACGAGGACGAATGCATGGACATGCTGGACGAAGCGGCTGAAAAGCCGAAGGACGATGCCGATGTGCGGGTCGGCCGGCGCGTGCGGGCGCTGCGGCTTGAACGCAACCTGTCGCTGGCCGATCTGGCCGCCAGGGCAGGGGTGTCGATCGGCGCGCTCAGCCAGATCGAGCGCGGCATGTCCTCGCTACGCGTCAAGGTGATCTGGCCGCTCGCGGCCGCCCTCGACATCGAGCCGTCGGCGCTGATCGCCGACGGCAACGATGCCGTCAACGATCTCTATTGCGTGCGTGCCAACAGCCGCCGCGCCATTCCGGTCAAATCTGAAGGCATTGCCAAGGCGCTGCTGTCGCCGCCGGGTGCGACGCTGACCGGCATGCTGGTGTCGGTGGAAGCCGGCGGCGGCACCGCCGAGGCCTATGCCCATGCTGGCCATGAATTCGGCTTCGTCGTTTCGGGTGAGGTCGAGCTGGTGGTGGATTCGACGAACTACGTGCTGAAGACCGGCGACAGTTTTGCGTTCAAGAGCACGCTTTTGCACGCCTTCCGCAATCCGGGCGCCGAGCGCTGCCAGATCCTGTGGGTCAACACCACCAAGCCGTCCGAGGTTCGCGATGGCGCCTGATCCTCTCGTCCGGCTGCAGGCGGTCTCGAAGATCTTTCCCGGCGGCATTGTCGGCCTCGACGCCGTCGATCTCGAGATCGTCCGCGGCGAGTTTCTCACCTTGCTTGGGCCGTCGGGCTGCGGCAAGACCACCAGCCTGCGCGTCATCGCCGGCTTCGAAAGCCCGTCGAGCGGCAAGGTTCTGCTCGACGGCCGTGATATCACTGCCCTCAGGCCCTACGACCGGCCAGTCAACACCGTGTTCCAGGATTACGCGTTGTTTCCGCATATGAACGTTGCCGAAAATGTCGGCTTCGGCCTGTCCTTGCGAAAACTTTCCGGCGCCGAGCAGGCAAAGCGCGTCGGCGAAGCCCTCGATATGGTTGGTCTGGCCGACAAGCTCGGCGCCCGCGTCTCCGAACTGTCGGGCGGCCAGCGCCAGCGCGTCGCGCTCGCCCGTGCCATCGTCTGCGAGCCGCGCGTGCTCTTGCTCGACGAGCCGCTGTCGGCGCTCGACGCGCATCTGCGCGAACAGATGCAGGTCGAGTTGAAGCGGCTGCAGTCGCGGCTCGGCACCACCTTCGTCATGGTCACCCACGACCAGACCGAAGCGCTGTCGATCTCCGATCGCATCGTCGTCATGAACACGGGCCGCATCGAGCAGATCGCGCCGCCGGCAACGCTCTACGACCGGCCCGCGACCACATTCGTCGCCAGTTTCATCGGTACCATGAACCTGTTGCAGTCGCGTTTTATCGGGCGCGACGGCGATCGCTTGCGGTTCGCCGCCGGTGCCTTGCCGCTCGAAGCGACCTCCGAAACCGGCGAAGCTCCGGCCGAGGGCACTATCCGCACTGTCGGCGTGCGGCCCGAGGATTTGCTCGCGGCCACCGAGGCGGCACCCGGCACGGCGCCAGCGCGCGTCAACAGCATCGTCTTTCACGGCCGCACGTTGCGCCTGCATGCCGAACTGGGGCAGGGCGCGCCTGTTGTCATCGACGCGCCGCGTCAGGCCGATGGTTTTCAATTCAGCGTCGGCGATGTGGCGCATATCAGCCTGCGCCGGGGCGCCAACTGCCCTATGCTGCCAGGCTAGTTTCACTGACACTCCAGAACCGGAGCACCGCAGGTGACCAGTCATCCCGGACTGCCTCACCGACGGCAAATGGGTGGCACCCGTGGTATCGGAGGCGTGGAAATTCACGCTTGACTCGAAGCTAAGTTCCTGTTTTGTTCTATGTAGTACAAGGCAGGAGCGTACTTCTGCGGGCGTTTGCGTATGTATCTGCAAGGCGAATTCGACTTCGGCTTCCAAAGCCGTCACGGTGGCCTAAACGGCCGGCCGCTGAGGGCGATGTGATCGCCGATCGCTCCCTCAAATCGTCGTCACATACCCCGCGCGATATCATCATCCTGACATCGCTTGTCAGCTACCAAGCGGATCGATGATGGCAGGCCAACAGGCTGTCCCCTAATTGCAATGCGTCTGAACAGGAGGAACACAAATGACCATCGCGGAAATTGCCAAGGATTTCACCGAACTCCTACAGCAAGGCGACCACCACGGTGCCGCCGAGAAATACAATGCCGACGAAATCGTCAGCTACGAAGCCATGGAGGGGCCGATGGCCGTCTCGCATGGCAAGGAGGCCCTCAAGCAGAAGGGCCAGTGGTGGCAAGAGAACCACGAAGTCCATGGCGGCTCGGTCGAAGGCCCCTATGTCAACGGCGACCAGTTCGCAGTGCGCTTCAAGTTCGACATAACGCCCAAGGCTACGGGCGAGCGTGTCACCATGGATGAGGTCGGCGTGTACACGGTCAAGAACGGCAAGATCACCGAAGAGCGCTTCTACTATTGAGGCCGGAAATAATACCGGACTCCGGGAGCCTGCTCGCTTCGCGGCAGGCTTGAAAATAAGCATGGCGGCCGGGACGATAGCCCGGCCGCATGTGAGAGTTCAAATCGTCTTCACGTACTCTGCCAGTTGATCCGCCACCGTGCCCCAGCCATCGAAGAAGCCCATCTCTTCATGGTTCTTGCGGGTCGCTTCGTCGCGGTGGATGGCGGTGGCGGTGTAGCGCGTACCCTTGCCGTCCGGCTGCAAGGAAATGACCGCGGTGATGAACGGCTCCCCTGACGGCCGATAACCCGGCAGCAGCGCATCCGTCCACACCAACCTCTCGTTCGGCACGATTTCCAGATAGCAGCAATGGCGGTCGCTGACCTCCTTGCCGTCAGGCGACTGCATGCGCGTGCGAAACAGCCCGCCCGGCCTGAGGTCGATCTCGCAGTCGGTGACCATCCATGGCTTCGGCGTGAACCATTGCTTGACATGGGCAGGGGTCGTCCAGGCCTTCCACAACAACTCGCGCGGCGCATCGACGACACGCTCCAGCACGAGGTCCAGCCTGGGATCCGGCTTGAACGGATAGCTCATGCGTCTTTCTCCTTCAGGGTCATCACATAGGCGTCGAACTGGTCGAGGCGGCGCTCCCAGAGCGTGCGCTGTTCGGCCAGCCAGTTTTCGGCGAGCTTCAGCGGCTCGGGCGCCAGTTGATAGGTTCGGACCCGGCCAGTCTTTTCCGAGCGCACCAGTCCGCAGCCTTCGAGGACCCTGAGATGCTCGATGAACGAGGGCAGGGCCATGTCGAAGGGCTGCGCAAGTTCGCTGACCGAGGCGGGGCTGCGGTTCAACCGCTCGACCACGCGTCGCCGCGTCGGGTCCGACAGGGCGCGAAAAATGCCGTCGATCGGTGGCGGTGTTTGTGTCGCGGATTGCAGACTTGTCATGGCGATCACCGCTCGACACGGTAAGTGAGCACCACGGCGCCGTTGGCGAAGGAGCGTGTGTCGACCAACCTGAGGTCCGCCGCGTCCTCGGTCCTGTCGAAAAGCTGCGCGCCGCTGCCGAGTATGACCGGGAACACCATCAGCCGGTATTCGTCGACAAGGTCGTGCTGCTTGAGCGCATTGACCAGCGTGCGGCTGCCGCCAACGACGATATCGCCTTTCAGATCCTGCTTGAGTTTGCGGATCGCGGCCATCGGTTCGCCTTGAAGGACCGTCGTGTTGTTCCAGGCCGGGGTCTTCACCGTCGTCGACACCACATATTTCGGCATGCTGTTCATCCGGTCCGCAAAGGCGCCTTTGTAAGTCGGCCAGGCGTCGGCGAAGCTTTCATAGGTCACCCGGCCGATCAGCAGCGCTTCGTGGTCCAGTACCTCTTGGAATTTGTACTCGATCTGTCCGGCCTCGTGCCGTTTGCCGACCCAGTTGGTGTGCCGGTAGCCCGGCTCGCCTCCCGGCGCTTCCATCACGCCATCAATGGAGATGAATTCCGATACAACGATCTTGGCCATGGTCAATCCTTTCCGGCTTTGGCCATTACTTAGGAAAATTCCTTAGTGTTGGCAACAGCCAAAATTCGAAGGATGCCAGCCACGGGTGCTGGCAAAGCGGGAAGGGCGGTTCTAGGCTGGGAGCGGATTCGACTGTCAGTTTGGGGAAGTGCGCTTGATGATCACGATGTACGGCATCACCACCTGCGACACGATCAGGAAGGCACGCGTCTGGCTGGAAGGTCATGATGTGCCCTATCGTTTTCACGACTACAGGGTGGAAGGGCTGGAGGCGAAGCGGCTGGATGGCTGGGTCGGCAAGGTTGGCTGGGAAATTCTGCTCAACAAGGCAAGCACGACCTTTCGCGAATTGGCCGACACGGACAAGCAGAACCTCGACGAGAAGAAGGCCAAGGCGCTCATGCTGGCCAAGCCGACCATGATCAAGCGGCCGGTGCTGGACCTGGGCGACAGGATTCTGGTCGGCTTCAAGCCGGATGTTTATCAGCAGGCGGTGGGCGGGTTGGAGTAGCAGGCCGGCGAAGCTGCCGATCTCCCCCCTTGCGGGGGAGATGGCCGGCAGGCCAGAGGGGGGTGGGAAGGATCGCCAACCGTTGGTTGTTCCAAAATCGAACTTGTCTCAGGCATCTCCCCCGCAAGTGGGGAGATCGGCCAATCGCCACCGTTGCAGGGAATAGGCGCCCTTCAATCCGACTTTCTGAGATACGCCGCCAGCGCCACCGCATTGTTGTGCGCCTCGTCATGCGCACCATAGAGCAGCGTGACCTTTCCGGTGTCGAGCAGCGCACGCAACTGCCCGACCGCCTCTGCATTCCCGTCCAGCTCAGCCCGATATCGCTTCTGAAACTCCGCCCAGCGCTCCGGCGCATGGCCGAACCATCCGCGCAAGCCATCGCTCGGTGCGATCTCCCTCAGCCATAGCGCCAACACGGCCTCTTGCTTACTGACGCCGCGTGGCCAGATCCGGTCGACCAGAACCCGTTGCCCATCGTCGGGCGCCGGCGGCTCGTAGATCCGCTTGACCGCCAGGTCGAAGGCCATCCGACGTTCCTCAAGTGCCTGTCAGGCCCACTCGCCCTTGCGCATCACCGGCACACGAGCGCCATCCTTGTGGACGCCATCTATGTCGATCTTGTCCGAGCCGATCATCCAGTCGATGTGGATGAAGCTCTTGTTGCCGCCGCGTGCGGCGATTTCGTCCTGGCGGAGCGAGGCGCCGTCGACGAAACACTTCGAATAGCACTGGCCGAGTGCGATGTGGCAGGCGGCGTTCTCGTCGAACAGCGTGTTGAAGAACAACAGGCCGCTGGCCGCGATCGGCGAAGAATGCGGCACCAGCGCCACCTCGCCGAGACGGCGCGCGCCCTCGTCGGTGTCGAGCACCTTCTTCAGCACGTCCTCGCCCTTCGAAGCCTTCGCCTCGACGATCCGGCCCTCCTCGAAACGCACCGAGATCTCGTCGATCAGCGTGCCTTGGTAGGACAGCGGCTTGGTCGAGGAGACATGGCCCTCGACGCGCCTGGCATGCGGCGTGGTGAAGACTTCCTCGGTCGGGATGTTCGGGTTGCAGGTAATGCCGTTCTTGGCGGTCGAGGCGCCGCCCATCCATTCATGGCCGTCCGCCAGCCCGACGGTCAGGTCGGTGCCCGGCCCGGTGAAATGCAGCGCATGGAAATTGTGGCCGTTGAGCCATTCGGTGCGGCCACGAAGTGCTGCATTGTGCGCCTTCCAGTTGCCGATCGGGTCTTCAACGTCCACCCGCGACGCCGCAAAGATGGCGTCGGCGAGCTTCGCCACGGCAACGTCGTCGGCATCATCTGGGAAGACCTGCCTGGCCCAGGCGAGATCCGGGTAGGCGACGATGTTCCAGTTGATATCGAAGCCGGTGATCTTCTCCAGTGCCGGCTGATAGGCCATCGAATTCGCCTTGTTGGCGCGCGCCACTTTCGCCGGATCCTGCGCCGACAACAGCGACGGATCCTCGCCGCGTACGGCAAGCCGCGCCGCATTGTTGGCGAAGGCCTTCGCCATGCCTTCATAAAGCCAACCGGCGGCCCGGTCGAAACTGGCATCGGCGCCGAAGCGATAGCGCGCCAGCGTCATCTCGTCGTCGTTGAATATCGGCGTCACCAGCCCGGCGCCGGCCTTGTAGGCATGCTCGACGATCCGTCTGGTCAGCGGCAGCGCCGCGATCGACGACGTCAGCACCAGGTCCTGTCCGGGTTGCAACCGCAGCCCGACCTTGATGGCGACTTCCGCCAGCCTGTCGAGCTTCACCGGGTCTATCGATGCGGCAACGCCGCGCGAATGTGTGGTCATGATCCTGCCTGCCGTAGTTTGATGTCTCACTCTACATAGACCGGTGCGACGGTGCTTTCCACCGCGATCCCACCGGTGGGTGCGGTGGCCACATTCGGCGACCCGAACTGTGCCATCGTCGCCTCGATCTCTTCCTTGATCCAGACCTTGAAATCCCGGACCTTGCGGTTTTCGGCCTTGGCCGAGGAGGTCACCAGCCAATAGCCGAGGCCGCTCTGGGCGCGGATCCCGAACGGCGCCACGAGCCGGCCGTCGGCCAGCGCATCGGCGGTGAGCAATTGCCAGCCGAGCATCACGCCATGGCCAGCGATCGCCGATTCCAGGCACAGCATCGGATCGGTGAAGCGCGCGCCCTTCAGGAAGGTGACGGGTGGAACACCGGCTGCCTCGAACCAGCTTTCCCAGTTGATCATAGCCCGCTCGTCGGTGATGGCGCAGGTCTGGGCAAGGTCCTCGATCGATTTCAGTTTCCTGGCGATCACCGGGGCGCAGACCGGAAAGACTTCCTGGGCCAAAAGCAGTTCCGCCCTCCCGCCCGGCCATTTGCCGTCGCCGAGCCGGATGGCAATATCGATGTCGGAGTGGTCGAGATCGGCCAGCCGCACCGAAGCATCGATGCGCAACAGCACGTTGGGATGCCGGGCGAAGTGACGCGACAGCCGCGGCAGCAGCCACTTCGAGGCAAAGGCCGGCGCCACCGAAACCACCAATGTGCATTGCGTCGCCTCGTCGGCCAGCGCCACGGCGTGGGCAAGCTCGCGAAACCCCGCACCGAGGCGGGCCGCGAAGACGGCGCCGAACTCGGTCAGCACGAGACCGCTCGCCGTTCGCTCGAACAGCGCCTGGCCGAGCTGTTTCTCGGTGCGGCTGATCTGCTGGCTGACGGCGCTGACGGAAACGTTGAGTTCGCCGGCGGCCGCCGCGAGCGAGCCGAGACGGGCGACGGTTTCGACGGCGCGAAGGCCGTTGAGATGGACGCGATTGAGCATGGCCATTTGAGTTTTTCTAAACCGATCCGGCTGAAATCTCAATTGAAAGACACATCGAAACGGCAGACTTTACGGAGGGAGCCAGACCCGCGGAGCCGAAAATGCTGAGCATGTTGTCATCGCTGAAGATCTTTTTCTCCACCCATGCTCCGCAAGAGCCAAGCCGGGAGAGCGTGACGCTGACCGATCCGCTTTCGCATCCTGTGCTCAACACCATGTCGGAGCGCGAATTGGGTGATGTGCCGTTCAGGCTGACGGCGCAGCGGACGGTGCACGAGACTGCTTCATGGCATGCCGGTTTCGGTGGACGCTGCTGAGAGCCTGTTTGGAAATTCTACTCTGGCGGCCATCTGATGGCGTTTTCTGCGCTTCCGTTGCTCACGGACCAAATGTCCGCTGTGCTACGGTTCTCGAAACCACCACCATATGACTCGCCAGAGCGAATTTCGAAGCAGTCTCTGAGCGGACGTCTCGCTTTCCGGCTTAAGCAAAAGTCGAGGCGAGCGCCGCGCACTGCGACCGCGCTGGCCCAACCAAAGGTGGATTGTTTCACCGCCTCGCGCACTTATTGTGCACTGCAATGACACCCACCTCGACAGCAATCCGTTTCGCCGTCGCCGGCATGATCGCCATGGCTGTTGCCATGGGCATCGGCCGCTTTGTCTACACGCCGATCCTGCCTGGCATGATGGAGGAACTCCATCTGTCGCCGGCCGATGCCGGGTGGATCGCCTCCGCCAACTATCTTGGCTACCTCGTCGGCGCGCTGGCGGCGGCGGGCGGTTGGGCGCAGGGACGTGAACGCATGCTGATGCTGGTGGGTCTCGGCGCCAGCACGGCCCTTGCTGCGTTGATGGGACTGTCCGACACCATGGTCGCCTTTCTCGTCATCCGCTTTCTGGCCGGCCTGACCAGCGCCTTCGTCATGGTGTTCATGGCCAGCATCGTTTTCAGCCATATTAGCGCTGCCGGCCGCGGCGACCTGCAGGCGTGGCATTTTGGCGGCGTTGGCCTCGGTATCGCGGTGTCCGCGGCGATGATGGCGGCGCTGGTCACCGAACATGCCGGCTGGGCGGCTGGCTGGCTCTGGTCGGCGGCAATTTCGGCTTGCGGTTTCGTCGTCGTCGCGCTGTTGGCGAACGAAGGCCCTCTCGCCAATGGCAACGCCACGCGCGAGCCGTCGCTGCCGAAGGACTGGTCGCTGATGAAGATCATCGTTGCCTACGGCCTGTTCGGTTTTGGCTATGTGGTGACGGCGACGTTCCTGGTCGCCATCGTCCGGCAAGGCGGCGGCAGCCGCGTCTTCGAGGCCATGGTGTGGATGGTCGCCGGCCTTGCCGGTTTTCCCTCCACCTGGCTCTGGCAGAAGATCGCCGCCCGGATCGGGCTTTACGCAGCCTATGCGCTGGCATGCTTCATCGAAGTTGCGGGTGTCACCGCCAGCGTGGCCATCGGCGGCCGCACAGGGCCGCTGCTTGGCGGCCTGCTGCTCGGCGGCACCTTCATTGCCATCACGGCACTTGGCCTGCAGGCCGCGCGGCACCAGGCGCCAAAAGCGCCGCGGCGTATCTTTGCCTTGATGACGGCGACCTTCGGCCTTGGCCAGATCATCGGCCCGATCGCCGCCGGGTTGCTGGCGCAAATGTCAGGCGATTTCTTCCTCGCCTCGATCACCGCCGCTGCCATGCTGGTCGTCTCCGGCGCCATCACATGGTCGGCCGCGCCAAAATCGCCATGATTATAGGGTTGCTCGATGCCGGGCATCGGGTAGGCATTTGCTTTCCACCTAATATGTGACTTTATGCCCGCTAAACCCCGCTGATTTGCGCATCGACCGAGGAATCCCCCACAGTGTTCGTATCCTTCTTCCCGCAGCCGAAGCTTTTTTTCTCTTCGGCAGCCATCTGGAGCCTTGCGGCGATCCTGTTCTGGTTTTTCGGCGGCGAGCAGTTGGGCGCCGTTTTCGGACTGCCGCCGGCCGCGGCGGGCGCGCCCTCCATCATCGGCATCGCCATCCTTTTGTCGCCGCCGTTTCTCTGGTTCTATCTCTACTTCGCGTTTTGCGTGCTCGTCTTCTACGCGTTCTGGAGCTGGTATTCGCCGCATCCTTGGCAGCGCTGGTCCATCCTGATGACGGCGGTCATCCTGTTCTTCATCTATTTCAATGTGCAGGTCAGCGTCGCGGTCAACGCCTGGTACGGGCCCTTCTTCGACTATGTGCAGGGGCTGATGTCGGGGACTGGAAAGTCGACCAACGGTGAGTTTTACATCGGGCTGGCCGATTTTTCGTGGCTCGCGCTCGTCGGCATGAATGTGCAGGTGGTCAACGCCTTCATCGTCAGCCACTGGATCTTCCGCTGGCGCACCGCGATGAACAATTATTTCGTCGAGAACTGGGGCAGGCTACGCCATATCGAGGGCGCCTCGCAGCGTATCCAGGAAGACACGATGCGGTTCTCGCAGATCATGGAGGATCTCGGCTCGAGCTTCGTCCAGTCGATCATGACGTTGATCGCATTCCTGCCGGTCATGATCCAGTTGCAGGCTCACATCAGCGAGTTGCCGATTGTCGGCGCGATCCCGCAGCCATTGGTTGTCGCAGCCCTGGCCTGGTGTCTGTTCGGAACGATCTCAGTGATGATTGCCGGCCTGAAACTTCCGGGGCTCCAGTTTCGCAACCAGCGTGTCGAGGCCGCCTATCGCAAGGAACTTGTCTATGGCGAAGATCATGCGGAGAGGGCCCAGCCAGCTACCACCGCCGAGCTGTTCGCGAACGTTCGTCACAACTATTTCAGGCTCTATTTCCACTACATCTATTTCAACGTGGTCCGGTATACGTATCTGCAGGCTGACAATATCTTCTCGCTGCTGATCCTGGGTCCGTCACTGGTGGCGCACAAGATAACCTTCGGCGCACTGAACCAGATCTCGAACGCATTCGGCAAAGTGACGGGTTCGCTGCAGTTTCTGCTCACCTCCTGGTCGACCATCGTCGAGCTGCAATCAGTCCACAAACGCCTGCGCGCCTTTGAAGCGACGCTGCAAGGCGAGCCGCTGCCGCCGATCGATCAGCGCTACCTGGAACGGCAAGGCGCTGAGGACCCGGCCTAAAGAGCTGAGGTTTGGAACCGGGTTGGCGGCTCAGCCGCCGACCGATGCTTGCTTTTGGGCAGCATCCTGCCGCTCGACATAATCGCGAAAACTGATGCATTCGACATCGGCCTTGACGCAGACCTCGCCGGCGAAGCGCTCCAGCGCGTTCCAGTAGGCGCCGTCATTCATCAGGGCGAAGTGGAAGCCGAGTTCCAGCGGAATGCGCTTGCCCTGATACTGCGCATCAAAGGCGGCGCGAAAGGCATCGTAGGTTCGGTTGGCGAATTCGTCCGCCTTGCTCGGCCGCTCGAAGCCGCCTGAATGTCTGACATAGAGATTGTAATCCATGGCGATCACCGGCCTCGATTTCGGTCCTTCCGGAATCTGCGGCAGTGAAAAGTGCAGGATGCCGTGGCTGGCCGTCGGCCGGGCAGGGCCCTGTGAGACACCGCTCGCGTCGAATTGATAGCCGGCCGCCGGCAACGCCTCGTAGAGCGCCTTGCCTGTCGACAAATACGGCGCGCGGAACCCGACCACTGCATGCCTTGCGAAATCGCGCCAGGCGTTGGGTTCGGGTGCGATGCCGTTGATCGCATAGGCGTTCTCGAGAATGTGCTCGAACGAGCCGAACTCCTTCAGCCAGTCGGCCTTGCTCCAGTCCTTGCCGTCGAAATGGCCGCAGCCATGGCTGGCGATATCGTGGCCCTCATGCGCGGCAAGTCCGATCTGCTCGAGCCGTTCGCTCACTTCCTGCTTGGAGGCGGCAAAGCCGATGTTGGATTTGCCTGATGTTTTGCCGGGCGCCGTGTATTCCTTGCGCGTTTCCGGCGACAGCAGGAACACGCAGGACAGAAAGTAAGTGAAATGCGCGCCGGTGCGCTGCGCCAGCGCGCGGCTGCGCTTCCATTGCGAAATGTCGCGGGCGCTGTCGAAAGAGATGATGACGACCTGCCTGGGCTTTGCCGGCGTCGGTGGCGCCGGCGGATCGGCCAAAGCCAAACCGGCGGTGGCGAGCGAAGCGAGGGAAAACGCAACAGCGCGGAACGGACGATACATCGGCAATCTGATCTTAACTCGGAGGATGTCTGGAAGCCGGCTATCGCGCAAATGTGGCGCGGGTGCGATTGGCCTTTTGGGCGGCCCGCCGTGGGAATAGGCGATTTTCCCGCCGAACCCCTTCCATGCCGAAAAAATTTCGCTAAAACGCGGGCTGACAACGGCCCGAGAGGGCAGGAATGGTTTGATTGATGTCCGACGACAGTTTTATCCGTGAAGTCAACGACGAGATGCGTCGCGAACAGGCGCAGAAGCTATGGGACCGTTTCGGTCCCGCCTTGCTTGTCCTCGCGATCCTCGTGGTGCTCGGCACCGCCGCCTTCGTCGGCTATCGCTACTGGGACGAGACGCGCGCCAACCGCTCCGGCGATGCGTTCTCGCAGGCGCTGAAGCTTGCCAATGACGGCAAGAACGACGAAGCGCTGACCGCTCTCGACCAGTTGGAGAAGGATGGCTACGGCGCTTATCCGCTGCTCGCCCGCATGCGCGCCGCGACCGTCAAGGCCAGCAAGGGCGACGTCGCCGCCGCCGTCAAGGATTTCGACGACGTCGCCGCCGATACGGCCATTCCCTCGGGCATTCGCGACATGGCCCGCCTCAGGGCAGCGCTCCTGCTTGTCGATCACGGCTCCTTCGCCGATGTCTCCAGCCGGGTCGAGGCGCTTACGTCAGACACCAACACGCTGCGCCACACGGCGCGTGAGGCGCTCGGTCTTTCCGCCTGGAAGGAAGGCAAGACCCAGGACGCGCTGAAGCTGTTCGACCAGATTGCCGCCGACGACGGCGCACCGCGCAACACCCGTGAGCGGGCAACCTTGATGTCCGAGCTTATCCGCGGGTCGGGCAGTGCGTCGTGACCTTCAAAGTCGCCATCATCGGCAGACCTAACGTCGGCAAATCGACTCTTTTCAATCGGCTGGTGGGAAGGAAGCTGGCGCTTGTCGACGACACGCCGGGCGTCACCCGCGATCGCCGCGTTCATGCCGCCAAGCTTTACGACCTGCATTTCGACGTCATCGACACCGCCGGCTTCGAGGACGCCGCCGCCTCGACCTTGCCCGGCCGCATGCGGGCGCAGACCGAGATCGCCATCCGCGAGGCCGACCTGATCTTCTTCACGGTCGATGCCAAGTCCGGCCTGATGCCCGATGACAAGACTTTCGCCGAGATCGTGCGCAAGTCCGGCAAGCCGGTCGTGCTGGTCGCCAACAAGGCCGAGGCGAAGGGCGCCCAGGGCGGCATGCTGGAGGCCTGGGAGCTCGGCCTCGGTGAGCCGATCCCGGTGTCGGCCGAACACGGCCAGGGCATGCCCGACCTGCGCGACGCGGTGATCGGAGCGCTTGGCGAGGCGCGCGCCTTTGGTGAAGAAGAAGACGGCGAAGGCGAAGAGGTCGTCGCCGGCGAGGTGCTGATCGGCGAGGACATCGTCGACCCGGATGCGGAGCCTACTTACGACGACACCAAGCCGATGCGCATCGCCGTCGTCGGCCGCCCGAATGCCGGCAAATCGACGCTGATCAACGCGCTGATCGGCGAGGAGCGGCTGTTGACCGGGCCGGAAGCCGGCATCACCCGTGATTCCATCTCCGTCGATTGGGACTGGCATGGCCGCCGCTTGAAACTGTTCGACACGGCCGGCATGCGCCGTAAGGCCAGGATCCACGAAAAACTGGAAGTGATGTCGGTGCAGGATGGCTTGCGCGCCATCCGCTTCGCCGAGATCGTCATCATCGTGCTCGACGCCACCATTCCCTTCGAGAAGCAGGATCTGCAGATCGCCGACCTGATCATCCGCGAGGGGCGGGCGCCGGTGATCGCCTTCAACAAGTGGGACCTGATCGACCATCCGCAGGAGCTTCTTGCGGAACTGCGCGAGAAGACCGAGCGGCTGCTGCCGCAGGTGCGCGGCATCCAGGCCGTGCCTGTCTCGGCCGAAACCGGGCGCGGCCTCGACAAGCTGATGGACGCAGTGCTGAAGACCCACAAGGTGTGGAACAGCCGCGTCTCGACCGGCAAGCTCAACCGCTGGCTGGAAAGCATCCTGGCACATCACCCGCCGCCTGCCGTCGCCGGCCGCCGGTTGAAGGTCAAATATGTCACCCAGGCCAAGACGCGGCCGCCGGGCTTCGTCGTCCAATGCTCGCGGCCCGAGGCGATGCCGCAATCCTATGTCCGCTATCTCTCGAACAGCCTGCGTGAAGCCTTTGATATGCCCGGCGTGCCGATCCGCATTGCGCTGCGCACCTCCGACAACCCGTTCGCCGGCCGGGCCAAGAAACACTGAGCGTCGCAGCTCTTGCGATCACGCCACGTTGCGCAAACCGCCATGCGCGGCTTGCACATTTTCGGGCAGCGCTTCCAATGCCGCTTGCCGCAGGATAGCGGCGAGGCGCGCTACCACCGGCTCGGGTTCGGCGTCCTTGCGGTGCAGGAACAACGCCATTTTGGGCAGTGCCGGCAGCCCAGCGATCTCCGGTGTCATCGCGCTGACGCTGGGCGGCAGACCGATGTCGGTGCGGATCGTCAGCCCCAGTCCCGCCGCGACAGCCGCCCAGATGCCGCCAAGGCTTGGGCTGGAAAAGGCCATCCGCCACGACAGGCCGGCGCGGTCGAGCGTTTCGGCTGCCACCGTGCGCAAAAGGCAGGGTGTTTCGAGCGCCACCAGCGGCAGCGGCTCGCCGTCGCGCAAATGTGTCTCGATGCGCTTTGCCGGGCCGATCCAGCGCATCTGAACATCGGCGACGTGCTCGCTGTAAGGCAGCGTCTCGCCGCTGTGCCAGGCGAGCGCGATGTCGAGGTTGCCTGACATGATCCTTTCGGCGAGTTCGTGGCTGCGCGCGATCCTGGCTTCGATCTTGACCTTGGGATGAGCGCGGGCGAAGCGGCCGAGCACGTCAGGCAGCACCGCCTCGCCGAAATCCTCCTGCAGCCCGAGCCGTACCCAGCCTTCCAGCTCGACGTCGTGGATGGCGGATGCCGCCTCGTCGTTGAGCTCGATCAGCCGCCGCGCATAGCCGAGCATGGTCTCGCCGGCTTCGGTCAAGGCGAGGCCGCGCCCCGACTTGCGGAAGATCGGCGTCGCCGCCTGCTCCTCCAGTTTCTTCAATTGGGCGCTGACCGCCGACGTCGATCGGCCAAGCCGGTCGGCAGCCTTGGCGAAGCTGCCCAACTCCATGCCGGTGACGAAACTGCGGAGAACGTCGAGGTCGAATGTCACGCGTCGCATGGCGATAGTCCTGATTTTCAGGATAGTAAGTCAAATACTTCCCCATATTCAGCATGAAGCTATGGCGGTAAAGACGAGGCGTCAAGGTCCGGATGCAGTCGGACCATCAAGGGAATTCAGCCATGTCGCTCGTCGCTACGGATTTGCAATGCAGCCAGGACAGGCCTCGGCAACAGGCTGGCGCAGCCGCGGCTGGTGCCGCGACGGTCCGCTCCAATCATCGCTGGAAGGTGCTGGGCATCGGCGTTGCCGCCAATGCCAGTTTTTCCGCGACCTTCTCCGGCATCCCGGCGACGGCGGTCTTCTTGCGCTCTGGCTACCAGCTCGGTAATGGTCAGCTCGGGCTGGTTCTCGGTCTGCTTGGCCTGGGTGTGGCGCTGAGCGAACTGCCATGGGGATTGCTCACCGATCGCTGGGGCGATCGCCGCGTGCTGCTCACCGGCCTCGGCGCCACCGCGGCATGGCTGCTTCTCATGGCATTGCTGGTCGTGCCGTCGCCGGCACACCTTCCCGGGGTTGTGCTTCTGGCCGCCGTGTTGCTTGTCACGGGGCTGCTTGGCGGCAGCGTCAACGGCTCAAGCGGCCGCGCCATCATGGCCTGGTTCCGTGAAGGCGAGCGCGGCTTCGCCATGAGCATCAGGCAGACTGCGGTGCCGCTCGGCGGCGGGCTCGGCGCCCTGGTCCTGCCGTCGCTCGCCTCGGCGCATGGCTTTGCAGCGGTCTACGGCCTGCTGGCCGCATTCTCCGCCGTCACGGCGCTTTTCGCGTGGCGCTGGTTGCATCAGCCACCAACCGGCGAAGGCGCGACGTCCGCCAGCGACGCCATGGTGTCGGCCGGCCCGGCACCGCTGCGCAATCCGGACGTCTGGCGGATCGCAATGGCCATCGGCCTACTCTGCATCCCGCAAGTAGCGGTGCTCACCTTCGCTTCCGTCTTCCTGCATGATTTCGGCGGCATGGGAACGGTTGTGATCAGCGCCAGCCTGGCAGCCGTGCAGGTCGGCGCCATGGTCATGCGCGTCTGGAGCGGCCGTTTCACCGACCGTCACGGCAATCGCCGATCGTTCCTGCGCTTTTTCAGCATGCTGAGCGCAGCCGCCTTTGCCACCCTCACGCTGCTTGTGTTTGTCGCGGCCACCATTCCCGGCTGGCAGCCGGTGCTCGCGACAACGATCGCTGCCGCGCTGATCGTTGCCGGCATCTGTGTTTCAGCATGGCACGGCGTTGCCTATACCGAGCTTGCCACGCTTGCCGGCGCCAGCAATGCCGGGACGGCGCTCGGTCTGGCCAACAGCTTTGTCTTCGTCGCCTTCTTCCTGGTGCCGATCGCCATCCCCGGGCTTCTGGTTGTCGGATCATGGACGGGCGTCTGGCTTTCCGCCGCCATCTGCGCGCTGATCGCCTGGCCGATCTTCCTGCGGCCGGCCTGACTTCGCATGCCGGCCGCGAAATCGCCCGAGTTCGGAACCACGACCTTGAGCCGACTGACAAGATCCGATCGAACCTGTTAACGTCCCATCAAGGTTAATGCATCATTTTGCTCTCCAGTGGGGTCAGTCGCGTTCCTGGAGAGAGTTCCGTGCATCGACGTGTGTTGAAGCGGCTTGCGGCCGCCGCCGGTGAGAAAAAACGTGGCTTTCTGACCCCGTTCGTCATCGGTCTCGGCATCTGGATCGGCTTTCCGACCATCGCCGCCTACCAGGACATGACCAGCTTTGTCTCCGGCCTCGAAGCGTCGAACACCCGCTGGAATTCCTATGTCGAGAAATCCGTCGCCGGCTCGACCCATGCGGCCGAGATGCCCTTTGTCGATTCCGACGTCACCGGCTCCATCTCCGGATCGGGCGTCCATCTGGCCGGCGTCGGCAACGTGTCGTTTCGTGGCAAGGGCGGCAAGGTCAGCGGCACGCCCGACGAGGATCGCATCGTGCGCGCCGACAAGAAAGGCCGCATCGTCCAGGTTTCTCCCGTCGCGCCGCCGAAGAATTTCAATGCCGGCTCGATCTTCGAGCGCACCTCCTCCTTGCTGCGGCCCAGCATGGACAGCGGCCTGAAGATGGCTTTTGCCAAACCGCAGATCAAAGGCAAGGAAATCCAGATCGCCGCGGCCTTCCATGCGCGTGAGGACAAGAAGCCGGACCCCGGCGTGCCGGCCATGCTTGCCGCGCTGGTCAACAATGATCATCCCGATGTGCTGGCGACCGCCTATGCGCAGGCCGAGCCCGACTATGCCAAGGCGTCGCCCTTCGAAGCCCTGCTTCAGGACGAGCAGCCCAATGACGGCCGCTTCATCCCGCCGATGGTCAAGGGCGACCACTCGTGGATCCAGAACCCGCTGCCGGCGAGTGTCTTCTCCAAGAAGGAGCAGGCATGCCTTGCCAACGGCATCTATTTCGAGGCGAGAAGCGAATCCGTGCGCGGCCAGGCCGCCGTCGCCCAGGTTATCCTCAATCGCGTCCGCAACCCGGCCTATCCCAATTCGATCTGCGGCGTCGTCTACCAGAACGACAGCTGGTTCAACCGCTGCCAGTTCTCCTTCGCTTGCGACGGCAGGAGGAAGCGCATCGACAGTCCCGCCGCCTACAAGACAGCGCAGGATATCGCCATGGCCGTCACCGCCGGCAAGATCTTTATCCCCGAAGTCGGATCGTCGACCCACTACTACGCCCAATATGTCCATCCCGGCTGGGCGCGCACGATGCAGAAGATGACCAAGATCGGCCTGCATATCTTCTACCGCACCTATGGCGGCGGCTGGAGCTGAGCACCGCACAGTCACCGATCTTTTCGCGCTGCGTGCAGCCGATCGAACAGCCAATGCCGGGGGGATTCGTGCAGCGCATCCCCGTCGCCGTGGCGGGCACGATGTCGCACCTTTATAACCAATTGATTTTGTTGCCTAAAATACATGACAATGAACTTCCGCCCGTGGCTTGACTGGCGCAAACCCTCTAACTATGTTGCCGGCGACTTTAGAAGCGGACGGACGGTGACGGTCTGACCGGGCAGGGGGGTTGCGATGGCCGATAAAAACAGGCCAGACGGAACCGGAGAAACCGGCCGCGGCAAGCAGCATGGAGCCGAAATCCGCGACGAGGAACTTGAGCGCCGCCGGCGTGACCTTGAAGCATCGCTTGCGACAAGGCGGCCGGACCGGCTCGAGGGGAAAGACGACGCGAAAGCGGGCAGTGTGGCCGGATATGGCCAGGCGCTCAAACTCTCCAGCGAGTTCATCGCCGGGGTCGTGGTGGGTGCCGGCATCGGCTGGATCATCGACCGTTTGGCGGGGACATCGCCATGGGGTCTGATCGTGTTTCTGCTGCTGGGCTTTGGTGCCGGCGTGCTCAATGTCATGCGTTCCGCGGGCGTTGTGGCAGAATTCGGACAGGGCGATAAATCGCGCCGTGACCAGGACGACAGGAAATGACCGCCCTTCATGTGCGGTAATCGTAACGAGGCCGTACGCGGCATTGACGGGGTTTGAACGTGGCAGCTGACAAGGTCGATCCGATCCACCAGTTCCATATCAACAAGCTGATACCGATCGAGATCGGCGGCTACGACCTGTCTTTCACCAATTCTGCGCTGTTCATGGTCGCAACCGTGGTCGTTGCGGCGGCATTTCTGTTTCTCACCACCTCGAGCCGCAGCCTGGTTCCTGGCCGGCTTCAGTCGGTCTCCGAGATGGCCTATGAGTTCGTCGGCAACATGTTGCGCGATGCCGCCGGCACGCAGGGCATGAAGTTCTTCCCGTTCGTGTTCTCGCTGTTCATGTTCGTGCTGGTCGCCAATCTGCTTGGCCTGTTCCCGTATTTCTTCACCGTCACCAGCCATATCATCGTCACCTTCGGCCTCGCCGCCCTGGTGATCGGAACCGTGGTCGTCTACGGTTTCATGAAGCACGGTCTCGGCTTCCTGAAACTGTTCGTGCCGCATGGCGTGCCGGTGTTCCTGCTGCCGCTGGTGGTGCTGATCGAGGTGATCTCCTTCGTGTCGCGTCCGGTCAGCCTCTCGGTTCGTCTGTTCGCTAACATGCTCGCCGGCCACATCACGCTGAAGGTGTTTTCTGGATTTGTCGTCAGCCTGAGCGCGCTGGGCGCGGTCGGTGTGGCGGGCTCGGTCCTGCCGCTGGCAATGGCGGTGGCGCTGACCGCACTGGAACTGCTGGTCGCTTTCCTGCAGGCCTACGTCTTTGCGGTGTTGACCTGCATGTACCTGAACGACGCCCTGCACCCCGGGCACTGAGCAAGAGTTTCCGGCCCAAGAGTTTCCAACATTGGCGCCGGATTGAATCGCAACGGAATTTTAGATCCAAAGGAGTTGAACAAATGGACGCAGAAGCAGCAAAGTACATCGGCGCCGGCATCGCTTGCCTGGGCATGGGTGGCGCGGGCATTGGCCTCGGCAACATCTTCGGCAGCTACCTGGCGGGCGCTCTGCGCAACCCGTCGGCTGCTGATGGCCAGTTCGGCCGTCTGATCTTCGGCTTCGCCGTGACCGAAGCTCTGGGCATTTTCTCGCTTCTCATCGCGCTTCTGGCCCTGTTCGGCTGAGCTAAGCGTTGGGAAGATTGGACAGGCCGGCCGCGCGAGCGGCAGGCTTGAATTTCGGGGATAGTCCATGTTCGTGACATCTGCCTTCGCGCAAGAGTCCGCACCTGCAGCCGACACCAGCCACGCTGCGACGGAAGGCGACACGCATTCCGGCACCAGCGTGCCTGCCGAAGCGCACGGCACGTTTCCACCATTCGATCCTGCGACGTTCCCGTCGCAGCTTCTGTGGCTGGCGATCACTTTCGGGCTGTTCTACCTCTTCCTGAAGCGGGTTGTGATGCCGCGCGTCGGGGGCATCATCGAGGTCCGCAACGACCGGATCACCCAGGACCTCGACCAGGCGAGCAAGTTGAAGGGCGAGGCCGACGCTGCCGTTGCTGCCTACGAGCAGGAACTGGCGGAAGCCAAGACCAAGGCCAACGCGATCGGCCAGCAGGCCGGCGATGCGGCCAAGGCCGAAGCCGAGACCGCACGCAAGAAGGTCGAGGCGGCCCTCGACGAGAAGCTTGGCGAGGCCGAAGCCCGCATTTCTTCCATCAAGGCCAATGCCATGAAGGAAGTCGGCAGCATTGCCGAGGACACCGCTTCGGCGATCGTCGAGGCACTGGTCGGCGGCAAGGCCAGCAAGGCCGAGATCGCGGCCGCGGTCAAATCCGTGGCCCGGTGAGGAGCGCATCATGGATTACACATCTCTCGCGACGCTCTGGGCAACGATAGCCCTCATCATCTTCCTCGGCGTTGCCGTTTACATCAAGGTGCCTGGCATGATCGCCAAGGCGCTCGACGCCCGCGCCGCCAGGATCAGCAACGAGCTGGATGAAGCGCGCCGGTTGCGCGAGGAGGCCCAGCAGCTGCTCGGCCAGTACCAGCGCAAGCGCAAGGAAGCCGAGCAGGAGGCCGCCGACATCGTTGCGGCCGCCAAGCGCGAAGCCGACATGCTCGCTGCGGAAGCGCACAAGAAGACCGAGGACTATGTCGCCAGGCGCACCGCGCTTGCCGAACAGAAGATCGGTCAGGCCGAGCGAGACGCCATCAGCGAAGTCCGCGCCAGCGCCGTCGACATCGCCGTCGAGGCTGCGCGTGCGCTGCTCGCCGGCAAGATGGACGCCAAGGCCGGCGCCGACCTCTTCAAGGCATCGCTGGCGGATGTGAAGTCCAAGCTCAACTGAGCCTGTAACACAGAGCAAAGATCAAAGCCGCCCGGGAAACCTGGCGGCTTTTTGTTGTGGAAAACTATCCGCTCAATCCAGGCCGGCGAGGCTCTCGTCTTCCGCCACTTCCGTCCCGCCAAGCCTGAACGGCGCGAAGGACACGCGGTGCAGCCGCGCCACCGGCCCATGCGCTTCGATCGCCGTGCGATGGCGGGCCGTGGCGTACCCCATGTGGACCTCGAACCCGTAGCGCTCGTGATGGTTGCCGCAGCCGCACATCATGCGGTCGCGCATCACCTTGGCGACGATCGAGGCAGCGGCGATCGATTGCGAGCGCTGGTCGCCCTTGATCAGCGCGCGCCCCACGCAGGGCAACCCTGGCGGCACGTCGCGCCCGTCGGCGAGCGCGAGTTTCGGTTGGACCGACAGCCCGACCAGGGCGCGGCGCATCGCTTCCAGGCTGGCCTTTAGGATGTTGCTGCCGTCGATGCCCTCGGCGCTGATGGACGCCATCGAAACGCCCAGCGCCGAGCCAAGAATTCGCACGAACAGCGCTTCGCGTTGCAGATGGCTGAGACGTTTGGAATCGTCGAGCCCGTCTGGAATGTTGGCGGGGTCGAGCACCACCGCCGCCGCGACCACCGGCCCGGCCAGCGGACCGCGGCCGGCCTCGTCCATGCCCGCCACCGGCCACAGGCCATCGGCCATCGCCTTCGTCTCGAAGGAGAAATCGGGTTTCTCGATGATCTCAAAGAGAAGCGGAGAATCGGAACGCGCGCGAGCCATGTTGCGACGAGGTTCGCATCGGCTCCGATTCTCCGCAAGTCCCTCCGGGTCGGGTGGGGCGCCGGACCGGGAGGGCACCGTCTGCAGGCCGGGGCAGGCCAGACGGGATTCCTGTGCCGCGACAGGTCAAACCGCCGCGGGGAATTGTCTTTTCAAAGCAAGGTCAGCTGCACCTGGTCCTTGCCGCCGGCCACGAACTGATCGGTCCGAAGCGTGCGCCGTTCGACGTTGAGGCCGAGCCGCTTGGCGGTGATCTCGAAGCGCCGGCCGATCTGCCAGGCGTAGGGACCAGCACCCTTCATGCGCTTGCCCCACTCCGAATCGTAGTCCTTGCCGTCCCGCATCGAGCGGATCAGCGACATCACGTGGCGGTAACGGTCGGGATAGTGGCGCAGCAGCCAGTCCTTGAAGATCGGACTGACCTCCAGCGGCAGGCGCAGCACGACATAGCCCGCTTCGCGCGCACCGGCGGCGCGTGCCGAATCGAGGATGCGTTCCATCTCCTGGTCGGTCAGGCCGGGGATGATCGGCGCCACCATGACCGAGGCCGGAATGCCGGCATCCGAAAGCTGTCGGATCGCCTCCAACCGCTTGGTCGGCGTCGAGGCGCGGGGCTCCATCGTTCTGGCCAGCATGCGATCGAGCGTCGTCACCGACAGCGCCACCTTGGCCAGCCCGCGCTCGGCCATGCGCGACAGGATATCGATGTCGCGCGTCACCAAAGCGGACTTGGTGACGATGCCGACCGGATGCCCGCGCGCTTCAAGCACTTCGAGGATCTCACGCATGATCCGATATTGCTTCTCGATCGGCTGGTAGGGATCGGTGTTGGTGCCGATGGCGATGGTGCGCGGCTGGTAGCCGTCCTTCGACAGTTCCTTGTCGAGCAATCGCGCCGCGTCCGGCTTGGCGAACAGCTTCGATTCGAAATCGAGACCCGGCGACAGGCCCATGAAACTGTGCGTCGGCCGGGCAAAGCAATAGACGCAGCCATGTTCGCAACCACGATAGGGATTGATCGACCGGTCGAAGGAGATGTCGGGCGATTCGTTGCGAGTGATGATGGTGCGCGGCTTCTCGACCTGCACCTCGGTCTTGAAGGGCGGCAGTTCCTCCAGCGAATTCCAGCCATCATCGAAGACATGCCGGCTGACCGGCTCGAAGCGGCCGGATGGATTGATGCCCGCCGACCTGCCGCGATTGCGGTCCGGACGGACACGCACGCCACTCTGCTCGATCATCGCATTGGCCATCTCGGCTCTTCCTGCTCCGAAAGCTGCAATGTCGGCGCGCACGATCTGTTCCATCTTCGCCCGCTCCCAGGGACTGTCCATGTTGTGTCGAATCGCTCTGTTCATGAAATTATTCCTATTTCGTCGATGAGAACAAAGCAAGAACTTTCTATGGTGCATTGCAAAAACTGGCGCTGCGTTCGGCTTTCCGCTATTCGGCTAGTGATGCTCAGTGTCCTGATTGAAACCCGCAATGACGAGGAGGGCCTCGCCCGCACGCTCGCCTCGCTGATTGGCGGCGCGGTCGAGGGCGTGGTGCGTGACGTCATCGTCTGTGACACGGGTTCCACCGACCAGACGCATCGTGTTGCCGAGCATGCCGGCTGTCACTACGTGACTGGCGGTATCGCTGCCGGCATCCGCCAAGCCAAGGGTGACTGGCTGCTGCTCCTGGAGCCGGGCTCGCGGCTGATGGATGGCTGGATCGATGCGGTCGTTGCCCACACGGCCAGGCAGACCATGGCGGCACGCTTCTCGCGGGCGCGGGGCAGCCGCACACCGTTCCTGGCCCGGGTGTTTTCGGGAAACCGCGCCTTGGCCGATGGATTGCTGATCGGCAAGCTTCAGGCCGCGGCAGCGTCGAAGCGGGCCGGCAGCGCCGAGGCCATCGCACGCGGCCTCGCGGCAAAGCGGCTCGATGCCGAAATCTGGGTGGCGCCGCCGAAGCAGCGCTCCCCGGAGTGATTTTTTTGCGGCTGCTCTCTTCATTGTGCATTGCACAAAATCTGACGCGAGGTTAGTTTCCCGTTCAGACGGGTGGATTGGGTTTGGGTCATGCCGAGTGATGAGCACCGATGCGGCATCGGCGCCACGCTCATAGCCGAGGACCCGATGAAGCTTTCAACCCCCGACAAATCCGGCGCTGCCAGTCTCGAGGCCATTGCGCGCAACGGCAGTCTGCTGCGCCGCATCGCCGTGCGCATTCCGACCTATCTGACGGACCTGCGCGAAAACCCTGCCTGGCTGCCGATGTTCGTGCTGGCGCGCACAATGCCGGGACGCCGGATACATTGGCTGGGCGCAAAACGCGCTCGTCCGGCCCAAAATTCGGGGGATACGATGTTTGCCGGCGTCGACCGCGAAGCCGTGGTCGAAGCGCTGCGCTCCGACGGGCTGTTTTCGGGCCTGGTGCTGCCGCCGGCGATTCATGAAGAGATCGCCAGTTTCGCCCAGCGAACGCCTTGCTTCGGCAATTTCGACCGCCGTCTCGAATTCATGCCGAGTGAACATGCCGAGGCCGAGAAACGCATGGGTCGCTCACTGCTCAGCGGACATTTTTTCGAGCGCATCCTCGACTGCCGGGCGGCACTCGCCATCCAGCGCGATCCGCTGCTTCTGGATATTGCGGCGCACTATCTCGGCGGCCAGGCAAAACTCATCACCACGCGCGTCTGGTGGAGTTTTCCGACGGGTGAGGCTTCGGACGCCGACAAGAACCTTGCCTCGCTCGGCAAGTATCATTTCGACCTCGACGACTGGCGCATGCTGAAATTCTTCTTCTATCTCAAGCCGGTCGACGCCGACACCGGCCCGCATGTCTATGTCCGCGGCAGTCACAAGCGCCGCAGCCTCAAGCATCAGCTCACTTTGCTGGTCGGCCATCCCGCACAAGAGGTTCTGGATGTCTATGGCGAGCACAGCCCCGTGACGCTGACCGGTGAAGCCGGTCTCGGCTTCGTCGAGGATCCGTTTGGCTTCCATATGGGCACGGTGCCGGCGCGCACGCCGCGGCTGATGATGGAAGTCGGCTTCGGCGTATCGCCGCCCTCACGCCGGCGCTTTCATGGCGAGCCGGTCATCCGCTGAAAAGGGAACGATCCCAGCTCATCTCGACAGGCATCCAGCGCGCGGCGAATAACACTTCGAAGGCGCAAGCGGTGTTCTGCTGGGCGAAACCGAGGTCGCGCGCTTGAATTGCCTGCTGTTTGGCCTCAACCGCGCCGCAGATGCTCGTCCAGGCGAGGCATGATCTCGACGAAGTTGCAGGGCATGTGCCGGTAGTCGAGCTGCGCCTTGAGGATGCCGTCCCAGGCGTCCCTGCAGGCTCCGGGCGAGCCCGGCAGCACGAAGACGAAGGTGGCGTTGACGACGCCGCCGGTCGCCCGGCTCTGGATCGTCGAGGTGCCGATCTTGTCGTAGGAGATGCGGTGGAAGACTTCCGAAAAGCCGTCCATGCGCTTTTCGAAGATCGGCTCCAGCGCTTCCGGCGTCACGTCGCGGCCGGTGAACCCGGTGCCGCCAGTGGTGATGACGACGTCGATCGCCGCATCCTGCGACCAGCCGAGCACCTTGTCGCGGATTTTTTCGCGGTCATCGGTGACGATATCGCGGGCGGCGAGGACGTGGCCGGCTTCAGTGATGCGGTCGGCCAGTGTCTGGCCGGATTTGTCGTCGGCGAGGCTGCGTGTGTCCGAGACGGTCAGCACCGCGATGCGGATCGGAATGAAAGGCCGGCTCTCGTCAATCCTAGCCATCTCAGTCAGCCTCCGATGTCATGCTGCGCGTCGCGGCGACGAACCAGTCGGGCTGGCGGCTGCGGATGTCGGCTGCGGCGCGCTTGGCGACATTGCCGGTCTCGAACAGGCCGAAGCATGTCGCGCCGGATCCGGACATCCGGGAGAATCCCGATCCTGCCTTGTTAAGCCAGGAAAGCGCTCTGCCGATGGCGGGCTGCATCGCCAGCGCCGCAGGCTCAAGATCATTGCGGGTGATCTCCAGCCAGTTGCGCAGGCTATGGAAATCGATGCTGCGCGGTAAAGGCGGCAGTGGCGCATTGTCGCGACGGGACAGCGCTGCGAACACCTCGGCGGTCGAGACGGCCGTTCCGGGATTGACCAGCACCAGCCCCAGCGCCGAAAAATCGGGCACCATCGACAGCTCGTCTCCGATGCCACGCGCGACCAGCGGCTTGGCCGCCAGGCACATCGGCACATCGGCGCCAAGCGAAAGGCCGATCCGCGCCAGCTCGGTGCTGTCCATGTTCAGGGCCCATGTCTCCGCCAGCCCGCGCAGCACGGCTGCCGCGTCGCTCGAGCCGCCGCCGACGCCGGAGGCAACCGGCAGGTTCTTTTCGAGCCGGATGGCGACCGGCGGGGTTTTCTTGGCCCCAGCCTCTCTTCGCAGCGCATCGCGGGCCCTGAGCACGAGATTGCTGGCGTCAAAGGGAACGGCCTGCGCGTAGCGGCCAGTCACGGCAAAATCATCGCTGTCGGAGAGCGCGATCTCGACCCGATCGCCAAAACGCGTGAACACCGCCAGGCTTTCGATCAGGTGATAGCCGTCGGGGCGCCTGCCGGTGACATGCAGCGCCAGATTGATCTTGGCGTGCGCATGCCAGATGCGCGACCCGATTTCGGTGTCCACGGCGTCAGTCGTATGCGGGATGATGCTCAGTCCTTGGCCAGCCGGTACTCGCCGGTCTTCGGATCCTTGACCAGCGTACCCATGGCGCCGTTGGCCGCCTGCTTTTCGGTGCGCCGCACCTTGGCGGTCACGCGCTCGGCTTCCCGGATGAAGGTGCGGTAGCCGAAATAGGCGGCGACGCCAACGACGGTGAAGAAAATGATCTGCGGCATGTCAAAACTCCTCCCACGCTGGGCGGCGGCCGGTCGGGTCGGTCAATGCATGTCGCCCAAAATTAGCCCTGGGACAACGACATGCATAAAAACAAAGACTTAAAGCGCGATCCGTTTCAACGTGACGCGCTTTAAGCCCTCATGCTAGACGGTTTTGCGGGTTTTTCAAAGCCCGAACCGTGCCCACAACGCGCGCTCTTCCGCCGCATCGATCACGCCGCTGGCGGCTGCCGCGGCGATATCGGGCACTGAGAAGCCCTTGCTCGAGCCGAACAGGCCGAACCGGCTGAGGAAACCGCGCGGCGCCGTTACCAGCCTGAGCTGGGTCTTCGGTCCGAAACGGGTCTTCAGCACCGTGCGCATGTCGCCGAGTGCATCGACCAGGCCGAGTTCGAGACCCTTCATGCCGGTCCAGAACAGACCGGTGAACAGGTCCGGATCGTTCTTCAGCTTCGTGCCGCGCCTTTCCTTGACGAGGCCGATGAACGTGCCGTGCACCTCGAGTTGCAGCGCTTTCAGGCGCTCGACGTCTTCCTTCTTCTCCGGCTTGAACGGATCGAGCACGGCCTTGTTCTGGCCGGCGGTGTGGACACGGCGCTCGACGCCGATCTTCTTCATCAGTTCCGGGAAGCCGAACGAGGCCGAGACCACACCGATCGAACCGACGATGGAGGACGGATCGGCGAAGATCTCGTCGCCGGCAACCGCGATCATGTAGCCGCCCGATGCCGCGACGTCCTCGACGAAGACCAGCACTTTCTTGTTCTTTTCGCTCGCCAGGTCGCGGATACGCTTGAAGATCAGCCGCGATTGCACCGGCGAGCCGCCTGGCGAATTGATCGAGATGGCGACCGCCGGCGCGTCGTAGGAAAACGCCTTCTCGATGAGGCCGGCGGTCGAGGCCAGCGACAGACTCGGCCGGAACTGGCCACCCCCGGGCATGATGGTGCCGTGCAGCCGGATGACCGGAATGGTGACGACGGTGGAGCGCCAGGACTTCGGCAGCAGGCGGTTGATAAGTCGTTTCACGAGGGCGCGGTCTCCGGTCGATAGGTTGCACGCATGTAGGAACTTCCCGGCCAACGGCAATGTGGCCGGTACGAATAGCTCAATCTCCGAACAGCGAGGCGAGGCCGTTGGCCATCATTTCGCTGCGCTCATCAGGGTCGTCGCCCGATTGCGAATGAAGCATCAGGGGAGGGCGAATGGCGAGCTTCCCCCGCGCCCCGAGCGCAGCCCTGACGACGATGCGGATCGCCGCCGCGTCGGGGCGGGGATGGACAGCGAGGATCTCGGCATCGCCGAAGCGGCCGGAGAGCGCATCGAGAATGGCGCCGAGCTGCTCGGGCCGGGCGATGACTGCGAGGCCGCCGCGCGGCCTGACTACGGCGGCAGCACTTCGGATCCAGCTCTCGAACAGTCCGTCCTCCGTGACGTGGGCTTCCTTTCTCAGGCGATCGGGCGTGGCGCGGTCCCGTGCGGCGTTGAAGGGCGGGTTCATGATGACGAAGTCGAAGTCGTTGTCGGCGAGGCCGGCCGCCGCCCGCGCCCGTCCCGATACGGTGACATCGGCGATGAGCACAGAGGCACGGTCACTGAGATGGGCATTGCCGGGATGGGCAAGCGTTGCCGCGGCGAAGGCAGCCATTTCCGGCGCCCGTTCGACGAGCACGGCAGCGGCCGTTGGGCAGCGCGACAGCACCGCCAGGCCGGCGGCCCCGGCTCCGGCGCCGAAATCGGCGAGACGTCCGCCAAAGGAGGATGGCACGGACGCCGCCAGCATCATGGCATCCATGCCGGCGCGATGTCCGCCTTGCTTGGGCTGCACGAGCCAGAACCGGCCGCGATGGAAGGCATCGACCGTATGGGTCGGCGTGTCCGGGGCAAGGGTGGCTGGCGCGGCGGACATTATTTCCCGCGGATCTCGTTAGCGATGCCGGCATCCGTCAGGATGCGCCGTGCCGCGTCGGCCTGGTCGGCATCGACCATGATGCGTCGCGGCAGGATGCCGAGCGAGCCGTCGAGCACGCTCATGTTCTGGTCGGCGACGAAGCAGCCGATGCCGGCATCGCGCATCAGCGATTCGACAAAGGAGATGATGACGGCGTCGTTGGTGCGAATGAGCTCTATCATCGGGCGAAACTCTCAGTTTGCGGCGCATATGTAAACGGGCAGGCGGATTTCCGTCACCAAAGCAGAACTGCTCTTTCGGCAGGGTTGACAGGCTGTCATCGCCGCCGCGCCAATTCGCCACTTGCCGTGGCCGTGTCTAGCGCCCTAGAGTCCCTGCAGGGACCAAGGGTGCCGTCGCACGCGTTATACCAAGACGGGAGTGATTGTCGTGGGTGTCGTTCTCAACATCGAAAACGGGAAGCGGGAAGCCGCCTCCATCAAGGATTTGATCGATCTGACGGCCGCCGACATGGGTCGCGTCAACGAATTGATCCTGTCCAAGGCCGGCTCCGACGTCGAGATGATTCCGGAAGTGGCCAACCATCTGATCTCGTCCGGCGGCAAGCGGCTGCGGCCGATGCTGACGCTCGCTGCCGCGCAGATGTTCGGCTATGCCGGCGAGGGCCACGTCAAGCTCGCAACGGCGGTCGAATTCATGCACACGGCAACGCTTCTCCACGACGATGTCGTCGACGAAAGCGGTATGCGGCGCGGCAAGAAGACCGCGCGCATGATCTGGGGCAACCAGGCGAGCGTCCTGGTCGGCGACTTCCTGCTCGGCCAGGCCTTCCGCATGATGGTCGATGTCGGCTCGCTCGAAGCGCTCGACATCCTGTCGAGTGCGGCCTCGATCATCGCCGAGGGCGAGGTCATGCAGCTCGCCGCCGCCAAGAACCTCGATACCACCGAGGACGAGCATTTCGCCGTCATCAAGGCCAAGACCGCGGCGCTGTTTTCGGCCGCTGCCGAGGTCGGCCCGGTCATTGCCCAGGCGACACGCAACGACCGTGCCGCACTGCGCTCCTACGGCATGAACCTCGGCCTTGCCTTCCAGTTGATCGACGATGCGCTGGACTATGGCGGCACCAGCAAGGATCTGGGCAAGAATGTCGGCGACGACTTCCGCGAGGGCAAGGTGACCTTGCCGGTTATCCTCGCCTACCGGCGCGGCACCAAGGCCGAGCGCACCTTCTGGAAGCGCGCCATCGAGGACAATGTCGTCGATGACGCCGGCCTGGAAAAGGCGATCGGCCTGATGACCCGCCACGGCGCGATCGCCGACACGATCGGGCGTGCCCGCCATTTCGGCGAGATCGCCCGCGACGCGCTGGCGCCGCTGGAAGCGACGCCGCAGAAATCGGCGCTGATCGACGTCATCGATTTCTGCATCAGCCGGGTGAACTGAGCGGCTGGCGTTTCGGGGCAGGCTCTGCTCTGCAAAAAACCTGATCAGGAGATGGCACCGCCACGGCCGCTGTCTGGTGAGCCGACCTCCTGAAATTCGCTTTGGGGGTGGAAAGGGGACGTCGAAGCCCTCGCCACTTCCGGACCTCGGGTTATGACTTAGCCCGCGTGGACTCTCATGGCGGGGCCCGGGCAAGCAGCACCTCTGACAGTGGACAGTAAATCCGTTACTGCTCCTTCTTGAACAGGTCCTGGAAGATCAGCTGGCCCCAAGCGCGGCCGCGTGCGTGCACCAACGCGCCACCCTCGTTGAGCTTTCCCAGCTTGACGGGTGCGAACCCCAGTTGTTTGGCCAAATCCGCCACGGGAGCGATCGCGTCCTCGTCGTCGCTCGACAGGAAGACCACCCGGTGGCCGCCCTCGACGATCGGATCGGCGGCCAGGGTGGCCGCAACGAGGTGATTGAAACCTTTCACGAACTTAGCGCCGGTGAACGACTTCGCAACGAAGGCGGAGGACGGGAGGCCGTCCAGCTCCTCAAGAGGAACCAACGCGTTCATCGCGTCGATGACCGTCTTGCCTTTCCAACTCGGCAGGGCCTTCGCAACCTCGCGATGTTCCCCGAACGGGACCGCCAAGATGATTGTGTCGGCCTCGAGTGCATCCCGCAGCGACTTGGCGACGACCGTGGGTCCAATCGCCCGAGCCTGCGGCGCCAACGCCTCGGGCGGCCGGCGGCTCGCGACGGTCACGTCGATGTTTTTACGGGCGAAGGCGTAGGCGAGGGCCTGGCCTATCTTACCGAATCCTACAATCGCGTAGCTCATAATGCTTCTCCTATCGGTGTCGATACTGATTACCCCGGCCTTCGACTGCGCTGGGTTATCCGTTTCGCCGCATGGCGACCTTCGCGAGATCTTCGGACCGCCACCGCAAGCGATGCGTGACATCGGTTCGAATTCCTGAATTGACGCGTAGTCGTCCTGCCGTGACGACTTCGGCGCGCCCGGACGGTCAACCACTTCCGGCGATCGGGCGCGATTTCAGATGGCCGAGAAGCCGCCGTCGACAGACAACTCCACCCCATTCACGAAGCTTGAATCGTCTGAAGCAAGAAACAGCGCGACCGCCGCAATTTCCTCAGGACGCCCCATCTTTCCCCGCGGGATCAGAGATTCGAACATCCGCTTCGCCTCCTCCGTGAGAACTTGGTCCTGCATCGGTGTGGCGATCGGCCCCGGGCTCAGCACGTTCACCCGGATATTCCTGCCCTTCAGTTCGTTGAGCCAGGTGCGTGCGAATGAGCGCAACGCCGCCTTGCTCGCCGCATACACGCCGTAACCAGGAAAACCTTTCACCGAAGCAACTGACCCGGTCATGAAGATCGATCCGCCATCGTTGAACAGCTGCAACGCTTTCTGAACCGTAAACAGCGTGCCGCGCGTATTCAGGCCGAAGGCCGCATCGAAATGCTGCTCGGTAATCTCGCCCAGTGGGACGGCTTCGCCCATGCCGGCGCTCGCGTACAGGACATCGATCTTGCCCTTCTCTCGCTTGACCATGTCGAACAGACGGTCGAGGTCGTCGAGATTGGCCGCGTCGCCGCGCACGCCGGTCGCGTTCCGGCCAATCAGCTTGACCGCCTCGTCGAGCGCCTCCTGCCCTCGGCCCGTAATGAAAACATAGGCGCCTTCTTCAACGAACCGCTTGGCGCTCGCCAGCGCCATGCCGCTCGATCCGCCCGTGATGACCGCAACCTTACCGTCCAGCTTTCCCACGTTTTTTCCTTTCAGGCTCTGCCTTTGGTCGTTCGGGAAGAACCCCGAGAGCCTCGAAATAAGTCTGCCAGGGTTAGGCTTTGAGTGCGGAAACGCGCACATCGGTGGTGCAAAATCGATCCGGCTGGACGACGGACGCCAGCCGCGACGACCGGTGTCCGCCATTCAGGATTGGGCCGCGCTTGTCGGCAGGGGTTATGATCATCGCCGTGCTACCCGCAAACGAGATGCTGTTCGATGTGGTAGATGTGGGCTTTGGAAGGCGCACCGCGCGGTGCGAGATTGCACCATGATCGACTGGGATGACGTTCGCTACTTTCTTGCCGTCGCGCGTGGAGGCTCGGTGCGGGCTGCCGCCGAGCGCCTCGGTGTGAACCACTCGACCGTGCTGCGACGCATCGCCCAGCTCGAGGAACGCCTCGGGGTGCACATGTTCGAAAAGCTGCCTTCGGGCTACCGCCTGACGGCTGCGGGCGAGGAGGTCCTCGAGTTTGCGGACCAGATGGAAGCGTCGTCGCACCTGCTGGAGACGCGCGTCTTCGGGCGCGACCAGAGCGTGCGCGGGCTTCTGCGGGTGACGCTGGCACCGCCCCTCGCGACACACCTGCTCATGCCGGACTTCGCCGATTTCGCGCGTCTGCATCCGGACATCGAGATGGAAATCTTGTCGTCCGGCGAGCTGGCAAATCTGACCAACCGAGAGGCCGACGTCGCGATCCGCGTCGTCTACGACCGCAAAACCCTGCCGCTCAATCTTCACGGCCTGAAGGGACCGGAGCTGTTGGCGTGCGGGCGCGCCTGATCCCATCCGCTGGATCGTCATAAGCATTCATGGAATTCCGGATTGGGCCAGCGAGGGTGAGGTTCGCGCCACGGGGGTTCCATTCAGGACCACGGACGCCGAGGCGCAGATCGTTGCTGTACGGCAAGGGCTCGGCATGACGACACTGCCGTGCTTCGTTGGCGATGCCGACCCTCTACTGGTGAGGGTGCCGGGTACCGATCTGCACATGTACGGAACGCTCTGGCTTCTCACGCAGGGGGAGGCACGCAAGACGAAGCGCGTGCGGCTCTTTTCCGAGTTCGTATCCCGCAGGCTCGCCGCGTACGCTCCATTTCTCGCGGGGCTGAATGGAGGCGAGAACTTACGCCGACCCCAGCCTGATGACGATCCGACGATGTACCGTTGAGCACCCCTTCGGGACGATCAAGCGCATGTCGGGCGGTGGAAGGTTCCTCACCAGGGGACTTAGGGCGGTGAAAGCCGAAGCGGCGCTCTTAATCCTCGCCTTCAATATCCTCCATGCCGTGAACGCATTCGGCTATCGCGACACGCAGGTGCAGCGGCCTGCCTTGCCGGGCAAGCGCTGATATCGGAGTCCCAGCGGACCAAACCTGTGATATGATCGGCTCCGCGCGGGGCCATGACCGGAACTCGAAAACGGAAAACTGTCCCTGGTCGCCATGGTTTGTTAATCGGGTGCCCGGATTGTGAATTCGAGGCGGATTGAAGCGCGACCCCAAAAAGGCCATGCTTTGCCCGGAAAGATCGAGTCTACGCCAATCCCGCTGACGCGGAGATGGCGCCTGGCTGAAAGGGATACGATGCAGCAAGGACGTGCGCGCTGGCTGACAAGGCTGGCAATTGTGACAGGCATGGCGATCTCGGCTTTGCCGGCCTATGCCAAGCAAACCGCCGAACCGGTCAAGATCACGTCGTTCTCGGGTGCCTATCTGGCCGCCCGGATCGCCGAAGGCGACAACGACCTCGACAGCGCTATCGCCTATTACAAGCAGGCATTGGCCTTCAATCCGAGCGACACCGGACTGCAGCAGAGCCTGATGCTGTCGCTGATCGCTCAAGGGCGCTTCGACGAATCCCTGGTCTATGCCGACAAGCTCAAGGAAGTTCCCGATGTCGAGCGCTTCTCGCGCCTGGCGCTGGCGGTCGATTCCTTCCACAAGAAGGATTTCACCAAGGCTCAGTACTGGCTCAAGCTGTCGCTGGAATCCGATCTCGACCGGCTGATCTCCGGCGTCATGTCCGGCTGGGCCCAACAAGGCGCCGGCCAAGCCAGCGATGCGATGGCGTCCATCGACAAGTTGCAGGGGCCGGACTGGTTCGGCCTGTTCAAGTCCTTCCATCGCGCGCTGATTGCCGACGCGTCGGGCATGCCCGAAAAGGCCGAGGCGATCTACGCCGCGACGATGCAGGATACAGCCGCCGGTGGTTCGGCTCCCGAAACCTGGATGCGCAACGCCCAGGCCTACGCGTCGTTCCTGGCCCGCAAGGGCGACAAGGACAAGGCACTGTCGGTGCTCGATCAGGCCGAGGCGTTTGCGCCGGGCAAGCTGGAAATCGTCGCCTTGCGCGACAAGATCAGCAAGGGTGACAAGATTGCGCCTTTCGCTGCCGGCCCGTCGGACGGCGCGTCGGAGATACTGCTTAATCTCGCCACGGCGCTCAATCGCGGCGGTGGCGAGCCGTTCGTACGGCTTTACCTGCAGTATGCCCTGGCCCTGAAGCCTGACAGCGACGCAGCCCTGGTTCAGCTCGCGGCCGTCTCCGAGCAGTTGAAGGACGGCGAGGGCGCCATCGCGCTCTATCGGCGCATCCCCGACTCTTCGCCGTTGAAAGAGCTTTCGGACCTGCAACTCGGCCTCAACCTTGCCGATCTCAATCGCCAGGACGAGGCGATCACCCATCTGAAGGCTTTCGTCGACGCGCATCCCGACGACATGCGCGCCTATCTGGCGCTCGGCGGCGTCTATTCGTCGAAGGATGATTTCCGCTCGGCGGCCAATCTCTACGACAAGGCAGTCACGGTGCTGAAGACGCCGACTGCCGCCAACTGGAACATCTTTTACCAACGCGGCATCGCCTATGAGCGGCTAAAGGAATGGCCCAAGGCCGAACCGAGCTTCCGCAAGGCGCTGGAACTGTTCCCCGACCAGCCGCAGGTGCTGAACTATCTCGGCTATTCCTGGGTCGACATGAATACGAACCTCAAGGAAGGCCTGGCGATGATCCAGAAGGCCGTCGATCTCAGGCCGAGCGACGGCTACATCGTCGATTCCCTGGGCTGGGCCTATTTCCGCCTCGGCCGGTTCGATGACGCGGTGCGCGAGATGGAACGCGCGGTGTCGCTGAAGCCGGAAGATCCGGTTCTCAACGATCACCTCGGCGACGCCTACTGGCGTGTTGGCCGCAAGCTGGAAGCCACCTTCCAGTGGAACCAGGCGCGCGACCTGAAGCCGGACCCCGATGTGCTGGCCACATTGCAGCAGAAGCTGATGAAGGGCCTGCCGCCCATCGAGTCCAACACCGCGCAGGAAACCCCGAAGGTCAAGCCCGAGCCGGTGCCAGCCCCGAAGGGGTGAAATCGGTTTCTTGAAATGCAAACGGGGCTCCTTTTCGGAGCCCCGTTTTCGTTTGGACGTGCATCCGTCCAACATAACTGAACACGGCCAGTGCGTTGGAAACTGCCTCAGAAGAGCTTCCGGTAGACGATGAACCCGGAGCGTTCGCCGACCTTGTCATAGAGCTTCATCGCCGTGTGATTGGTCTCATGCGTCAGCCAATACACCCGCCCCGAACCGTCGGCCTGGGCACGCTCGTAGACGCCCTCTATCAGGGCCCGGCCGATGCCTTTGCCGCGCGAGGCCTCTGTGGTGAAAAGGTCCTGCAGGTAGCAATTGGGCGAGATCGCCGTGGTGCTGCGGTGAAAGAGGTAATGCACGAGGCCGAAAAGCTGTCCCTCGCTCTCGGCAACCAGCGCATGCATCGGCTCATAGGCATCGAAGAAGCGCGACCATGTCATCGCGGTGATCTCGCTTGCCAGCGCCGTCTCGCCCGAGCGGCCGTAAAATGCATTGTAACCGTCCCACAGCGGCATCCATTGGTCGAAATCCTGCCGGGCGATGGGACGGATGATGGTGGAACTGGGCATGATTGAACCTGTTGTCCTGACACTTTGCGGTACGAGCAGACCGCAGGCGCCCATGGCCGGCAATGGGCCAGTCGCTCGCAAAGCTTTCAACATCATCGGCGGGCTCGCTAGTCCGCACCGGTGCGCCTTGCTTGACGCTACGCCGCCGGGTCTCTAGGACGTGCCGGCAAGCTAGCCTTTGCTGCCGAGGCCCCCGTGACGATTGAAATCCCGACGATTGAAATCCCCGCCCATATGCATCCCAGCCGCTCGTTCCAGGGGCTGATCCTGACCTTGCACAATTATTGGGCGAACTATGGTTGCGTCATCCTGCAGCCCTACGACATGGAGGTCGGCGCCGGCACCTTTCATCCGGCGACGACGCTGCGCGCGCTCGGGCCAAAACGCTGGAACGCCGCCTATGTCCAGCCGTCGCGCCGCCCCAAGGATGGCCGCTATGGCGAGAACCCGAACCGGCTGCAGCATTATTACCAGTACCAGGTGATCCTGAAGCCGAATCCGCCGAACCTGCAGGAGCTTTATCTCGGCTCGCTGGCGGCGATCGGCGTCGATCCGCTGCTGCATGACATCCGCTTCGTCGAGGACGACTGGGAAAGCCCGACGCTGGGCGCCTGGGGGCTGGGCTGGGAGTGCTGGTGCGACGGCATGGAAGTGTCGCAGTTCACCTATTTCCAGCAGGTCTGCGGCATTGAGTGCGCCCCGGTGGCGGGCGAACTGACCTATGGGCTGGAGCGCTTGGCCATGTATGTGCAGGGCGTCGACAATGTCTACGACCTCAACTTCAACGGCCGCGAAGGGGCCGACAAGGTCACCTACGGCGATGTCTTCCTGCAGGCCGAGCAGGAATATTCGCGCCACAATTTCGAATACGCCAACACGGCGATGCTGCTGCGCCATTTCGAGGACGCCGAGGCCGAATGCAAGGCGCTGCTCGATGCCGGTGCGCCGGCGTCGAACGACAATCTGCCAATGCACCGCATGGTCTTCCCGGCCTACGACCAGTGCATCAAGGCCAGCCATGTCTTCAACCTGCTCGACGCGCGTGGCGTGATTTCGGTTACCGAACGGCAGAGCTACATCTTGCGGGTGCGCAATCTGGCGAAGGCCTGCGGCGAGGCGTTTTTGAAGACGCAGGCTGGCGGACTGGCGGCCTGACTGCCGCAGTCCAACTTTTCCGCGTGAGTGTCTGTTAATTCCCGCTTAGGTTGCACACACTTGTCGGCGAGGGGTGGTTGACGTGGGCATTTTCCGAAATTTTACGACCAGCACGACCTGGGTCGTCAGGCTGCTCTGGCTTGGCATTCTGATCGACGCGATCGCCGTCCTGTCCGGCCTGTCCGAGCTTTGGTTGCTCAGCGACGTGGAGAGCGGCAGCTACAATTACGATCTCGTGGCGGCCGCCGACCGAAACGATCTCAGGCAGGGAGCGATCGGGGTCGTTCAGCTCATCCTGTGGTTGGTGCAGGCAGTCATGATTCTCGCCTGGATCAGGTTGGCCAACAAGAACGCCAGGTTGCTGGGCGCCAAGGATATGGAGTTCACGCCAGGCTGGGCGATCGGTTGATACTTCATCCCTATCGCCAATCTGTGGAAACCGTATCAGGCGATGGCTGAGATATGGCGAGCGAGCAGCGGCTCGCCGAACTGGAAATCAAGTGAAACGTCGGGATCGTTGCCAGGCTGGTGGGTTGCCTGGCTGGCCGCCAATGTGTTGGGCCGGCTGTCTTTCAAACTCACCATGAAGGCGCAGGAGATTCCGGAACTGAAGAATGCATCAATTGCGACCGCGGCCGCCGATGTCGCCAGCATCGTGTTGTGTGTCCTCTTTCTGGAGATCGTGAGGCAGGTTCATCGGCGGCAGTTGGCCTGGGCAGCAGCGCCGATGCTATCTCAGGACATGCCTGGCCTGGCCGCCAGCGATACAGTGTAAACCACCGTGCCAGGCATGCCCTGACCGCTGGCACCGTCGATCGTGCGCAATGCCTGCCGAACGCCCGGCATCGAGAAGGCACCGTGAGCCTGCGCGGTGAAGCAGGCGGTGAGTGCTACAATCTGCAGAAGTCTGGATGCCGTTTTCATGGTCGTTCAGCCAATAGTTCCCTACCTGAGCGTGGGTCGCTTCAGCGCTGCGTTCGGTTCATGGAAATCTTTGATCCAAGGACGGGCGGGGTCGCCTCGTCCCGACAGGGCGGCCAAAATTTCCGGAAAGGGTGACAGCGGCCAGCCGAGTTGCTATGCCCCGCGCGGACCATCTTGCCGCGTGAGCCTCATCCATGCCTGACCTGCTTCTAGAACTTCGCTCCGAGGAAATCCCCGCCCGCATGCAGCGTAAGGCGGCGGGTGATCTCAGGAAGATGCTGACCGATGGTCTGGTCGAGGCGGGCCTGATCTATGAGGCGGCGCGCGAGTACTGGACCCCGCGGCGTCTGGCGCTCGATATCAGGGGCCTGACAGCGCGCTCGAAGGACATAAGCGAGGAGATCAAGGGGCCGTCGACGACGGCGCCCGAACAGGCAGTCCAGGGTTTCCTGCGCAAGGCCGGGCTTTCGTCGATCGCCGAGGCGCATGTCCATTCCGACCCGAAGAAGGGCGATTTCTACGTCGCCCACATCTCGAAGCCGGGCAGGGCATCGGAAGAGATCATTGCCGAGCTGGTGCCGGGCATCATCCGCGGCTTCCCCTGGCCGAAATCGATGCGTTGGGGGCCGGCCTCGGCCAAGCCCGGCTCACTGCGTTGGGTGCGGCCGCTGCAATCGATCCTCTGCACCTTTGGCCCGGAGACCGAGGAACCGGTGGTGGTCGATTTCGAGATCGACGGCATCCGTTCGGGCAACATCACCTATGGCCACCGCTTCCATGCGCCTGGCGCCATAACGGTGCGCCGCTTCGACGACTATGTCTCAAAGCTGGAGGCGGCCAAGGTAGTGCTCGACGCCGATCGGCGCAAGGAGATCATCCTTGCCGACGCGCGCAATCTCGCCTTCGCCAATGGGCTCGATCTGGTCGAGGACGAAGGGCTGCTGGAGGAAGTCTCAGGGCTGGTCGAATGGCCGGTCGTGCTGATGGGCGAGTTCGAGGAGGCTTTCCTGGCCATTCCGGCCGAAGTGATCCGGTTGACCATCCGCGCCAACCAGAAATGCTTTGTCACGCGGCCGCAGGGTGCTGCCCAGGGTCTTTCCAATCGCTTCATCCTCACCGCCAACATCGAGGCCAAGGATGGCGGCAAGGAGATCGCCCACGGCAACGGCAAGGTGGTGCGCGCCCGGCTGTCCGATGCGCTCTATTTCTGGACGACCGACCAGGGCGATTTGCCGGACCTCCATCAGCTCGCGGCATCGGCGGAAAAATTCGGACTCGATCTCAAGAAGCCGCTCGACCAGCGCATGGCGCGCCTCGACCATCTCGGCGTTACCTTCCACGCAAAGCTCGGCACGCAAGGTGAACGGGTGGAGCGGATTGCCCGGCTTGCCGAGGAATTGGCGCCGATCGTCGGCGCCGATCCTGTGCTGGCGCGCCGCGCCGCTGTCCTGGCGAAGGCCGATCTCACCACCGAAGTCGTCGGCGAATTTCCCGAACTGCAAGGCGCCATGGGCCGCAAATACGCGCTGCTGCAGGGCGAGCATGCTTCGGTCGCCGCGGCGGCGGAAGAACACTACAAGCCGCAAGGCCCTTCCGACCGTGTGCCGGCCGATCCGGTTTCGGTCGCTGTCGCGCTTGCCGATAAGCTCGACACACTGGTCGGTTTCTGGGCTATCGACGAAAAGCCGACAGGGTCAAAAGATCCCTATGCGCTGCGTCGGGCGGCGCTGGGTGTGGTCAGGATCATACTGGAAAACAGGATCACGCTTTCCCTGGGCGTCGCCAATGCGGCGGCAGTCTCCTCGGCGCTCGCCGCATATGAACGACTGGGCGAGGGGGCTGAGAGCCGTGGTGTGGTCGCGATGCTCGATTCCCGTATTCGCGACTACAAGGGGGCAAGCCAGCTGTTGTCGGAAGCGGGCTTGATCTCCAGGTTGTTGAAGGGCGGGTTGGCCAACGAAAGTTCAGAGACCTTTGGCTCCGCCGATCAGGAACGAGAGTTTTTCGATGGCCAGCGCATGATGGAATTGGGGGCATCACTGTCGCCATTCATCGCTGACCTTCTCGTCTTCTTCCATGACCGCCTCAAAGTCTACCTCCGCGACCAGGGCGCCCGGCACGACCTGATCGATGCCGTAATCACACCTCGGTCCGACGACCTGCTGCAGATCGTCCGCCGTGTCGAGGCGCTTGGTTCTTTCCTCGACACCGAGGACGGCAGGAATCTGCTCGCCGGCACCAAGCGCGCGGCCAACATCCTGGCCGCCGAGGAGAAGAAGAAAACGGTGGTCGCCAAAACTGTTGAGCCGGCGCTGTTTCGCGCGGACGCTGAGAAATCGCTGTTTGCGGCGGTGAATCAGGCTGAGAAGCAAGCCGGCGAAGCGATTCAAAACGAAGACTTTTCCGGCGCGCTGCTGGCGCTTAGCGTTTTGCGCGAACCCGTTGATTCATACTTTGAGCATGTTCTCGTGAATGATGAGGACGAGGCCGTGCGCGCCAACCGCCTGGCGCTCCTCGCCCGCATCCGGGCGGCCACCGGTCAGGTCGCGGACTTCTCGAAGATCGCTGGTTGAGGCCTGAAAATTCTGAAGATAGGCCCTTCGAGCCGGCTTACAGTCATATGACGATGATTTCTCCGTGGCAAAAGGGACATGTTCCCCAACCCACGGAGGCTTCCATGAATTCCGATCACGAAATCGAAGTGACAGAAGAAACCCCGGCTCCCGCCGAGGCGCTTGAATCCGCTTCCGAAACCGCCCTCGATCACGCTGCCGCCGCCACGGTCGAAGCGGCAGATCTGTCGGACGATGAAGATGAAGAAGGCGAAGAGTCTGACGAAGACGAAGCCGCCACGCTCTCGGGTGACGACGAAGATGAAGACGACGATGAAGACGAAGACGAAGCCGATGACAGCGTGAAGGCTGAAGGCGACGACGAGAAATCCGAAGAAGAAGAATCCGAAGACGACGAGTCCGAAGAAGAAGCCGCCTGATTTCAATCCACTGAGTTTCTGTCGACAGGGACCTGTTGCGGACGTTCTGTCGGACCATCGATCTTGAGTTCGGATCGAACCGGTGCGGGGCGCTCCCGAGGAAGCTGTCGACAGATTTCAGCTCAATTTCCTGGAATTTTCCGGACATTATCCGGACAACGCATGGGCCGTATCCCAAGCTCTCACTGTCTCGACAAACTGTGGGGAGAGCGCGATGGCCGATATATATCCTTATCCCGCCCGAATTCCATTTTTGGGAACCCGGGGCCTCCAACATGTTCCGGCATGGGTCCGAAAGCCGGCTACCCCTCCAGACGCCGAGCAGGAGTCGCGCGTCACCGATGAGGCGACCTTGCGCGAACTCAACAGACTTGATGAACAGCGACTGAAGGATATTGGCATCCGTCGAAAATGGAAACGCACGAAGCGGTTGGATCTGGGGCGAGGCATGGCTCCGGTTCCAATGCACGAATTCGATTATTTCCGGCTCAACGAGTGAAGACGACCGCCTTTTTATCCCTTCTGCGCCTTTGGATTTTGGGAACGGAACGGTAGGATCGCGATTGGTGCGCCGCCAATCACGAGGTGATTGATGCCGATTTACGAGTTCGCCGGCTATAAGCTCGATATACGACAAGGCAGGCTACTGAGAGGCGGCCAGGATGTCGATCTGCGCCCGAAATCGCTAGCGCTTCTGGTCTACCTGGTCGAAAACCCCGGAAGGGTGATCGACAAGGAGGAACTAATCGCGGCGGTCTGGCCCGAAGTCGTCGTTTCCGATGATTCGCTCAGCCAGTGCTTGAAGGATGTGCGAGGCAGGCTCGGGCCTGAGGCTGACGGTCTGATCCGCACCGTGCCTCGCCGTGGCTACATTGTCGACGAGCAGCGGATTGAGAAGCAGGATTCAAGTCCGAAATCGTACAAGCCTTCGATTGCGATACTACCCTTTCGGCCCTTGGGAAATGACCGAGAGCATCAATGGTTCGCAGACGGTATCGCAGAGGACATCTCCACAGCCCTTGCCCGAACCAGGAAGCTTTTCGTGCTGCCGCGCTATTCGCGACCGGCCCACAGCGAAGATGTCGCTTCGACTGTCGACATCGCTCGAGAACTCGGCGTCCGGTACCTGCTTGAAGGGAGTGTCAGGCTGTCAGGCGGGCATGTCCGAGTTTCAACACAGCTCCTTGATGGCGATTCCGGCGAGTTACTCTGGGCGCAACGTTTCGACCGTCAGGTCGCCGATATCTTTCTGATTCAAGACGAAATCACCGAAACCACTGTCAGGCACCTGGAGGTCGAACTCCTTCCTGGGGAACGGAACGCCATTCAACTGTCCCAGCCGGACAATATCGAAGCCTACACATACTACAGGCACGCACGCCAACTCGCTCGCCACTGGACAAAATCCTACCTGCTGCCCGCGCGCAGGATGTTTGCCAAGGCGGCTGAACTCGCCCCGGATTTCGCCCGTGCCTATGCCGGCATGGTCCTGTGTGACTGCTATCTGCTTGAATGGCATGCGACACAGGAAACCCCGGAAGCGATTCTTTCCATGGCGGATCGAGCTCTGGCCCTTGATCCTGAACTGGCCGAAGCGCATGTGGCGCGGGGTTTCGCACTCTACCGAACCGGTCGCCATGACGATGCGCAGTTGGCGTACGACAGTGCTGTCGCAGCTGAATCCACTTGCTATGAAGCCCGCCTGTTTGCCGGGCATCTTGCCTGGGTGCGCGGCCGCCGAGACAGCGCCGTTGAGCAGTTCAGGCTGGCGGCGGAATTGCGCCAGGATGACTACCTGGCGCCATTTTTCATTCTCGGCATGATCACCAAGGACGATCCGCGGAGAACGAGTTGGGCAACGCTATGCCTCGAGCGTGTTGAGCGGGCAGCAACCCTTCAGCCCGAGAATGCAGCGCTCCTGTCTCGCGGGGCCGTTGCACTTGCTCATCTCGGTGATCCGCAAATGGCGATCTCCTGGATGACGCGTGCCTTGACGATCGACCCTCAGGACATTGTCAGCCAGTACAATTCGGCCGGCGTCCATTCTTTGCTAGGCAACAAGGAGGCGGCCATGCGGCTTCTGGAAGACTATGTGCAACAAGTCTCGCCTGATATGATCGACCTGATCCGCAATGACGGCGACTTTGACGGCATCAGGGACCATCCGCGTTACGAGGAACTGGTCGCGGGGCGTCAAAATAAGCCGTAAGGCGCAGCATCGCCAACAGCCGATTGTCTTATCTGTCGACGATCCAGCGCCGCAGAGATAAAGGCGATCCAGGTCCAGGCTATGTCAACCGCGCTGTTCCTGCGTTTGTCAGTCTTCCAGAATGCTGACGCGCACGCTGTTTTCGTAGACGTCGACCTGGATCAGCGGCTCGCCATTGACGATGGCGCGCTTGGTCGAGGAGCTCATCGCGCCGGAGCGCTCCAGCATGCGCTGCAAATCGGCGCGCTGGTCGTTGGTCCTGAACCAGCCATCACCATCGTCATCGCGGTCGCGACGGTGGAATTTGTGCCAGTTGGCGCGGTCCTGCCGTACCATCTGCGCCGCAGTCTCCAGTGCATAGCCGTCACTCGCCTGATGATCCCGATCGGAAATGCGCGCGACATAGGATCCCAGCATGTCATCGGCTTGGGCCGCGCCGGCGCCAAACAAGGACGCCAGCAGAAGCCCGGCCGCAGTGACGGTTTTGAATTTTCTCATGATCAGCCCCCTTACCCCAAATGACAAAAACCCGTCTACCATGGCCGCTTGACGAAATTCGGACAGTGGCACCCAGCGGCGAAGAACCAGGACGGGTTTGCCTGCCAATGGTGCGCTGGGCGCCAGACCGCCGTCAAGTCGCAGTCCAGCCTCTAATTGGCTTTGCTGACCCCGCGAACGGGCTGGGTTGTTGCTCGCGCGGGTGCTCTCGGTGGCGAGGCCGAGTTTGTGCCGGCGTCTCCTGCGGCGGCGGCGGAGGCTGTAGCCGTTGCCGGCGCAGTACCTGTCGCTGGCGCGGTGCCCGTCGCCGGCGCGGTGCCCGTCGCCGGCGCGGTGCCCGTCTCTGGTGCTGCGGCTTTCGCCGAGGCGGCGCTTGGCGCCGGCGCCGAGAAGGCGGGACCGACCACGCCGCCGCGAATGACCATAGGGTTCTGCTCAAACCCATGCCTGGCCCCGGGCTTGTCCGTGATCGCTGACACCTTTTCATAAGTGACGTCGGGCTGCGCTTCGCCGAGCCCTACCACCGACTGCACATTGCTGGCCTTGGCAGCATCGGCGGTCTTCAGCGGCTTGGCGGCATCGAGCTTGATGATGGACGGTGTCGAGGAAGGCACGCCGGGAAAAACCAGCGACGAGGCCTGTGCCCCGCCGGTCGTCACCGCAAAAACAAGCCCCAGCAGCATACGCACAGACACGATGATCGCTCCCCTTTGCCCAGAACTCGCACAGTAGCGGGCCGGAATTGATGCCGGCTTTCGCGGGAACCTAGCATTTTAGCGATTGATAAATCGCCAATGCCCAGATTACCCAACAGCGACTTGCCTCAACAGCCGACTTGCCCAACAGCCGCCATCGTACTACGCAGCCGGCATCTGCGAGGTGATGAGAGTGGCTGAAATACTTGCCGTCGGCGAGGCGCTGGAGCGGGCGCTGGCGCTGCTCAGGGGCGGCGATGTCGTCGCCATCCCTACGGAAACCGTCTATGGGCTTGCCGGCGACGCCACAAACGGCATCGGCGTGGCGCGCATTTTCGAAGCCAAGGGACGGCCCCGCTTCAACCCGCTGATTGCCCATCTCGCCGACATGGCGATGGCCGAGCGCATTGCGCTGTTTGATCCGCTGTCGAAGAAACTGGCGCTTGCGTTCTGGCCGGGTCCTCTGACGCTGGTGCTGCCGCAGCGGCTCGGCAACGGCATCCACCCGCTGGTCACGGCCGGGCTCGATACGATTGCCTTGCGCATGCCAAGAGGCTTTGGCGGCGACCTCATCGCCCGGCTTGGCCGCCCGCTTGCCGCGCCCAGCGCCAATTCATCCGGCAAGATCAGCGCGACCACGGCGCAAGCGGTGGCGGCGGATCTCGGCGCACGCATAAAGCTGGTGGTCGACGGCGGGGCGACGCCAGTCGGGCTGGAATCGACCATCGTCAAGGCCGAAGGGGAAAGATTGCGGCTGCTCCGGCCCGGCGGCATTGCCGCCGAAGACATCGAGGCGGCCATCGGCATGGAACTCTTGCGCGGCGGCGCCGCCGGCGTCGAGGCGCCGGGCATGCTTGCCTCGCACTATGCGCCTGACGCCGCGATGCGGCTCAACGCCGGAACAGTCGGTGAGGGCGAAGCCCTGCTCGGCTTCGGCAGCCAGCGAGCCGAAGGCTGGCGACACGCCGCCGCGTTCATCAACCTGTCCGAGACAGGCGACCTGCGCGAAGCGGCGAGCAATCTTTTCGCTTATATGCAGGTACTCGACAGCAGCGGCGCACGGATTATCGCCGTCGAGCCGGTTCCCTTCGACGGGCTTGGCGAGGCGATCAACGATCGGCTCTCGCGCGCCGCCGCCCCTCGTGACAACATCTTGGCAGCAACGTAGTTTTCCCCGTGACCGAAATATCAGAGAAACTCGATCCCGCTCTCATCGATCGCTTCGCGGCGATCGTCGGGGACAAATACGCGTTGCGCGACGAGCAGGATATCGCGCCTTACCTCACCGAGCGGCGCGGGCTTTGGCATGGTGCGACGTCGCTGGTGCTGCGGCCCGGCAGCGTCGAGGAAGTCAGCCAGATCATGCGGCTGGCGACCGAGACGGGAACGCCAGTCGTGCCGCAAAGCGGCAACACCGGGCTGGTCGGCGCCCAGGTGCCGGACAGATCCGGCCGCGAGATCGTGCTGTCGCTGTCGCGGCTGAACCGCATCCGCGAGATCGATGTCTTGTCCAACACGGTGACGGTCGAAGCCGGCGTCATCCTGCAGACGCTGCAGGAAGCGGCCGCTGGCGTCGACCGGCTGTTTCCGCTGTCGCTGGCCGCGCAGGGCTCCTGCCAGATCGGCGGCAACCTGTCGTCCAATGCCGGCGGCACCGGCGTGCTTGCCTATGGCAATGCGCGCGAACTCTGCCTTGGGGTTGAAGTGGTGCTGCCGACAGGCGAGGTGTTCGATGATTTGCGCAAGCTGAAGAAGGACAATACCGGCTACGACCTGAAGAACCTGTTCGTCGGCGCCGAGGGCACGCTCGGCGTCATCACCGCCGCCGTGCTCAAGCTGTTCCCGAAACCGAAAGGGCGCGAGGTGGCTTTCGTCGGCCTGTCATCGCCGCAAGCAGTGCTCTCCATGTTCAGCCTGGCGATGGACCGCGCCGGGGCAGCGCTCACCGCCTTCGAGCTAATCGGCAAGCGCCCGTACGACTTCACCCTGGCGCATGCCCAGGGCGTGGTCCGGCCGTTGATCGAAGATTGGCCGTGGTATGTGCTGATGCAGATTTCGTCCGGCCGCTCGTCCGAGGATTCGCGGGCATTGATCGAGGACGTGCTCTCGGCTGGTCTCGAACAGGAATTCGTCGGCGACGCAGTCATTGCCGCAAGTCTTGGGCAGGGCGATGCCTTCTGGAACTTCCGCGAGCTGCTGCCCGAGGCGCAGAAGCCGGAGGGCGCTTCGATCAAGCACGACATTTCCGTGCCGATCGCTTCGATCCCGCGCTTCATCGAGGAGGCCGCCGGGGCGGTGGCGTCGGTGAGTGCTGGCGCCCGCGTGGTCTGCTTCGGCCATATGGGTGACGGCAATCTGCACTATAACATCTCGCGGCCCGTGGACGGCGACGACGAGGCGTTTCTCGCTCTCTACCATCCAATGAACAAGGCCGTGCATGACGTGGTGCGCAGCCTGCATGGCTCGATCTCGGCCGAGCATGGCATCGGCCAGTTGAAGCGGGACGAACTGATCGCCACAGCGCCACCGATGGCGATCGACCTGATGCGCCGGGTGAAGGCTGCCTTCGACCCAGCCGGCATCATGAATCCGGGTAAGGTTATCTGATCCTTTCGGCGTCTTGTGGCTGGTGGCATTCCGATAACCATCCCGCAGATCAGCAAAATTTAACCGACTTTCTTAAGCGGGGCGGTAAGGAGCCCGCGCTACTGTCTGCTCACAAACGAGGCTGGAAAAACCGGCCCGGAGAGAACCGGACACCGGCTCTCAGGAGACAGACAGGAAGGGACTCTATGAACACCGGACTGAAGCCAGTCTGGGCCGGACGCAACATGCGTCTCGACCCATTCCGCCTGCCGCAAGTGGTCAGCTACGCCACACGCGACGACTACGGCGACGTGACCTTTACCATCGACAAGCGGGGCGCAGTGATCCGCCGCATGCTCGAGATGAGCGGTTTGCCGGCGATCATCGCGCTGCCAGCCAATGCGTTTCGCGGCGTCGCCGCCCGTGCGATGGAGGATCCGGACGGCAATGTTACGGTGACGCTGGAGCTCCTGCACAACGATCCGATGCTGTCGGTGCCGTTGCTGGTGGCCGATGATCTCGAAGATGTCGCCGCCGACTGGCGCGCCTGGGCCGATGCCTACCGTCTGCCGATGCTTTTGATCGAATCGGACGGCGTCGCCCGTACCCTGGAAGAGTCGCTCGGCGCCGCCATCAAGACGCTGCCGCCGCAGGATCGGCGCAAGGGCCGCGTTTCGAACATGCGCCGCCCGCGCTTCCTCGCCCGCCGCAGAGCCGGCGATCTCGGTCTCAGGCTGGTCATCGACGGCCAGGAGATCATTTCGCGCGAATAGGAAGAGCTTGGCGCGTTCTTCCTTCTCCCACGGGGAGAAGGAAAAAGCCGCTAAACCAGCGGCTTCAGCGCCACCCACACAGCGCCGCCGATCAGGCCAAGGAAGATCAGCCAGCCGACCTGGTTGTTCGAACGGAACAGCCGCAGGCACTGGTCCGGATTGTCGATATCCAGCACGGCGATCTGCCGGGCCATATGCGCGCCGGCGGCGATCAGCCCGGCCAGCGCCACCACCGGAGCCTGTGCCGACGCGAAGGCGATGGCGAAGCAGACCAGCGTGCCGCCATAGAGCCCGACAAGCCATGATTTGGTGTTGTCGCCGAACAGGCGTGCCGTCGAGCGCACGCCGACAATCGCGTCATCTTCCTTGTCCTGATGCGCATAGATCGTGTCGTAGCCGATCACCCACAGGATCGAGCCGATATAGAGCATGATGGCAGGCCCATCGAGATCGCCGAACTCGACCGCCCATCCCATCAGTGCACCCCAGGAAAAGGCAAGGCCGAGAACCAGTTGCGGCCAGTTGGTTATCCGCTTCATGAACGGATAGACGGCCACGATGGCCAGCGAGCAGATGCCGAGCAGAATGGCGAAACTGTTGAACTGGGTGAGCACCACCAGGCCGACCAGCGCCTGCAGGACAAGAAACACCCATGCCCGCCGGCGCGTGGTCTTGCCCGACGGCAGCGGCCGCGACCGGGTCCGCTCGACCTTGTTGTCGATGTCCTCGTCGACGAGGTCGTTGTAGGTGCAGCCGGCGCCGCGCATGGCGATGGCGCCGATCAGGAAAAGCACGAGATACAATGGCGCCGGCAGCAGCGAGAGCAGCGGATCACCGGGACGCGGATAGGCGCTCGCCGCAAGTGCCGCCGACCACCAGCACGGCCACAAAAGCAATTGCCAGCCGATCGGCCTGTCCCACCGGGCAAGCTGCGCATAGGGCCATATCGAGCGCGGCAGCACGCGATAGACCCAATGGCCGTTCGGTGCATCGGCGACACGGCCCTGGGTCGCTTTCGACTGGATCGGTTCCATGCTGCTGGATTGGCAGCAGACTGGAAGGCCGTCAAGCAGTCTCGCTTGCGGACGCGAAGATGTCATGAGAGGCGAACCAATCCTTCGCGACCTCGATGAACGCCAGCGCCGCATTCGAGACGCGCTGGTGCGTGTCATAGGTGAGCAGGATCCGCTGCATGGGCAGCGGATCGGACAGCGGCTTGCAGATCAGCGGCAGGCCGTCATAGCTGCGGTCGCCATGCGGGCGGGTGTAACTGACGGCGACGCCGAAGCCATTGGCGACCATGCTGCGCTGGAGTTCGAACGAACTCGTCGTTGTGTCCGCGACCGGGGAGAGGCCACGGCTGCGGAACAGGTCGAGCATGTGCTGCCAGCTGTGCGGCTGGTCTGTCGTGATCAGCGGATAGGCGGCCAGATCCGCAAGGCTGACCTCGGAACGATCCGCCAGGGCATGGCGTGCCGGCAACAGCGCATGCGGCCGAAGCTCGCGTAGCAGGATGCGGGCAAAATGTGTCGGCAGGCTGAGATCATAGGTGAGACCGAGATCGATGGCTGCATCGCTAAGCCGCCGCCCGAGCGTCTCGAACGTCTCGTCGCCAACGACGATTTTCACGGCCGGATAGCGTTCGGAGAAGGCGCGGATAAGAGTCGGCGCGAAGAAAGGCGCCAGGTCCTCGAAACATCCCAGCACCAGTTCACCGCCGACGGCCGATTTGCCTGAACCAAGGCCGACGAGTTCGTCCGTTTCGGTGAGAACCTGTCTTGCCTTCGCCACGACAGCCCGACCGAACGATGTCGGCGAAACGCCGCTGCCCCGCTGGCGGACGAACAGCTTCTGGCCGAAATTCTTTTCGACGGCGTCGATGGCCACCGAAATCGAAGGCTGCGAAACGTTCAGCATTTTCGCGGCGCCGGTGACGCTGCCATGACGCGCAACGGCGACCAGATAACGCAGCTGCGTGAGGGTCACATTCATAGGTCTGTTCTATGTACCAAATGAGAAGTTATTATTTTACTGAATGAAAGCGGGTTGCGATAGTCGGTCATTCCAAGAGGAGAACGCCATGGCTTCCCAGACCCAGACAATCGACACACAGACGATCGACGCAAGGACAATTGCCGACTACCAGCGCGACGGTGCGGTTTGCATCCGCGGTGCTTTCAAGGGTTGGGTCGACACAATTGCCGCCGGCATAGAGCGCAACATGCAGAACCGCAGCGCCACCGCGTCCGATATCGCCAATGGCTGCGGCAGTTTCTTCGATGACTATTGCAACTGGGAGCGCATTCCCGAATTCGTCAGCGTGGTGCGGGATTCGCCCGCCGCCGAACTGGCAGCCGCGGTAATGCAGTCGCGCACCGCGCAGTTCTTCCACGATCACGTTCTGGTCAAGGAACCCGGCACGCAGAAGCCGACGCCCTGGCACCAGGACATCCCCTACTACTTCGTCGATGGCGGGCAGACGGTGAGCTTCTGGATTCCCATCGATCCGGTGAAGGAGGCGACGCTGCGCTTGATCGCCGGCTCGCACAAATGGGACAAGATGATCCTGCCGGTGCGCTGGCTCGACGACAGCAATTTCTATGCCGGCGAAGGCGACTATCTGCCGGTGCCGGACCCGGACAATGACCCGTCGATGAAGGTGCTCGAATGGGAAATGGAGCCGGGCGACGCCATCCTGTTCGACTTCAGGACCGCGCATGGCGCGCGTGGCAACATGACCTCGGCACGGCGCCGGGCGCTGTCGTTGCGCTGGGTCGGCGACGATGCGCGTTATGTCGAGCGGCCGGGACGCACCTCGCCCCCCTACCACGGCCATGGCATGCAGCCGGGACAGAGGCTGCGCGAGGACTGGTTCCCGGTCATCTTCCAGGGCTGAAGGGGATTGCCAGAAAATCGGCGGCGGTGTCCGCCGCTGATTTTCGGCAGGGGTAACGTTCCCGTGCGCAATTCCGATCAAAGCACCCTGATGCCTTGACCCATCGTGCAGAGAGCAATAGCGGGTGCTCTAAGAGACTGTTTCGAAATTCGCTCTGGCGAGTCATATGGTGGTGGTTTCGAGAACCGGAGCGCGGCGGACGTTTGGTCCGTGAGCAACGGAAGCGCAGAAAGCGCCATCAGATGGCCGCCAAAGTAGAATTTCCAAACAGTCTCTATGGGATTGTCGGCATCACGAGGTGGCCATGAACGTTCTTCTTCTCGGCTCCGGCGGCCGCGAACATGCGCTCGCCTGGAAGATCGCCGCGTCCCCGCTGCTGACAAAGCTCTACGCGGCTCCCGGCAATCCGGGCATCGGCGGCGAGGCCGAGTTGGTGAAGCTGGACATTTCCGATCACGCAGCCGTTGCCGCCTTCTGCAAGAACAAGAAGATCGACCTCGTCGTGGTTGGCCCGGAAGGGCCGTTGGTCGCCGGCATCGCCGACGATCTGCGTGCGCAAGGCATTCGCGTCTTCGGACCCTCCAAGGCCGCCGCTCGGCTGGAGGGCTCGAAGGGGTTCACCAAGGATCTCTGCGCCAGATACGACATCCCCACCGCCGCCTATGGCCGTTTTGGCGATCTGGCGTCCGCCAAGGCCTATGTCGAGAAGACCGGCGCACCGATCGTCATCAAGGCCGATGGCCTGGCGGCAGGCAAAGGCGTCACCGTCGCCATGACGCTGGGCGAAGCACTGGCGGCGCTCGATGCCTGTTTCGACGGGTCCTTCGGCGCCGCAGGCGCGGAAGTGGTGGTCGAGGAATTCATGACCGGCGAGGAGGCAAGTTTCTTCTGCCTCTGCGACGGCACCACAGCGCTGCCCTTCGGCACCGCGCAGGACCATAAGCGCGTCGGCGACGGCGATGTCGGCCCCAACACCGGCGGCATGGGAGCCTATTCACCGGCCCCGGTGATGACGCCGCAGATGATCGAACGCACCATGCGCGAGATCATCGAGCCAACAATGCGCGGCATGGCCGAACTGGGCGCGCCCTTCGCCGGCATTCTCTTCGCCGGGCTGATGATCACTGACAAGGGGCCGAAGCTGATCGAATACAACACCCGTTTCGGCGACCCGGAATGCCAGGTGCTGATGATGCGGCTGAAGGACGATCTGCTGGTCCTGCTCAATGCGGCAACCGACGGCCAGCTTGCACACACCTCGGTGCGCTGGCGTGACGGGGCCGCACTGACCGTGGTCATGGCGGCCAGGGGCTATCCAGGCACGCCGGAAAAGGGATCGGTCATCCGCGGCGTCGAAGACGCGGCGGCCGACGGCGTCCAGATATTCCACGCCGGCACGGCCATAAACGGCGGCGCGCTGGTTGCCAATGGCGGCCGCGTCCTCAACGTCACGGCATCAGGCGCAACGGTCGGCGAGGCGCAGAAACGCGCCTACGCCGCGCTCGACCGGATCGATTGGCCGGATGGATTCTGTCGCCGCGACATTGGCTGGCAGGCCGTGGCACGCGAGCAGGCAGACTAAAGTTCTGCGACGGTAGCTTATCGCAAACCGCGATCGATCTCGGTCGAGGCGGTGCTGAGCGGATCGGCGGCGGCAAAGGCGGCGTCGAGTTGCAACGGCGAACGCTGTTCGGTCCGCTTCCAGGCGACATATTGGACAATGCCGAAAGTCGGCCGCCGCGGCACGGTCTTCACGACAGGCATGCGGAATCCGTCGCGGAACTTCGTCCAGCGCGTGCCCAGCGCTGCGACCATATCCTCGAAGGTCGGCGGCGCCGCCACCGAGGCGTAGGTGATCGTGACATTACCGGCGAGGCCGGCTTCGCGTGACACCGGCAACGGTATCGAGGCGAGATAGTCAGGCGGCACGTCGATGAGACCACCGAAAGGCCATTGCGCGCGCAGCGTGGCCGCGTCCGTCGGCGCGACATTGACGTCGATGTCCTTAGGCGTGCCGGCGACCCTGTAAGGGCAGCGGAGCCGGCCGCAATTGGCTTGCGCCGAAAACTGCCACAGCGCGTAGCCCTGCCAGTTGCCCATCGGAAAATGCACGTCGATGTCGGGCTTGTAACGGGCATACCAGAGCGGCAGCCGCGACAAGAGCCGGTACCTGTAGCTGTTGTCGGCAATGTACTGGGCCGTCTTGCCATTGGAGTAGAGCACCGGGAAGCGGCCGATGCGCCGATGCACCTGGCGCACGAACTCCTCGGCATCTTCGAGCGACATCCACTGCGAAGGATCATTGCCCTCGATGTCGAGAGCCAGCAGGTCGTCAGGCGCGGGTTCGGCGAAATCGAGGAAATTATTGGCCTGTTCGACCGGATTGCCGGGGCGGGCGAGGTGATAGGCTCCCCATTTCAGGCCGAGCGCTTTGGCGACCACCTTGCGTGTCTGGAACAGTTCGCGCGTCACCGCGTGGCGTTTCCACAGCGCCTTGCAGAGCTTCACCTCGGTGTCGTCGCCGAAACAGAAATAGGGTGGTGGCATGCCGTCGGATGCCTTGTTGATGAAGCCGACGATCCGCTTGTCGGTGGCAAGTTGGGCCCAGTCAATGGAATTGTACTCGTAGGCGTCGACGACCAGGGCGCGGTCAGCGTTCTTCCACGGCTCGGAAAAATCCGAGGCTTTTGCCGCTGATATCAGCGCCATCATCGCCGCGAGAGCGATCGCTGAGCGGCGTAGAAGATGCGCCGGCGTTTTCAAACAGGGAATCCCCGTTAACCAAAGACAAATCCTGGACCGCTATGGTTAAGGAAATGCTTCCGCAGGGCTGGCGCCGGCAAAGCTATCGTCTGATGAGTGGCTGAAATTCAAACGGGTCTGGCGCCGGCTCTTGCGGCAGCGTGCCCTCGGCGGCGCGTTTGCGGTGGTGTGCGAGGGAGCATTGCGGCGAGCATAATATGCCGCGATCCGACCAGTAGGCGGCGCCGTTTTCCAGTCTGCCCTGATGGTACGAGAACCCTGCCGCGCGATAGGGCAGGCCGCATTCGATGCAGCGATAGGCATCAGGTCTGGCAAGCATGGGTGGTTCCGGTCTGTTGGTTCGGGTCTGTCGCCGGTCGACTTGATCCGGCGTCTATTGAACTTAATACGTGTCGGCGCGATTGCAAAATCCACGTGACAAAGTTTGACGTTTACGTAAAAAGAAGATGGGAGGCCGCCGCCCAAAGGCGGATGGTTTTGCGGCGGTGCGGGTCCTAGGATCGGCGGACCGATGGTTCAGGAGGAGGGAGCGGCATGTATCGGGCACCGGTCGAGGATATCGCTTTCACGCTCAAGCACGTGGCTGGTCTCAAGTCCGCCCTTGATGCCGGCATGTTCGGCGATCTCGGCGAGGATCTGGTCGATGCCGTTCTTGGCGAGGCCGGCCGCTTCGCCACCGACGAAGTCGCGCCACTCTACAAGATCGGCGATGAGCAAGGTGCGGTGCTGAAGGACGCTATCGTCACCACGCCGCGCGGCTGGAAGGAACTCTATCGCCGCTGGATCGACGGCGGCTGGAATGCGCTGTCCGGACCCGAGGAGTATGGCGGCCAGGCGTTGCCGACCATGCTTGGCGTCGCCGCGCTCGAAATGTGGAACTCAGCCGCCATGGCCTTCGGCATCGGCCCGACGCTGACCATGGGCGCGGTCGAGGCGCTCGACAAGCACGCCTCTGAGGCACTCAAGTCGAAATATCTCGAAAAGCTCGTCTCCGGCGAATGGATGGGCACGATGAACCTGACCGAGCCGCAGGCCGGCTCGGATCTCGCTGCCTTGCGCGCCCGCGCCGAGCCGGTGGGTGATGGCACCTACCGCATCTTCGGCCAGAAAATCTTCATCACCTATGGCGAGCACGACTTTACCGACAACATCATCCATCTGGTTTTGGCGCGGCTGCCCGATGCCCCGGCCGGCACGCGCGGCATATCGCTGTTCCTGGTGCCGAAATTCCTGGTCGGCGACGATGGATCGCTGGGCACGCGCAACGACGTCTTCTGCTCCGGCCTGGAGCACAAGCTCGGCATCCACGCCTCGCCGACCTGCACCATGATCTATGGCGATGGCTTCGGGGGCGCTGCGCCTGGCGCCATCGGCTGGCTGATCGGCGAGGAGAACAAGGGCCTGGCCTGCATGTTCACCATGATGAACAACGCTCGCCTTTCCGTCGGCATGCAGGGCGTCGCGGTCGCGGAAGCCGCCACGCAGAAGGCGATCGCCTATGCCAATGAGCGCCGGCAAGGCAAGGCGGCAAGCTACGCCGGCGCCGGCATGGCGCCGATCGTCCATCATCCCGATGTGCAGCGCACTCTCCTGACCATGAAGGCGCTGACGCAGACGGCCCGCGCCATCAGCTACTGCTGCGCCCATGCCATCGACCTGGCGCGCGTATCGGCCGGCGATGAGGCGGCGCATTGGCGCGACCGTGCCAATCTGTTGACCCCGCTGGCCAAGGCTTTTTCGACCGATGTCGGCGTCGAGGTCGCCTCGCTCGGCCTCCAGGTGCATGGCGGCATGGGCTTCATCGAGGAGACCGGCGCGGCAGCATTCTATCGCGATGCGCGCATCGCACCGATCTATGAGGGCACCAACGGCATCCAGGCGATCGATCTGGTCATGCGCAAGCTGCCGCTCGGCGGCGGCGAACACGTCCATGGCTTCATCGACGAACTGGCGGCGGTCGCCAATGCCGTGCGGACATCGAATCTCGAGGGTTTCGGCCGCACCGCCGAGGCTCTCGACAAGGCGCTCGGCGAACTCAGCGAAACGACTCGCTTCCTGCAAAGACTGTCGGCCGACGGCCGGGCGGACGAGGCGCTGGCGGGTGCTACACCCTATCTCAAGCTGATCTCGCTGGCTGCCGGCGGGGCCTATCTGGCGCAGGGCGCGCTTGCCGATCAGGGCCGTATCGCGCTTTGTCGCTTCTTCGCCGAAAACCTGCTCGGCGAGGTCAGTGCCCTGAAGGACCGCGTTGTCGATGGCGCCGAAAGCCTCGCCGCTGCCGGCAAGGCGCTCATCTCTGCCTAACGTTCACAAGGAAAAACCCGTGACAGACCATATCCTCGTCGAGCGCCAGGGCGCCATCCAGATCATCCGCATGAACCGCCCGGACAAGAAGAACGCACTGACGCGAGCCATGTATGCGAAAATGTCGGCTGCTCTGGCCGAAGGCGACGCCGACCCGGCGATCCGCGTCCATGTCTTCCTGGGCGTGCCCGGCGCCTTCTCCTCCGGCAACGATCTTGCCGATTTCATGGTCGTCGCCACCGGCGGCGACGGCGGCACCGAGGTCTGGGACTTCCTGATGGCGCTGGCCAGGGTCGAGAAACCCATTGTTTCCGGGGTCGACGGCATCGCGGTCGGCATCGGCACGACGCTCAACCTGCATTGCGACCTGACCTTCGCCACGCCGCGCACCGTGTTCAGGACCCCTTTCGTCGATCTCGGACTGGTGCCCGAGGCCGGCTCCAGCCTGTTGGCGCCGCGGATCCTGGGGCAGCAGGGTGCTTTCGCGCTGCTCGGCCTCGGCGAGGGCTTTTCGGCCGAACGCGCGAAAGCCGCCGGCCTGATCTACGATGTGGTCGAGGAAGACGCGCTGGAGGCCTCGGTGCTGGCGGCGGCCGGCCAGATCGCCGCCAAGCCACCGCAGGCCTTGCAAATTGCGCGCGACCTGATGCGCGGCTCGCGCGACGACCTCGTCGCCCGCATCAGCGAGGAAAGCGAACATTTTCGCACGCGGCTGAAATCGGACGAGGCGCGCGCCGCGCTCACGGCGTTCATGACCAGGAAGAACGCCTGAACCTCCCTTTTAGGGATAAAGCCGCGTCTTGTTCCAGCCGCCATTGGCGTCTCGGGAAAAGGCGACCCGGTCGTGCAGTCGGAACGGCCTATCATGCCAGAACTCGATGGCCTGCGGCACGATGCGGAAACCCGACCAATGCTTTGGCCGTGGGATTTCGCCGATCGGATAGCGCGCCGTGTATTCGGCCACCGCCTTTTCCAGTGCAAAGCGGCTTTCCAGCGGCCGCGACTGTTTCGAGGCCCAGGCGCCGATACGGCTGCCACGCGGTCGCGTCGCGTAGTAGGCGTCGGCTTCGGCGTCGCTGACGATCTCCACCGGACCGCGAATGCGCACCTGGCGGCGCAGCGATTTCCAATGGAAGCACATCGCCGCCTTCATGCTGCCAAGAATCTCCTGGCCCTTGGCGCTCTCGAAATTCGTGTAGAACACAAACCCGCCGTCATCGAACCCCTTGAGCAGAACCATTCGCACATCCGGCATGCCGTCGGCATCGACGGTCGCCAGCGCCACGCCGTTTGGATCGTTCATTTCGCTCTTCGTGGCGTCCTCCAGCCATGCGGCAAAGAGGCGAAACGGCTCCGCCGCCTCGGTAAAGTCACGGCTTGTTAACTCTGTGTCACTCATAGTTTTTCTCAAATCGTTACGAGGCGGGGGAGGTTGCCGATTGTTGCGTATCGCGCAAGCTTTTGACAGCAGGCAAAGCGGCCTAATTGCTTCAGCCAGCGCCAAAGCCGCGATCGTGATGATCGCTCTGCAGCTTGCCGCCTGCGGCGCGGGTGGCTTCAGCCCGGAAAAGGCCGAAGTCGACCGCTCGATCCTGACCAGCAGCACGTCCGCCCCATCCGCTCCGGTCGGTTCGGATCGCGACTCCGACCAGACGACGATCGGCAATGCGGTGTCCTCAGCCGACATCGAGCAACTCCGCGGGCAGGCCGTGCCGTGGGCGAATGCCGGCACCGGGTCACGCGGCTCCATCACCGAACTGGCGGAATTGAAGGACAAGGGCCAGACATGCCGCCGTTTCAGGGTCTCGCGCGAAAGCTTTGATGGCGTTGCCATGTTCGAAGGCGAACTCTGCCTGGCCAGCGCCGGCGGCTGGCACATGCAGGACTTCAAGGCGCTCTGATTTTCCGCTTTTGATATGCTGCCCGACCACTGGAATTTCTTCCTATGCGAGCGCATATAGGAGGCAACCAGAGACTCAACTCCTTCTCCAGGGCAGTAAGCATGCGCGACCCCTATGAGGTGCTGGGCGTTGCCAAGAACGCACCGGCCAAGGACATAAAATCGGCGTACCGGAAACTCGCCAAGAAGCATCATCCGGACCAGAATCCGAATGATCCCAAGGCGAAGGACCGTTTTGCCGCGGCCAACCAGGCCTACGAGATCGTCGGTGACGAGAAGAATCGTGCCGCGTTCGATCGCGGCGAGATCGATGCCGACGGCAAGCCGCGTTTCCAGGGTTTTGAAGGCGCCGCTGGTGGCGGTGATCCCTTTGGCGGGTTTCGCCGGCAGCAAGGGGCCGGCGGTTCGCGCTTCGAATTCCGCTCGGGCCGTCCGGGCGGTGATCCGTTCGACGGTAACAGCGATATTTTCAGCCAGATTTTCGGCGACGCCTTTTCGGGCGCGCGCGGCCCCGGCGCGGGCGACCGCCGCCAGCCGGCGACCGCCGCCGACCTGAACGTGACGCTCGACGTCACCATCGAGGAAGCGGCGACCGCCGAAAAGGTGACGGCGATGTTCCCCGACGGCCGCAAGGTGGCGGTCAAGCTGCCGGCCTATGTCGAGGATGGCCAGACCATCCGGCTGAAGGGGCAAGGCGAGCAAGGGCCGGGCCAGCCGGGCGATGCGCTGGTCAAGATTCATCTGCGCCGGCATCCGCGCTACCGCATCGAGGGCCGCGACCTGCATGCCGATCTGCCGGTGTCGCTAGTGGATGCGGTGCTCGGCGCCAAGGTGCCCGTCGAGACGCCGACCGGCAAGCTCGCGGTCAACGTTCCCGCCTGGTCGAACTCGGACAAGGTGCTGCGGCTGAAGGGCAGGGGCCTGCCGGAGAAAGCCGGCGGCCATGGCGATCTCTACGCCCATGTGCGGATCATGCTGCCGGAAGGCGGCGATAGCGCGCTCGAAGCGCTGCTGCACAGCCAAAAAGGCTGATTGGCGGCTTTTGTCCCCCGAACTGTCCGGTTTGAACGCTTGAAGGGGCAGTGTGCCTGTGCGATAGGGCACTCCACAAAGCTGAAAAATCTTGCGGAGAGCGCTGACATGGCGGGTGGACAGGGCCTTATGGCCGGCAAGCGCGGCCTTATTCTTGGCGTCGCCAACAACAGATCGATCGCCTATGGCATCGCCAAGGCCTGTGTCGATCATGGTGCCGAGATCGCGCTCACCTATCAGGGCGAGGCGTTCAAGAAGCGCGTCGAGCCGCTGGCGGTGGAACTCGGCGCATTTGTCGCCGGCCATTGCGACGTCACCGATCCGGCGAGCCTGGACGAGGTTTTCGCCAAGGTCGCCAAGCATTGGGGCAAGCTCGATTTTCTCGTCCACGCCATCGCCTTTTCCGACAAGGACGAGCTGACCGGCCGTTACGTCGAGACGACGCGCGACAATTTCCTGCGCACCATGGACATTTCGGTCTATTCCTTCACCACCATCGCCAAGCGCGCCGAGGCGCTGATGAGCAATGGTGGCTCGCTGCTGACGCTGACCTATTATGGTGCCGAAAAGGTCATGCCGCACTACAACGTCATGGGTGTCGCCAAGGCGGCGCTCGAGGCCAGCGTGCGTTATCTCGCGGTCGACCTCGGCGCCAAGAAGATCCGCGTCAACGCCATCTCGGCTGGCCCGATCAAGACGCTTGCCGCATCCGGCATTGGCGACTTCCGCTACATCCTGAAGTGGAACGAATACAATTCGCCGCTGAAGCAGACGGTGACGCAGGAGGAAGTCGGCGATTCCGGCGTCTATTTCCTGTCCGATCTGTCGCGTGGGGTCACCGGTGAAGTGCATCACGTCGATTCAGGCTACCACGTCGTCGGTATGAAGGCGGTCGACGCGCCGGATATTTCGACGGTCAAGGATTAACATCCGCCAACCGTCGTCCGTCCCGACCCCGTACCGGAAGACCTGATGTACCCGCTGGTTTATATCGTGCGCCACGGCCAGACCGCGTGGAACGCCGAATCCCGGCTTCAGGGGCAGGCCGACACTGACCTCAATGCGCTTGGCCGCGAGCAGGCGACCGGAAACGGTCATCGGCTGGCCGAATTGGTGCAAAATCCCGCGGATTTCGATTTCGTTGCCAGCCCAATGAAGCGGACGCGCGAGACGATGCAGCGCATCCGCGCCGCGATGAAGCTCGATCCGGCTGCCTATCGAACCGATCCTCGCCTGGTGGAAGTCAATTTCGGCGATTGGCAGGGTTTTACCTATGCCGAGCTCAAGACGCGGTATCCAGGCGCGCGCCGGACACGCGCGCTGGACAAATGGAACTTCCAGCCGCCCGGCGAAGGCGCGGAGAGTTACCAGATGCTGCTCGAACGGGTGAAACCCTGGTTCGACGCGATCCAACGCCAGACGATCTGCGTGACGCATGGCGGGGTCATGCGGGCTCTGTTTCGCTTCGTGCTTGGGGTGGCGGAGGACGAGTCAGCGAACCTGGAGATACCACAGGACCGCGTGCTCAGGCTGCAGGGTGACCGCCTTGAGTGGCTGTCGCAGTCCTAGCCAGGACGCTTGCCTAGCCAGGACGCTTGTTCATCCCAGGGTTTGGAAGGCTCCCAACTCTTGACCCGGTCGTTCCGATGAACGTGTCATTCGATGTAGGTCACCACACCCGTTTCAAGATCATAGATTGCCGCGACGATCTTCAGCTTCCCGGCCCCGGTGAGATCGGCCAGGAGCTTGCTTGAAGTAGCCAGGCGCCGCACAGTCCTGCGCGCGCTCTCCCTGGCGGTGTTGTCGACGAAATCGCCTGCCTCGCTCCGCGCCGCGATCGCCGCAGGCAGGATCGGTTCGATCATCGGGCCGATCGCGCCCGGATAGGTCGCGTTCTTGGTGACTACGTCGCAAGCCGCCTTGACGGCACCGCAGCTTGTGTGGGCGAGGACGACGATCAATGGCGAGCCAAGCACCGCCGCGCCGTATTCGACCGTGCCGAGCGTCGCGGTGTCGACGAGGTTGCCGGCATTCCGGGCGACGAATAGCTCTCCAACGCCTTGGCCGCCGAAGATCAACTCGGGCGGAACGCGACTGTCGGCGCAACTGATGATGGTAGCCCAAGGCGCCTGATGCCCGGCGACAGCCTTCCGCTGCGCGGCAAGGTCGATCGAGCACAGTTCCGGGTGGCTGACATAGCGCTCGTTGCCGGATTTCAGCGCGGCGAGCGCTGCATCAGACAATGCCGGCGCAGCACTCTCTGCCGCACGCGCGGACCACGAAGCTCCACCAAGACCGATCGCAACGAACCCCGCCGCGCCGACCTTGAGGAAATCCCTGCGGTCGAGCCCTTCGCCTTCGCAGTCGCTGCACATTGTTCGGTCCCCGCTCGCATCTTCCACTTGATGGCTGGATCTGCGCGCTGAGATTGCTACCAACGGACGGCGTTGGCAAGCGCGCCGCGCGGGGCCGGAAGGCGCTTATTCGGTATCGGGCAATTGCATGTCGGTGACGATGTTTTCGCCATTGGTCTCATCGTAGGCGATAACGACATCCATGCCCGGCTTCAGCGAGTCGAGGTCTGTCTCGGCATTCAGCTTGTAGGACTTGCCGTCATCCAGCGTCAGCGTCGCCGTGTCCTTGTCGATCTTCTTGATCAGGCCTTCGGTCTGTCCGGCGAAAGCGGCGGTGGAAAGCAGCAGCGTGGCGGCTACGGCGCCAATCAGGGTACGCATAATCGTTCCTCGTTATCATTGCACCGGCATGGGCGGCGGCAGGCGATGGAAGAGAGCAGAAACCAACCGAATGTGTCAAAACTAAATCCGCCAGATCACAGTTTGACCACTGTGAAAAACGCCAATAGAAGGCAGGCCACGGCGCCGAGCGTCCTCCTGGGGGCGCGGAGGACGCTGTGGCACTTTTTGATTTGCGTATGATCCCTTGCGAGAACGGCTTCGTTTTTCGGGTCATGTGCTAAGCTGGCTCCGATGCCGGGCAGGGTCATTTCATGTCTCACAACACGTTCGGCCACCTTTTCCGCGTCACCACCTGGGGCGAAAGCCACGGCGCCGCACTCGGCTGTGTGGTCGACGGCTGTCCGCCCGGCATCCGCTTCACTCTGCGAGACATCCAGGCCGAGCTCGACAAGCGCCGGCCGGGCCAGTCACGCTTTGTCACCCAGCGCCGCGAACCCGACGAAGTGAAAGTGCTGTCGGGCTTCATACTCGACGAGGACGGTGAGACGATGATCACCACCGGCACGCCCGTCTCGATGCTGATCGAGAACGTCGACCAGCGCTCGAAGGACTATGGCGAAATCGCCCGCCAATACCGGCCGGGCCATGCCGACTACACCTATGACGTCAAATATGGCTTGCGCGACTATCGCGGTGGCGGCCGCTCCTCGGCTCGCGAGACGGCGGCACGCGTCGCGGCCGGGGCACTCGCCCGCAAGGTGGTGCCTGGCATGGTGGTGCGCGGCGCGCTGGTGTCGATGGGCGAAAAATCCATCGACCGCGCCAATTGGAACTGGAATTTCATCGGCGACGCGGAAAATCCGTTCTTCACCCCAGATCCGGCTTCCGTTCCCGTCTTTACCCGGTATCTCGACGGCATCCGTAAGGCGGGGTCCTCGGTCGGCGCGGTGATCGAGATCGTTGCCGACGGCGTTCCCGCCGGCCTCGGCGCGCCGATCTACGCCAAGCTTGATCAGGACATTGCCTCCGGCCTGATGTCGATCAACGCGGTCAAGGGCGTCGAGATCGGCAACGGTTTCGAGGCCGCCCGCATCACCGGCGAGCAGAATGCCGACGAGATGCGCATGGGCAATGACGGCAAACCGGTGTTCCTGTCCAACAATGCCGGCGGTATTCTCGGCGGCATCTCGACCGGCCAGGCGATCATCGCCCGTTTCGCCGTCAAGCCGACCTCGTCGATCCTGACGCCGCGAAAGTCGATCGACAGGGACGGCAACGACGTCGAGATCATGACCAAGGGCCGTCACGATCCCTGCGTCGGTATCCGCGCCGTGCCGATCGGCGAGGCGATGGTTGCCTGCGCCATTGCCGATCATTATCTGCGTCATCGGGGACAGACAGGTAGGGGAGTAGGGCAGTAGGGGAATATGTTACGCTACCCACCCGAGACAGCCATTTTTTCCTTTTCCCTACTCCCGTACTGCCCTACTCCCTTATTCCCCTGCGAGTGAAACGAGCGCCTATGCCTTACGACCAGAAGAAAATCGTCGAAGCCCTGCGCGCTTTCGAGCGCGGCGAGATCGTCGTTGTCATGGACGATGATGGACGCGAGAACGAGGGTGACCTGATCGTCGCCGCCGTCCATTGCACGCCGGAGAAGATGGCGTTCATCATTCGTCACACCTCCGGCATCGTCTGCACGCCGATGCCGCGCGAGGAGGCCAAGCGGCTCAACCTGGCGCCGATGGTGGCCGACAATGATTCCGCCCACACCACCGCCTTCACCGTCAGCGTCGATTTCAAGCACGGCACGACAACAGGCATTTCGGCCGAGGACCGCACGCTCACCGTGCGCAATCTCGCCAACGGCAATGTCGGCGGCTCGGATTTCGTCCGCCCCGGCCACATCTTTCCGCTGATCGCGCGAGAGGGCGGCGTGCTGATGCGGTCGGGTCATACCGAAGCCGCGGTCGATCTGTGCAAGCTCGCCGGTCTGGCGCCGGTCGGCGTCATTTCGGAACTGGTCAATGACGACGGCACTGTCAAGCGTGGCCCGCAGGTTTCGGCCTTTGCTGAAGAGCATGGTCTCAAACAGGTTTCGGTCGCCGACCTCATTGCCTACCGGCAACGCAAGGAAACGCTGGTCGAACGCGTGGCTTGCTCCGAAATCGACACGCTCGGCGGCAAGGCTCAGGTCTTCACCTACACGCTGCCCTGGGACCCCATGCATCACGTCGCTATTGTCTTCGGCGACATCCGCGACGGCGAGGAGGTGCCGGTGCGCCTGCATTCCGAGGATGTGGTGACCGATGTGTTCGGCACCAGCCACCGGCTCGACGGCATCATGAAGGCGATGGGCGAGCGCAGGCGTGGCGTCATCGTCTATCTGCGCGAGGGCTCGGTCGGCGTCGCCCACCAGGAGCGCAAGCGGCCGGCGAGCGGCGACCGCGAGGATCACGAAGAGGCGCGCCGCCGTGAGAACGAATGGCGCGAAATCGGCCTCGGCGCGCAGATCCTCAAGGATCTCGGCATTTCCTCGATCAATCTGATCGCTTCGCGCGAACGCCACTATGTCGGTCTCGAGGGCTTTGGCATCCATATCGCCAAGACCGAGATTCTCTGAGGGGCAACCAGCGGGGATAGCGCCCGGTCTGTTTGAAACCGGGCCCTTCGGGGGATCATTCGGCGGGAACGGCGCCTGCTTCACATCCTTCCAGGTCGCATTCAGGCGTGGCCAGGCTGCGCTGACCAAGCAACACGGTGACCAGTGCGATCGTGCCGGCCGCAACCGACACCCAGAATCCGTTCTGGGCGCCGAATGCATCCACCACCGAGCCGGCGGCGAACGAGCCCAGCGCCATGCCGATGCCGATCCCGGTGGTCACCCAGGTGATGCCCTCGGTCAGCATCGCCTCCGGCACATGCCGTTCGATCAGGCCGAACGCCGTGATGAAGGTCGGCGAGATCGCCACGCCGCTGACGAACACGGTCAACGCCAGCAGCGGCACCGTGCCGGCGGTGAGCGGCAGCAAGGTGCTGAGCGCGATGATGGCGATTGCGATGGCAAGCTGGCGTTGCAGCGGTGCTTTCAGGTTGAGCGCGCCGACGATGATGCCGAGCACGAACGATCCCAGCGCGTAGACACCGATGACGAGGCTTGCGGCGCCAGGCTGGCCAAGTTCCTTGGTGATCGCCACGGTGCTCACTTCCGTCGTCGCGAAGGTCGCGCCGATAAAGATCAGTGCAAAGGTGATGATCTGTACCGGCCGCAGTCGGATTGCCGAGCCGCGCGAGCCGTGTTCCACCGGCCGCACTTGTGGCTCGGTCGAACGCTGCAGGATGAACGCCGTCGAGCCGAAGGCAAGAAACAGCGTGCTCGCCAGCATTCCGGCTTCCGGGAATAGGGCGGCACTCAGGCCGACCGACAGCGATGCGCCGGCGATGTAGACCAGCTCGTCCGCCGCCGACTCGAAGGCGAATGCGGTGTTCATCTCGGGCCGTCCCCTGAAAATCTCGGTCCAACGTGCGCGCACCATTGCCGGGATGCTGGGCATCGCCGCCGCCAGCAGCGCCGACACGAACAGCGTCCATACCGGCCAGTCCTGATTGGCCGCAGCAATCAGGACGGCGAAAGCGAGCACCGAGATGATCGTGGTGGGCACGACGATCCGCGTCTGGCCAAGGCGGTCGACAAGCCTTGATATTTGCGGCGCCATGAAAGCGTTGGCCAGTGCGAATGTCGCGGAGACGGCGCCGGCCAGCCAGTATTCGCCACGCGTCTGCGACAGCATCGCCACGATGCCGATTGGCGCCATCGCGATCGGCAGGCGCGCCATGAAGCCAGCGGCTGCAAAGCCCTTGGCGCCGGGGGCGCGAAAGATCTCCGAATAGGGATTTTGCATGGTCCGGTTCCTCGACAAAGACGGATTCGACAATTACATACGATGCGTATGATTGTTAGATAGATCATACGCCACGTATGTCAATTGGCATACGAGGCGTATGTTAGTAGGTCCAGAAGCCATGCACAAACCTCGCAAGGAGATGATCGCCGAGACGCGCGCCAAGCTGATCGCGGCCGCCCGCCATGCCTTCGGCACGATCGGCTATGCCCAGGCCTCTATGGATGATTTCACCGCATCGGCCGGGCTGACGCGCGGCGCACTCTATCATCACTTCGGCGACAAGAAGGGCTTGCTGCAGGCGGTTATCGCCGAAATCGACGGTGAGATGGCGGCGCGCGTGAACGAAGTGGCGTCGAGAGCACCGACCCGCTGGCAGCATTTCGTCGACGAATGCACGACCTATATCGAAATGGCGTTGGAGCCGGAAATCCAGCGCATCATGTTCCGGGATGGCCCGGCCGTGCTGGGGGATCCTGCACAATGGCCGAATGCCAATGCTTGTGTCGGTTCAATGACCGATCATCTGACCAGGCTGCAGGAGGAGGGCGTGGTCGTTCCTAGTGTCGACCCCGAGACCGCCGCACGGCTGATCAACGGCGCCAGCAGCCAGGCAGCGCAGCGGATCGCCAATTCGAACGACCCCGAAGCGACGTCGAAGTCCGTGGTGGCGGCTTTCAAACAGCTGCTTGAGGGCCTGCTCAAAAAACCGGATCCGCAGCCGAACTGAATCCCCATTGCTGGTCTGGCGCCACTGCCCATGATTGACAACAGCCGGTTTCAGCGCATCCTCTCGCGCCATCTCTGAGCGGAGATTCGGGGGCATGTGGGATTTCAATATCGGCAGGTCGGTGTCCATCATGATGCGGACCTGGCCCTTCATTGTCTTTCGCATGATCGTCTATTTCGGCATTACGCTGGCCTACATCGTGGCGACCGGCACGGGCGCCTCCGTTGGCTACGGCGTTGGCCATATCTCCACCGATCCCGACGGGCCGCTGTCCTTTGCCTTGTGGGGCGGGGTGGTCGGCTTTGGCGTCGTCTCGATCGCCGTCTACTGGATTCGCGAATACATCCTCTACGTCGTCAAAGCCGGCCATATCGCCGTCATGGTCCATCTGATCGACGGCCGCGACATTCCCGACGGCCAGAACCAGATTGCCTACGCCAAGGACATCGTGACCCAGCGTTTTGCCGAGGCCAACATCCTTTTCGTCGTCGACCAGCTGGTCAAGGGAGCCATTCGCGCCATCACCGGGCTGCTCGGCGGCATCGCCGCCTTCCTGCCGATCCCAGGCTTGAGCGGCCTGGTCAGCTTCGTCAACACGGTGATCCGCCTGTCGTTGACCTATGTCGACGAGATCATCCTCGGCTACAACATCCGCATCAATTCAGCCTCGCCGTTCGAGACTGCCCGCCAAGGCGTCGTGCTCTATGCCCAGAACGGCAAGATCATGGTCAAGAACGCCGTTTGGCTGGCGGTCATCATGTGGGGCGTCTCGTTCGTTATCTTCCTGCTGATGCTGGCGCCTGCCGGCGCCATTCTTTTCCTCATGCCCGGGCAGCTTGCCGGCTGGGCTTTCGTGCTCGCCATCGTCTTCGCCTGGGCCTTCAAGGCGGCGTTCATCGAACCCTTCGCCATCGCCTGCCTGATGCAGGTCTATTTCAGGACCATTGAGGGCCAGGTGCCCGATCCCGCCTGGGACGCCCGGCTGGCCGAGGCGTCGTCGAAGTTCAGGGAACTCAAGGACAAGGCGATGGCCTCCTTCGGCGGTTCGCGCTGGGGCACGGCTGGCGCGACCCGCTGATCGGCAGTGGTCGCCGGCGCGGCATCGACCCCGCTGAGGCGCGCCACGGTCGATTTGAGCAGCACTTCACCTTGCCCGCAAAAGGTCTCGCTCATGATCAGTTCCGGCAGCGGCAAGCGGCGGCCCCAGCCATGTGCTTCGAGGTCCGGCTTTGGCGCGAACTCGGAAACACGGCCGACGCAGAGATAGGCGACCGGCGTAACATGCTCGGGAATTGACAGCAGGCTTTTCAATGCCTGCGCCTCGATGATGCTGACCCAGCCGACCCCGACACCCTCGGCGCGCGCCGCCAGCCAGAAATTCTGCACTGCGCAAACCGTGCTGTAGAGGTCCATCTCCGGATTGTGCCAGCGCCCCAGTGGCGAACCCTTCGAGCGCTGCCGGTCGCAGGTGATGCAGATGTTGAGCGCGCTTTCGCAGATGCCTTCCAGCTTGAGCTTGCGGTAGAGCGCCTGTCGCTCTTCCGCGATGGCCGGCAGTTCCTGCTCTCGCGCCGCCAGGAACAGGTCACGCACTTTTTCCCGTCGCTCGGCATCGCGAATGACGATGAAATTCCAAGGCTGCATGAAGCCGACCGACGGCGCATGGTGAGCGGCAAGCAGCAGCCGCGCCAGCACCTCATCGTCGAGCGCGGTTGGCAGGAAATGGCTGCGCACGTCGCGCCGCGTGAACATGGCGCGATAGACCGCATCGCGCGCACTCTGGTCAAATCCGTCGCCAACAGAGGCGGTCATGTGTTCCGGCATCGCGTGTCCCCTTGCGATTGCTTTAGATGTCATCCGCCTGACCATGCGGATGACGATGCCTGCCAGGCCGGTCTTCTGGCTCGGGATCAACCCGCGTCCGGTGCCTTCCCGTCATCGACAGTGGCACTTACCGGCGCGGTCCCCCTTACAGCGTTGGGCACGCCACGGAGTTCAACCGTGTTCCCGATTCTCCCGCTTGCGGCGGGCACCAGGCAGTGGCAGCGACCTTACGCCGAAGCGCTGACGACGCCAATGCCTCCAGCGACACCAATGGACGCATGTGTGATTTTCCCCAGCCATCAGGCCACAACGCATGGCCATCGCGACGTCGGGGCACTAGATAGGGAGGATGGCCACACGTCTCTATACCCATCCGATCTTCCTTGAGCACATCACGCCGCCCGGTCACCCTGAGCGGCCGGATCGCTTGCGCGCCATCGAGCGGGTGCTTGACGATGAAGCTTTTGTCGCGCTCGATCGCATCAAGGCGCCGGAAGGCGACGAGGCCACCATTCTCTACGCGCATCCCGCCGATTTCGTCGCCCGCGTCCGCGCCGCCATTCCCGACGAGGGCATCGCCCGCATCGACGCCGACACCACCGCTAGCCCGAAGAGCTGGCAAGCGGCGATCACCGCGATCGGCGCCGCCAATGCGGCCGTCGACGATGTCTTTGCGGGCCGCGCCGACAACGTCTTCGTCGCCGCGCGGCCGCCCGGCCACCATGCTGAAAAAACCACGGCCATGGGCTTCTGCCTCTTCAACACGGCGGCGATCGCCGCGCGTTATGCGCAGAAGAAACATGGCGTCGAGCGCGTTGCGGTCGTCGACTGGGACGTGCATCACGGCAACGGCACGCAAGATATTTTCTGGGACGATCCGTCGGTGCTCTATTGCTCGACGCACCAGATGCCGCTTTATCCCGGCACCGGGGCGAAGAGCGAGACCGGCGCCGGCAACATCGTCAACGCGCCGCTGGCGCCGCAGACCGGCAGCGAGGTTTTCCGCGATGCCTTGCTGTCGCGTGTCCTGCCGGCGCTCGACAATTTCGCGCCCGACCTGATCATCATTTCGGCCGGTTTCGACGCGCATCATCGCGATCCGCTGGCCGAAATCAACCTGACAGAGGATGATTTCGACTGGGCGACCGGCCAGCTTATGCAGCGCGCCACGCGCCACAGCGGCAACCGGCTCGTCAGCCTGCTAGAGGGTGGCTACGATCTGCAGGGACTGGCATTTTCGGTCGCCGCCCATGTCGGGCGACTGATGAAAGGATGAATGATGGCTGGTGAGACCAACGAAGACGTCAAGGCGATGAGCTTCGAGCAGGCACTCGACGCGCTGGAAAAGATCGTCGATGATCTGGAACGTGGCGATGTGCCGCTCGACCAGTCGATCAGGATCTATGAGCGCGGCGAAGCGCTGAAGGCGCATTGCGACCGGCTGCTGAAGGCCGCCGAGGACAAGGTCGAGAAGATCAGGCTGTCGCGCGACGGTAAGCCGGTTGGAACGGAGCCGCTCGACGCCGACTGAGTCATGCTTCCCGAATGATGGTCTTGCCTCACTGGCTTTTGGACATGATCATGGTCGAGGATAGTAGCCGTCCCGATTGAAACGGCTTCAGGACAAGAGGAGGTTCGGAAACGATGTGCAGAAACATCAAGACCCTGTTCAATTTTGATCCGCCGGCAACCAATGACGAGGTGCGCGACGCCGCACTTCAGTTTGTCCGTAAATTGAGCGGAACGACGCGACCTTCGAAACTGAACCAGCACGCCTTCGATCATGCGGTCGAAGCCATCGCGGCAGCGGCGCGTGAGCTTCTCGATTCCCTCGAAACCCATCAGCATCCTCGCAATCGCGAAGAGGTGGCCGCCAAGGCGCGGGCAAAATCGGCGGTCCGTTTTGCCTGATGCGACAACCAGCGACGGCCGCTGACAAGGAGAGTCCATGAGCTTCTTCCCCGGGAAAGACCCTGAAGTCGGCGACGCCTTTGCCAGCGACCAGATCGAGCTGATGGTCATTCCGAACGCCAAGGACATTGGCGGTTTCCAGGTACGCCGCGCATTGCCGACCGCCAAAAGACGGCTCGTCGGGCCTTTCATCTTCTTCGACCGCATGGGCCCGGCGATCCTGCGCGCGGGCCAGGCGCTCGATGTCCGTCCGCATCCGCATATCGGGCTGTCAACGGTGACCTATCTGTTCGACGGCAAGATCCGGCATCGCGATTCACTCGGCACCGAAATGGTCATCCAGCCCGGCGACGTGAATTTGATGACCGCTGGCCGCGGCATCGTCCATTCCGAGCGCACGCCGGAGGAATTGCGTGGCGCGCCGATGTCTGTTTCCGGCCTGCAGACATGGCTGGCACTCCCGGACGGCAAGGAGGAAGTGGCTCCGGTTTTCGAGAACACCGCTGCCTTGCGGCTCCCCGAGATCGATGCCGAAGGCGTCGGCGGTCGCGTCGTCATCGGCGACTTTCAGGGGCTACGGTCCCCGGTGAGAGCTCACTCCGAGACGCTTTATGCCGACCTTAGGCTGGCGCCGGGCGCCAGCGTGAAAATCCCGGCCGATGCGGAAGAGCGCGCCATCTACACGCTGGAGGGCGACGTTTCGATTTCAGGCGATGTTTTTCCAGCCGAGCGACTGCTGGTGTTTCGGCCCGGCGACGAGATCGTCGTATCGTCGGAAGGCGGCGCCCATTTCATGCTGTTCGGCGGCGCCTCGCTCGGCTCGAAGCGTTACATCTGGTGGAATTTCGTCTCGTCCTCCAAGGAGCGCATCGAACAGGCCAAGCAAGAATGGAAGACGGGCCGCTTCGATATCGTTCCTGGCGATGAGGAAGAATTCATCCCGCTGCCGGAAAGCTGATGCATGTCGCCCAAAAGTGGCCCAGTTTTGGGAGAACGACATGCATAAGGCAAAGACCTAAAGCCTGATCCGCGTCACTGACACGCATTTACTTTCGCCGGCCGCCGGCCTATCTCGCCCATGAACAGAAAGCCTGAGTAGGCCTACCCTTGAACGCAACGCCGCATACGCCCCTTCTCGACAAGGTCCGCATCCCGGCCGACCTGCGCACGCTTGCCGAGAGTGAATTGCCGCAACTGGCATCTGAGCTTCGTGCCGAACTGATCGACGCGGTGTCCCACACCGGCGGCCATCTTGGCGCCGGCCTTGGCGTGGTCGAGCTGACAGTCGCGCTGCATTATGTCTTCAACACCCCGGATGACCGGCTGATCTGGGATGTCGGCCACCAGGCCTATCCGCACAAGATTCTGACCGGCCGTCGCGACCGTATCCGCACCTTGCGCCAGGAAGGAGGCCTGTCCGGCTTCACCCGCCGCGCCGAGAGCGAATACGATCCCTTCGGTGCCGCTCACTCCTCGACATCGATATCGGCCGGCCTCGGCATGGCCGCCGCCCGCGATCTCTCCGGCGGCCGCAACAACGTCATCGCCGTCATCGGCGATGGTGCCATGTCGGCCGGCATGGCATACGAGGCGATGAACAATGCCGGCGCGCTCGATGCCCGGCTGATCGTCATCCTCAACGACAACGACATGTCGATTGCGCCGCCGACCGGCGCGATGAGCGCCTATCTGGCGCGTCTGGCCTCGGGCAAGACCTATGTCGGCCTGCGCGACTTCGGCAAGAAACTGACCTCTTATCTCGGCAAGCGTGCCGACCGTGCGATCACCCGGGCGGTCGAGCATGCACGCGGCTACGTCACCGGCGGCACGCTGTTCGAGGAGCTCGGCTTCTATCACATCGGCCCGATCGACGGTCACAATCTCGAGCATCTGATCCCGGTCCTGAAGAACGTCCGCGACAATGGCGAAGGCCCGGTGCTGATCCATGTCGTCACCCAGAAGGGCAAGGGCTACGCGCCGGCCGAAGCCGCCGCCGACAAGTATCACGGTGTCAACAAATTCGATGTCATCACCGGTGCGCAGGCCAAGGCGCCGGCCAACGCGCCGGCCTACACCAAGGTGTTCGCCGAGAGCCTGGTTAGGGAAGGCCGCGAGGACGACCGCATCGTCGCCGTCACCGCCGCCATGCCGAGCGGCACCGGCCTTGACCTGTTCGGTGAAGCATTTCCCTCGCGGATCTTCGATGTCGGCATCGCCGAACAGCACGCGGTGACCTTCGCCGCCGGCCTCGCCACCGAAGGCTACAAGCCGTTCGCCGCGATCTATTCGACCTTCCTGCAGCGCGCCTACGACCAGGTCGTTCACGACGTCGCCATCCAGAAATTGCCGGTGCGCTTTCCCATCGACCGCGCCGGCTTCGTCGGTGCCGATGGCGCCACCCATTGCGGCGCCTTCGACACCACATTCCTGGCGACATTGCCGGGTTTCGTGGTGATGGCAGCAGCAGACGAGGCGGAACTGCGCCACATGGTGCGCACCGCGGCAAGCTACGATGACGGTCCGATCGCCTTCCGCTATCCGCGCGGCAACGGCGTTGGCGTCGACATGCCGGAGCGCGGCGCGGTGCTCGAAATCGGCAAGGGCCGTATCGTCAGGGAAGGCACCAAGGTCGCACTCCTGTCCTTCGGCACGCGGCTACAGGATTGCCTGATCGCCGCCGAGGAGCTTGGCGCGGCCGGGCTTTCCACCACGGTCGCCGATGCCCGTTTCGCCAAGCCGCTCGATGAGGATCTGATCCGCCGGCTGGCCCGCTCGCACGAGGTTCTGGTGACAGTGGAAGAGGGCGCCGTCGGCGGCTTCGCCAGCCATGTGCTGCAGTTCCTGGCCCATGAGGGCTTGCTGGAAAGTGGCCTGAAGGTGCGCCCGCTGGTGCTGCCCGACGCGTTCACCGATCACGCAAAGCCGGAAAAGATGTATGCCGATGCCGGGCTGGATGCCGCCGGCATCGTACGCACCGTGTTCATTGCCCTCGGCCATACAGCCCGCGCCCAGCGCGCCTGAATCAAAATCTCAAGGGCTTGAATCAGTTTGCCGGCTTGATGCCTTAACGCATTGTTAACGCTACCGTTTGGCGCTTTGCTTACCGTGTCTCTTGGCCGTTTTTCAACGGCGCCCTGCTAGATCGTGACCAGGCAGGGAGACAAAAACAATGAGAACGCTTCTATGCGGCGTGGCGCTTTCAGCGGTCATCGTCGCGCCGGTCGCCGCCGAAACGCGCTATGATCGCAGCCTTGAAAAGGCGGCCATGGGCATCATCGCTGGCAAGATGGGCGATATCCGCGGCGGCTTTTCCTACAAGCAGGTGCCGCAGCTGGTTGTCCTGCCGGACCCTGTGCCTGCGCCTGCGCCTGCGACCGAGCATCCGGGTGAGCAGGCTTCGGGAAATCGGGATGACGGTTTGTCTCCGGCCGTCGATCGCCGGGTTTCGCGAACCATTTTCTAGAGCATGCCGCCGTCCAATCGTGGCGCGCTTTAGAACCACATGTCGCGCACGCAGCGGCCATCGCGCGGCAGGTCGTCGTAAGTGTCGAGGCCATCGAAATGGTCGATCGGCAAGTCGGCGACGGCCTCCGGCGGCGCAAGCCTTACATTGACGGCGATTCGAGTTTGGCCGGTGGCGCTGGAGCGCAAGCCACGCCAGGCGAGCACGCAAGCGCAATTGGGACAAAACAGGATCTCAAGCGAGGGCGCATCCTTTCCGGTGCGCGTGTAGCTTTTCATCGGTCCCGCGACGCGGATGCGTTCGTCGACATAGTCGTAAGCCCAGAGCGCGCCATAGCGACGGCAAAGCGTGCAACTGCACGCGGTGACCGGACCGGGATCACCCTCCAGGGTCCAGTGGGTCGCACCACAGTGGCAGGTTCCTGTCAGCATTCGTCCTTCCTCGTTCGGACAGTACGGCGCTCCTGCTTGGTATTGTGCCGGGCCGATGCGATGCTCGCAAGCGGCGCAGCGGCTTGAAGTGTTCGCATGCTTTCGAACGATGTTCCTTGTCCCGCCCCAATATCCTTGCCTTCGCGACCGGCTTTCGCCATGAAGGCCAATGAACTCGCCTCTGCCAGCCAGCCCCCGCCAGCGGCTCGACGACCTGCTCGTCCAGCGGGGCCTTTTTGCCAGCCGTTCGCGCGCCCGCGACGCGGTCGAGCGTGGCACGGTGATGGTGGACGGCGTCATAGCCCGCAAGCCCGGCCAGAACGTTTCGCCGCAATGCCTGATCGCCATCGATGATCCGGCGCAGGGCTATGTGTCGCGTGCGGCGCTGAAACTGATCGGTGGGCTCGACCATTTCGGCCTCGATCCCGCCGGCCGCGAGGCGCTCGACATCGGCGCCTCGACCGGCGGCTTCACCCAGGTGCTGCTCGAGCGCGGCGCGGCCCACGTCACCGCCATCGATGTCGGGCATGGCCAGATGCATGCCGATATCGGCGGCGATCCGCGCGTAACTGTCATCGAGGGCCTGAACGCGCGCGATCTCACAGCCGATGATCTGGCCGGCCGGATCCCGGATTTCGTCGTTTCCGACGTCAGTTTCATTTCGCTGAAACTGGCGCTGCCGCCGGCGCTTGGCCTTGCGAAGGCTGGTGCCGGTGCCATGTTTCTGGTCAAGCCGCAATTCGAGGCCGGCCGCGAAGCGATCGGCAAGGGCGGCCTGTTGAAGGATCCCTACGACGCCGCCCGTGTCGCCGGCCTGCTGCAGGATTGGCTGGACACTGTTCCAGGCTGGCGTTCGCTGGGCCTGCATTTGTCGCCGATCGAAGGCGGCGACGGTAATCGCGAATTCCTGCTCGGTGGGATCAAGGATCGATGAGCGCGCGATTCAGCATCAGGAAACTTGGCGCCCAGGGCGACGGCATCGCCGAGACCGAGAGCGGCGATCTGTTCATTCCCTTCACACTACCCGGCGAGGTCGTCACCGCCGCGCGCGAAAAAGACCGCGCCACGCTGATGGCAGTGCTGGAGGCTTCGCCGCTGCGCATCGATCCCGCCTGCCGCCATTTCACCGAATGCGGCGGTTGCGCGCTCCAGCATTTCGAAGCCGCAGCCTATCGCCAATGGAAACGCGAAAAGGTGGTGCACGCGCTGAAGGGCAAGGGCATCGATTGCGACATCGGCGAACTGGTCGCCTGCGCGCCGCACACGCGCCGCCGCGTCGTGCTCGCCGCGCGGCGCACCGATACTGGCATGCTGCTCGGCTTCAATCGCCATCTGTCGCCGGAAATCATCTCGATATCGGAATGCCCGATCTCGCTGCCCGAGATCGTCAGCGCGTTCGATCGGCTGAAGGCGCTCGCCGAACTGGTGTGCGCCACCACCAAATCGTTCCGGCTGGCGGTCACCGTGACCGGGTCGGGCCTTGACGTCGCAGTCTACGAGTCCGGCAACCTGGGCGAACACCAGCGTCGGATCGCCTCCAACTTCGTATTGGCTCAGGGATTTGCCAGGCTGTCCATCGATGACGAGATCATCATCGAGCCAAGGAAGCCTGTGGTCATGTTCGGCAATGTCGCCGTCGCCGTGCCGCCGGGCGCCTTCCTGCAAGCGACCGAGGCCGCCGAACAGACCATGGCCGATATCGTCGGCGGACATCTGAAGCGCGCCAAGAAGGTCGCCGATCTGTTCGCCGGTTGCGGCAGCTTTGCCTTGCGGCTGGCAGCGAAGTCGGAAGTCCATGCGGTCGAAGGCGATGCGGCAGCCCTTTCGGCGCTTGACCGGGGCTCGCGCTTCGCGACCGGCCTGAAGCGGGTGACGGGCGAGCGCCGCGACCTGTTCCGCCGGCCGCTGACCTTCAAGGAATTGAATGGCTTCGACGGCCTGATGTTCGACCCGCCCCGCGCCGGCGCCGAGGACCAGTCGAAGCAGATCGCACGCTCGGACGTTCCGTTTGTCGCGGCCGTATCCTGCAATCCGGTCACGCTGGCTCGCGACCTGCGAATCCTGCTCGACGGCGGCTACACCTTGAAAAGCGTGACGCCGATCGACCAGTTCCTGTGGTCGCCGCATGTCGAGGCGGTGGCGCTACTGGAGAAGCCGAAACGAAGGCGGTAGCGCTGTTCGCATTTCCCTCGGCTCACGCGCGAACCAAAATGATCACATTTTCTTGAGGTTTCCGCGTCGGGCGGGTTTGCCGAAATCGCGCCGCGAAGCCGCCTCTTTGCGCCCGTCTATTTTGGAAATCACTGGACGAAGGAACCATCCTGCTCCATCACCGTTTCCATACTTGGTGGCCAGAAATGCGGACGCTCCAGAAATTCCTAGGCTTCTTCCTCCTCTTCATTTTCGTGGCCGCTTCGGTGACCGGTGCCCTCGCGCAGAGCGAAAAACGCCTCGCTTTCGTCATCGGCAATGCGGCCTATCCGTCTAGTGCGCTGGCGACGCCCGCCAATGATGCCGGGCTGATCGGCCAGACCTTGCAGGCAGCAGGGTTCGATGTTGTCGGTGCCCGCGACGTCGACCAGGAATCGCTGCGCGGCGCGCTACGCGATTTCCTTGGCAAGGTTTCTGCTGCCGGTCCCGACGCGGTGGTCTTCATCTATCTCGCCGGCCATGGCGTACAGTTCGAAGGCGAGAATTACTTCTTGCCTGTCGATGCCCAGATCGCCAATCCAACCGACGTCCCGCTTCAGGGGATGCGGCTCTCCGATGTCACCAAGTCGTTGGCTGGACTGCCGACGAAGGTCAATATCGTCGTGCTCGATGCGGGGCGGCCGAATGCATTCCAGCAGACGAACCAGCCGCTGGCCGGAGGTCTTGCACTGGTCGATCCCGATCCGAACATGCTTGTTGCGTTCAATGCCGCCCCGGGTACGGTCGCGCCTGAAGGCAAAGGTCCATACGGTGCCTATGCCCAGGCGCTGGCGGAGATGATGCGCGAAGGCGGCCTGCCGCTTGACGATGTCTTCGATCGCACGCGCCTGCGCGTCAACGAGGTGACCCAGGGCGCGGAAGTTCCGTGGAGCGCCTCAAAGATCACGGCGCCCTTCGTCTTCTTCGACCGGGCTCCGGACGCGCCCGCGCCCAGGGTCTCGGAGGCTGAGTCCCAAGCCAACCGGACCAGAGAGATCCGCGACTTCGACGCCCGCGACGCCTATGTCGCGGCCCTCGACCGCGACACGCTCAGCGGTTACGAGGATTTCGTCGGCGCCTACCCGCGCGATCCAATGGCCAAGCGCGTGCGTGCCATCATCGCTGCTCGGCGCGAAGCAATCACTTGGCGCGAAACCTGGCTCCGGGACATCCCGGAAGCCTACTGGTCCTACCTCGATCGCTATCCGCACGGCCCGCATGCCTGGGATGCCCGCCGCCGGCTGGAGCATTTCGATGCAGCGCTGGAGCCGCCGGAGGATTTTGCCGTCTATGACTACGACGTGCCGCCGCCGCCACCGGAAGAGATCATCTATGTCGACCGGCCCGTGCTCTATTTCGACGATCCCGATTTCGACTTTGAGCCACCACCGCCTGTCGCGGTGATCTTCCTGCCGCCGCCTCCGCCGGATTTTGTCGTGTTGGCGCCGCCGCGGCCGGCAGTCGATGTCTTTGTCCTGCCGGTGCCGGTCTTCGTGCCGGTGCCGGTGTGGGTCAACCCGCCGCACAACATTGCGCCGCCGCCCGACAACGTCATCTTCAACAACATCCACAACACGACCGTCATCAACAACACGACGATCAATACCGAGAACAATCAGGCAGGGCAGGGCGGCGGCGGCCTCACCACCGGCCAGAAGCTGACCGGCGCCGCGGTTGGACTGGGCTCGGCAGCGCTTGCGACCAAGGTGGCGCTGCCGCCGCTGCTGCATAAGAAGGCCGTGCTCTCTAACCAGAACCCTGCCGCTCCGGGCAAACTCGGCCAGGGTGTGACGCAAGGCCGGCAGCCCCCCGACGCAAAGCCGGTCTCGAAGACGCTCTCAACTGATCACACCCTGCCGGGAGCGAACGGCAAGACGCTGCCACTCGTCAACGGCAAACCGCCGGTGCTCAACGGCCAGAATTTGCCAAACAACAAGTCCAAGAAGCTGCTTGGCAAGCAAGGCACCTCGGGCGGCAACCAGCAGGCTACGGGAAATGCCGGCGCTGCCGTTACCGGACAGGGCAATGGCCAGCAGAACGGAGCCGGCAATGGGCAGGGCAAGAACGGCAAGCTCAACAAGCTGCCGACCGTCAACGGTGCACCGGCCGGGCAGCGCCCGAACGTGCAGGAGAGGATCAAGAAGAACAGTCCAGCCGTCTTTTCCGACCAGGGTGGCGGCAAGCCGAAGAAGCTGACGCGCAAGGATCTGTCCGCCGGCCAGGCCGTTGTCGTCGGACCGAGCGATCAGGCTCCGGGAAACGGGAACAAGAAGTTCCGCAAGCCGCAGAACGGCGGTGGAGGCTCCGCCGGCCCGCAAGTCAACGTCCAGCGGAATTTCAAGGTCAACAAGCCGAACGAGAATCCGCAGCGCCAACTCAAGCTGCAGGAGAAGCCGAACGTGAAGGTGTTCTCCAAGCCGCAGAAGCCGGAGTTCCACGCTCAGCCCAGGCCCCAGGTCCAGGAGCGGCGTCCGCCGCAACAGCCCAATCAGCAGCCGCCGCGAGGCAACAAGAAGCCTGCCTGCGGACACCCGGGCGAGCCTCCATGCAAGCAGTAGGCAGGAGTGAGCCAGGGGTTGCCCGCCGGTCGCCGGGCACCGAACCTTCAAAAAGCTGAAGCGCTCTGGTCTGGCAGGCCGCTCAGTCTACGAGCTTGGAAACATTCGTAAGGGTTTTCGACGTGCCGCCCCGTTGGTTGATCGACACCCATGTGTTCGGGTTCTGCTGGGACTGGCGTTTGAGGAAGTAATAGCCCGTCGCATTCCAAGGCCTGATCTCATCGACCAGATTGTCCAGCACAAGATCGCCCTTGTCGGTTTTCACCGTCAGGATGGTGTGGCCTTCATTGTCTAGGTCGCGCACCACGGTCATCAGCAGCGCCTGCCGGGGGAATCCCGCCTCCAGAAGAAGCTTGCGCTTGTAGAGGGCGTAGATCTTGCAGTCGCCCTTGCCGTCCACGGGGTAATCCCAGTGGTCCTCCATCGTGCCCCAGTGGTCGAAATTGCTGACGGGTTTGATGGAGTTGTTCGCCTTCTGATTTATCCGCTCGAGGATGCGCAGGTTCTGCGCTGTAAGCTTGACATTCGCGGCCGGCAGAGCGGGCACCTTGCACTCTTTTGGTCGGCGATGGCAGAAATCGACCCAACCGTAGGGGACACTGGTGCTTGCACCGACGTTGGCAGAGCGCAGCCCTTGCAGGGAAGATTGCGTCGATCGCGACTTGAACAATGTCGACTGTGCTTCTGCCGGGCTGGCTTGCAGCGATGTCGCACCGATCAACGAAACCAAGCCAAGCAGGAAAGACGAAGTCAGGACGCCGGAGACATGCCGCATTGCCGAAACACCACCGCAACAAGGAAGCTGGTGCTGCGTTCGTGCGCAAAAGGCAGCCCAGGCAGTTAGAGACTTAATAATCTCCTAACGTGGATTGTGTTCGCTTCAAAGGTGCCGAAAGGGATTCGGGTGGAAAGCGTCGTCTCTGGCCCAGACCTCCACAGAGTCGAGCAACGATGCGGCACCTGATTACGCCGAAATGCCGGCGCCTGTCAGGATGAAGATTTTGGCTCTGGGGCATGGTCGGCTGCACCCCGGAAAACATCGCTTGGACGGCGATGTTTCTGGGATATGCCGATCATTCAAACCCGCGTGCCGCCCACGGTCATCTGGTTCATCCTGAGATGCGGCTGTCCGACGCCGACCGGGACGCCCTGACCGGCCTTGCCGCACATGCCGATGCCGGTATCGAGCTTCATGTCGTTGCCGATCATGGAAACGCGGTGCATGGCGTCCGGCCCGTTGCCGATCAGCATCGCGCCCTTGATCGGCTGCGTCACCTTGCCGTTCTCGATCATGTAGGCCTCGGTGCAGCCGAACACGAACTTGCCCGAGGTGATGTCGACCTGACCGCCGCCGAAGGAGACGGCATAAATACCGTTCTTGACCGAGGCGATGATTTCGTCCGGCTCCATGTCACCCGCCGTCATGAAGGTGTTGGTCATGCGCGGCATCGGCTGGTGGGCATAGCCTTCGCGCCGGCCGTTGCCGGTGGCATTCATGCCCATCAACCGGGCGTTCTGGCGATCCTGCATGTAGCCGACCAGTTTGCCGTCCTCGATCAACACGTTGCGCGCCGTCGGGGTCCCTTCATCGTCGACGGTGAGCGACCCGCGCCGCTCCGGCATCGTGCCGTCGTCGACGACTGTCACTCCCTTGGCGGCGACCTGCTGGCCCATCAGGCCGGCGAAAGCCGAGGTCTTCTTGCGGTTGAAGTCACCTTCGAGCCCATGGCCGACGGCCTCGTGCAGCATGACGCCTGGCCAGCCGCTGGACAGGACGATGTCGAAGGTGCCGGCCGGCGCCGGTATGGCCTCGAGATTGACCAGCGCTTGCCTCAGCGCCTCCTTGGCGGCGTGCTTCCAGCTGTCCTCGACAAGGAAATCGCCGAAGGCCTTGCGTCCGCCCATGCCGTAGGAGCCGCTCTCCTGGCGGTCGCCATCGCCGACGACGACAGAGACGTGGACACGGACCTGCGGGCGGATATCGCGCACCACCTGGCCATCGGCGCGCACGATCTCGACATGCTGCCAGGATGAGGACAGCGAGGCCGAAACCTGGCGCACGCGCGCATCCTCGGCGCGCAACCAGGCGTCGATTTCCTGCAGCAGCTTTGCCTTGACCTCGAAGGAGGGCGAAGGGATCGGATTCTCCTCGCCATAGAGATGGCGGTTGGTGCGGGCCGGCGCCGCGGCCAGCGTGCCGGAATAGCCGCCCTTGACGGTTGAAACAGCGTCGGCGGCGCGCAGCAGCGAGGCCTCGGAAAGGTCGCTGGAATGGGCATAGCCGCTGGCTTCGCCGGCGACGGCGCGCAGGCCAAACCCCTGGTCGGTGTTGAAGTTGGCCGTCTTTAGCCGACCGTTGTCGAACATCAGCGCTTCGCTCTCGCTGTATTCGAGAAACAGTTCGCCGTCGTCGGCGCCACTGATGGTCTCAGTGACGATCTGCTTGATGCGATCGTCTGAAATGTCGAATTGGCCGATCAGGCTGTTCATGGCGCGTCCGTTCACAGGAGGAATGCTTCTTTGCCACGATGTAGGCGCGAAGAGGCGCCGAGACAATCGCCCCGCCGCATTGTGAAGACAAATGCGATCGTCGTCGACAGCCCGTCAGGATGGATGTCAGCTTCCTTGGCGGCATCACCACGGCCAACCTTGAGGAACATTTCTCGAACTGGGGTTCAATGGCCAGTGACATCGACGACTTCATCAACCAAAAGTGACGTCGACGTTGGATCCGTCGCAAGTGCCGAGCTCTCAGGGCAGGGCGGCGAAACCGTCGGCGAAACCCTTGAGGTCGACGGGGATGCCGATGCCTTCTTCCGGGGTCTGGAAGACGATGAAGGTGGCCGACGTGCCGGTCTTCAGCGTGTCGAGCAGCGGCTTTTCGAGAATGACTTCGGCATAGCAGCCATCCTGGAAGCAGCGCACGAAATAGGCGCGCCCGATGTCCTTGCCGTCGACGTTGAGGCCGAGCCCGTTGGGCAAAAGCACGCCGAGCGGCGCCAGCACGCGCAGGATCTCAGCCTTGTTGTCAGCGGTGCGCAGCACGACCACCGACAGCCCCATCTCGGGACGGTCCTCGGCGACGACGTTCTGCATCATCACGCACTGCTCGGAGGTGGCGCCGGCCGGCGTGTCGCAGATGATCGACCACGCGCCATGCGTCGAGCGGACGGTGCCGCTCGGCTGCGCGGCATTGGCCTGGCTGGACAAGCCGACAACGGGCTGGCCGATAACGGACGGGCCGATTGCGGACAACGCGGCGAGAAAGATGACCTTCGCCAAGATTCTCGAAAGCGCCAAGATTCTTGAAAGCGCCAAGATTCCCAAAAGCGCAAGTCTCGAAAGCCAAGAGTTCATGACGGCTCCATTGCGAATCACGGCACTTTAAGCCGCGCCAAAGCCAAGTAAAGGACGAGACCGCAACCGGTCTGCCCCGAAACAGCCAATACGGCGCTTTTCTTAGCCAATTTCGCCCGAATTGCGACGGTCGGCACGCCCGGCCCGCAGGAATGTGGCCATGGCCGATCATATGCGATTCGGGACCGTTGCCGCTGCCTTGAAAGGCACATCCGGGCTTGCGCGCAAAAATGCCGCACGGTTTCGCCCGCTCCTTTCTTGCGGAGGGAAAAAGAGTATGGTTTGAACCACCTTGAGACTGTTGGGATTCCCGTCCCGGCATTGTTCGATATTCTCGTGGGCACAGCCTCGAGGAACTGGGAGACGATGAGGGCGATGAGAAAATTCCTAGCAGGCGCAAGTGCCGCTGCCACGTTTTTCGCCGGCGCATCCGCCCATGCCGATCAGCCCAGGGACTGGGAGACCGGCTTCCAGGCGCCGGCGACCGATATGATGCGGCAGATCGAGTGGTTCGGGAACTACACGATGTGGTTCATCGTCCCGATCACCATACTGGTGCTGTGTCTGCTCGCCTATTGCATCTTCAAATTCCGGGCGAGCGTGAACCCGGTTCCTTCCAAGACCAGCCACAACACGCTGATCGAGGTGATCTGGACCGTCGGCCCGGTCGTTATCCTGCTCTGCATCGCCATTCCTTCGTTCCAGTTGCTGACCGCGCAATACACGCCGCCGGAAGACGCAAAGCTGACCGTCAAGGCGACCGGCAACCAGTGGAACTGGGACTACGAATACCAGACCGAGAACACGATTTCCTTCAACTCCGCGATCCTGCAGGAAGGCGACCGGGCAGGTGCCGGCAAGGAAGATCGCAAGATCTATCCACGCCTGCTCGCCGTCGACAACGAGATGGTCGTGCCGGTCAACACCATGACCCGCGTCCTGGTGACCGCCACGGACGTGATCCACTCGTTCGCCATGCCGTCCTTCGGCATCAAGATTGACGCGGTTCCCGGTCGCATCAACGAGACCTGGTTCAAGGCCGACAAGGAAGGCCTCTACTACGGCCAGTGCTCGCAGCTCTGCGGCAAGGATCACGCTTTCATGCCGATCGCCATCCGCGTCGTCTCCGACGCGCAATTCAAAAGCTGGCTGGCGGAAGCCAAGACAAACCTGCCCGGGGCCAACAAGGCGCTGATGGCTGAGGTCGACGGCCAGAACAAGGTAGCGGCCGCCGGCAACTGATGCCGCGGCCAATAAAAGATCAGGGAACGGAGCGGAACATGGCAGGCGCTGCAGCTCACGACGACCACGACCACAAGCCGTATCACGGCTGGGTCCGGTGGGTGTACTCCACCAACCACAAGGACATCGGCACGCTCTATCTGATATTTGCCATCTTCGCCGGCATCGTCGGCGGTGCCTTGTCGGTCGCCATTCGCATGGAGTTGCAGGAGCCGGGGATCCAGATTTTCAGCGGCCTCGCGCAGATGGTCTACGGCATGAACGGTGACGCCGCGATCGACGGCGGCAAGAGCATGTACAATGCCTTCGCCACCGCGCACGCGCTGATCATGATCTTCTTCATGGTCATGCCGGCCCTGATCGGCGGTTTTGCCAACTGGATGGTGCCGATCATGATCGGTGCGCCTGACATGGCCTTCCCGCGCATGAACAACATCTCTTTCTGGCTGCTGCCGCCGGCCTTTCTGCTTCTGATCGCCTCGGCCTTCATGCCGAGCGCGCCTGGCGCCTATGGCGTCGGTGGCGGCTGGACGCTTTATCCGCCGCTGTCGACTTCGGGCCAGCCCGGGCCGGCGATGGATCTGGCGATCCTGTCGATCCATATTGCCGGTGCCTCGTCGATCCTTGGCGCCATCAATTTCATTACCACCATCTTCAACATGCGCGCGCCCGGCATGACGATGCACAAGATGCCGCTGTTCGCCTGGTCGGTGCTGGTCACCGCCTTCCTGCTGCTGTTGTCGCTCCCGGTGCTTGCCGGCGGCATCACCATGCTTCTGACGGACCGCAACTTCGGCACGACGTTCTTCGCGCCCGACGGCGGCGGCGATCCGATCCTGTTCCAGCACCTGTTCTGGTTCTTCGGCCATCCCGAAGTCTACATCCTGATCCTGCCGGGCTTCGGCATCATCAGCCACATCGTCTCGACCTTCTCGAAGAAGCCGGTGTTCGGCTACCTCGGCATGGCCTACGCGATGGTCGCCATCGGTGCGGTCGGCTTCATCGTCTGGGCCCACCACATGTACACGACCGGCCTGTCGCTCGACACGCAGCGCTATTTCGTCTTCGCCACGATGGTCATCGCGGTGCCGACGGGCGTGAAGATCTTCTCCTGGATCGCCACGATGTGGGGTGGATCGATTTCGCTGAAGCCGCCGATGCTGTGGGCCCTGGGCTTCATCTTCCTGTTCACGATTGGCGGCGTCACCGGCGTCCAGCTGGCCAATGCGGGTCTCGACCGCTCGCTGCACGACACCTATTTCGTGATCGCGCACTTCCACTACGTGCTGTCGCTGGGCGCGGTCTTCGCCATCTTCGCCGGCTGGTACTACTGGTTCCCGAAGATGACCGGCTACATGTATTCCTTCGCCATCGCCAACACCCATTTCTGGGTCACCTTCGTCGGCGTCAACCTGATCTTCTTTCCGCAGCATTTCCTCGGCCTTGCCGGCATGCCGCGCCGCACCATCGACTATCCCGACGCGTTTGCCGGCTGGAACATGGTGTCGTCCTACGGCTCGTATATCTCGGCCGTCGGCGTGGCGATCTTCCTCTACGGCGTGTTCGAGGCTTTCCAGAAGAAGCGGGTCGCCGGTGCCAATCCGTGGGGCGAAGGCGCCACGACACTGGAATGGCAGCTGCCTTCGCCGCCGCCCTTCCACCAGTGGGAGCAGCTGCCGAAGATCAAGTAAGGCGGCAGCCTCCATGGAATCGAAACCGTCGGCCTGCCGGCGGTTTTGGCCAAACGGAACGATGGACTTGAGTACGCATGGCCCTAGTCGACGAAACCAGCATTGACGAAGCGGGCTTCCGCATGTCGGAAGCGACGGCGGGCGATTTCTTCGCCCTACTGAAGCCGCGCGTCATGTCGCTGGTGGTGTTTACCGCCTTCGTCGGATTGGTCGCGGCTCCGGTGACCATCAATCCGTTGTTGGCGGTGATCGCCATCCTGTCGATCGCCATCGGCGCCGGGGCGTCCGGCGCGCTCAACATGTGGTACGATGCCGACATCGACGCTGTGATGACGCGCACCGCCTCTCGTCCGGTGCCGGCCGGCCGCATCCGGCCGGGCGAAGCGCTGAGTTTCGGGCTGGTGCTGTCGGTGCTGTCGGTGATGACGCTGGGCGTGCTGGTCAACTGGCTGTCGGCGACGCTGCTGGCCTTCACGATCTTCTTCTATGCCGTCGTCTATACGATGTGGCTCAAGCGCTGGACGCCGCAGAACATCGTCATCGGCGGCGCCGCCGGTGCCATTCCGCCTGTTATCGGCTGGGCCGCGGTAACCGGAAGCGTCAGCCTGGAAAGCTTTGTCCTGTTCCTGATCATCTTCCTGTGGACTCCGCCGCATTTCTGGGCGCTGGCGCTGTTCAAGTCCGAAGACTATGCCCGCGCCGGCATTCCGATGATGCCGAACGTCGCCGGCCAGGCTTCGACCCGTCGCCAGATCTTCGTCTATGCGCTGCTGCTGGCGCCGGTCGGCGTGCTGCCATGGATCCTGGGCTACACCACGCCGGTCTATGGTGTGGCCGCCGTGCTGCTTGGGTTGGGTTTTGTCTGGTACGCGTGGAAAGTGCTCGGCATGACCAACGATGACCGCGTGATGAAGCCGGCCAAGGCCTTGTTCGCCTATTCGCTGCTCTATCTCTTCGCCATTTTCGCCGCCTATCTCGCCGACAGCGTCGTCGAGCGCGCGCTTGCCATGGGTGGAGCATGACCATGATCGAAGAAAAGCTCGAGCTGGTCACGCTGACCGAGCGGCAGAGGAAAGCCAGACGCAATCGTTCTGTCGCCATAGGCCTGGCGCTGGCGGTGCTGGTGATCATTTTCTACATCGCGACGATCGTGAAATTCGGTCATCACCCCGGCTCGATGTGAGAACACAATGAGCCAGGTGACCGCCAGCAGGAAGAACACCAACCGCGTCGTCGCGTTTGTCTGCCTTGCCTTCTTCGGCGGCATGATCGGCATGGCCTATGCCGCAGTGCCGCTCTACAAGATGTTCTGCCAGGCGACGGGCTATGGCGGCACCACGCGGCGCGCCACGCAGCAATACGCGAACCGGGTGCTCGACCGCGACATCGTTGTCCGTTTCGACGCCAACATCGCTGGCGTGCCCTGGGATTTCCAGCCGGTCGATCGTTCGATGACGATGAAGATCGGCGAGACCGTGCAGGCGCACTATCAGGCCACCAACAAGTTCGATCGCCCCGTTACCGGCCGCGCCACCTTCAATGTGCAGCCGGAACTGGCGGGGCCCTACTTCAACAAGGTCGAGTGTTTCTGCTTCACCGATACGACTTTGAAGCCCGGCGAGACGCTGGACATGCCGGTCGTGTTCTATGTGGATCCCGATATCGTAAATGTACCGGAACTGAAGGACGTGAAGACAATCACCCTGTCCTATACGATGTTCCCGGTCGAGAAGAGCAAGCCGGTCGCGTCATCAGTGCCGGTCCAAGGCAGCAGCAAGACAATTTCGAATACCGAAGCAAATCTCGGGGGTTGATATGGCAGACGCGCACGCAAAACCACACCATGACTACCATCTCGTCGACCCGAGCCCGTGGCCGTTCCTGGGGTCCATCGGCGCGCTGGTGACCGCAATCGGCGGTGTCTGCCTGATGCAGTATCTCAAGGCCGGCGACTTCCCGATCTTCGGCTTCAACATCGCCAATCCGTGGCTGTTCTTCATCGGCCTGGCGATCGTCCTCTACACCATGTTCGCCTGGTGGTCGGACACGATCAAGGAAGCGCATGAGGGCCATCACACGCGTGTCGTGTCGCTGCATCTGCGCTATGGCATGATCATGTTCATCGCCTCCGAGGTGATGTTCTTCGTCGCCTGGTTCTGGGCCTACTTCGACGCCAGCCTGTTTCCGGGCGAGGTGCAGCAATACGCCCGCACCGCGTTTACCGGCGGTGTCTGGCCGCCGAAGGGCATGGAGGTTCTCGATCCCTTCCACCTGCCGCTCTACAACACCATCATCCTGCTGCTGTCGGGCACCACGGTCACCTGGGCGCACCATTCGCTCATCCACGGCAATCGCAAGGGGCTGATCAACGGCCTGGTGCTGACCGTCGGCCTCGGCATGCTGTTCACCATGGTGCAGGCCTACGAGTACATTCATGCTCCGTTCGCCTTCAAGGATTCCATCTACGGCGCTACCTTCTTCATGGCGACCGGCTTCCATGGCTTCCACGTCATCATCGGCACCATCTTCCTCTTGGTCTGCCTGCTCAGGGCGATGAAGGGTGATTTCACCCCCAAGCAGCATTTCGGCTTCGAGGCGGCCGCCTGGTATTGGCACTTCGTCGACGTTGTCTGGCTGTTCCTGTTCTCAGCGATCTATGTCTGGGGATCGGCCGGCGCGGTTATCGAAGCCCACTGATTTCGACCTGAGCAAAACAAAGGGATAGAGCCCATCCCGATTCATCGGGATGGAACAGGCTCCAGGGATAAAAGAAGGCGGCCGCGGCGACGTGGCCGCCTTCTTCATTTCGGCGCAATGATCGCCGATCGATGGCCGATGCGGCTAACTCTTCTCTGTGCCATTTACGCGTGCATGATCGCCACAGCGCCGGCCCTTGCTGGCGAGAAAGTCGATCTGGTGCGTGTCGGCAAGTCGGACCGGCGGCTGGAACTGATTGGCGGCGGCAAGGTCCTGCGAAGCTACAGCATCGCGCTCGGCGGCGATCCGCTTGGCCACAAGCACCAGGAGGGCGATCAACGCACACCGGAGGGGCGCTATGTCCTCGACTGGCGCAACCCGAACAGCATCGCTCACAAGTCGATCCATATTTCCTATCCCAATGCCGACGATCTGGCCGCCGCGAAGACACGCAGTGTCGATGCGGGAGGCATGATCATGATCCACCGCCAGCCAAACGGTTTCGGCTGGTGGGGCTGGCTGCTTCAATTGGTCGACTGGACCGACGGCTGCATTGCGGTTACGGACTCCGACATGGACGAAATCTGGGCAATGGTGGCCGATGGGACGCCGATCGAGATCGAGCGGTAAGCAATGAGCGACGACAAGGCGATCTGGCCGCCCATCGATCCGATCTCGGCCGGCTTGCACGGCCGCTGCCCTCGCTGCGGCGAGGGGCAGCTGTTTTCCGGCTTCCTCACCGTTGGCAAGCGCTGCACCAATTGCGGCCTCGACTATTCCTACGCCGATGCCGGCGACGGACCGGCGGTCTTCGTCATCCTGATCATCGGTTTCATCATCGTCGGCCTGGCGCTCTGGGTCGAAGTGACGCTCAGCCCGCCGCTCTGGCTGCATCTGCTGCTCTGGATTCCTCTGGCTGTTGCGCTGTGCCTGACGGCGCTTCGGCTGATCAAGGGCGTGCTGCTCACACTGCAATACCGCAACAAGGCGGCCGAGGGCCGGCTGGATCGCGGCGAATGAGCGAGGCATCCGTTAGAGCTGGAGGCCGCTCGCGGCCAAGGACGGCATTGCTGCTTGGCCTTGGCCTGGTGCTGTTTTTGATCCTGCTGGCGCTCGGCACCTGGCAGGTCCAGCGTCTGCACTGGAAGGAAGGTCTGCTGCAGACCATCGATCAGCGTACGCACTCGGCACCGCAGCCGCTCGCCGAGGTCGAAAGGGAATTCGCCTCGACCGGGGACGTCGACTATACGCCGGTGACCGTCAGCGGCACCTTCCTGCATTCCGGCGAACGGCATTTCTATGCCACCTGGGAAGGCGACGCCGGCTTCAATGTCTACACGCCGCTGGCCCTCGACGATGGCCGCTTCGTGCTGATCAATCGCGGCTTTGTACCCTACGATCTCAAGGATGTCGGCAAGCGCGCCAAGGGGCAGGTGACGGGCAAGGTGACGGTCACCGGCCTCGCCCGCAATCCGCTGCCGGCAAAACCGTCGATGATGCTTCCCGACAACGACGTGGCGAAGAACATCTTCTACTGGAAGGACCGCGACGCGATGGCGGCGAGCGCCGGGCTGCCGGCGGGCGCCACGCTGGTGCCGATCTTCATCGACGCTGACAAGACGCCAAATCCGGGCGGCTTGCCGGTCGGCGGCGTCACCATCATCGACCTGCCGAACAGCCATCTGCAATATGCGATGACTTGGTATGGCCTCGCCGCCGCACTCGCCGCAGTGCTCATTCTGCGGCTTCGCCGCCCCTTGAAAGAGGAATGAAGGCGACCGCCGTCCCCTTGCACTTGACAGGGCAGGGGTAGGCACCTCATTTCGGCTTTGATCAACCGGCCAGGATTTAATGCTTCAGACAACCACCAAGCCCCCCCTGACGATCCGGCTCTGCCAGCCGCGCGGCTTTTGCGCCGGCGTCGACCGCGCCATCCAGATCGTCGTGCTGGCGCTGAAGAAATATGGCGCGCCGGTCTATGTTCGCCATGAGATCGTGCACAATCGCTACGTCGTCGAGGGACTGCAAAGCCTTGGTGCCGTCTTCATCGAAGAGCTCTCCGAGATTCCCGCCGAACATCGGCAGTCGCCGGTCGTGTTCTCGGCGCATGGCGTGCCGAAATCGGTGCCGGCGGACGCGCAGGCGCGCAACCTCTTCTATCTCGACGCCACGTGCCCGCTGGTCTCGAAGGTCCACAAGCAGGCGATGCGCCACCAGCGACTTGGCCGCCATGTGCTGCTGATCGGCCATGCCGGACACCCGGAGGTGATCGGCACCATGGGCCAGCTGCCGGACGGCACGGTGACGCTGATCGAGACCGAGGCTGATGCCGCCAAGCTTTCGCCTGCCGATCCGCAGGCGCTTGGCTTCGTTACCCAGACCACGCTGTCGGTCGAAGACACCGCCGGCATCATCCGCGCCTTGCAGGATCGTTTTCCGCAATTGCATGCCCCGGCGGCGGAATCGATCTGCTATGCCACCACCAACCGCCAGGAGGCGGTCAAGGAGACCGCGGCCGGCGCTGATCTCTACCTGATCGTCGGCGCGCCCAATTCCTCCAATTCACGGCGTCTTGTGGAAGTGGCGGAGCGTGCCGGCGCCTCGATGTCGCTTCTCGTGCAGCGCGCCGCCGAGATTCCGTGGAATGACATCGCCGGCATCTCGACGCTTGGCCTGTCGGCTGGAGCGTCGGCGCCGGAGATCATTGTCGACGAGATCATCGACGCGTTCCGCCAGCGCTTCGACGTCACGATCGACCTGGCCGTCACGGCCACGGAAACGGAGGATTTTCCGGTCATGCGGGTACTGCGCGATGTCGAACTGACGCGAGCCGACATGGCTTTCGTCAATGGAGCCGCGTAAGGCATATGGCGGTCTACACCGACGTTGCCGAGGGCGAACTCGGCGCATTCCTGAAGCACTATCCGGTCGGTAATCTTCTGTCCTACAAGGGCATCGCCGAAGGCACCGAGAACTCGAACTTCCTGCTGCACACCTCCAGCGGCTCGTACATCCTCACGCTCTATGAAAAGCGCGTCGACAAGGCGGATCTGCCGTTTTTCCTCGGTCTGATGGGCCATCTCGCCAAAAAAGGCGTCACTTGCCCGCTGCCGGTGACCGCGCATGACGGCAGCGTCATCGGCACGCTCGCCGGCCGGCCGGCGGTCATCATCACATTCCTCGAAGGGCTTTCACTGCGGCGGCCGACATCGACGCATTGCGGCGAGGTCGGCAAGGCCCTGGCGGCCCTGCATCTGGCCGGAGCCGATTTCTCGATGACGCGCCCGAACGCGCTCGCCATCGACGGCTGGCGCAAGCTTTGGAACGCCGCCCGCGACCGCGCCAACGAGGTTGAGCCGGGCCTTGCGGCCGAGGTCGATGCCGACTTTGGCGACTTCGAGCGGAACTGGCCGAAGGACCTTCCCCAAGGCATCATCCATGCCGATCTTTTCCCGGACAATGTCTTCTTTCTCGGCGAGAAGCTTTCCGGCCTGATCGACTTCTATTTCGCCTGTGACGACCTCTACGCCTACGATGTCGCCACCTGCCTCAACGCCTGGTGCTTCGAGAAGGATTTTTCCTTCAACCTGACCAAGGGCAAGGCATTGCTGGCCGGCTATCAGAGCGTGCGTCCCCTGAGCGACCAGGAAAAGGCGGCGCTGCCGATGCTGGCGCGCGGCTCGGCGCTACGCTTCATGCTGACCCGGCTCTACGACTGGTTGACCGTTCCCAATGGCGGGCTGGTGATGAAACGCGATCCGACCGAATATATCCGCAGGATGCGATTCCATCGGGCGATCAGGTCTCCTTCGGAATATGGATTGGCATGAGCAAACACGTTGAGATCTTCACCGACGGCGCCTGTTCGGGCAATCCCGGCCCTGGCGGCTGGGGCGCGATCCTGCGCTTCAACGGCACCACCAAGGAGCTTTCCGGCGGCGAGGCGGAGACCACCAACAATCGCATGGAGCTTCTCGCCGCCATCTCGGCGCTGAATGCGTTGAAGGAACCCTGCACGGTCGACCTTCACACCGACAGCAAATACGTCATGGACGGCATTTCCAAGTGGATCCACGGCTGGAAGAAGAACGGCTGGAAGACCGCCGACAAGAAGCCGGTCAAGAACGGTGAGCTCTGGCAAGCGCTGGATGAGGCCAACAGACGTCACAAGGTGACCTGGAACTGGGTCAAGGGCCACGCCGGCCATGCCGAGAACGAGCGCGCCGACGAACTCGCGCGTGAAGGCATGGCGCCGTTCAAGAAAGGCCCGGTCAAGCCCGCTGCTGCGCCGAAGCCAGCTGCGCAGGCAAAACAGCCGGTAGCAGCGAAGGCGCGGCGCTCGACCCAGAGTTATTGAACCCCGGGAGCGAGGCGGCTCCTAGGCAGGAAGATGTCTATCGTGCCGATCCTCCACTATGTCACCCATCCCCAGGTTCAGGTCGATGCCAACATTCCCGTGCCGGAATGGGGGCTATCCGACATTGGACGGGCGAGAGCGGTTGCGATGCTCGACCAGCCCTGGGTTGGGTCGATCCGGCGCATCGTGTCGTCGGCTGAACGCAAGGCGCTGGAAACCGCCGAAATCCTTGCGACGCATCTTGGTCTTGCCACCGAGGTGAGGGAAAGGACGCATGAGAATGACCGCTCCGCGACGGGGTTCTTGCCGCCACCGGAGTTCGAAGCGGTCGCGGACCAGTTCTTCGCCAACCCTCATGACAGCATTCGTGGATGGGAGCGGGCCATCGATGCCCAGCATCGCATCGTGAGCGAGGTCGACGCTGTGCTCGGCGCCGCCGACCCGAGCGACATTGCCTTTGTGGGCCATGGCGGCGTCGGAACGCTGCTGCTGCTCGCCCTCAGCGGTCGTCAAATCAGCCGCGAAGCGGATCAGCCGGCGGGCGGCGGCAACCACTTCGCCTACGATGTCGGAGCACACCGCGTTGTCCACGGATGGCAGCCGATCGACGTGCCGGTGCAGCGTCGCGACGATTAACTTCGGTTCAGCGGATCAGCAACGCCGTGCCGTAAAGCCCGAGCGCGAACACCGTGTGCGACACCAGGTTGAGGGCGCGGATCCGCATCGGGTTGGGCCGTTTCGAGGCGGCCCAACCGGCACCCATGCCAGGCGCCAGCAGGAACCAGCCGGCACCGACGGTGACGATGCCGAGGATGAAGGCCGGCAGGAAGGTCGGCGCCGCCAGCCATGCCGTTCCCGCCAGCGCGACCAGGATGATGCCGTAGACGATGCCGACAAGATAATGAAAGGCCCAGCCCAGCGACACTTCCTGCGCGTACGGCTTTGCATCGCCGATATCGTCGTGGAAGACCTTGCCTTCCCTGAGATGCCACACCCAGCGGCCGACCAGGCCCCAGTTCGGTCGTGGCTGGGCAAACACCGTGTTCAGGAAAATCGCCCAGATATCCATCAGCGCCGTGGCGCCGATACCGATCGCGATACTGCGCCAGAAGATGTCAGACATCGTCGCGGTCCCCCCAAAGCTGTCGGGCGAGGCGACCTTGCGGTCCCTGGCCCGACGCTGTCGCCGATATTTTAGAGCTGTCCCAGAATATGAGCCGCGCCGGACTCGTCGACGCCGGGCTTGGTCTCGACGTTGAGCGCGGTGACCTTGCCGTCATCGACGATCATCGAAAACCGCTTCGAGCGCAGTCCCATGCCGGCTGCGGAAAGGTCGTTGTCGAGGCCGACCGCCTTGGCGAAGTCACCGCTGCCGTCGGCGAGGAACAGGATCTTGCCTTCCCCGCCTGTGAAGCGCGCCCAGGCGCCCATGACGTGGACGTCGTTGACCGAAACGACGGCGATGGTATCGACGCCGCGTGCCAGGATGGCGTCATGGTTCTCGAGATAGCCGGGCAAATGGTTGTTGCTGCAGGTCGGCGTGAAGGCGCCCGGAACACCGAAAAGCACAACCTTCTTGCCTGTGAAAATCTCAGCCGACGTGATCGGCTTCGCGCCGTCGGCGGTCATCGTCTTGAAGGTCACATCAGGCAGCTTGTCGCCAACGGAAAGGGTCATGAGTTCCTCGTCTGGGAAAATGGGGGAGGTCGTGTGATTGCGTAGCGAACTCGACGGCCCTCTGCAACCGTCAAGGAGCGGCATCAGTCCATGTCGCCCAAAAGTGCGCAGCGGTTTTGGGACTAAGAGAGGATTTTGAAGCGCGTCGCATGAATCCGTTCAATGCGACGCGCTTTAGGGAAATGGCAGAAGCCCTTCGACGGCGCCGGTCGAACTCGTCAGCGTATAATGAAGCCCGCCATCCGTCGGCGTTGTCGACGGGCGGTCGAGGATCGGCACGGTGAAGATCAGCTTGCCGTCCTTTTCGCTGCGGGCAGGAGTGCCGAACATGTAGTCCCGCTCGCCGGCGACAAAGAAATCCGCCGCCTCCGGATCGCCGGGAAAGCTCGCCTCGACAACCAGCGTCTCGTGGTCGCCCGGCAGCACGTTGATGCCGAAATCGGAGCTTGCGGGTGTGGGCAACGCCGCGAAGCTCGCCTTCACCAGCGCCGTGTCTTCGGCATTGTCCGGATCGGAGCCGGGGTCGACGGTCAGCCGCGTCTGCACCGGAATGCAGATCGTTTCGCAAATGCCGAGAAAGATGTCGGCGTCGATGACGGCTGGATCTTTGGCCGCCGACAGGGTGAAGACGACCGGCAGCGAAACCGGATAGTCGTAGCCTGCCCATTTGCCATAGCCTTCGTCATGACGCTGCGGCGCCGGGAAGGAAAGCTGGGCGTCGGCGATATTCGTGCTGGCTGAAATGTCGAGCTGCGGCGGCACGCCCGCGTCGCCCGGGTCACGCCAGTAGGTCTTCCAGCCGGGCTTGAGCGCTATGTCGAGAACGCCCTGGATGCGGCCGGCGGCATCGGCCTTGCCGCTGGTCACCAGCCGGACCTTGCCGCCTTCGCTGTTGTACCACGACGATGATGAAGCGGCGGCGGGAAGAACGGTTGCCGATCCGATGGCGGCGCCGAGCAGCAGGATTTTCAAGCTTTGCATGGCGGTGATTTGATCGTCCGTTCGTGGCCGCGCAATGTTTTCATGACCTTGCCGGTATCATATTTGCGTGACCTCGAGGGAAGAATGCTCTGCCTGGTCACATAGGCTTTGGTCGAATCCCGCACGGTGCATCTTTTCGGCGCTTTGGAAACGCGTTACCTTTGCTGTCATGGACTTGTTGCGCCACAAGAAGACAGCCGCCAGCCGCGGTTTTCTCGACGATCAGTTCCTGATTGCCATGCCCGGCATGAAGGACGACCGTTTCACGCGCTCGGTCATCTACGTCTGCGCGCACAGCGATGAAGGCGCGATGGGCCTGATCATCAACCAGACACAGCAGATGCTGTTTCCGGATCTGCTCGTGCAACTGGGCATCATGAACGAACAGGAAGCGATCCGCCTGCCGGCGCAGGCCCGCGATTTCGTCGTGCGCAATGGCGGGCCCGTTGATCGCAGCCGCGGCTTTGTCCTGCATTCGGGCGACTACCGGGTGGAATCGTCGCTGACCGTTTCGGACGACATCTGCCTGACCGCGACCGTCGACATATTGCGCGCCATTTCGTCTGGCCGTGGACCCCGTCACGCGCTGATGGCGCTCGGCTATTCGGGCTGGGGCGCCGGCCAGTTGGAGACCGAGATCGCCGAGAATGGCTGGCTGACTTGCCCGGCCAACGCCGAGCTTCTGTTCGACACCGACATTGAGCGCAAGTACGACCGCATCCTCGCCTCAATCGGCATAGACCTCGCCCATCTCAGCCTCGCCGCCGGACACGCCTGAATCTTCATCCCAGAGCCTGTTTCGAAACTCGCTCTGGCGAGTCATATGGTGGTGGTTTCGAGAACCGGAGCGGGGCGGACTTTTGGGTCCATGAGCACCGGAAGCGCAGAAAACATCATCAGATGGCCGTCAGAGTAGAGCTTCCAACAGGCTCTCACGCCTGCGTCAGCGGATACTGCTCTTTCAGCGTCTTCAGCACCTGGTCGCCCGGCATCGGTGCGCCGAACATGAAGCTCTGCACATATTCGCAGCCCATCTGGCGCAACTCCAGCGCGTCGCGTTCGTCCGAAATACCCTCGGCGACCACGGACAGGCCGAGTTCATGCGCCATGTTGACCATGGATTTGAGCAGCACCGCGCGTTTGGGGGTGTTGTCGTCGACAAAGCTCTTGTCGATCTTGATCGTGTCGAAGGGAAAACGCGTCAGATAAGCCAGTGAGGAATAGCCGGTGCCGAAATCGTCAAGCGACAGGCCGATGCCGAGCTGTTTCAGCTTGGTCAGCACATGGGCCGTCTGCTCGGGATTATCCATCACCAGCGATTCGGTGAGCTCGAGCCGGAAGCAGCGCGGCTTCAGATTGGCGCGTGCGATGACCGAGCGGACATCGCTGACCAGGTCGCGGCGGATGAGCTGGCGGCTGGACAGGTTGACCGAGACCGACAGCGGCGCGTCGCCGATCTGCTTTTGCCATCCGGCAAGGTCCTCGGCCGCCTGCTGCATGGCGAACAGGCCGAGCTGCACGATCAGCCCGCAGCTTTCGGCGACCGGGATGAAATCCGCTGGCGGGATCATGCCGCGACGCGGATGGTCCCAGCGCAGCAAGGCCTCGAAGCCGGCGACGCTGCCATCCTCCAGCCGCACGATCGGCTGATAGGCGAGCGTGAATTCGCGCCGCTCGATGGCGCGGCGCAGGTCGGATTCGAACTGCAGCCTGTCGGTGCCGACGGTGCGGAAGGCCGGGCGGAACGGCTCGATCCTGTCGCCGCCGAAGCGCTTGGCCTGATGCATGGCAAGCTCGGCGTCCTTGACCATGTCCTCGGCCGACATCTGCGTCGAGTTCCAGGTGATCAGTCCGATCGATGCGGTCAGTACGATCTCGCGCTTGGCAAAGGTGATCGGGTTGTTGATGGCATGCTTGATGGCGTCGGCGACGGCGGCGATGCGGGACGGATCCTGCTCGGACAACAGCATCAGCGCGAACTGGTCGCCGGCAAAGCGCGACAGCGAATCCTTCGGCTTGAGCAGCCGGTGCAGCCGGCGCGCAATGGTCAAAAGGATGGTGTCGCCGGCCGAGATGCCGAGCCCGTCATTGACCTGCTTGAAACGGTCGATGTCGATGACGAAGACGGTTGGGCGTACTTTCTCCTCGGTGCGGGCGATCGAGATGACCGCTTCCAGCCGGTTCATCAACAGTTCGCGGTTCGGCAGCCCGGTCAAATTGTCGTGCACGGCATCGTGCAGCAGACGCTCCTCGGATTTCTTCTGCTCGGTGACGTCGACCATGGTGCCGACGCAGCGAATGACTTCGCCGTCCGACCCGATCACCGGCCGCGCGCGCAGCGAGAACCAGTGATAGTGGCCGTCGGCGCCGCGCAGGCGGAAGTTCTGCGACACCCGGCCGCGCCGGTGTTCCAGCACCACGTCGAGCGTCGTGCGGAAGGTGTCGCGGTCGTCGGCATGCAGCACCGGCAGCCAGTTGCGCGCGGCACCACCAAGGCTGTTTGGCGCCAGGCCGAGCTGGATGCTGACATCGGGCTTGGTGACGACGCGGTCGCGCAGCACGTCCCAGTCCCACACCGTATCGCCCGATCCGGCCACTGCCAGCGCCTGCCGCTCGAGGTCGGAGAACAGGCCCTGGTGCAGCGCGCCGCCGGCAAAGGCGTGCTGCATGACGGTGAAGCCGATCAGAAGGATGATCAGGATCAGTCCGCCACCCAATGCCGGCTGGGCGATGTCGTTGTCGAGCATGCCGGTGATCGCCATCCACGACCCACACAGCCACAACAGCACCATGACCCAACTGGGCACCAGCATGATGGCGCGGTCGTAGCCGCGTATGCCGAGGAAGATGATCAGGCCGAGCCCGGTCAGCGCGGTTGCGGCGAAGGACAGCCTGGCGATGCCGGCGGCGACCGCCGGATCGACGATGGCGACGCCGGCGATCAGCAGCAGTCCAAGGATCCAGACCAGCGCGCCATAGCTGAAATGGCCGTGCCATCGGTTGAGGTTGAGATAGGCGAACAGGAACACCACGAAGGTTCCCGCCAGTGCCACCTCCGTTCCCGCTCGCCACATCTGCTCGTTGCCGGGCGAGATCTCGATGATCTTGTTGAGGAAGCCGAAATCGACGCAGATATAGGCCAGCACCGCCCAGGCGAGCGCCGCGGTCGCCGGGAACATCGAGGTTCCCTTGACCACGAAAAGGATGGTCAGGAACAGCGCCAGCAGGCCGGCGATGCCGATGACGATGCCGCGAAACAGCGTGTAGGAATTGACCGAGTCCTTGTAGGATTCCGGGTCCCACAAATAGACCTGCGGCAGTTTCGGCGAAGCCAGTTCGGCGATGAAGGTGATCACCGTGCCCGGATTCAGCGTCACGCGGAACACGTCGGCGTCAGGGCTGGTCTGGCGGTCGAGAGCGAAGCCCTCGCTGGGCGTGATGGCGGCGATGCGGGTCGAGCCGAGATCGGGCCAGAAGATGCCGGAATTCACCAGCCGGAAATGCGGCGCGACGATCAGCCGGTCGAGCTGCTGGTCGGTGGTGTTGGCCAGCGCGAAGACCGCCCAGTCGCCGGTCGAGCGCGCATCATTGGCCTCGACCTCGATGCGCCGAACGATGCCGTCCGGTCCGGGAGCGGTCGACACCTGGAAATTCTCGCCCTGGTTCCGGTAGATCTCGACGGCGCCCGAAAGGTCCAGCGCGACGTCGTCGCGGGCAATCTTGATCGGTTCGACGGCGAAGGCCGACGTTGCCGCGCACAGCGTCAGGATTGTCGCGAGGACAAAGGCGAACAGCGGCCCGTTTCGCAGGAAATTCGTCAAAATCAGTCCTTCGTTCCAGCGCCCGGCGGATCGTCCGAGATACGGGCGTAGAGGTAGTGGTCCTGCCAGATGCCGTTGATCCTGAGATAGGATCGCAGAAGTCCTTCGCGCCGGAATCCGGCTTTTTCAAGCACGCGGATCGACCGGGCGTTGTCGGGAATACAGGCCGCTTCGATCCGGTGCAACCTCAGCGTATCGAAGGCGAAGCGCGTCACCACCTTGACCGCGTCGGTCATCAGGCCACGACCGCCAAAGCGCTCGCCGATCCAATAGCCGACATGGCCGCTTTGCGAGACACCATGGCGTATGTTGCCGAGCGTGATGCCGCCCGCCAGCTTGCCGCTGCTCTTTTCGAATATGAAGAAGGCGATTGCAGTTCCCTGCGCATAGTCTTCGCGGTAGCGGCTGATGCGCAGCCGCCAGGCGGTGCGGTCGAGTTCATCGGGAGTCCAGCGTGGCTCCCATGGTTCGAGAAAGGCACGGCTTTCGCCACGCACCGCCGCCCATTCGCGATAGTCATTCGTGAAGGGCACGCGCAGCATGACGTGGTCACCCTTCAGCGCCGGCAGGTCACGGCGAAAGAAAGGGAGCGCGAACACGACGCTTTGAGGGGCTTAGACGGCGAGCTTGCGGGTGGCGGTCTGCGTGCCCGCAAGCGAATCGAGGATCGCCTCGTATGGCGCCAGCGTACCCACAGGCCCGACAGCTGTAAGCGTCGGCTTGGTCGAGAACAGCCGCGACGACAGGTCGGTCAGCCGCTCGATCGTGAGCGCCGACAGCCGTTCCATCAGTTCCTCCTTGGCGATCGGCCGGCCGAACAGAAGCAGCTGCCGTGCGATCTGCGAGGCGCGGCTGGCCGGGCTTTCGGCGGACATGATCAGCCCGGCGCGATATTGTGCGCGCGCCCGGTCGAGCTCTTCCTGCAGGATCTTCTCGCCGGCCTTCTGCAGTTCGTCGATGATGACCGGCACCAGTTCGGCGATATCGCTCTGGCCGGTCGCGGCATGGACACCGAAGACGCCGGTGTCGGAAAAGCCCCAGTGGAAGGCATAGACCGAATAGCACAGGCCGCGCTTTTCGCGGACCTCCTGGAAAAGACGCGACGACATGCCGCCGCCGAGGATCATCGACAGCACCTGCGAGGCATAGAAGTCGCGCACATGATAGGCGCGGCCCTCGAAGCCCAGCACGATCTGCGCGTCCATCAGGTCGCGGTCCTCGCGGAAGTCGCCGCCGACATATTGCGCATATTGCGGGATGGTGCTGTCGGCCTTGCTGCGGAAGCCGCCGAGTTGTTTTTCGACCTCGCGCACGAAATTGTCGTGCTTGATGTCGCCGGCAGCGACGATCACCATGCGCTCGGCGCCATATTGCCGTTCGATGAAATCGTGCAGCTGCTTCGATGTGAAGGATTTGACGGTTTCCGGCGTGCCCAGGATAGAGCGGCCGATCGTCTGGTGGCGGAAGGCCGTCTCGGTGAAACGGTCGAAGACGATGTCGTCGGGCGTGTCGTGTGCTGCGCCGATCTCCTGCAGGATCACGTGCTGCTCGCGTTCGAGCTCCTGCGGGTCGAACTCGGACTCCTGCAGGATGTCGGCAAGAATGTCGACGGCCAGCGGCACGTCGTCGGAGAGCACCCTGGCATAGTAGGAGGTGGTCTCGACGCTGGTGGCGGCGTTGATCTCGCCGCCGACGTCCTCGATCTCCGAGGCGATTTCGAAGGCGCTTCGCCTTTTCGTGCCCTTGAACGCCATGTGCTCGAGCAGATGGGCCATGCCATGCTCTTCGTCACGTTCATTGCGGGCGCCTGACTTGACCCAGGCACCAAGGGCAACCGATTCGATGCTTTGAAGGGTTTCGGTGGCGACTGTCAGGCCGTTCGACAGACGGCTTACCTCAACACCCATATGGCTACTACTCCCTAACGCGCCGCCCGCGCGCGGCGGTCGACGTAATCTTCCACCATTTTTAGGTCGGATGGAAGTACCGTGTATTTTTCCTCCGATGTCATCAACCCACCTAGCCATGCGGGCAGTGCGGGCAAGACGCCGCTGGCGGCTTCGACGGCGGCCGGGAACTTTGCCGGATGGGCGGTGCCAAGCACCACCATCGGCACCGCGCCTGAAGCCTTGCCCGCCGCGACATGCACGGCTGCCGCAGTGTGCGGATCGAGCAGGTAGTTGCTGCCGGCTAGTGTCGAACGGATGGTGGCGGCGACCTCGTCCATGGTCGCTCGGCCGGCATCGAATTCGGACTGCATCCCAGCGATTTGCTGGGTTTCGATGGTGAAAGCGCCGGACTGCTTGAGACTGTCCATGTAGCGCCGCACGGTCGCCGCGTCACGGTCGGAGGCCTCGAATAGCAAGCGTTCGAAATTCGACGACACCTGGATGTCCATTGACGGCGAAGTGGTCGCAAAGACGCCTTTGGTGCGGTATTCGCCGGTTGCGAAAGTACGCGCCAGGATGTCGTTGTCGTTGGTGGCGATGATCAGCCGCTCGATCGGCAGGCCCATCTTCTTGGCGGCATAGCCGGCGAAGATATCGCCGAAATTGCCGGTGGGCACAGTGAAGGAGACTGGCCTGTCCGGCGCGCCCAGCGACAGCGCCGAGGAGAAATAATAGACGATCTGGGCCATGATGCGGGCCCAGTTGATCGAATTGACGCCCGAAAGCGCAACCCGGTCGCGAAAGCCGTGATCGTTGAACATGTCCTTGAGCAAGCCCTGGCAATCGTCGAAATTGCCTTCGATGGCCAGCGCATGAACATTTTGCGCGGTCGACGTCGTCATCTGCCGCTGCTGCACCGGCGAGACGCGGCCATGCGGGAAAAGGATGAAGATGTCGGTGCGGCTGCGTCCGGCAAAGGCATCGATGGCGGCGCCGCCGGTATCGCCCGAGGTGGCGCCGACGATGGTGGCGTGCTGGTCGCGTTCGGCAAGCACATGATCCATCAGCCGGGCCAGAAGCTGCATCGCCACGTCCTTGAAGGCGAGCGTCGGCCCGTGGAAGAGTTCCAGGATGAAAGTGTTGGGGCCGGTCTGCACCAGCGGGCAGACGGCCTCGTGGCGGAAGGTGGCATAGGCTTCGCGGACCAGGCGCTCGAAGACGGGCGCCGGGATCTCGTCGCCAAGGAAGGGCGACAGCACGCGGATCGCAAGATCGGGATAGGCAAGGCCGCGCATGGCGCGGATATCGACAGCGGAAAACTGCGGCCACTCGCGCGGCACGTAGAGCCCGCCGTCGCGCGCCAGGCCAGCCAGCACGGCGTCCGAAAATCCAAGCACGGGCGCTTCCCCGCGGGTACTCACATAGTGCATGTCACAAATCCGTTACCGCTGGGTTTTCCGTTCACCACAAGGTGGTTAATTTCTGCGCTGGCTCAGTCGCATTTTTGCCGCGCGGTTGATATACGTCACCAGCTTTGCGAGAGGGAAGTGCAGTTTCATGGCGTTTCGTACATTCAGTGGCCGCTTTTTGGCGGGTCTTGTGCTCACCGGCTTTATGCTCGCCGCCGCCGGCTGCCAATCGGGCGACAATGGCATCCTGAACCTCGGTTTCGGCAAGAAGGATCCGACAGCGCCGCCGCCGCCACAGGATCCCAAGGTCCTGGCCAGCCAGTTGCAGGCCTATTGTCCCAGAGTGACGGTGCGCGACGGCACGGCCTTCTTCAACACCTATGCCAAGGGCGCCCAGAAGCCCAAGCCGAAGTCCGTGCGCAAGCCGAGGAACCAGGCTGAAGCCGAGCAGCAGGCGCAGGAGGCGCAGGCCGCGGCCGACGCGGCTGCGACCGCGCCGGATGAGTCTGCCAACATCATCTACCAGGCGTCGATCAGCGACGTGACCCGTGATTGCGTGCGCGCCAACGGGCAGTTGACGATGAAGATCGCGGTCGCCGGCAAGGTTGTGCCCGGACCGAAATTTTCTCCCGGCACCATCACCATGCCGATCCGTGTCGCAGTGATGCATGGCACGGATGTTCTCTACTCGCAGATCCATCCGTATCAGATCCAGGTCACCGACCCTTCGGTCGCGACGCAGTTTGTCTTCACGGATTCCAATGTCGTCGTTCCCGAGCCGTCGGCGCAGGACTATCAGGCCTTTGCCGGCTATGATGAAACCGCGCCGAAGGCAACGACGGACAAGCCGAAGAAGAGGAAGAAGGCTGTCGCCACGAACTAGTCTCGCGTCGCGACGCACGTCTCTCAGGCGTCCGCCGACCACTCCGACAGCGCGGCGATCACGCTTTTCAGCTCCGCCCAGCGGCGGATGACCGTCTCGGCGCCGGCTTCCGTCAAGGCGTCGGCATGACCGGGATAGCTGTGGCCTGCGCCGGTGAAGCCGATCACGCGCATGCCGGCCGTTCGCGCGCCGTGGACGCCATGCACGGAATCCTCGATGACGAATGTGTTCGCCGGGTTGGCGTTGAGTTTCTCCGCCGCGAACAGGAACACGTCGGGCGCCGGTTTGGTCTTCTTGCTTGGTATCTCCAGGGCCGAGAAGATCCGGCCGGTGAAAAACGGCAGCAGGTTCACTTTCTCCAGCATGAATTCGATCCGCTCGGAGCGCGAGTTCGAGCAGACGCAGTGCGGCACGGTAACCGCGGCGACCGCCTCGCGCGCGCCGTCGATGGCGCGGACGTCGCTGCGCAATTTGCGATCGACGAGGTCTTCGGCGCGGTCGATCAGCGAGGCCTGGAACGGGATGCTGGATTTCTCCTCGACCCGCATCATGATGTCCTTGAACGTCAGTCCGGCGTAGGTCTCGGCGAGTTCCTCAGCCGATATTTCGTAGCCGGCCAAGGTCAGCAGTTCCGCCTCGACCCGCGCGGCGACGATTTCTGAATCGACGAGGACGCCGTCGCAATCGAATATGACAAGGTCTGGCTGGGGCATGGTGATCCGGACAATGGGAGGATGAAGGGCCTCGGAAGGCTCAGGCGGCGCGGCATACACCAACAGGGCCGCCTTCGCAAATTTGGAGATCCGCGGTGGCCTTCACCGAATATTTACGCTGATCGGTAACCATAACAGAGAGTAAAACTGTAACGCGTGCCTCGGGTGTCAGAATGTCTGCCGTGCGTCTTCTCGACGAGCTATCCCACGCCCCCCAGCAATCCGAATGGCTGGACACGATCCTCAAGGGTGACTGCGTTGCCGCGCTCGATCGGCTGCCGGAAAAGTCGATCGACGTCATTTTCGCCGATCCGCCCTACAATCTTCAGCTCGATGGTGACCTGCACCGGCCCGACCAGTCGAAGGTCGATGCCGTCGACGACGATTGGGACCAGTTCGAGAGCTTCGAGGCCTACGACGCCTTCACCCGCGCCTGGCTGCTGGCGGCGCGGCGGGTGCTGAAGCCCAATGGCACCATCTGGGTCATCGGCTCCTATCACAACATCTTCCGGGTCGGCGCCAAGATGCAGGACCTGGGCTTCTGGATCCTCAACGACGTCGTCTGGCGCAAGACCAATCCGATGCCGAATTTCCGTGGCCGCCGTTTCCAGAATGCGCATGAGACGATGATCTGGGCGTCGCGTGACCAGAAGGGCAAGGGCTACACCTTCAACTACGAAGCCATGAAGGCCTCGAACGACGACATCCAGATGCGCTCTGACTGGCTGTTTCCGATCTGCACCGGCGGCGAGCGGCTGAAGAACGACAATGGCGACAAGCTGCATCCGACGCAGAAGCCGGAAGCGCTGCTCGCGCGCATCATGATGGCCTCGACCAAACCCGGCGACATCGTGCTCGACCCCTTCTTTGGCTCAGGCACCACCGGCGCAGTGGCCAAAAGGCTTGGCCGCCATTTCGTCGGCATCGAGCGGGAGCAGGCCTATATCGATGCCGCCAACGAGCGCATCGACGCGGTGCGGCCGCTGGACGGCGCCGACCTGACCGTGCTCACCGGCAAGCGCGCCGAGCCGCGCGTTGCCTTCGTCAGCCTCATCGACACCGGGCTGGTGACTCCAGGTGCCACGCTCTACGACGCCAAGAAGCGCTGGGCGGCCAAGGTGCGCGCCGACGGCACCGTGGCGATCGGCGACAGCGCCGGCTCGATCCACAAGATCGGCGCCGAAGTGCAGGGCCTGGATGCCTGCAACGGCTGGACCTTCTGGCACTATGAGCGCAGCGGCGGCCTGACCCCGATCGACGAGCTTCGCCGCATTGCCCGGCTCGGCATGGAGCGGGCAGGGGCCTGAACCCCTGCCAATTGCCACCATTGTCGCTGACTCAAGGTATCAACGGATCGCCGGAAGCGATTCAAATCACGCCATGATTCCGAGGCGTTCAAGGTCTGCCTGAAGCGTCTTGGCATCGGTGAACAGCACCGCTTGCCAGCCGGCCGCCTTGGCGCCGTCGACGTTCTTCTGGCTGTCGTCGATGAACAGCGTGGCCGATGGCTCGAGCCCGAACGCGGTGACGTGATGATCGTAGATGCCGCGATCCGGCTTGATCATCCCGACTTCGCCGGAGATGGTGACGCCGCGCGGCCGTTCGAGAAAATCGAAGCGTTTGCGCGCCTCGGTCAGTGTGTCGGTGGCGAAATTGGTCAGCATGGTCACGTCGTGGCCGCTCTCGATCAGGCCGACCATGATGGCGACGCTGTCGTCATAGGCGTGCGGCACCATATCGTGCCAGTGACGGCGGAAATTGCGGATGTTTTCCGCGTGATCGGGATGCTCCGCGATCAGCAGCGCCTCGGCCTCTTGCCATGTCCGGCCGCGATCCTGCTCGATGTTCCAGTCATGCGTGCAGACATTGTCGAAGAACCACTTTCTCTCTTCGGCATCCGGAATGAGGCGGCTGAACGGGATATTCGGATCGTAGTGGATCAGCACTCTGCCGATGTCGAAAACGATGTGGCGGATTTCAGTCATGGGGCCTCTTTGCACTGGGTGGCGACGGTTTTTTCGTCGCGCCGGGTATCGCAGCCTCGATTGCCTTTTTCATGACAGTGGGCAGCGCTTCGCCTGAAATGTCTGATGGCAGCGACCAGAAATGGCCGGCCGGCGTCTCGCCGTTCGTGTGGGCGAGGAACACGTCGAGCTCGAGCGCGAAATGGGTGAAGACATGGGCGATCCGTCTCGTGGGCTTCCAGTTGCCGGGAAAGGGTGCGGCCGCTTGCGTGGTGGCGCCATCGAACCGCGCTGTCCAGGCGGTCGTCGGCACTTCGGTCATGCCGCCAAGGAGGCCTTTCTCCGCCCGTTTGCGCAACAGAATGGCACCGTCGCCGCGCACGGCGACGAAGGCCGCGCCGCGCCGCAGCGGCTTGTCGGCCTTGGGCAGCCGCACCGGGAAATGTTCGGGGTCACCTGAACCGACCGCGCTGCAATCTTCGCGCAGCGGGCACAGCATGCAGCGCGGCCGGCGTGGCGTGCAGATCGTGGCGCCGAGATCCATCATCGCCTGGGCGAAGTCGCCCGGCCTTGTCCCTGGCACCATGCGCTCGACATGGGCGCGTATCTCGGCCTTGGCTTCGCTCAGCGGCGTCGTGATCGAAAACAGCCGGGAGATGACGCGTTCGACGTTGCCGTCGACAACGGCGGCGGGGCGATCGAAGGCGATCGCCATGATCGCCGCCGATGTGTAGGCGCCGATGCCGGGCAGTTGCCTAAGGCCGGCTTCCGTGTCGGGAAACCGGCCGCCGCGCTGGGCCACCAGGTCGGCACAGGCCTTGAGATTGCGCGCGCGCGAATAGTAGCCGAGCCCGGCCCAGGCCTTCATCACGTCCTCGGTCGGTGTGGCGGCAAGCGCCTCGACATCAGGCCACTTCTCGACGAATACGCGAAAATAGGCCTTCACCGCTTCAACGGTGGTTTGTTGCAGCATGACTTCGGACAGCCAGATGCGGTAGGGCTCAGGCCGTATTCCGCGCGCGTGCTCACGCGGCGTGATGCGCCACGGCAACTCGCGATGATGCACATCGTACCAGCCGAGCAGGCGGGACGCGATGTCGTCACCAACTCTGGATGCGGTCTTGCGGGTCAGGTCTGCTGGTGCCATTGATCGAGAATTGGCCTTGGCCGATGCTGGGGAGGCTGGAGAACGTACATGGCAGGGAGAACGCCTTACAGCAATCCCGTCCCGGTCAGCGATCTTGCGACCAAAATCCTCGACCCGGTACTGCGCAAGCGGGCCGGCATTTCGATCGGCCTCGTCCAGTCGTGGGAAGAGATCGCCGGGCCACGCCTTGCCAGCCGCTCGCGTCCCGAAAAAATCCAGTGGCCGCGCCGCGTGCATGAAGACGATCCGTTCGAACCGGCGGTGCTGGTCATCGCCTGCGAAGGCATGGCGGCGCTGCATCTGCAGCACGAGACCGGCGAGATCATCAACCGGGTCAACGCCTTCCTCGGTTTCACCGCCATCAGCCGGATCAGGATCCTGCAGAAGCCGGTGACAGCGGACCAAGGAAAGCGCAAACCGACCTTCAGGCCTCTGACCGCGGCCGAGAAGACGAAACTGTCCTCGACCGTCGGCCTGGTCGACGATGATGGGCTGCGCGCCTCGCTGGAAAGGCTCGGCGCCACCATTCTGGGCGAAAGGAAGTCATAGATTTGTCGTCAATATCTCGCATTCGTGATCGCCCCTGTCAGGTTTGGCGATTGGATTGGGGATGGAGATGCCTTAATTCGCGCCAACTCTCGCCTTTTCGTGCCTTTGCATTGCAAAATCCAACTCTTGTCAGGTGATTCGTATGAACCGTCCCCCGTTTGGCCAAAGCTTGTCTCGCAGAAACGTCCTGACTTCGCTGGCCGCCATTCCGGCGGTCGCCCTGCTCGCCGCCTGCAGCGACTCTGACGAGCAAGCCAAGGCGGCGGATGTAAAGCCCGCGGACCCGGCCGCGCCTGCGAAGCCGGCCACGCCGGCCGCCGCGACTGCACCGGAAGCCCAGGGCACCGTGGATATGGCGGAACTGCTGAAGCCGGGTGCGCTGCCCGACAAGCAGCTTGGCAAGGACGACGCCAAGGTCACCATCGTCGAATACGCCTCGATGACTTGCCCGCATTGCGCGCATTTCGCCGAGACCACTTTTCCGGACCTGAAGACCAAGTACATCGACACCGGCAAGGCCCGCTACATCCTGCGCGAATTCCCGTTCGATCCAAGCGCTGAAGCCGGATTCATGCTGGCGCGTTGCGCCAAGGATAACTATTTCCCGATGGTGGACGTGCTGTTCAGGCAGCAGGCGAACTGGGTTGGAGTGCCCAATACCAAGGATGCGCTGCTGCAGATATCCAAGCTGGCCGGTTTTACACAGGAGTCCTTCGAGGCGTGCTTGACGGACCAGAAACTTCTGGACGATGTGAGATCGGTCCAAAAGCGCGGCGCCAATGAATTCAAGGTCGACTCGACACCGACCTTCTTCATCAACGGTAAGACCTACAAGGGGGCGATGTCGATTGCGGAAATGTCGGCCATCATCGACCCTCTGCTCTGACGCTCAGGCAGCGTCGAAGCGGCCGCGCCCGGCGCTGGTTGCCCATTTGCCTTGCCGTGGATTCTCCTCGCAAAACCGCGGCACATCTTTGCTGGATCCGCTTAGTGGGCGGCGCGAATGAAGTTTTCGCGCCTTCGCCTCCTTGGTTTCAAGTCCTTCGTCGAGCCCGGCGAGTTCGTCATCGAGCGCGGCCTGACGGGCATTGTCGGGCCGAATGGCTGCGGCAAGTCGAACCTGGTCGAGGCGCTGCGCTGGGTGATGGGCGAAAGCTCCTACAAGAACATGCGCGCGTCCGGCATGGACGACGTCATCTTTTCCGGCTCGGGCACGCGCCCTGCACGCAACACCGCCGAAGTCACGCTTTTCCTCGACAACAGCGACCGCAGTGCGCCTGCGGCCTTCAACGATGCCGATGAGTTGCAGGTGTCGCGCCGCATCGAGCGCGAGGCGGGCTCGCTCTATCGCATCAACGGCAAGGAAGCGCGCGCAAAAGATGTGCAGCTTCTGTTCGCCGACCAGTCGACCGGCGCGCGCTCGCCGTCGATGGTCGGACAGGGCCGTATCGGCGAACTGATCCAGGCCAAGCCGCAGGCGCGCCGCGCCTTGCTGGAAGAGGCAGCCGGCATTTCCGGCCTGCACACCCGTCGCCACGAGGCCGAGTTGCGGCTGAAGGCGGCCGAGCAGAACCTGGAGCGCCTGGACGACGTCGTCGGCGAGCTGGAAAGCCAGATCGAAAGCCTGAAGCGCCAGGCGCGCCAGGCGTCGCGCTTCAAGAACCTGTCGGCCGATATCCGCAAGGCCGAAGCGACGCTGCTGCATCTGCGCTGGACACTGGCCAAGACACAGGAAGGCGAGGCGCGCTCGGCGCTGGCTGTTGCCACCGCATTGGTCGGTGACCGCGCCGCAGCCCAGATGGCCGCCGCGAGGGAGCAAGGCATTGGCGCCCACCGCTTGCCGGAGCTGCGCGACGCGGAAGCCGCCGCTGCCGCCGCCTTCCAGCGCCTGTCGATCGCCAGGTCGCAGATCGAGGAGGAAGCCGGCCGCATCCGCGCCCGCCAGACCGAACTCGAGCGCCGGCTGCAGCAGCTCGACGGCGACATTGCGCGCGAGGAGCGCATGGTCCGCGACAATGCGGATATTCTTGAGCGACTTCGCACCGAAGAAGCCGCGCTCAATTCCGAAAATGCCGGTGCCGCCGAGCGCGAAGCCAGCACCCGCGCGGCTTTCGAACAGGCAGCATCGACGCTTTCGGCAAGCGAAGCCAAACTCGCCGCGCTGACCGCCGAGCGGGCCGAGGCTGCCGCCTCGCGCAACCAGATCGAACGGACGCTGCGCGACACCGCCGAGCGCCGCGACCGTTTCGGCCGTCAGCTTGCCGATGTCGACCGGGAACTGTCTGATATCCTCTCCAAGGTCGCCGGCCTGCCGGATCCGGCCGAGAAGCGCATGCTGGTCGAACAGGCGATGGCGCTGCTGGATGAGGCCGAGGCTGCCGTGGCGCAGGCCGAGCAATCGGTCATCGATGCCCGCGCCAGCGAAAGCGCTGCCCGGCCGCCGCTGCAGGATGCCAGAGCCGAGTTGGCACGCATCGAGACCGAAGCGCGCACGCTGGCCAAGATCCTGAATGCCGCCAGCGGCGATCTCTTCCCGGCCGTGCTGGAGCAGATCAGCGTCGAGCGTGGCTTCGAGACGGCGCTGGGTGCGGCCCTTGGCGAAGATCTCGACGTGCCGCTCGACCGCAGCGCATCGGTGCATTGGGGCGAAAGCGAGATCCAGCCCGGCGACGCGGCTCTGCCTGAAGGCGTCAGGAGCCTTGCCAGCGTCGTTCACGCGCCGGCACAGCTTGCCCGCCGCCTGGCGCAGATCGGTATCGTTGTATCCGGCGATGGCCGCCGGTTGCAGGCGCTTCTTGCTCCCGGCCAGCGGCTGGTCAGCCGCGAGGGCGCGCTTTGGCGCTGGGACGGCTTTACCGCCAGTGCCGACGCGCCGACCGCCGCCGCGCAACGGCTGGCGCAGAAGAACCGGCTGGCCGAACTCGATGCCGAAGCGGTGCAGGCGACGCTCGTCCTGCGTCAGGCCGAGGAGGCACTGGCCCAGGCCGAACAGGCGCTTCGCCTGGCGAGCGAGACCGAGCGCAACGCGCGCCAGGCTGGGCGTGACGCCCAGCATCGGCTGGACGCCGCCCGCAACGCGCTGGCCGAGGCTGAAAAGGCCGGCGGCGAATTGGCGAGCCGGCGCGCGGCCCTGGATGAGGCGCGCGCCCGTATCGTCGACAGCCATGAGGAGACTTCGGCGGCCTTCGCGGAGGCCGAAATGCTGCTGCAGGACGCGCCCGATCTCGGTGATTTGCAATTGCAGCTCGAACAGTCCGCGGCCAATGTCGCCCGCGATCGTGCCACGCTTGCCGATGCGCGTGCCGTGCATGAGGGACTGCGCCGCGAAGCCGAGGCGCGCACGCGCCGGCTCGATGCCATTGGCGCCGAGCGCAGCAACTGGCTGGAGCGGGCCGAGAACGCCTCGACGCAGATCGCATCGCTTGGCGAACGCAAGGCCGAGGCCGAGGCCGAACGCGAGCGGCTGGCCGATGCGCCCGATGAAATCGACGCCAAGCGGCGCGCCTTGCTGTCACAGCTGACGGAGGCCGAGACCTTGCGCAAGGCCGCCGCCGACCGTCTGCAGGAAGCGGAAAACCGGCAATCCGAAATGGACAAGGCGGCCACCGGCGCGATCCAGTCGCTGGCCGAGGCACGCGAGACCCGCGTCCGCGCCGAAGAGCGGCTGACCGCGGCCGACGAACGCCGGCTGGAGGTCGAGGCGCGCATCCAGGAAACGCTGAACACGCCGCCGCATCTGGTCATCCGCCATACCGGTCTGGAGGCCGACAGCCCGATGCCGGAGATGGCCGAGATCGAGCGCCAGCTCGACCGGCTGAAGATCGAGCGCGAACGGCTCGGCGCCGTCAATCTTCGTGCCGAGGAAGAGCAGAAGGAGCTTTCCGACCGGCTGGAGACGATCGTGTCGGAACGCGAGGACATCATCGAGGCGATCCGCAAGCTCAGGCAAGCGATCCAGAGCCTGAACCGCGAAGGCCGCGAGCGGTTGCTTGCCGCCTTCGACGTGGTCAACAGCCACTTCCAGCGGCTGTTCTCGCATCTGTTCGGCGGCGGCACGGCGGAATTGCAGCTGATCGAATCCGACGATCCGCTCGAGGCCGGGCTTGAAATCCTGGCCCGCCCGCCCGGCAAGAAGCCGCAGACCATGACGCTGCTGTCCGGTGGCGAGCAGGCGTTGACGGCGATGTCGCTGATCTTTGCCGTGTTTCTGACCAATCCGGCGCCGATCTGCGTGCTCGACGAAGTCGACGCACCGCTCGACGATCACAATGTCGAGCGTTTCTGCAATCTGATGGACGAGATGGCCGCTACCACCGAGACGCGTTTCGTCATCATCACCCACAACCCGATCACCATGGCGCGCATGAACCGGCTGTTCGGCGTCACGATGGCCGAGCAGGGCGTCAGCCAGCTCGTGTCGGTCGACCTGCAGGCCGCCGAAGCGATGCGCGAAGCAAGCTGAGCCGCCGCGCGACGCGCCGGCGATCTAAAGCGCGTCGCGTTGAAACGGATTCAGGCGCCGCGCTTCAAGTCTTTGTTTTTATGCATGTCGTTGCCCCAAGCTCGGGGCCGCTTTTGGGCGACATGCATCAAAAATAGGTTCTCGGCTCGACAAGGTTCTTCTGCTGGCGAAGATAGAAACAATAGAAGCCGAATGCGGCAGCGAGCCACATGAAGGCCTCGCCGATCGCCAGCCGGTTGTTCGAATTGCTGAGAACGGTGAGGGCGAAGAAGACCAGCGTTGAGATGTAGCAGGACCATACGGCCGGAGCGACAAGCTTGGCCCGCATGGCCAGAAGGACCTGCCTGGATGACCAGGTGTAGAGTAGGCCGAAGAACGCCAGTCCGACCACGCCATAGCGCACGGCTATCTCCAGATAGCCGTTGTGGAAGACGTTGAAGATCATGGGATGATAGGTTCTGTTCTGCCATTCGGTGAGCCAGCTGGAACTGGCTCCGAAGATCGGGTGGCGTTTCCAGACCTCGATCGCATCGGCCCACAGCATCAGCCGTTCCCTGGCCGCTAAGGGAACCGTATTGCTGGCGATGGCGCGGTCGAAGGCCGGGAGGACGCCATGGCTCAGGGCATCCGAAACCAGGTTCTTGACGAAGATCATGGTGTCGCCGGCGGTGGACCAGAAGATATTGTGCATGGCGAGAACGCTGGCAGCAACGATTGCCAGCACGCCGCCTCCGATCATCAGCTCGCGGCGATGGCCTCTCGCCAGCGTCATGACCGCCAGCAGGAGCAGGACGAGCGCGAGCGCAAGCCAGACGCCTTTCGACCGCAGCGCAATGATGTTGGCGAAGGCAAACAGCAGGACGGCGGTCGACAGTGCCCAGTGCAGGCTCCTGGTTACCTTGTTCAGGTCCGTTCTTTGGGCCGTGTATGCCATGAATTGCAGCGTGCAAAGGAAGATGAAACCAGCCGCCACCGACGCGTGAATGGGATTGTTGAAAAGCCACGGCTCCGGTCTGGTTCCGTGAAGGATGTCCGAATAGCCGGTGTCCGCCGCGAGGAAGACAAGACTGAGGATCATGAACCAGAGGACGAGCTGCCCAGGCTGCCTGACAAACAGCAAGAGGGCGAAGCCGGTCGTCGCATAAAACAGCGGAAACAGGTAGATGCCTTCGGCGGCACCCAGCTGGTGGGTGCCGAAATAGACGATCGCCAGCCTTATGAGGACATAAAGTGTCCAACCCAGGCAGAGACCGCCGGCCCATCCGATCAGTGGCTTGCTGTAGGTCCAAAGATCCCGTCTGAACCAGCGGATGACTGCGACAGCGGCGAGTGCCATCCCCGCGAAGCGGTAAGTGTCAGCCTCGCGCCAGACCGCGGAGGCCATCGCGAGAATGGCGAATGTCGCAAAGACCAGAAGCACGCTGTAGCGCGGCGCGTCGTCTCTGGCGTAGTCCGGGGTTTCCAGCGGCAGGGGTGGACGCAACAGGACGTGATGCAGGCGGCTTAGCAACTCCTTGGCCCGGAACGCCCCGGCGCTCAGCCGGCGCGGCCAGGGCAACCGCGCGAATTTGTAGCTGCCCGATGGGCCGGCTATGCCGGAGATCGCGCTGCTCCTGGCGAAGCCAAGCACGTTCTTGCGGACCGTATAGACCTTCAGGCCGGTATCCCAAAATCGTTCGATGGCGACGTCCCACGGCATTTTCATCACCGCGAGCGCCGACAACAACCCCTGCGCGCCCTCCCGCGTCACCAGATAGGCGGCGGCGGAGCCTTGCGGGCCATGCAGCGCGCGACCGATCTCGTCGCCCTCCGTCGTCTCGACGGCGCGCAGGAACAGGCTGATACGGTGGTTGGCCAGCTTGATGACGTCGAAATCCGGCACCGCGGCGATGATGGCCTCGATGCGCTTTGTGGTGTCTTCGCTGAAGAGGATGTCGTCCTCGACAATCAGGCCATAGGCGCCGCCACCGGCCAGGAACGTTTCCAGCGCGTGGATATGGCTGCGGTAACAGGCATATTCGCCGGGCAGAATGTCGCGCCCGCTCAACTTGCGCGCGGTTGGAAGATCGATCTCCGTCCAGTCCGCCCTGGCAAGCGCGCGGCCGTCGATGGCCGCAACGCGCTGCAAGGTCAGGCCGGCCGCTTCAGCGCTGGCGCGCAGTTCGCTCCAGCGACCGGTCTCGCGATCGAGGTTGATGGCGAAGATGGGAAGGTTCATTGAAGTTCCATTTTGACCGCCACCCGTCTTGGTGGAATCTTCGATGACCTTGTATGGAAAAGAGAGAGATGTTCAAGGCTATACTGTTGAGGCTATGTGCATGCTTTCGGACGGCCAGCTTGAAGAGATCGTCCGAGTTCGCGCGATCTTGGCCATTGGCCAATCGCTGCTGCCCTATCCGAGAGGGGGTGATGTTCCAGGATGGACCAGTATGGCTGGGGCGCCAGGATTCGAACCTGGGAATGTCGGTACCAAAAACCGATGCCTTACCACTTGGCGACGCCCCAATTGCCGTCAGAGTCGCTTGTGCGGCGCGTTCTTAGCAGAGCAGCCGAAAAGCACAATCCTTATGAGCGACGATCAGAACGCCCAAAATGGGCAGGCAACGCGGTTCTGCCAGATGACATGCGGTGGCTATTCAGACCACACCGCCATCTCGTTTCCGGCCGGATCGACAAAGTGGAAGCGCCGGCCGCCGGGGAACGGGAAGATCGGCTTGACGATCGTGCCGCCGGCGCTTTCGACAGCGTCGAGGGTCGCTTCCAGATCCCTGCTGTAGAGCACCGGCAACGGCTTGGCGGGCGCTTCCGCCGCGTCGGCCTGGAAGCCCCCGTCCAGCCCCTCGGCAAAGGCCGAATAGGTCGGTCCATAGTCGGTGAACGACCAGGCAAAGGCAGCGCTGTAGAAGGCCTTCAGCCGGTCCAGCGTTCCGCCGGTCGCCGGCATTTCCAGATAGTCGAGTTTTCCGGGCAGTTTCATGGAAGCACCTTTGTTCCTGTTATGTTCTACCCCAAAAGCCTCGGAATGGCAAGTCTTTTTGCCGCATCCTTGGACAGAGCTTTTGCTTAATCGATTGTAGCGGCCGGACAACTTTGCCGACGCCTTGCCTTTCGCACTGCAGCATCATATCGCTCCACAGTCGGACACGGTGGAACTTTCCGTTTCGCCAATCTTTCCAATCTCCTGCAACCGGAGAGCAAAGCATGACCAAATGGGTTTTCACCTTTGGCGATGGTGCGGCGGAAGGCCGTGCCGGCGACAGGAATCTGCTGGGTGGCAAGGGCGCCAATCTGGCCGAGATGTGCAGTCTGGGCCTCCCGGTGCCGCCGGGCTTCACCATCACCACCGAGGTCTGCAACGCTTACTACGCCAATGGCCGCACCTATCCGGCAGGGTTGGAAACGGATGTCGCGGTCGCGCTCGATCACATCGGACGGCTGACCGGCCGCCGGTTCGGCGATCCGTCAAAACTGCTGCTGGTCTCGGTGCGTTCCGGTGCCCGCGCCTCGATGCCCGGCATGATGGATACCGTGCTCAATCTCGGGCTGAACGACGAGACGGTCGAGGCGCTGGCCGCCGATTCGGGCGATGCGCGCTTTGCCTATGACAGCTACCGCCGCTTCATCCAGATGTATTCAGATGTCGTGATGGGCCTTGACCATGAGGTGTTCGAGGAAATCCTCGAGGACCAGAAGGGCGGGCTCGGCTATGAGCTCGACACCGAACTGACGGCTCTCGAATGGCAAGGCGTCATCGCGCTCTATAAGGCCAAGGTCGAGGAAGAACTCGGCAAGCCGTTTCCGCAGGATCCGCATGAGCAGCTCTGGGGCGCCATCGGCGCGGTGTTTTCGAGCTGGATGAACAACCGCGCCATCACTTACCGGCGCCTGCACGACATCCCCGAAAGCTGGGGCACGGCGGTCAACGTCCAGGCCATGGTGTTCGGCAATATGGGCGAAACCTCGGCCACCGGCGTTGCCTTCACCCGCAATCCTTCGACCGGCGAAAAGATGCTCTATGGCGAGTTCCTGGTCAACGCGCAGGGCGAGGACGTCGTTGCCGGCATCCGCACGCCGCAGAACATCACCGAGGCGGCGCGCATTGCCGCCGGATCGGATAAGCCGTCCTTGCAGAAGCTGATGCCGGACGCGTTCCAATCCTTCGTCACCATCTCCGATAGTCTGGAGAAGCACTACCGCGACATGCAGGACCTCGAATTCACCATCGAGCGCGGCAAATTGTGGATGCTGCAGACCCGCTCCGGCAAGCGCACCGCCAAGGCGGCGTTGAAGATCGCCGTCGAAATGGCAAGGGACAAGCTGATTACCAAGGAAGAGGCGGTCGCCCGCATCGATCCGGCCTCGCTAGACCAGCTGCTGCACCCGACCATCGATCCCAAGGCAGCGCGCGACGTCATCGGCGTCGGGCTGCCTGCCTCTCCCGGTGCTGCCACCGGCGAGATCGTCTTCTCCTCTGCTGACGCCGAGGAGCTGAAGACGCAAGGCCGCAAGGCGATCCTGGTGCGCATCGAAACCAGTCCTGAAGACATTCACGGCATGCATGCGGCCGAAGGCATCCTGACCACGCGCGGCGGCATGACCAGCCACGCCGCGGTCGTCGCCCGCGGCATGGGCAAACCCTGTGTGTCTGGCGCAGGCTCACTGCGCGTCGACTACAAGGCCGGCACGCTGATGGCGATGGGGGCGACCTTTCGCAAGGGCGACATCGTCACTATCGACGGCGGCAATGGCCAGGTGCTGAAGGGTGCCGTGCCGATGCTGCAGCCGGAACTGTCCGGCGATTTCGCCGCCATCATGGAGTGGGCGGACGCCGTTCGCCGCATGAAGGTGCGCACCAATGCCGAAACGCCGCTCGATGCGCGCATGGCGCGCTCCTTCGGCGCCGAAGGCATTGGGCTTTGCCGTACCGAGCACATGTTCTTCGATGGCGACCGCATTGTTGCCATGCGCGAGATGATCCTGGCCGACACCGAGAAGGACCGGCGCACGGCACTCGCCAAGCTGCTGCCGATGCAGCGCTCGGATTTCCTCGAACTGTTCGAGATCATGGCCGGCCTGCCGGTGACGATCCGCCTGCTCGATCCGCCGCTGCACGAATTCCTGCCGAAGACCGAGGAGGAGGTGGCCGAGGTTGCCGCCGCCATGAAGGTGTCGCCCGACAAGCTCCGCCAGCGCACTGATGCGCTGCATGAATTCAACCCGATGCTCGGCCATCGCGGCTGCCGGCTTGCGGTTTCGTACCCTGAGATCGCCGAGATGCAGGCGCGCGCCATTTTCGAGGCCGCCGTCGAGGCCGGCAAGAAGGCCGGCGCACTTGTCGTTCCCGAAATCATGGTGCCGTTGGTCGGCCTGGTCAAGGAACTCGACTACGTCAAGGCGCGTATCGATGCCGTCGCCAAAAGCGTCATGCAGGAAACCGGCGTCAAGATCGACTATCTGACTGGAACCATGATTGAACTCCCCCGCGCGGCGATCCGCGCCCATGTCATCGCCGCAACGGCCGAATTCTTCTCCTTCGGCACCAATGACCTGACCCAGACCACATTCGGCATCTCGCGCGACGATGCGGCCTCGTTCCTGGAGACCTACCGCCAGAAAGGCATCATCGATCAGGATCCGTTCGTCTCCCTCGACATCGACGGGGTTGGCGAACTGGTGCGCATGGCCGCCGAAAAGGGCAGGGCGACACGGCCCGACATCAAGCTCGGCATCTGTGGTGAACATGGCGGCGATCCGGCCTCGATTCGGTTTTGCGAAGAGGTCGGCCTCGACTACGTGTCCTGCTCGCCCTATCGCGTGCCGATTGCGAGGTTAGCGGCCGCGCAGGCGGCGGTGCTGGTTGCGAAAGCAATTCCCGGAAAAGTGTGAAGCAGTTTCCGTCCCGAATTGCGTCAAAGCAAAGAGCTGGAGCAATTCCAGGAAAAGTGTGATACGCTTTTGCTTCCGGAATTGCGTCAAAGCAAAGGGTTAGAGATTCGCCGTTTCCGTGAGCGGTGAATTGCTCTAAGGCCGGCCGCGGATAGGATCCATCCGGTCGAGCTTACCGTTTTGTAAAGCAATTCACACGAACGTGCTGACGGCATTGCGTAATCATTGCGTAATTTCGACATCCCGCCAATTGTCCTGGGAAACAGATGTTGCAGACTGCACCCGCGCCGATTCGCTCGATCCTGGTCATTCAAACGAAGTACATTGGAGATCTCGTTCTCGCCTCGGTGCTCTCAGAAAACCTGCGGCTCGAATTCCCCGATGCCAGGCTGGTGTTTCTGTGCGACGCTCGCTTCGCGAGCTTCGTAGTCGCCCATGACATTGCCTCCGAGGTGGTCACGTTCAAGCGTGCCCACCTGCGCGGCACCCCCCTGCAGCGCGGCAAAGAGCTTTACGCCGTCGTGCGGGCGCTGCGCCGTTTCCATTTCGACCTGACGATCGACCTGACCGATTCAAAGACGTCACGCATGCTCACCGGGCTGGTCAATGCAAAGACCCGTGTCGGCTACAATCCCACCGAGAGGCCATTGCGTCTGCTGGAGCGGCAGCCCGCCAACGTGTTTGCCAAGCCATTTGGCTTTGGTGGAGAACATTTCGTCTACCGCTATCTTTCGCCGCTCCAGGCGCTTGGCGTCGGTCTCCATGTGACGGTTCCAAATCTCCAACCGCTCCCGCCCGAGACGTCAAATGCGTTGGCGCTGCTGGGCAAGCATCATCTTCATCCAAACCCTTTCATCGCCGTGCACGCCGGCGCAAGCTTCGAAGGGCGACGTTGGCAGCCGGAGCGGTTTGCTGAGGCGATTGGCGAGATTGCCGGCGAAACCGGTTTGGACGTCGTTCTGGTGGGCGGCCCGGACGAGCGGGAGATTGCCGAACGCATCGTCGCCAGGACAGCGTCGCCCGTCGTCAATCTCGTTGGAGCGCTGTCGCTTGAGACGTTGCTGGCGGTGCTGAAACAGGCCCGGCTGTTTCTCGGCAATGAGAGCGGCCCGATGCACATGGCGGCTGCAGCCGGAATCCCGGTTGTCGGGCTGTTCGGCTTGACGCCGCCGTCGCAATGGGGTCCCGTTGGCGTGCCCAATATCGCGCTTCAACCGCCGATGCCTTGCGACTGCGTGGCCAGCGACCGTTGTGGCCGGCCGGATTTCGGCAGGGCCTACTGCGTCTGGCGACTGGAGGTCAAACCAGTCGTCGATGCGGTGCGCGAACTCCTTTCGCGCACCGACGTGAAGCTCGAACGCGCCATCTGAGTTCATGCGTCGCGCGGACAACGGCCATCGCTGGTCGCGGAACAAGCCGCTCACACCACGGACAGTCAAATTGTCGCGCCGGGCGCTTTTCTGCTATGCACCATCCCGATTTTCGCCTTCATGCGGGTCTTGGGATGCCTGCTTGAAAGCACCGGTCGGGAATTCGGTTTGATGCGCCTGCTGCAAAAAAATCTCTGCATGATCGCCATGTCGTTGGCCGTGGTGTCCAGCGGCCATGCCGCGCCGCTCGTCGAGCCGACATTGCACATCAGGCCGGAGGCAAGCGGAGCCGGCCGCGTTGCGCTCACGCTCGATGCCTGCGGTGGACAGACCGACAACCGGATCCTTTCGGCGCTGGTCGAAAACAAGATACCCGCCACCATTTTCGTGACCGGCATCTGGCTGAAGCGAAACGCTGCCGCGGTCGAGATCATGCGGGCGCATCCCGACCTGTTCGAGCTGGAGAATCACGGCGGCCGTCATATCCCTGCCGTCGACACGCCGCAAAAGATCTACGGCATCCGCAGCGCCGGCAGCGCTGACGCGGTGCTGGCCGAGGTCCAATCGGGTGCCGCCGCCCTTGCCAAGACCGGCGAGCCGGCGCCGAAATGGTTTCGTGGTGCGACCGCCGAATACAGCCCGTCGGCGATCGCCATGATCCGCAAGCTTGGCTTCAAGATCGCGGGATTCTCCATAAACGGCGATGGTGGCTCATTGCTCGGCGCCAGGGAAACCGCGCGGCGCATCGCGGCGGCCAAGGACGGCGACGTCATTATCTCGCACATCAACCAGCCGACCCATGCGGCCGGCGATGGCGTGGTGCAGGGGCTTCTGGCGCTCAAGGCCAGGGGCCTGACCTTCGTGCGGCTCGACGATGCCGACGGCTTCGGCAATCACGGCACCACGGACTAGGTGCGTTGATATCCGGGTGATGTCGGCCCGACCTGACTCTCGATGGACCTGAGAGACAAGTCGAAGTGCTCAGCCCGCTTTTGCTTCGATGCTGACCTTGCTGGCGTAGAATGCGCCGTGGTCGCGGATTTCAGCCATTTCGTCGAAAGGCTGCTCGTAAGCCCACATCGCGTTCTGGCCGGTCTCGCCCGCAGGCAGCACGCTCCAATAACTGGCATCGCCCTTGTAGGGACAATGGGTCGAATGTTCCGTGCTGCTGAGCTTACCGAAATCGATGTCGGCGAACGGAATGTAGAAGGCTGCGGGATAGGGAGGCTCGGTCAGCACCTTGGCCTTCGTCGATGACGCTATCACCGTGTCTCCGACACGCACCGTAACGGTGCCGACATAAGGCTCGATGGTGATGACCTTGTCGGGATTGCGTTGGAACCCGGGTGCCGGGTTGACGATCTGATCCATGCGGGTTCTCCTTGCCTCGGCTTTAAGGTGTGTCGCGCAAACGCCTTGCGCAAGGCCTGCTGCCGCCACGCAACACGCAAACCATTAGCCCAGGCCGGGTGCAGGCCCGATCACGGTTTCGAAGATTGCCTGTCGATAGTCAGGCGGCGGTCTTGAACGCATCCATCAGCCCGGCATAGGCGGCTGCGATACCGGCCACCGGGTTGCTGCTTCTCGATGTGGTCTCGACCTTCAGGGGGCCACCACCGGTGGGCAAGGTGAGCAGCAGCAACTGACGATTGCCACCGTCGCCGATGGATGCGGCTGCGACGTGCTGGCCTTCGCCTTCGTTCTGGACGCACATCTTGAACAGCAGTGTGCCGCCGACCGCTTCCAGCGCGCCGCCGACAACTTCAACAAATTCATCTTCGGAAACAGTCTTTGTATCAGGGCCCAGATCGGCCAGACTTTCGGCAAGCGTATTCTCAAGGGACTTGTCGTCGAGCTGCGCGTCCATGCGAACCTCTTTCAGTCGCCAATCGCCCCTTGCCCGTTAACGAACCTTAACGCCGACGATGGCCGGATTGTGGCGGTCTTGTCCGTCATGCCGATCAATGCTGGGCTTGCCGGTGCTGGTGGCTGGACAATCCGCCGGTTCGCTCCACAATGGCACGAAAAGCACGACGCAAAGCGCAGGGGAGGAACGAATGCTGGGACTGATGCAGGAATGGCCGCTGCTTTGCCATAAGCTCATCGACAATGCCGAGCGGCAGCATGGCGTGCGCGAGATCGTGTCGCGCTCGATCGAGGGGCCGATCGTGCGCACCAGCTATGCGGACATCCATCGCCGCGCCCTGAAGGTCGCCCAGCGGCTGGAACGCGACGGCTATCGCCTGGGCGACCGCATCGCCACACTCGCGTGGAACACGGCGCGCCACATCGAGGCCTGGTACGGCATCATGGGCATCGGCGCCATCTACCATACGCTCAATCCGCGCCTGTTTCCCGAGCAGATCGTCTGGATCATGAACAATGCCGAGGACAAGGCTGTCTTCGTCGACCTGACCTTCGTGCCGTTGCTCGAAAAGATCGCCGGCGCCGTCAAGTCGCTGAAACAGGTGATCGTGCTGACCGACAAGGCGCACATGCCACAGACGACCCTGCCGAATGTGGCTGCCTATGAAGAATGGCTTGATGGGGCGGATGGCGACTTCGCCTGGAAGACCTTCGACGAAGGCACGGCTGCCGGCATGTGCTACACGTCGGGGACCACGGGCGATCCGAAGGGCGTCGTCTACAGCCACCGCTCGAACGTGCTGCACGCCATGATCGCCGCCATGCCTGACGCCATGGGGCTGTCGGCACGCGATACGATCTTGCCGGTCGTGCCGATGTTCCACGCCAATGCCTGGGGCCTTGGCCAGAGCGGGCCGATGATCGGCGCCAAGCTGGTCATGCCCGGCTGCAAGATGGACGGCGCCTCGATCTATGAATTGCTCGACACCGAGAAGGTGACCTTCAGCGCTGCCGTGCCGACCGTCTGGATGATGCTGCTGCAGTATCTGGAGGAGACCGGCAAGAAGCTTCCGTACCTGAACAAGGTCGTCATCGGCGGCTCGTCCTGCCCGCGCGCGATCATGACCAAATTTCAGAAGAACTACGATGTCCAGGTCATCCACGCCTGGGGCATGACCGAAATGTCGCCGCTCGGCACACTGTGCACCTTGAAGCCGGACTATGCCGGTCTCCAGGGCGAAGCCCGGCTCGATGTCCAGCAGAAACAGGGCTATCCACCCTTCGGCGTCGAAATGAAGGTGACCGACGACGACGACAACGCGCAGCCCTGGGATGGCAAGACATTTGGCCGCTTGAAGGTGCGTGGACCTGCCGTTGCCCGCGCCTACTATGGCGGTGTTGGCTCGGAGCAGTTCGACGAGGACGGCTGGTTCGACACCGGCGACGTCGCTCACATCGACGCCGGCGGCTATATGCAGATCACCGATCGCGCCAAGGACGTCATCAAGTCCGGCGGTGAATGGATTTCGACCATCGATCTCGAGAACCTGGCTGTCGGTCATCCCGATGTCGCCGAGGCAGCAGCCATTGGCGTCCATCATTCGAAGTGGGGCGAGCGGCCGTTGCTGGTCGTTGTTCGCAAGCCGGGCATGGAACCGACCAAGGCTGACATTCTCGACTTCATGGATGGCAAGGTCGCCAAATGGTGGATGCCGGACGATGTCGCCTTCGTCGGCGAAATACCGCACACCGCCACCGGCAAGATCCAGAAGATCACCTTGCGTCAGCAATTCCGGGACTATCGCTTGCCGACGGATTGACGGGAATGTTGCGTCTTTCGGCTTCAAGCCGCCAGCAAAAGGTTCTAGAGCAATTCCGGGAATTGCGTCAAAACAAAGAGATAGAGCGGTTTGTCGTTTCCGTGAAACGACAAACCGCTCTAAGTCTCCGTTCGGGTTGGGGTGGTGCGGCAATCGATGGCAAGTATTCCTGAACGGCAGACCTCGAAGGCGGCCGGATGGTCGCGACGCACGGCCGCCTTTTCGGCGGTGCTGCTGCTGACCGCTTTCGTCGGCCATCGCTTCGACCTCGTCGAAACGCCTGTCTTCCTGTGGGTGATGGGTATTGTGGCGCTGCTGGCGGCCCTGGCGCTGTTGTTTGCCGGGTTTGCCTTTTCGCGGCTGTGGAACTTCGGCGACCTTGGCGGTCGTGACCTGACAGTCGGCGCCTTGCTGGCGCTGCTGGTGCTCGCACCCTATGGCGTTGCCGCCTACTGGGCGACGATCTATCCGCCGCTCAGGGATATCTCGACGGATTTCGACAATCCGCCCGCGCTCGACGTGAGCGACCGGACCAAAGACATGAATGTGCTCTCCCCATCCACGCCTGGCGAACAGCGGCTGCAGACCGAGAGCTATCCGCTGGTCAGCGCACGCAGCTACGACCTGCCGTTCGACACCGTCGTGGATGCCGTCGAGACCGTGCTCGACCGGCGCGATTGGGACCTTTCCGAACCCTATCCAGACCTCAGGGGGCAAACCGAGGTGACGATTACCGCGGTGGCCAAGGGCTTTGTCGTAGGTCTTCCCGCCGACGTCGCGATCCGCGTGACCGATGACGGGGACACGATCATCGTCGACATGCGGTCGGCCTCTCGCTACGGCCGCTACGATCTCGGCGACAATGCCGCGCATATCGTCGATTTCCTCGCTGAACTCGACCAGGAAGTCGCCGGTCAGGTTGGCGCGGCTCCGGCCGAATGAGCTTGGCGGCCTATCTGGCCGGCGTGAAATTGCCGTCAATGGCTGGTGCGGCGTCTGTCACGACCAGGCCGCGTTCCACCAGGTCCTCGAGATGGGCAAGCACCGACAATCCGGCAGCGCCATGCAGCCGCGGGTCGGTATCGCGATAGATCGCCTTGACCATGTCCACGATCGTCCGATCGCCGGCTCTGACCCGCTCCAGGATGGCGCGCTCGCGCATCTTGCGATGCGTCTTCAACCCGCGCATGAAACGGCGCGGTGCGGTCACCGGCCCGCCATGTCCCGGCAGCAGCAGGCGATCCCCGCGTTCGATCAGCCGGTCCAGCGAGGCCATATAGTCGGCCATCGCCCCATCCGGCGGCGCGACGATCGACGTCGCCCATGCCATGACATGATCGGCCGAAAACAGGATCCCGGTTCCTTCGAGCGCGAATGTCGCATGATTGGCGGTGTGGCCTGGGGTCAAAACCGTTCTGATCGACCAGCCGTCGCCGTCGACCACATTGTCGTCGGGCAATGCGATATCGGGAACGAAAGCAGTGTCGGCACTGGCGTCGAGCGCGTTGATCTCGCCGATATGCAGGGGTCTTGCAGGGCGATGCGGTCCTTCCGCCAGCACGGCGGCGCCGGTGCGCTCTTTCAGCCGGGCCGCCAGCGGGGAATGGTCGCGGTGCGTGTGGCTGACGAAGATATGGCTGACCGGCCGGCCTGCGATCTCATCGAGCAGGGTTTGCAGATGCGCCTCGTCGTCCGGCCCAGGATCGATCACCGCCAGCGTATCGCGGCCAACGATGTAGCTGTTGGTGCCGTGAAAGGTGAAGGGGCTTGGATTGCGGGCCGTGATGCGCTGGATATCAGGCGCGACGCTCACTGCCTTGCCATAGGCGGGATCGAAGCCGGTTTCGAATTTGAGAGCCATGGCAGGTGCATCGGTGCCTTGTTCGAGGAGACGGCAAAACCGATTGCCGCATAACACACAAGCCAATATAGGAGAACGCGAGGCCGCGAACATGAGATAGCGGCAATCGGATTGGGGAAATACGATGGCAATTGCAACAACGATGCGTCCGCTTGTGTCTCTGGCTTTGCCGCAAGAGGGCGCGGCGCGGCTGGCAACGCAGCTTTTCCTGGCGATCGCCGGAACGCTGCTGCTGACCCTGTCGGCCAAGACCAAGGTGATGCTCGGGCCGGTCGACATTTCGATGCAGACGCTGGCCGTGTTGCTGATCGCCGCCGCCTTCGGCATGCGTCTGGGCGTCGCCACCTTGCTGCTCTACATGGCAGAGGGCGCAATGGGCTTTCCGGTCTTCCAGAGCACCCCGGAAAAGGGTATCGGCATTGCTTACATGCTCGGCTCGACCGGCGGCTATCTCTTTGGTTTCGTGGCCATGGCGGCGATTGTCGGTTGGGCCGCCGATCGGGGCTGGGACCGTCATCCGGTCAAGCTTTTCAGCGCGATGCTGGTTGCCGAAGTCGTCATGATGGCGATGGGCTTTGCCTGGCTGGCGCTGCTGATCGGTCCCGAAAAGTCGTGGCAGTTCGGCGTCGTGCCATTCATCGTCGGCGATCTGATCAAGGTTGCCCTGGCGGCAAGCCTGGTGCCGGCCGTGTGGTCGCTGCTGAAGCGCTCCTGAACCCCGGGAGAGATCGAGGACTGGACGGGCGCTTCTGATGAAGGTCCTGGTCACCGGCGCCGCCGGCTTTATCGGCTGTCACGTATCGAAGCGCCTGCTGGAGCGCGGCGACGAGGTTGTCGGCATCGACAGCGTCAACAGCTACTATGATCCGCAGATCAAGGAGGCGAGGCTGCGGCTGCTGGAGGAAGCCAGCCGCAAGACCAATGCGAGCTATCATTTCATCCGCGGCAATCTCGCCGACAAAGGCGTGGTCGATGGTTGCTTTGCCAACCACACGTTTGACCGGGTGATCCATCTCGCCGCCCAGCCAGGGGTTCGCTACAGCCTGGAAAACCCGCATGCCTATGTCGAAAGCAACATCATCGCCTACACCAACATGCTCGAGGCCTGCCGCAGCAGCGCCGTTGCGCATTTGACCTATGCCAGCACCTCGAGTGTCTACGGCGCCAACACCGACATGCCGTTTTCCGAGCATCGGCCGGCCGATCATCCGCTGCAGTTCTACGCCGCGACCAAGCGCGCCAATGAGCTGATGGCGCATAGCTACAGCCATTTGTTCGGGCTGCCGACCACCGGGCTTCGCTTCTTTACGGTGTATGGTCCGTGGGGGCGTCCGGACATGGCGCTTTTCCTGTTCACCAGAAGCATTCTTGCCGGCGAGCCGATCAAGCTGTTCAACAACGGCAACCACACGCGCGACTTCACCTATGTCGATGACATCGCCGAAGGCGTCGTCCGGGCCAGCGATAGCCCGGCTGTCGGCAATGCAGCCTGGGACTCCAGCCGTCCGGATCCGGCCACCAGCAGCGCCCCCTGGCGCATCTTCAACATCGGCAACAGCAAACCGGTGAAGCTCACCGCCTATGTCGAGGCGCTGGAAAGCGCACTTGGCAGGAAAGCCATCATCGAACTGCTGCCGCTGCAGGCCGGCGACGTGCCCGATACCTTTGCCGACACATCGGCGCTGGAGCAGGCGGTCGGCTACCGCCCGGTGACGACGGTTGCCGACGGGGTCGGGCGGTTTGTGGACTGGTACCGGGCGTATTTTGGACTGACCTAGCGGAGGGCGCGCCTGGCGCGCCAATAGTCCGGCTGTTTGTCGATCGCCGAGATTGACAAGCCATTGCATGGAACCTAAGCACGAGCGCGGTTTATGTCAGGGCTGGGGGTTTAGGCATGTCAAGGAGAACTTCTTGAAAGGAATTATCCTTGCTGGAGGCAGCGGAACGCGGCTCTATCCGCTAACGTTGGCAGTCTCCAAGCAAATCCTCCCGATATACGACAAGCCGATGATCTATTATCCGCTGAGCGTTTTGATGCTCGCGGGTATCCGCGAGATCCTAGTGATTTCAACGCCGCGTGATCTGCCGGTTTTCCGCGAGTTGCTTGGCGACGGATCGGAGTTCGGGCTGGAGCTGTCCTACGCCGAGCAACCGCAACCCAACGGACTTGCGGAAGCCTTCATCATCGGCCGGAATTTCATCGGCAAGGACAGCGTGTCGATGATCCTCGGCGACAACATCTATTTCGGCGAAGGCCTGTCGCAGCTCTGCCGTGCAGCGGCATCGCGCGAGAGGGGGGCTTCCGTGTTCGCCTATCATGTCGAAGATCCCGAGCGTTACGGTGTCGTTTCCTTCGACAAGGTGACCGGAACCGCGCTGACGATCGAGGAAAAGCCAGACCATCCGAAATCCAACTGGGCCGTCACCGGCCTCTATTTCTATGACAACGATGTCGTTGACATAGCCCCGGCGATCCGGCCTTCGGCGCGTGGCGAACTTGAGATCACGGCGGTCAACAATGTCTATCTCGAGCGAGGCCAGTTGCATGTGCATCGATTGGGGCGTGGTTATGCCTGGCTCGACACCGGCACGCATGACAGCTTGCACGAAGCGTCTTCGTTCGTACGCACGATCGAACATCGCCAGGGCATAAAGGTTGCCTGCCCGGAGGAAATCGCCTTCGAACAGGGCTGGCTGGCGGCGGACGATGTCCTCCAGCGCGCCACACGCCTGGGAAAAAACGAGTATGCCGCTTATCTGCGCCGGCGCGTCGTCGAGCGGTTGGAGGAGTAAATGCTGGAGGTCAGGTCCCTTGGCATCGAAGGCGTGCTGGAAATCATTCCGAAACGACATGGCGATGCGCGTGGTTTCTTCGTCGAAACATATCATGCCGAGCGCTTTTCGCAGGCCGGCATAGGCTTGAGTTTCGTCCAGGACAATCAGTCCTGTTCCGCCGCGGCAGGCGTTCTGCGCGGGCTGCACTACCAGCTTGCGCCGCGAGCCCAGGACAAGCTGCTGCGTGTCGTCCGGGGTGCGCTGCTGGACGTGGCGGTCGACATTCGTCGCAGCTCGCCAACGTTCGGAAAATGGGTTGCGCTCGAAATTACCGCCGAAAAGGGCAACCAGATTTTGGTGCCGAAGGGCTTTGCGCATGGCTTCGTGACGCTCGTGCCGGATACCGAAGTCTTGTACAAGGTGACCGATACCTATTCGCCCGAGCACGACCGCTCGATCCGTTTCGACGATCCTGCCATCGGCATTGAATGGCCGTCATTGGCTGGCGGATTCCAGCTTTCGGACAAGGACCTCAAGGCGCCGGTGTTGGCCGCCGCCGAAGTGTTCTCCTGATGGGTTGCATGAGGACAGCAACATGAATTTTCTAGTGACAGGCGGTGCCGGCTTCATCGGTTCTGCGGTGTGCCGGCATCTGTGCGCCAACCCGGCCTATCGCGTGATCAATCTCGACAAGCTTACCTACGCGGGCAATCTGGCTTCGCTGCGGCCGATTGAGAATGCCCACAACTACCGCTTCGCTCATGCCGATATCTGTGACGAGAGGGCGGTGCTGGACATTCTGCATCGGGACGAAATCGACATCGTCATGAACCTTGCTGCCGAAAGCCATGTCGACCGATCGATCGACGGACCCGGCGCCTTCATCGAGACCAACATCGTCGGCACCTACAAGGTGCTGAATGCCACGCTGGAATATTGGCGCGGCCTTCCTGACGATAGGAAAAGCCGCTTCCGCTTCCATCATGTCTCGACCGACGAAGTGTTCGGCGATCTTCCCTTTGACGGCGGTCTATTCGTCGAGGAAACGCCCTATGCGCCGTCTTCGCCCTATTCCGCTTCGAAGGCGGCGTCGGACCATCTGGTGCGGGCCTGGCACGAAACCTATGGCCTGCCGGTCGTGCTTTCCAATTGTTCGAACAATTACGGACCCTACCACTTTCCCGAGAAGCTGATCCCGCTGGTCATCCTCAATGCGCTCGACGAAAAAACGCTGCCGGTCTATGGCGCCGGCGCCAATGTGCGCGACTGGCTGTTCGTCGAGGACCACGCTCGTGCGCTGGAGCTGGTTGCCACCAAGGGCACGCCAGGCGAGAGCTACAATGTCGGTGGCAATTCGGAGCGGACCAACCTGGGCGTCGTCGAGGCGATCTGCGATCTGCTCGACATCAGGCGTCCTCGGGCCGGCGGCAAGAGCTATCGCGATCTGATCTCTTTCGTCACCGATCGTCCGGGCCATGACCGCCGCTATGCCATCGATGCCTCCAAGATCGGTCGCGAGCTTGGCTGGGTGCCGAAGGAGAATTTCGACAGTGGCCTGGCGAGAACCGTGGACTGGTTTCTCGAAAACAAATGGTGGTGGGGGCCGATCCGCGAAGAGCGCTATGCCGGTGAGCGATTGGGCGAAGCGCGCAAGGGGGCCGCGTGAGGCTCGTTGTCACCGGGCGCGAAGGCCAGGTCGCGTTAAGCCTTCTGGAGGCCGGCCAGAGGCACGCCGGCGTGGAAGTCATCGCAATTGGCCGCCCGGAGCTCGACCTGGCAAAGCCCGACCCCGTCATCGACACCATTGCGGCCGCGAAGCCGGATATCATCGTTTCGGCTGCCGCATACACCGCCGTGGATCAGGCCGAGGATGAGCCCGATCTGGCATTTGCGGTGAACGCTGTCGGCGCCGGCAAGGTGGCCGAAGCCGCAGCGCAGCTTGGCATTCCCGTCATTCATCTTTCGACCGACTATGTCTTCGATGGCAGCGCTTCCGGTGCCTATGTCGAAACCGACGCAACCGCACCGCGCAGCGTCTATGGTGCCTCCAAGCTCGCCGGCGAACAGGCGGTGGCAGCCGCCAATCCGCGCCATCTGATCCTGCGCACGGCTTGGGTCTACAGCCCGTTCGGCAAGAATTTCGTCAAGACCATGCTGCGGCTTGCCGCCGACCGGGATGAGATCTCGGTGGTCGCCGATCAGTGGGGAAATCCCACCTCCGCGCTCGATATCGCCGACGCAGTCCTGCATGCGGCGGCGACGCTGCATGGCAACAAGAGCTTCGCTGCGTTCGGTGTTTATCATCTGGCCGGCACGGGCGAGGCCAACTGGAGCGGCTTTGCCCGCCATATCCTGGACACAAGCCGAGTGTCTGGTGGCCCTTGGGCGCGGGTACGGGACATTGCTACGAAGGACTACCCGACCAAGGCGCGACGCCCCGCCAATTCCCGGCTATCAAGCGCGAAATTCGCCTCCGTCTTCGGATGGAATGCGCCTGACTGGCGGCAATCGACTGAAGCGGTGGCGCGTCGTGTCCTGGTCTGAAAGACGGGATGGGCTTGAGGCATGAAGAAGGACCTATCGCCCAAAGACATGCGCGATGCAGAGGCCGCCTCACAGGCGGTCGACCCAGACGCGGTCGGCCCGGAGGCGGTCGGAGACGTGCCGCAGGGCGTTCAGACCGAGCGCCATGCCGCGGCGGTTAAGGCGCACGCCCCTTCACTTCACGACCTGTACAATGCCCATAGCAGCAAAGTGTCGGACAAATGGTCAAGCTATCTGGATGCATATGACCGCGTTTTTCTGGACTATCGGAAGAAGCCGGTTCGACTCCTGGAAATTGGCGTCCAAAACGGTGGTTCTCTCGAAATCTGGCCGCGATATTTCCCGAATTCGGAACTCATTCTTGGCTGCGATATCGACACGGCCTGCAGCGGTCTGGTCTTCGACGATCAAAAGATTGCTTTGGTCATCGGTGATGCCAATACTGATGAGATAGAAAGAAAAATTGTTGCGAAATCCGCGACATTCGACATCATAATCGATGACGGATCGCATACTTCATCAGACATAGTGCGCTCTTTCGCCCGTTATTTCCCTCATCTTTCTGATGGTGGGGTTTTTATAGCGGAAGATTTGCATTGCAGCTACTGGCAGGAATTCGAGGGTGGTCTCTATGATCCTCTTTCATCGATGTCGTTCTTCAAGCGCCTGCTCGATGTGGTCAACCATGAGCATTGGGGACTGCCCCGCTTTCGGGCGGATGCCCTAGCCACGTTCTCCGACAGGTATAAGACCGTATTCGGGGAAGCCTCGCTGGCCTCCATTCATTCCGTCGAGTTTTTGAACTCGCTCTGCATTGTGACCAAGCGTCCAAGTCCGGAAAATGTTCTTGGGACTCGCAATGTGCAAGGCCGGATCGCGCTCGCCGAAAGGGAAATGATTTCTCATGCCGGCACGACAAGCAAAGCGTTCGATCAAGCCGGAAATCCATGGTCTCTAGTGTCGACGACCATGGAAGAGGAAATCGAGACCAACAGGGCGTTGGTGACGAGCCGCGGGGCGCGGATAGAGGAACTCACCCGCGAGGTAGCCGAGATACGCGAACAGCTCCAGAGCGGTCACGCCCAGATCGCACGGATGGAGTCGGATCTCGTCGAGAGGGCTGAAGAGATTTCAGCCGCGCACGCGACTGTTAGTGCGCTGCAGACCGAGCGCGACAACGAGATCGCACGTGCGCAAGCGCTCCAGGAAAGAATGGAGCAAAGTGAACGGGTCGTTCAAGAGTTCAAGGACTCAACGAGCTGGCGAATTACCAGCCCCCTGCGAGCGCTCTCTGCGATTGTCACGCGGTTGCTGAAAAGGATCGCCGCAGTTTTTCGTTGAAAGCGAAATTCAATTGGAGAGAGGCGGCTCTGCTCTTGGCCTCTCCATCGGAAATCCGTTTCTTCAGAACAGGGGCAACATCAAGCCACCGGATGTGCTTTCTCATTCATGCGACGGCTGAACGTTCCAGTCGCGCCAACTTGTGGCGTTTGAGACGCACACCGGACCTATCCGGCGGTCCGCTTGCCAAGTCGTCGAATTTTTGTTGCGCAGTCTGGCGGTGTGTGCGAGGTGCCACCTACGCCAACGCAAGGGCAATACGCAGCAAACGCAGGACTAATGTCGGCCACCGTTCGCACCCTCTCTGTCAGCCGTTCAACCCCCGCTTTCGCAATTGCGTTTGTTGGTCCGATCGCTGTGTTCGTGGTTGCGCTCCTCCTGACGGTGCAGGCGAGAGGTGTTCCGGATTACGATTACTGGGACATTTTCTCTTCACTGGTCGCGTCGCTGGACGGGCTGCCAACGCTGTCGGACCTGTACGCAAGGTCGAATGAGCACGTCGTTGCCGGCGCGAAACTGTTTTATCTGCTGAATTTCCATCTTACAGGCGGGGATAATTTAGGCCTCTCGGCTATCGCTGCCACGTTCTCCCTTCTCATAGCGTTGGTTTTTTCAGGCGCGCTCTCGCTCTTTGCGCGGTCCTGGTTTGAAGCATTCGTCGTCGGGGTAGCCGTATCGGTATTTGTGTTCAGTCCACTCGCCGCACACAATTTTTTTCTCGGGATGAGTGGGGTAGCCTGGATCGGCGCAAATCTCTTCACCGTGCTGGCTGTGTTGGCTTTTTGGCAGTCGGCCGAAAAGGATATGCCGCTAGGTTATCTGGCTGCGATTGCATTGGCTGTTATAGCCGCGCAATTCTACAGCACGGGCCTGACCGCATTGTGTGTGGTCGGCGTCCAAGGTATCTGCGCCGACAAAACACGGCGGCTTGGGATCGCGGTGTTCGCGATCGGCATGGCCTATGTGATCTTCATCTTGCTGAATATCACCGTTCAACAGGCGGAACACAGTTTCGATCCGATACAAATTGCGCTGTTCTGTTTGACATTCATCGGCGGCGGCCTCGTGACGTCCGAAATAGCCGCGATTAGGTTTGGCGTAATCGGAACCGCGGCAGCCGTCCTGATCGTGGGGTTCTGTATTTTGCGGCCTAACGAAAGCAGGTTTCGGTTATCCTTTTGGATTGCTTTGATGGCCTATGCTGTCATGTCCGCCGGGTTGGCGGCAATTGGTAGATCAAATTATGCAGGAGGAGGAGGAGGCTTCGGGTTAGCCTTGGCCAGTAGGTATGCTACCATCCCGGCACTTTTTTGGGTTGGGCTGTTTGGAGCAGTCTCTTGTCAAGTCTGGCATGCAGCTTTCTATCGTCGTTTGTCGATCGCCGTGTTCGCTGCCGCTGCCGCGCTAGTTGTGGAGAACGGCACGCCGCGGTTGACGGATGCCCTTACCAGGTCTGAAGGGAAAGATCTTGCAACATTGGCGCTGTCGCTCGGCGTCAAAGATCCTGACCTCATGCAATACGTTACACCCGTTGGGTCTCAGTATTATGCTCTCGAGGACAATCTGAAGAAATTCAATCATGTCCCGTTCGACGGCAGGGATTTTGGCTGCCCCGCGCTCGGCGCCGAGCTGGCAATCCCCACCCAGCCGAACAGCTTGACGGGCTACATTGATGCCGTGTCCAAAATAGAAGATCCGCAGTGGGGACGCGTCTTCGGCTGGGTCGCGGATACGTCGAACAGATGGCCGCCACTGCTGAGCAGCGATATTCTTTCCACCTACCGCTGCATCGCCTTCGTTGACGGCACGGGAACGGTCGTGGGGTTGGGGTTGGGAGGAGGGCATCGGCCGGACGTGGCAAAGTTCCTCGGGCGCGGACGTGACGACTATGGCTGGAGTGGCTACGTCGATCTTCGACGCGTACCGGCTAGCCCCGCCTCTCGATCGATATATGCGGTTTTGCTCACGCCGTCCGGGTGGACGAGATTGCAGGCACCCGGGGTTGGATTCCAGTTTTGAAAAGCACCTATGTAAGCGTGGTAAGATTCGCCCGGAAAATAGCTGAGCGCTGCGGATTGCTTGCGGCGTTGGAGCGGTCGAACAACCGCTTTGCCCTCTGGATCAGAAGTCTGTTCGGCATATACGACAGCGCTGACCTGGTTCGGCTTGACATGCCGTGGTGGACATTCTCCGCGATTGATGCCGTGAACAGTTTTCTGGCCTCGCGCAATCACAAGGCTCGCGTTTACGAATTTGGTGCCGGCGCCAGCACAGTTTGGTTGGCGAAACGAAGCGGCTCTGTCGATTCCGTCGAGCATGACGCTCCGTTCGCGCAAACCATGGGTGGCATTTTTGGCGCCTATCCCAACATCGCCGTGCGGGTTGTGGAGCCGGTAGCCGCTTCCGCCTCCAGCAAGGCCAGGTCCAATCGAAAGGGATATACGCAATGTTCGTTCGATCAATACGTGTCATCGATTGACCGGGTCGACGGCACCTTCGACCTCATTGTGATCGACGGCCGGGCCAGGGTTTCCTGCTTGGCGAAGTCGGTTCGCCGCCTGTCTCCGGGCGGCATGATTCTGTTCGACAACAGCAACAGGCCCGAATATCGCCAGGCCATCAATTCCTGCGGCCTGCAGGAGCGCGTGACACGGGGGCTTGCGCCTGCATTGCCATTCCCCAGCCAGACCTCCATTTTGACGCAGAGGGCCTGACGTGCAGACAGTCTCGATACTGGTGCCTGTAAAGGACGAGCAAGACACTGTTCAGGCTTTGATCGGCCAGATCGAGGCGGCCTTCGAGCAGATCGATGCCGCCTCGCTCAAGGAGGTCATCTTTGTTGACGACGGGAGCCGGGACAATACCTGGAAGGAGATTCTGGCCGCCACCAGGGCTTACCCCCATGTAAAGGGCGTTCGGCTTCGGAGGAATTTCGGCAAGGCCGCCGCGCTCCAGGCAGGGATCTCCAATGCGTCGGGCAATATCATCGTCACGATGGATGGAGACCTGCAAGACGACCCGAAGGAAATTTCACGTTTTCTGGACGAAATCCGAGCCGGCTCAGATGTCGTTTCGGGATGGAAGCAGGTGCGCCACGATCCGCTCGGCAAGACGCTGCCTTCAAAGCTGTTCAATCGAGTGACGGCCAAGGTCACCGGCGTCAGCCTGCACGATTTCAACTGCGGCTTCAAAGCCTATCGCTCCGAGGTCTTTGACAACATTCGCCTCTATGGCGAGCTTCATCGCTTCGTTCCAGCCTTGGCCTACGCGACTGGTTTCAAGGTCAGTGAGATCGTCGTCCAGCACCACCCGCGCCGATTTGGAAAATCCAAATATGGGGTTGGTCGCCTGCTGAAGGGCTTCCTGGACTTGCTCACAGTCGTGACCATCACGAAGTTCAACTCGCGCCCCGGCCATCTTTTCGGTGGCTTGGGTGTGGCCGTCTTCTCGATTGGCTTCCTGATTTTCCTGTTTCTCTGTGCGCGGTGGTTTGGCGGTGAAGCCATTGGCGGCCGTCCGTTGCTGCTAGTTTCGACGCTCTTGATGATCGTCGGGGTGCAGTTCACGCTGTTTGGCATGGTCGCCGAGTTGATTGTTGCGACTCGTGGCAATCGCGACCCGGGCATTGTCGCCGAAATTGCGAGTTCCGACGGCAGGCTGCCTGTGAAGCCGATCGGCGCTCGTGCCGAACTCTAGGATCATTCGTGCCGGCGGTGCCGTCATTGCCATTGCGGCAATGTATTTTGTCATACGCTCCGTCTACGGATACGCCGATCAGCTCGCCGAGATGCTGCAGCGTCCTCGGTTCGTTGTCGTGGTCGTGTCCTGTGCGCTTCTCTATGCGCTCGCGCTGCAGCTTGTGGGGCTCGCCTGGTTCACCCTGTTGGTTTCGGTCGGAGAAAGGGCAATCTCCGCGGTCCGTGCAATGCGCGTCTTCGCGCGCACCCAAGTCTACAAGTATCTGCCGACCAACGTCATCCATCTCGTCGGACGCTTCGTCCTGGCGGCCCGATATGGTGCCGCAAAGGATGCGCTTTCTTACGCGCAGGTGATGGAGATCGTTTTGATGGTCCTCGCTTCCGGAAGCGTGGCCCTGCTTTTCTCCTTCTCCTTCCTGCTCAAGATCGGCGAGGACTACGGAATAAGCCGCTATCTGGCATCAGCAGTCTATATTGGCGCCGGCTTGGCGGCCCTTATGCTGGGCCCCCTCGTTGCGGGCCGATATTTCAAGCAGAGCCGAAAACACCTCGCATTTTCGATGGCTGCGATCAGCGTCGCCTGCTACGGCCTGTTTTTCCTTGCCAATGGCTTGATCGTGGTCCTCCTTGTCCATGTGCTGTACGGACCCACGATCGAGTGGCAGATGGTCATCGGGGTCTCAGCCGCCGGCTGGTTGCTTGGTTTTGTTGTGCCCGGGGCTCCCGGCGGTTTGGGTGTGAGAGAAGCGGTTTTCATCGCGGGCCTTTCGTCGATCGGCATACCGGCGGCTGCGGCCACCGCCGTTGCGGTTACGCATCGGATTATCACCCTTCTGGGCGATGTTCTGTTGTCGGCTGGCGAGTTTGGCTATCGAAAATGGACCGCGGAACCGGACTAGCGCTTGGCATTTGGGCGTGGCTGCCCGAATGCGACACCTCAAATCCAATTCCACCGGAGAGATGCTCTGTGCCTGTTCAAATGAGGTTGACGCTGATAACGAACAGCCTGGTTAATGGAACACGGAATGCTGCTTGAATGTCCAAGACATGTATGGTTACCGGTGGGGCCGGATTCATTGGATGCGCGTTGTCCACCAAATTGGCAGATCGCTTCGATCGCGTAGTTGTCATCGACAGTTTGCATCCGCAGATTCACGCTGAGCGAAAGCGCCCTGCCGAACTTGATCCTCGCGTTGAGCTCATGGTTGCCGATGTGACGGAGGCTTCCACCTGGGCGCAGGCATTGGAAACCGCCCGACCTGAAGTTGTGGTGCATCTGGCCGCTGAAACCGGCACGGGACAGTCGCTCACAGAGGCCTCTCGCCACGCGATAGCAAATGTCCTCGGCACAACCCGCATGTTGGATGCCTTCGCCACGGTATCGCATGTTCCCGAGCGCTTTGTCCTGGCTTCGAGCCGCGCCGTCTACGGAGAAGGGGCATGGCGGTCGAGAAATCCAGGAGAGGTAACCTATCCGGGTCAGAGATCGAAGCAGCAGCTTGAACGCGCGGAGTGGGATTTCCCTGGGCTCGAGCCTCTGCCGATGGACGCGGAAAAAACGATACCGAATCCAACCAGCATCTACGGAGCCACCAAACTAACCCAGGAACAGATATTGCGAGCCTGGGCGCTTTCGTTCGGTACAACCGTCAACGTGCTCCGCCTCCAGAACGTATACGGCCCTGGCCAGTCCTTGACGAACAGCTACACGGGAATTGTGTCGTTGTTCATCAGGATGGCCAAGGAAGGCAAGAGCATCCCGATCTACGAAGACGGGGATATCGGAAGGGATTTCGTCTTCATCGACGATGTCGCCTCGGCGATCGACAAGGCCACGAGAACAGATCTGTCGCAATCCTTCGCCTATGATGTCGGAACTGGCTACAAGACGACGGTTCTCGAACTGGCGAGGATCATCGCAAAGCGGTATGGGGCGCCGGAGCCGCATGTCAACGGCATGTTCCGCAACGGCGACGTGCGGTGCGCTGTCGCCAACATCGACAGGACGGTCCGCGAACTGGATTGGCGACCTTTGAAAAGTGTGGGCGAGGGGATCGACCAGCTTTCCGAATGGATAGATTCGCGGCTCGGTTAGAATTGGGGCCCTACATCCAGAACGGGCTTGGCAAATCTGGATTTCTTGAGGGGACGAGGAATGAGCTCTGTATTGCGCCGTGTTGCTGTGTTTTCGCTGTATAATGAACGCGGCATCGCGGACGACTATGTCATATTTTTACTGACGAAGCTGGGAGAATTGGTTGAGAGAATTGTTGTTGTCTCCAACGGCAATCTTTCAAAACATTCTGAAGTCGCGGTGGCAAAAGTATGTGATCAGCTCCTGATCCGTGAGAACGAGGGATTTGATGTCGGTGGGTACAAGGCCGGAATGGAAGCCATCGGCTTTGATGAGCTTTCCAAGTATGACGAACTTATCCTGCTGAACGACACTTGCTACGGCCCTCTTTTCCCCTTTTCAGAAATGTTTTCGGAAATGGAAGGGCGGAATTGTGATTTCTGGGGCAGTGCTGCCCACAAGGAAATGACCCCAAACCCATTTACCGGAACGGGCTACCTACCTTGGCATCTCCAAACGTACTTTGTCGCTATTCGGAAAGTTATGCTGAAATCACGCGCCTTCAAAAGATACTGGGAGAATCTACCAGAGATAAAAACTTACGTCGATGCCGTTATGCTTCATGAGTCGCAGTTTACCAAGCATTTTACAGATCTAGGCTATTCGGCTGAAGCTTATGTTGATCCAGATGATTATGGTTCACACTACCCAGCATTTATTGATGTGGATGAAACAATCATCAATCGCTTTCCTCTGCTAAAGCGACGTCTGTTTTTTCATGATCCGATTTTCTTGGAGCACAATGCCGTCGATCTGCCGCGTGCCTTGCGGATACTTAAAGAGACATCCGACTACGACGTCAATTTGATTTGGCGCAATGTTCTGCGCGCTTCGGAATTGAGGAACCTCAACACCAATGCGGCGTTGATGAGCGTCCTGCCCGACAAGCGGATCAAGGATGACGACGCTGCTGCCGACTACGGCAAGGTGGCCGTCTGCGCGCATATTTACTACACCGATATGCTTGACGAGATGCTGGCTCTGACCGGGAACATTCCGGTTCCCTATGACTTCATTGCCACCACGGATACGCCGGAAAAGAAGGCCGAGATCGAAGCCGCCTTGGCAAAGCGCCCTGGCGTGAAGAAGGCCATCGTCCGCGTTGTCGAACAGAACCGCGGTCGCGACATGTCGGCGTTTTTCATTTCCTCGCGCGATCTGTTCGTCGACGATCGCTATGATCTCGTCTGCCGTTTGCATAGCAAAAAAACGCCTCAGGTGCAGGCGTCGAAGGGCAACCTTTTCAAGCGGCATATGTTTGACAATCTGCTGAATACAAGCGGCTACGTGCACAATGTATTGGACATGTTTCACGACAACCCGTCGATTGGGTTCGCCATTCCGCCGATGATCCATATCTCATTTCCAACCATGGGGCACTCATGGTTTGGCAACAAGGCCAGGGTTGAGGAAACCGCGCGCCTGTTGAAGATCGACGTCAAGTTCGATGACACCACCCCGGTGGCTGCCTATGGCGGCATGTTCTGGTTCCGGCCGCTCGCCTTGCGCAAATTGTTCGAACACAAGTGGAAATGGGAAGAGTTCGATCCCGAACCGTACTTTGACGACGGCGATTTGGCTCATGCGCTGGAGCGGTTGATGGCCTACGCGGCCCAGGATGCGGGTTACACAACGCAGCACATTGTGTGCGCGCATCAAGCGGCGCACGATTACACGATGCTGGAGTTCAAGCTGCAAAAGCTTGCAAGCATGATGCCATCGGCCGAGTTCCTGAATCAGTGCTATATGTTGTCTGAATGGAAGAAGGCCGGTTATCTCTTGTCGGCGCCGCCGCCAGTGCGGCCGTCATCAGTAAAACAATCTCTGGCTAAACTAAATCTAGCGCTAAAAAACTCTCTGAAGTTTAGAATGCCTATCTTTTTTACAATAATAAGGCCATTTTATCGCGGTGCGAGGGTAATATTAAAACAAAAAATATCAGTATAATGAATAGAGAATTTGAGGTATTAACTATGGATATCAAGTTACGGTATAGATTGTAGGAGCGTCAAGGTGCATCGTATTGCCGTATTTCATCTTAACGCCGAACGCGGAATTGTGGATGACTATGTCATCTTTCTGCTCGAAAAGTTGCGAGAGTTCGTGGAGAGGATTGTTGTCGTTTCCAACGGAGACCTCTCCAAGGATTCTGAAGTCGCGGTGGAGAAAGTATGTGATCAGCTCCTGATCCGTGAGAACGAGGGATTTGATGTCGGTGGATACACGGCCGGAATGGAAGCCATCGGCTTTGATGAGCTTTCCAAGTATGACGAACTTATCCTGCTGAACGACACTTGCTACGGCCCTCTTTTCCCCTTTTCAGAAATGTTTTCGGAAATGGAAGGGCGGAATTGTGATTTCTGGGGCAGTGCTGCCCACAAGGAAATGACCCCAAACCCATTTACCGGAACGGGCTACCTACCTTGGCATCTCCAAACGTACTTCGTCGCTATTCGGAAAGATATGCTGGAATCACCCGCTTTTAAAAGATACTGGGAGAATCTACCAGAGATAAAAACTTACGTCGATGCCGTTATGCTTCACGAGTCACAGTTTACCAAGCATTTTACAGATCTAGGCTATTCGGCTGAAGCTTATGTTGATCCGGATGATTATGGTTCACACTACCCAGCATTTATTAACGTGGACGAAACAATCGTCAATCGCTTTCCTCTGTTAAAGCGAGATCTGTTTTTTCATGATCCGACTTTCTTGGAGCATAACCCAGTCGATTTGCCGCGTGCTTTGCGGATACTTAAAGAGGTATCCGAATACGACGTCAATTTGATTTGGCGCAATGTTCTGCGCGCTTCGGAATTGAGGAACCTCAACACCAATGCGGCGCTGATGAGCGTCCTGCCCGACAAGCGGACCAAAGACGATGATGCCGCTGCCGATTACGGCAAGGTGGCCGTCTGCGCGCATATTTACTACACCGATATGCTTGACGAGTTGCTGGCTCTTACCGGGAACATTCCGGTTCCCTATGATTTCATTGCCACCACGAACACTCCGGAAAAGAAGGCCGAGATCGAAGCCGCCTTGGCAAAGCGCCCTGGCGTGAAGAAGGCCATCGTCCGTGTTGTCGAACAGAACCGCGGTCGCGACATGTCGTCGCTTTTCATCTCCTTCCGCGATCTGTTCATTGACGATCGCTATGATCTCGTCTGCCGTTTGCATACAAAGAAGTCGCCTCAAGTGCAGTCGTCAAGGGGCAACCTGTTCAAGCGGCACGTGCTCGACAACTTGCTGAATACAAGCGGCTACGTGCACAATGTATTGGACATGTTTCACGACAACCCGTCGATTGGGGTCGCCGTTCCGCCGATGATCCATATTTCGTATCCGACCATGGGGCATGTCTGGTTCGCCAACAGACCTAAGGTTGAGGAAATCGCGCGCCTGTTGAAAATCGACGTCAAGTTCGATGACACCACTCCGGTGGCTGCCTATGGAACCATGTTCTGGTTCCGCCCGCGCGCCTTGCGCAAACTGTTCGAACACAAATGGAAATGGGAAGACTTTAATGCTGAACCGGATCATGTCGATGGCGGTTTGGCCCATGCGCTGGAGCGGTTGATCGCCTATACAGCCCAGGATGCGGGTTACACAACGCAGCACATTGTATGCGCGCACCAGGCGGCGCACAACTATGCGATGCTCGAGTTCAAGATGCAAAAGCTTGTCGGCGCTTTGCCGTTTAACGACTTTCAGCGGCACTATGAACTATTGTCTGCGTGGAAGAACGCCGGTTATCCCTTGGGTGCGTCAGCGATGCAGATGCGAGACACGCCGACCACAGTGAAACACTCTCTGGCTGAACTCAATTTTGCCATTAAAAGCTCTCTGAAGTTCAGAGTGCCTATCCTGTTCAAAATTCTGAGGCCGGTCTATCGCGGCATGAAGGCGGTGCTAGGACCAAATTCTCGGCGCAAAGGCCGATAGCCGGAAAAGAATAGCGCTTTTCTGGAATCATCCGTCTCAGGCGCCAATCCACTAATCCATCAGTGGAATTTCAGCCTCACGCGCGGCCGCTACAGCGAATCCCAAGCGTGCCACATGAAGTCGAACTTACCGAGGAATTCAACATGGACGCCGCTCCGCCAGAGTTCAGCCGAAATGAGCTTGCTTCTCTTGTTGGTCGCGAATCGTCCCTCGAACTGGGGCCTTTCACGAATCCAACCCTGCGTGGTCGAAATGTAAAATATTTCGACGTCATGGACAAACAGGGACTGATCAAGAGGGCGGATGCGATCGGCTATCCTTCCTCTAGCCCAGTCGATATTCACTATGTCTCCAGCAATGGCGACTTGAGTATCGTGGGGGAGAAGTTTGATTTTTGCCTGAGCTGTCACTGCATCGAGCATCAACCGGATCTGATCTACCATCTGAACCAGGTGACGAGGATCCTAGTGCCGACGGGCAGATATCTTCTGATTATTCCGGACAAGCGCTACTGCTTCGATCATTTCATTCCAGAGAGCTCAATTGCCGATTTCATCGGTGCTCGGGGCAACAGAGTTCACAGTGCAAAGAGCGTCATCGAACACATAGCTCTAACCACGCATAATGACCCGGTACGCCATTGGGCCGGAGATCACGGGGTAGCAAAATTTCGACATGATCTGACTACCGTCTCCCAGGCAATGAGCGGGTACGACAATTCCGGCGGGGCCTACATCGACGTGCACGCTTGGCAATTCACCCCCCAGAGTTTCCGCTCGGGAATAGAGGTACTTGCCAATCTCGGCCTCATTGGGCTGGACGTGGAGCAGGTCTATGCCACGCCGCACAACACTTTTGAATTCTGCGCTGTTTTGAAGCGAAGGCTAGGGGCAGCGCTTGAGAGTGCCGGAGAATGAGCCCGGGAGAGACTGATCATCTCAACGACGGCTTGCCTCCCGTCCAATGATGTCTAGGCCGCCTCGGTCTTCAGGTTTGCGACCACCATTGGGGCAACAGGCAGTTTCCTTTTTTGTACACCAGCCAGCCGACCCACCCACGCTGCTTTGTTGATGGGGCGCTCGATCAGATAGAAGCTGGCGAGGCCGAACGCGACGGCTGTCGGAACCGATAAAGGCCAGACATGGCGAGGATCATGCACTATCGCCGCGAGGCCCGAATTCACGAATAAGGCAGCCAGCACCGCGTAGGCTGACGCGGCAACAGCCGGCCCCCTGGTGTGGTTGATTGAATTCTCGTGACGCGCCGTCTATGGTTCGCCGCTCAAATGGACCAGGGGGAAATTGCATCTTGGGTAGACACGAAGCTCTTTTGTCGATGCTCAACTCGGACGGCTTTGGTCTGGAGGTCGGGCCGAGCTATTCGCCCCTCTTGCCGAAGTCCAAAGGCTACAATGTCGAGATATTTGACCATGCTGATGGCCCGGCACTTCGCAAGAAGTATCACGACAATGCCTCGCAGATCGAGGAAGTTGATTACGTTTCAGACGGTCGCGGACTACTGGATATCATCGGCAAACCTAGCCGATATGACTACATTGTAGCTTCACACGTCATCGAGCATATTCCTGACATCGTGCGCTTCATCCAGGATTGTGAAACGCTTCTGAAGCCGGACGGCGTGCTGGTTCTGGCTGTCCCCGACAAGCGGTATTGCTTTGACACTCTGCGGCCCGTCTCGACCGTTGGGCAGGCGCTTCAAGCCTACGCGGAGAAGAGGACGCGTCATACTGCCGGCGTGGTATTCGATCACATGAATTCCATCTGCACCAAGGCTGACGCGATCGTATGGGTTGAGCCAACGCTTGACGATCTAAAGTTCCTGTACTCACCTGACGCTGCCCTCGATAAGTACCAAGAAGCCCAAACGACGCCTGATTATCTTGACACGCACGGATGGCAGTTCACGCCGGCCTTTTTTGAATACCTCATCAAGACGCTGCGTGGCCTGAATTTCATCAAATCAGGTGTTCAGTCTCTTCAAACGAATGTATTCACCGGTCTTCATGAGTTCTACGTCAGTCTCTCGAAGAGTGCACCGATTTGCTTGACTTCCGACTTCGATCTTTTGAAGAAGGCAGAGCGCGAGTTGCGAAACATCTATGTCGCTAGGATCGACGCGCCGCGGGAGACAGAGGAGCTTGTGCGCCTTCGCTCCGAGGCGGAACGGCGGACAGAGGAGCTTGTGCGTCTTCGCTCTGAGGCGGAACGTCTCCGCTCCGAAAACGCACGCTTTCAATATGAAAATGCGGCACTGAAGGCTTCGACGTCGTGGAGGGTGACATCGCCGCTTCGATACATTCGGACCTTATTGGGTTAGTGGCGCCGGCCTGAACGGAGCGCCGTAGCCGGAATGATGCCATCTCAAAGCCGACAGGTTGCGTAGCCGCCTTGTTCCAAGTAGGGGTGCTGCTAATTTTCCGTGAGGTCCTAAATTGGCAGGCAGGTACAACGCAGCTCCGAATCGGGTGCCCTTCCTGGACGCCTTGCGTGGGCTGGCAGCCATTTGGGTCGTCGTTGTGCACGTAGCGATGCTTCCATCGCCGCGTCTTCAAGTTGCACCGTTTCTCGATCTGTTTGTCGTAAACGGCACCATGGGAGTGGAGCTGTTTTTCGTGGTGAGTGCGTTTTCACTCTGCCTCAGTATGCCGGTTCATGATCGGGAAGTTCGCCCGATTCTGGGGTTCGCACTTCGTCGGTTTTTCAGGATAGCTCCCCTATTTTACTTGATTATCCTGGTCATGTGCATTCACAATTTCAGCGGCGTAAAGATCGATGGCAAATCGATCTTATTGAATATGACATTTCTGTTTAATCTGGTTCCAGGCTACCAGACGTCCATTGTTCCGGCGGGTTGGACGGTTGGAGTGGAGATGGTATTTTACATGATATTCCCCTTGTTGTATCGATTTTCTAAAGGTGTAATTCTGTCGGTTTCTGTATTTTTTGTTTCTATATGCATAGCGACTCTTTTCTTTATGAATATAAATTTATTTGTTGCTGATCCATTCAATTACTACCTGTATTCAATTCTTTATCGCGCTCCGATTTTTACGTTCGGGCTTATCGCTTTCTATCTGTTGCCGATATTGGAAAAGCGTCCGGAAAGGAAGCAGATTGGGTTGGCGCTTCTGACGTTTGTGCCTGTGATGTTTTTTGCAATCACCGCAAATAAGGTTGCGATATTCGACAAGTATTATTGGGAAGGGGTGATGTTTGGTGCGTTGGTGATCGGGCTCGGCCTTCTCCCCGTTGCTGTGATCGTCAATCCTGTTTCGGCATGGCTGGGGAGAATCAGTTACTCGGTCTATCTGCTTCACAGCATTTTTATCGTCGTGCTCATTCCGACCATGAGGTCGATCCAAAGGATGGTCGAGAGTCCAACGATTGCTTTCATACTCAGTCTGACGATGACTTTAGCCTTGGTGATCCCGTCTGCCTTCCTGCTCAATTATTTCGTTGAAGATCCAGTCAACAAATGGGGCAAGCGCTTTTCGTCTCGGGTCGCCGGCCGCAAAAACGTCGGCGTGCTTGCAACGGGGGAGCCGGTTCTCGCTGAGTCTTCAAGGGGGTAGGCCGCTTGTCCATTCCCAAGGCTTCTTTGAAGGTAACTCCGGTTACCTTCTGCATGGCTGATGTGAGGGGTCATTTGGCACGCCGCATGTCTGCGCCGGACAGGATCGCGTCCCTCCGGCCTTTTTTATCGGCATCGAATGGTCTAATGCGTGCACCTGATGTCCTCTGCAGGATAGCGCCCATATCACGGACTTCGACGAGACGACCCGGAGACATCATCCCTCGATGACGCCTGGGTGGCAGGATGCGGCCAACGCCTCTTTCGATCCGGTATCGGGGCGCTCCAATTTCAAGTGCTATATGCACCAAAGAGAGATACGTCGATGAGGCGTCTGGCTATCGCATTTTACTACGACCAGCACGGCAAGATAGATGAGTATTATTTTCACCTGATTGCATCGATCAAACCTTTTGTTGAGAAGGTTTTGGTGGTTTGCAACGGTCCGGTGGACGAAGAGGCCGAATCTCGCCTTTCCGAGGCCGCCGACAGCTTCCTGATCAGGGAGAACAAAGGGTTCGATGTATGGGCCTATCGCACTGCGCTCGAACATATCGGGTGGGACGAGCTTTCGCACTTCGATGAGATCTTGCTTTTCAACCACACCTTCTACGGGCCGATTTTCCCTTTCTCGGAAATGTTCTCGGAGATGGACCAGCGTCAGTGTGATTTCTGGGGGATCTCCGCTCACGGGGCGATGAGGCCTAATCCGATCGACGTCAGAAAAGCGGAGCTGCCCTTCCATCTCAACTCCCATTTCATCGCGGTGCGGCGGTCCCTGCATCAGTCAAAGGCGTTTCGGGATTATTGGACCCAGATGGGGCCCATCAACTCCTACATGGACTCAATCGCGAAACATGAGACGGTGTTCACAGGGCATTTCCAGGCCTTGGGCTATACCTGTTCGGTTTTGCTCGATCCCGCACGATACAAGACGTCATATCCAGTGCTGATGGAGCCGGACAAAACGCTGGAGGATCGCAGCCCGATCCTGAAGAAGCGGCTGTTTTTTCATGACACGCTGTTCCTCGAGCGCGAGGCCATCAATCTGCCGCGCGCGCTGGAGATCATAGAGAACCAATCCGATTACGATCTGTCGCTGATATGGAAGAGCGTTGGCCGCCTGGGCTCGCCTCGTACGCTAAATGGCAACGCCGCGTTGCTCTCCGTCCTGCCGGATGTACAGGTCGGTCCGCAAAGGAACTGGGACGATTATCGGATAGCGGTTCTCGCGCACGTATATCACGTCGACATGATCGACGAGATTCTAGGCTACACCGAAAACGTGCCGAAGGGTTACGACCTGATCATCACGACCGACAATGCAAACAAGCAGGCGTTGATCCAGCAAGCAATCGCAAAGGCGCAGAACGTCGGAAATGCCGTCGTTCTGGTTGTCGAGAACGACGGCAGGGATACCTCCGCTCTCCTCATCGGGTGCCGCGATTATGTGCTCGAGGACCGTTACGACCTGATCTGCCGGATACATTCCAAGCAATCTTCCCAAGACGGCGCCAAGGGGGAGCTGTTCAAGCTTCACACCCTTGAAAACCTTCTTCATACGCCTGGGTATGTCTCGAATTTGCTCGAGCTTTTTGCCAACAACCCGGCGCTTGGCCTTGTCATGCCGCCGATGATTCATATCGGGTACCCGACCCTGGGAAACTCATGGTTTGGCAACAAGGATAACGTTCAAAAGATAGCCAAACAGCTGAATCTGATCGTGCATCTGGATGCCAATTCGCCGGTGGCGCCTTACGGTGGAATGTACTGGTTTCGTCCTGCCGCTCTCAGGAAGCTTTTCGAACATAAGTGGGCCTGGGACGACTTCGCCAAGATGGATTATCGGGATGGGAGTTTGGTCCACGCCATAGAGCGGATCATTGCCTATGTCGCAATCGACGCCGGATACACCTTCCGGCACGTGGTGACCGCGAGGAATGCGGCTCACAACTACGTCATGTTGGAAGCCAAATTGCAGGCATTGTTAGCGGACGGAGCGCCAGCGGAATTCGGAAACTTGGGAGTGGCAAGGTCCTTTCGTGGCCTCCTCTTCTCGATCAAGAGATCGATCGTGACCACATCGCCAACAGCGTTCAGGATCCTCAGGCCGATCTACCGCGGTCTGCAAAGGATAATCACGCTTGGTCGCGGCGCGACAAACTAAGCTCACCCCATGGCCAATTCGCTCGGGAAAGGCTCCAGGCGACCTAAGGCGAATTTCGCTCAGGCGAGGATAGGAGGCCGATCAATCACGAGGCGCTGTTAAGTCAGCGACTCTACCCGGCCAGCTCGAAGCGTCATCTTCTTCGTGCAAACGCGCTGGATGAGCGACTCGTCGTGGCTGGCCAGCACGATGATGCCGGCCTTTTCCGCCAATTCGTCCATGCGTCGTTTGGCTTTTTCCTGGAATGACGCGTCGCCGGCGCCAATCCATTCATCCATCAGCAGAATTTCAGGTTCGAGCGCGGTCGCCGCTGCAAACGCCAGCCGTGCCGCCATGCCCTGGCTGTAAGCCTTGAACGGCAGGTCGATGAAATCGCCCAGCTCGCTGAAATCGATGATTTCTTCCATCTTCTCTTCGATTTCGGCCAGCGTCCAACCGCTGATCAGCCCCCTCAGCACGATGTTTCTGCGCCCGGTGGCCTCGGGCCGAAAACCTATGCTGATGTTGAACAAGGCATCGACCTTGCCCGCGATCGATATCGTGCCGCCCGATGGCTGGTAGATTCCGTAGAGAACCTTGAGCAGGGTGGTCTTGCCGGCGCCATTCGGGCCGACGAGCCCCAGCCGGTCGCCCGCCTTGAGTTCGAAACTGACATCGTCGAGCGCCTGCACGACCTGCTTGGTGCCCGACTTCGATATGTTGCCGCCGAGAGCGCTCCGACGCCGGCCAGGCGCCGAAAGCGTCAACTTTTCGAACAGGCGATAAACGAGGCTGACATTGTTCAGTTTGATGGAGGTCATGGAACTCAGATCAGGAAAACGATGCGCTTGCGATAAAGGCCCAGCAGCAGCAACGCAAGGGCCCAAACGCCGAGACAAACGTAGCCTGTCACCGTCAACGCATGCGCCGGAAAGATGCCCGTCGTGATCGGCTCACGCACGCCCTCCAGGAAGTAGGTGAACGGGTTCCAATGATAGGCATATTTTTGAACGCCCTCTTGCCCGCTGTAGACCCAGAAGACCGGCGTTAGGAACATGCCCACCCGCATCAGGTTCCCAACGATGAACTCACTATCGGGAAAGAAGGCGCCCAAGAACGCAAAAACCGTGACAAGTGCAGGAGTTGCCACGATGATGAGCAACAGACCCAGCAACGACAGCAGCCAGTTTGTGTTGATCCCGTAACCGGCCAGCAGCAGAATAAGAACGCAACCCGCCAACGAATAACCAGCCCGGATGATGCATTGCATCGTCAATCGCATCACATACACGAACAACGGCAGCGTCGTGCCTTGAATGAAGCTCGCTTCGCGCTGGAAGAGTGACACGCTCATGGTGATGGTTTCGGTGAGGTAGAACCACACCAGCATGCCGATGGCTACATAGGCTATGTAGCTTGGGTCGCTGGCGTCCTTGGTCACGAAAACGAAGACAAATGTGCCGACGAAAGCAAAATAATTGACCAGCATCCAAAGCGGACCCAGGGTCGTGCGCCTGTGCTGGTCGCCGATGTCCTCATGGGCGAGCGCGACCCAGACCCGGTGCAACCGCACGGCCTTGGAGATATCGTCAAAAGCGCCGTTTAGTGCCGCAATCATCGTTGGGAGTATCGCAATCTGCTTTTTTCCAGCGCTTGGTTTTTCCGGCGCTTCATCGCTTCAAGGCCCGTGACGAACCACCACGGAGCTCTTAATAGCCATTGCGACGTGCCTATGGCAACGCACTGCGTTTTAATGTCGCGAGTTGGGCGTCGGGTCCGATCGCTTGCCCTCGCGCTCTCTGAAAAAACATCTAGCTATGACTTCGAGCCCGCAGTATGCGATACAACAGGGCAGGGGCCAGGGATAGCACTTTGAAAGAGCGATCGGCCACGAAGCATATTCGTGCTCGCGCCTTGGTGAAGTTCATGTCCGTGAGCCTGGAGTCTAGTGCAGTCCAATGAATTCTTACCTCGAAGCTGTATTCGGACTCAGGCCGGAAATGCGGCGCGCCTTCATCATGGCCCAGGACGTGGTCATGGTCCTGGTCGCCGTGGCACTCAGCCTTGTGCTTTCGCGGTCGAATCTTTCGTTCGATCCGCTCTCCAACCAGGGTTTGGGAACCTGGGGGGGCATTGTCGTCATCAGCCATCTCCTGTTTAGATATTGTGGTCTCTACAAGACCGTTTGGCGCTTCGCTTCGACGCCCGACTTTTTCAATATCCTAAAGAGCTGCGCGATTTTGACGTTGGCTCTGTACGCCACGTCCATGCTGGCTCGTTCTTTCCAGCCTGTGCAGGGGCTCAACGAGCGTCAGTTCATCGTCTTCTTCCTCGTCTCCTTCACGATCATATCGGCGCCCCGGCTGTTCTACCGCTTCCTGCGTGACGGCGCGAGCTGGGGCATTCTGAGCACCAAGACCGGCAAGACGCAGGCCAAGCAGGCGTTGTTCGTTGGCCGACTCGGCGAAGCCGACCTGATCATTCGCTTCACGCGCACGGCGGAGCCGGCGGACTATTCCATCGCCGGGATCATGGCGACCGAGCGCGGCGTACAATTGGGCACGCGGATTCAAGGCGTTCCCGTGGTGGCGACCCGGCCGCGGCTGATCGACGTCCTGGAAGACTATGCGACAGGCACCGAAAGCCTGGACTTGCTGATTTTCGGCAGTGGCGCCGAGCACGAGATCGAGGAGTATTCGGAACTCGTCCGCGTCGCCCGGCATGGCGACATAAGTGTGGTGCAGTTCTCCGGTCTTTCGGAACTGGAACAGCAGGGAAAACTGGTTCTCGACGCGGTCGAGATGGAAACGATCCTACGCCGCCCGACTGTGCCTTCCGATGTCGAGCGTATCGGGACCTTTGTTGGCGGCAAGCGCGTTCTGGTGACGGGCGGTGCCGGGTCGATCGGCCGAACATTGGTCAAACGGTCGTTGGAACTGGGGGCGGAGGCGGTGCTCGTCGCCGACAACTCCGAGTTCGGCATCTTCCAGTTGAGCCAGTACATTGACGAGAAGGACCACGACCGCCTCAAGGTCCGCATCGTCGATGTCGCGGATCGGCGCCAGATAACGCGTGTCGTCACGGAATTCAGACCGGACATCGTCTTTCACGCCGCGGCGCTCAAGCATGTTCCGCTGCTCGAGGAAAACTGGGATTCGGCCATCCAGACCAATGTCTTCGGCACGCTTGTCTGTGCCGAAGTCGCCGCCAAATGCGGGGTTGCCCAGTTTGTCCTGATATCGAGCGACAAGGCGGTGGATCCCTCATCGGTGCTCGGCGTGACAAAGCGGGCTGCCGAACAGATCATCAGCGCCTTGCATGGGCCCCCCGCCAGCGGGCCGGGCGCGCGTCGATCGGTCACCAAGTTCGTGGCCGTTCGCTTCGGCAATGTCTTCGGCAGCAACGGTTCGGTGGCGACCATATTCCAGGCGCAGATCGAGGCCGGAGGGCCGGTCACCATCACGGACCGGCGCATGACACGCTATTTCATGACAGTGGCCGAAGCCGTCGATCTCGTAATCATGTCGGCCGCCGATGCCGCATCGCGGCAAAGCGGGGACGATTATGCCGTCTATATGCTCGACATGGGCAAGCCGGTGCCGATCCTTGAAGTGGCCGAAACAATGATCCGCCTGTCCGGGAAGAGCCCCTACACGGACATCCCGATCCGGTTCACCGGTATAAGGCCGGGCGAGAAACTTCACGAAATGCTGCATGGCGAGGATGAGGAACTCGTCGAACTCGGCATTTCGAAGATCTTTGGCCTGAGCACGGATGTCGTGGAATGGTCGGATGTCCAGGCCGCGCTGACGGCGCTGCAGCAGTCGGTCAAGAATCAGGACAAAGATGGTGCGCTGGCCGTGCTGGCAGGCCTTGACCAGGCCAAGAAGGCCAGGGGGAGCATCCATCAGGCCGTGATCTCGAAAACGGCCCGCCAAGCGACCTAACCCGATCCAGAAGCGATCGTGATCGTGGTTTGGACAAACCTAGAGCAATTCCAGGAAAAGTGTGAAACGGTTTTCCGTCCGGAATTGCGTCGAAACAAGGAAATTGAGCGGTTCTGCGTTTCCGTGAAACGATGAGCCGCTCTAGCCATTCCAGGCATTTGCAGGGTGTTTGAAGCTCGTGAGCAAAGAAGATCCGCGCATCGCAGTCCTGATGGGCACGAAAGACGGCGCCGCCTTCATCGACGAGCAACTGCAATCCGTGCTCGCGCAGTCGCACCCTCTGATCGACCTGTGGATCTCCGACGATGGCTCCGTCGATGACACGATTGCCATCATCGAGGCGTGGAAATCCCGCTGGACCAAGGGTCGAGTGACCCTGGTGGAGGGGCCGCGGCAAGGGTTCGCTCCCAATTTCCGGTCGATGATCCTTGACCGGCGCATCGATGCGGACTGCTATGCCTTCTGCGACCAGGACGATATCTGGGAGCCCGACAGGCTGGAGAGCGCTGTCAGCTGGATGCGGGCCCATGACGCAAAAATCCCGTTGATGTTTTGCTCGCGAACCGCGACCATGACCGAATCCGGAAGCCTTGTCGGCCATTCGCCGCTGTTTCGCCGGACGCCATCCTTTCGCAACGCGCTTGTGCAAAGCATCGCCGGCGGCAACACCATCCTGCTCAACGCCGCGGCCCGCGACCTGCTGGCCAGGGCCTCAGCGCAAACCGAGTTCGTCAGCCACGACTGGTGGGCCTATCTCATCGTGACCGCCGCCGGCGGCATCGTCCGCTACGATCCACGGCCGCTGGTGCGCTACCGCCAGCATGCGGCAAACCTGGTTGGCGCCAACGTGTCGTGGAGGGCGAGGATTTCCCGGCTTGGCCGTCTGTTCAAGGGCGACTTTGCCGGCTGGACGAATCGCAATCTTGACGGACTTGCCGTCAACCGCGACCTGCTGACCGAGGATGCAGCGGCGTGCGTCGATCTGTTTACAAAAGGGCGGCAGGGCAATCTTTTCCAGCGTTTGGGCGGCTTGCGCAAAAGCGGTGTCTATCGGCAGACACTTGCCGGCACCCTGGGGCTCTATCTCGCATTCATCCTGGGTCGCATCTGAGCATCGAACGGCTGCATGGTGTGCTTGGCCAGGAGATGACCTCATGCTACGTCGACCGTATTGACGGGCTTCGTCTGCGGCGTTGTCTCGGGGCTTTGGCAGGGAGCGCTATCGGCCGTTCATGAAGGCAACCAAGCAATTCTTCGATCTTGCCGGCGCGGCTCTGCTGCTGGTGGTCACATCGCCTGTTCTGGTGCTCGCCTTCCTTGCTGTTCGCGCATCATCACCCGGTCCGGCCATTTTTTCGCAGACGCGGGTCGGTCGCGACGGCCTGCTTTTTCGCTGTCACAAATTGCGGACGATGTATGTTGGAACGCCGTCATTGCCCACGCACGAGGCGCCTACGAATTCCGTCACCTCGGTTGGCAAGGTCTTGCGGAAATTCAAGCTCGACGAGTTGCCCCAGTTCTGGAACGTTCTGAAGGGCGAGATGAGCCTGGTTGGGCCGCGTCCCTGTCTGCCGACGCAAACGGAATTGATCGAGTGTCGAAGGCGACTAGGGGTCTTGGCGGCACTTCCAGGCATAACGGGTCTGGCCCAGATCAAGGGCATCGACATGTCGAACCCCGAGCTTTTGGCCAAAACCGATGCCGCCTATCTCAGGACGGCATCGTTCTGGCTCGACCTTCGGATCCTGTTTGGGACGCTCTATCGAAGCTGAGCAGGCCATGATCTCAAAAACCGAAGCCGGTTTTGGGAAGAGGTCATGGTCAAGCGAGAGGTCGACGTTCACGGAGCCGCGCCAGGTCGGCCAGCCGCTCCAGCGTACCGGTTTCCGGTGCCCAGCCCTGCGATATCAGCAGCGAAGGATCGCATATCTGCGTCGCGGTCATGCTGTCCCAAAACGCCCGCTTGCCCAGTACGACCGCGGCCGGCCGCATCAGGCCGGCCGGCACCATGATCAGGCGCGTCGGCCGTCCGAAACCCCTGCGAAAGGCGGCAATGACGGCAGCGACTGTGACCGGTGGCACATCGGCGCCGACATAGATCGGGCGAAGCGGTTCCGAATGGCTCAGCAGGTGCGACACCGCGCGCGCCGCGGCTTCGGAGGACATCAGCGAGCGGATTCCCGCCAAGGCGCCTGTCGGCAGCGGCAGCGCCATATCGGCCAGGCGCATCAGCGTCGCCAGGTTTCCCCTCATGCCGCTTCCATAGACCGGAGGCAGGCGCAACACAGCGGCATCGGAACGGCCGTGCGACGCATAGGCGCTCAGAACCTTGATCTCGGCTTCGCGCTTCGAGCGCCCATAGACGCATTGCGGGGCAGGAAGCGTGGTCTCGTCGATCGTTGCGCTGACGCGAGCGCCGATCACGGCCCGGATCGAGGAGAGGTGGATGAAACGTCCGCTGACCTGCGCGGCCGCTGCCTGCGCCAGCCGCGCGCTCAATTCCACATTGGCCGCCCGAAAATCGGCTTCGGTGGCGTCGCCCTGGTCATTGTTGAGGCCGGCACAATGAACGACATGGGTCACATCCCTGGTCAGCGCCAGGAAGGCCGCGGCAGGCGCATCGAAACCGGGCATCGCCACAGCTTCGCTTCCCGAACCCAGCCTCTCCGGGTGACGGGAGGCGAGGCGAAGCTCGGCGCCGGCGTCGCGAAGGTGGTGCACGACAAGACGTCCGATGAAACCCGTCGCACCTGTCACCAAGACTTTCATTGCCTTGCTCGCGACAGCTCTTGGCTGGCTGGTGGAAGCGCCTGCCCTTCCATCTCCGGTGGAAGTGCTTGCCCTTCCGCCAACGGAGCCTGACGTCCGGAGGCAAGATATGTCCCGCACACCAGGAAGACCATCAGCACCGAGTCCAGAATGTCATGGCCGATCAGGATCCCTGTCATCCCGGCTGTGAGATAGGTGGTCACGACGATGACAATCATGGTGGCGCCGAACCGCTCGACCGGATCGCGGCTGTTTCGCAAGACCCGGACGGCATTTCCAGCAGCAAAGACAAAGATCGCCGCCAGCGTCATGGCGCCCAGAATTCCTGCTTGCACCAAGGCGGTCAGAAAGCCGTTGTGGAAATGGTTGAAGCCTGTGTCCATTGCGAACTGGTCGTGAAAGCCCTGCTTGATCAGAAGCTGGCTCGCGCCCACACCATGTCCGAACACCGGCATGTCATGGAATGCCTTGAGGCCGATGTCCCAAAGGGCAACACGTATTCCCAACGAGGTGTCGTAGTTGTCGTGGGTCCCAAGCGCATCCCAATCGGAGCGCAGAAAGTCGACGCGCCCGGATATCGCCTGGGAGCCGAAAGCCGCGATCACGACACCGACTGCCGTGAGCAGCAGCAGCACGCGAACGGCATTCCTGCCTCTGAGCCTCTGATGGTTGATCAAAAGAACGGCGATGCCGGCAATCAGCAGCGCCAGCCAGACAATACGCGAACCGGAATAGATGATGGCGATCGTCCCGGCCAGTGCGGCGTAGAAGAGGGGGTTCCGGGCTCGTTCTATGCCTGACAAGGCACCGGCCACGCAGACCGCCACGGCAAGGCAGACGACGGTTGCGAAGACGATCGGATTGCCGGCCCCGCCCTCGGCCCTGACCCCAATCCAGTATTGCTGGATGACGGCCATCAGCAGCGCGACAAAACAGGCGGCCATGCTGCTGAGCACGACGGTACGGGCAAGCGTGGCTTTCTGCGTGATGCTCCAGGTCGAATAGGAGATTGGGAAAAACAGGAAGGTAACGAGCGGGATCAGGTGTGGCGCATCTCTGACCAAAGCGTTGTTGACGATGGAAGCCATGAGATTGGCCGCGCAATAGGCATAGATCGCGACCGTCAGCCAGATCATGGGCCGGTCGATGTTGAAGCGCCTTTTCCCGGCGGCAATCAGCGCGAGGGAGGCGAGGGCTCCGCCATTGAACACAAAACTGACCAACGATCCCAGAACCGGTGGAAAAAAGAAGCAAAGGATGGAGAAGTAGACATTCACCCGCGAGGCAGTGAATTGCTGTCTTATCGATGAAAACCGGTTCAATGCTCTAGGTCACAATTCTCTGGGAGCGATAGGTGTCGTCGGCGGCAACGGATATCGCCTCGAAATTGCACGTGTTCCATCATGCGTCGTGCTCGTCTTCAGCAGCCGGTATAGCGGCTTGGCCCTTTTTTCGATAGTGCGGCAGGTGGGATTGCCGCCAGAAATCGATGGCCACCGATGGTGGCCTGGCTGAGGCTCTCACGTAGCAATTTGCATGTTCAGCCAGGCAATATTTTCCCTCGCTTTTCCTAGCGGCTCGCCCTGTGAGCAGAAATTTCCGGGTTTTGCCGCGCCCATGGAAAATTCATTCCCGAACCGTGCGCCGCGGGGCCAGTCCAGCATTGTTCTCTCCGACGGCTATCTGCTAGAACGCCGGCACGAGAGAGATTGTCCAGAAGCAAGGCTTGAACCGGGCGCAAAAAGCCCGATGATTTGAGGCAAGGTCTTCTGTCGGAAGGCACGAAAGAACGCTTACAGTCCATGACCATTGCGCTTACGCATCTTCAACGGCTTGAAGCCGAGTCCGTCCATATCTTCCGCGAGGTTGCGGCCGCCTTTGCCAAGCCGGTCATGCTCTATTCCGTCGGCAAGGACTCTTCGGTGCTGATGCATCTGGCGATGAAGGCATTTTATCCCGCCAAGCCGCCGTTCCCTTTCCTTCACGTTGACACGACGTGGAAATTCCGCGAGATGATCGCCTTTCGCGATCAGATGGCGCAGAAACTCGGTTTCGATCTGCTGGTTCATGTCAATGAAGACGGCGTGCGCGACAACATCAATCCATTCGATCACGGTTCGAACACGCATACCCATGTGATGAAGACCGTGGCGTTGCGCCAGGCGCTCGACAAATACGGTTTCGACGCTGCCTTTGGCGGCGCCCGCCGCGACGAGGAGAAATCGCGCGCCAAGGAGCGCATATTCTCCTTCCGCAATGCGCAGCATGTGTGGGACCCGAAGAACCAGCGGCCCGAGATGTGGAAGATATTCAACACCCGCATCGCATCGGGTGAATCGATCCGCGTCTTCCCGCTGTCGAATTGGACCGAGCTCGACATCTGGCAGTATATTCTGCAGGAAAACATCCCGATCGTGCCGCTCTATTTCGCCAAGCAGCGGCCGGTGGTCGAGCGCGACGGCATGCTGATCCTGCGGGACGACGAGCGCATGAAACTGCGTCCCGGCGAGACGGTGGAGAACCGGCTTGTGCGGTTCCGCACGCTCGGCTGCTATCCGCTGACCGGCGCCATCGAATCGGATGCCGACACGCTGGAAGCTATCGTCGGCGAAATGCTGACCGCGCGCACCTCCGAACGGCAGGGTCGCCTGATAGACCGCGATGAAGCCGGCTCTATGGAAAAGAAGAAGCGCGAGGGGTATTTCTGACCATGCGCCACATCATGGCAAAGAGCCTCGCACCCACCGACGGCGTCCGCGACTACCTGGCGGCGCAGGAGAAGAAGTCGCTGCTGCGTTTCCTGACCTGCGGTTCGGTCGATGACGGCAAGTCGACGCTGATCGGGCGCCTGCTTTCGGACACCAAGCAGATTTTCGAGGACCAGCTCGCCGCGCTCGAACGCGATTCGCGCAAACACGGCACGACCGGCGACGACATCGATTTCGCGCTCCTGGTCGATGGTCTCGAGGCCGAGCGCGAGCAAGGCATCACCATCGACGTCGCCTACCGCTTCTTCGCCACGCCGAAGCGCAAGTTCATCGTTGCCGACACGCCCGGCCACGAACAATACACCCGCAACATGGCGACCGGCGCCTCGACCGCCGACCTGGCGATCGTGCTGATCGATGCCCGGCAAGGGGTATTGCCGCAGACGAGACGTCACTCGATCATCGCCTCGCTGCTCGGCATCCGGCACATCGTGCTGGCGGTCAACAAGATCGATCTCGTCGGCTTCGACCAGGCGGTCTTCGAACGCATCACCGAGGCCTACGGGCAATTCTCGCGCGATCTCGGCTTCCAGACCATCGTGCCGATCCCGATGTCAGCCCGCTACGGCGACAACGTCACCAGCCGCTCGGACAGCATGGCATGGTATTCTGGTCCGACGCTGATCGAGCATCTCGAAACCGTCTCGGTTGAGGAAGCAGTGGTCGAACTGCCGTTCCGTTTCCCGGTCCAGTATGTCAACCGCCCCAATCTCGACTTTCGCGGCTTTGCCGGCACGATCGCGTCCGGTTCGGTTGCACCCGGTGACGAGGTCGTCGTCGCCAAGTCCGGCAAATCCTCGCGCGTCAAGCGGATCGTCTCCTATGGCGGCGACCTGGCCCAGGCGGCTGCCGGCCAGGCCATTACGCTCGTCCTTGACGACGAGGTCGAGATCTCGCGCGGCAACATGCTGGTTTCGCCGGCCGCACGGCCGCAGGTCGCCGACCAGTTCGCCGCCAACATCGTCTGGTTCGACGAGCATGCGTTGCTGCCAGGCCGTTCCTACATCCTGCGCACCGAGACCGATCAGACCAGCGCCACCGTCACCGACCTGAAGTACCGGATCAACGTCAATGACTTCGCCCATGAAGCGGCCAAGTCGCTTGACATGAACGAAGTCGGCATTTGCAACATCTCGACACGGACGCCGATCGCCTTCGATACCTTCGCCGAGAACCGCACCACCGGCGCCTTCATCCTGATCGACCGCGTCAGCAACGCCACGGTCGGCGCAGGCATGATCCTGCACTCGCTGCGCAGGGCCGAGAACATCCATTGGCAATCGCTCGATGTCGGCAAGCGCGTGCGTGCCGACATGAAGAACCAGCGGCCCGCCGTGTTCTGGTTCACCGGACTGTCGGGCTCCGGCAAGTCGACCATCGCCAACCTGTTCGAAAAGAAGCTGTTCGCCACCGGCCGCCACACCTACATCCTGGACGGCGACAACGTCCGTCACGGTCTCAACCGCGATCTTGGTTTCACCGACGCCGATCGAGTCGAGAACATCCGCCGCGTCGCCGAAGTGGCGCGTTTGATGGCCGATGCCGGATTGATTGTCATTGTCTCGTTCATTTCGCCGTTCAGCGCCGAGCGGCGCATGGCGCGCGAATTGATGGCCGACGGCGAATTCATCGAGGTGTTTGTCGACACGCCCTTCGAGGAATGCGCCAGGCGCGACCCGAAGGGCCTCTACGCCCGCGCGCTGAATGGCGAGATCAAGAATTTCACTGGCGTGGATTCACCCTACGAAGCGCCGGAAAAACCGGAAATCCATCTGCAGACGCTCGGCAAATCGGCCGAACAGATGGTAGACGCCCTGGAACACTGGCTGAACGAGCGCGACATTGCCGAAGACCAATATGACAACGGCGGCGGCATCTGACGACAGGCTGATGCTCGAAATCTTCGAGCGGCTGGCCCTGGCCGCCGGCCGCGAGGTCATGCGTGTCTTCCATGCCGGCTGCGCGGTCGACCGCAAGTCCGACGCCTCGCCGGTGACCGAGGCGGACCGTGAGAGCGAGAAGATCATTCTCGCCGGGCTGCGCGCCGCGTTTCCCGACATCCCCTGCGTAGCCGAGGAGGAAGCATCCGCCGGCATCGTGCCGCCGGACCTGCATCGCGCCTTCTTTCTCATCGATCCGCTCGACGGCACCAAGGAATTCGTCAACCGCCGTACAGATTTCACCGTCAACATCGCGCTGGTCCGCCATGGCGTACCGGAAGTCGGTGTCGTCTTCGCTCCATGCAGCGGCCGTTTTTTTTCGGGCCGGCCTGGCAGGGCGGAAGCCATCGAGGTCGACAACGACTACCGAATCACAGGCCGCCGGCCGATCTCGGTGCGGACGGCCGTGGAACCATTGGCCGTCGTCGCCAGCCGCTCCCACAACACGCCGGAAACCGAGGCCTATATTCGCGACCTCGGTGCTGCCGAGATCGTCTCGGTCGGCTCGTCCTTGAAGTTCTGCCTTCTCGCCAGCGCCGAAGCGGATGTCTATCCGCGCTTCGGCCGCACCATGGAATGGGACACGGCGGCGGGCGATGCCGTGCTGCGCGCGGCCGGCGGCATGACGCGCACGCTGGACGGCCAGCCCCTGGTCTACGGCAAGCGCAAACAGAGCGATGACGCGGATTTCGCCAATCCGCATTTCATTGCCAGCGGCAAGGTTGGCGCCAGCAGCAGGGCAGGCGAGGCCAGCCTCAGCTGAGGCGGGCCGGCAGCTTACTCGGCTGCGGCCTGCGCCGAATTCGAGCCGATGTAGTTGCGGATCGACTCGATGATCCGGTCCTGGTCGGCTTCGCTGAGATAGGGGTGCATCGGCAGGCACAGGATCCGCTTCGGCAGGTCCTCCGACACGGCAAGGCCGGTCGGCGTGCGCGGGTAGTCGCGATAAGCGACTTGGGTATGCAGCGGCTTCACATAGTAGATGACCGATGGAATGCCCTTTTCGCCGAGATGCGCCTTCAGCCCGTCGCGCTTGGGCGTCTCGATCGCATACTGTGCCCAGGCCGACCGGCTGCCGTCCAGATTGCGGGCCGCGGTAACGATATCGCCAAGCCCTTCGGCGTAGCGGTTGGCCGCCACCTGGCGGGCCACCATCTCGTCTTCGAGGATGGCCAGCTTCTCGATCAGGATCGCCGCCTGTAGGGTGTCGAGCCGCGAATTGATGCCGACACGGACATTGTCGTACTGCGTCTCGCCCTTGCCGTGGAAGGCGAACGACCTGAGCTGCTCGGCCAGTGCATCGTCATTGGTGAACATCGCACCGCCGTCGCCATAGCAGCCGAGCGGCTTTGCCGGGTAGAAGCTGGTCGAGCCGACCGCGCCGAACGAGCCGCACATCTTGCCGTCGCTCGAGCCGCCCATCGACTGGGCGGCATCCTCGATCACCATCAGCCCTTCGCGGTTGGCGATCGCCATGATGGCATCGTAGTCGGCGGCAAGGCCGAACAGGTCGACGGGAATGATCGCCTTAGGCTTCAGCCGGCCTTCCTTCTTGATCATGGCGATGGCTGCCTCGAGGCTGGCAATGTCGATGTTGTAGCTATGCGGGTCGACATCGACGAACACCGGCTCCGCCTTGGCCAAGGCCACCACTTCGGCGGTGGCGGCGAAAGTGAAGCTTGGCACGAACACCGCATCACCCGGGCCGACGCCGGCCGCAAACAGCGGCAACAGCAGCGCATCGGTGCCGTTGGCGCAGGCCACGACATGCTTGGTGCCGACATAGGCCGCGAGCTTGTTCTCGAATTCGGTGACTTGCGGGCCGAGTATATAGCGGCCTTCTTCGACGACACGGTCGATCGCGGCCTTCAGCCGGTCGCGGATTCGTTCGCGCTGCGCGCCAAGATCGATGAACTGCATGTCGGCCTCAAAACGGGTTAGCCAGATAACCGGCCGCTGGTATCAGAGTTGTGCCGGGCGAGAAAGCCGCAGGAGCAAAACCGCGAATTGCGCAAGTGTCGCAGTCTGTTACCTGTATTTTCCGGCGTGTTCTTCGCGATATGCCGGAAATCCGGCTTTCGTCGGGCCCGATCCCACCTTGATAATCCCTGAGATCGGCCTTGCGAAACATAAAGTGATCGAGAAGCCCGATCTGTCTTGAGCCCTTCGAGACCTGGTCAGGCGATCTCATGCCGCCAGGGCGGATTGGCGCCAGCCCGCGAGACGGTCACGGCCGCCGCCTTGTTGCCAAGCGCCAGTGCCTTGCCGATGGCGTCCTGCGAAAGGCCGGCGATTGCCGTCTTTGTCAGCAGGCCTTGTTCCTGCAGCGAAGCGAGGATGCCGGCATTGAACGTGTCGCCGGCGCCGACCGTGTCGACCACCTTGACCTTCTCCGTCATCACCGTGACGGCGTGTTCCTTGGTGTAGCCGATGGCGCCTTCGCTGCCATGCGTGACGACGATCAGCTTCGGGCCGCGGTCGAGCCAGTTGCGGATGACATCCTCGTGCGAGCCGGCTTCGCCGAACCAGTTCAGGTCTTCATCCGACAGTTTCACGATATCGGCCATCGCCATCATGGCGCGGATGCGCCTGAGGTGCTTGGCCTTGTCAGGGATGAAGTTCGGCCGAATGTTGGGGTCGAGCATCATGACGCGGCTTTCATGCTCGCGCTTCATAAACTCCTCATAGGCACTGCCGGCTGGCTCTGAGATCAGGCTGATGGCGCCAAACAGCATGGCCTCGATCTCGTTGCCTAGCTGCGGCAGGTCGTCGACGGTCAGCATGCGGCCGGCGGTGTTTTCATCATAGAACGTGTAGGTCGCCTGGCCGTTGTCCAGCTTCACGAAAGCAAGCGTCGTTGGCCGTGGTGACGTGTGCGCATAGGTGGAACTGACCTTGCTCGCCCCAAGCGCATCCCTGAACTGACCGCCGAACAGATCCGACGACAGGCCGGAAAAGAACCCGGTCGGCGCGCCCAGCCGCCCGAGCGCGATGGCCGTGTTGAAGACGGCGCCGCCGACATAGGGCGCAAAGGCCGGCTCGCCGTTGGTCGTCGTGCGCGGCAGCATATCGATGAGGGCTTCGCCGCAGCAGAGGATCATGGCTTCCTGGTCTCCGGCGGATAGATCACGCCCTTGCGGATGATGATGTTGGCGTAGAGCCGCGGCTCGCTAGTCGCGACGATGGCATGCGCCGATTTGACCCGTGCATAGAAGTCGGCGCCGGCCAGCGCAACCACCTTGCGGCCGGGCGCGCGCTTTGCGCATAGCGCCTCGATCTCGTGATGCACGGGATCGGCAAGCGAGGGATCTCCCTTGACCGAGGCGCGAAACAGCGCCTCTGGCACGGCATCGTCGACCGGCAGCACGCTCAAGATCGCGTCGAGCACTGGCAGGAGATGATGGCCGTCGGCTCGGATGAGCCGGTTGGCCTGCTCTTCTGCCGGATAGTTTCCGTCGACAATGGCGATCTCGTCGCCATGGCCCATGGCGCGCAATGTCGCCAGAAGCTCCGGACCAAGCAGCGCCGGGATCCCGATCAGCATCAGGCACTCCTGGAAATTGTCGTCGAACCGATCAGGAAGCGCTCGGAGAGCGGCAGGCTGGCGCCGCCGAGCGCCCGGGCGTGGATGCCGACGGTTCCCTCGCGGACGGCCGGGAGCTTCAGGCCCTCTCCGTCGATCGTGGCGATAGCCGCGATGATGGCGTCGACCAGCCGGCGGCGCACTGCCGTCGGCATCCATCCGTCGATCACCGCTGCCTCGAAATCGATGACCGAGGATGCTGCAACGATGGCATAGGCGAGCGCCCGAGAGGCGCTGGCAATCCAGTCATCGAGTTCGGGGCCGATCTCGCCCCAGTCTTCCGGCGATGTCCACAGATGCGAAGCCTCGACGCCGCGCGCATTGAGCGCCTTTTCGAGCATGGCGATGGACGCCACATCGATCAGCTGGGTCGGCTTGCCATCCGGCCCCGGCACGGGCATCGAGCCGAGTGCTCCGGCATTGCCGGTTGGCCCGCCGAAAAGCCGGCCATTCAGCACGATGCCGCCACCGGCAAAGGCGCCGATGTAAAAATAAACGAAGTCGCGAGCAGCACCGGTCTGGCCGAAGACGAGTTCAGCGCCGCAGGCCGAAGTCGCATCGTTCTGCAGGTAAACCGGAAAATCGCACTGTGCCTGGATGTCCGCCCTGATGTCGCGATGACGCCATTCGTCCATGGCATCGCGCGGGGCGCCTGCGGTATCGGCCCAGTTCCACAATTCGAACGGCATGGCGATGCCAAGACCGGCGATGCGCTTGTCCTGCGCGGGCGTCAGCTCGCCACGCATCTTCTTCATTCCGGTGGTGACGAACTCCACCGTCTCGCGTGGCGCCGGGTAGCGGTAGGAATGCTGCAGCATCGACCGGACTTGGCCAAGGAAGTCGATCAGCACGAGTTCGGCGCTGCGGCGGCCGATCTTCAGGCCAATGAAGTAGGCGCCGTCGGGGTTGAGCGCCATCGGGATCGAGGGTTGGCCGATCTTGCCGCGCAACGGCGCCTGCCGCAGCAGGAGGCCTTCTTCCTCCAGTTCGCGCATTATGACCGAAACCGTCTGCGCCGAAAGCCCGGTCATGCGGGCGATGTCGGACTTCGCCAGGCTGCCGTGCTGGCGCACCAGCGAGAGCACCAACCGCTCGTTGTGGTCCCGCATGCCGCTCTGGTTGGTGCCACGGTGAATGAGGCTGTCATTCGCGTCGGGCGAACCGTGCCTCGCAATGGCGGTCTCCACCCTGTTCCTCCCGTCGTTTCCCGGCAATGCTTTTGAGCCAGAATGGGTGAACGAAGCGAGGCTGTCAATAATAAATAAGAGTGATTTAATTATTGACAGAGACATCGCTCTGGTGTCTGTTGGGGTGGCGTCCGCGCTGGGAGAATTTCGTTGGATGCGCTGTAGATGCCGGTTGGCCGGCATCCGGAATGGTTCCATTGGGAGGAAAGTCGTGACCAATACAAAACTTCTGAAATCGACCGTGTTTGCTGCTGCCGCGCTTGGTCTGATGGCGTTTGCGTCGTCCGCATCCGCGGCAGGTGTCGGCGCCTGCCTGATCACCAAGACCGACACCAATCCCTTCTTCGTCAAGATGAAGGAAGGCGCCACGGCGAAGGCCAAGGAGCTCGGCGTCGACCTCAAGACCTACGCCGGCAAGATCGACGGCGACAGCGAGAGCCAGGTGGCGGCGATCGAAAGCTGCATCGCCGACGGCGCCAAGGGCATTCTGATCACCGCATCCGACACCAAGGGCATCGTGCCGACCGTGAAGAAGGCGCGTGACGCCGGGCTGCTGGTGATCGCTCTCGACACGCCGCTCGATCCGATCGACGCGGCCGACGCGACCTTCGCCACGGACAATCTCGAAGCCGGCAAGCTGATCGGCGCCTGGGCCGCCGCCACGCTCGGCGACAAGGCGAAGGATGCCAAGATCGGCTTCCTCGACCTGACGCCGTCGCAGCCGACCGTGGATGTGCTGCGCGACCAGGGCTTCATGATGGGTTACGGCATCGACGTGAAAGACCCCAACAAGATCGGCGATGAGGACGATCCGCGCATCGTCGGCCACGACGTCACCAACGGCAACGAGGAAGGCGGCCGCAAGGCGATGGAAAACCTTCTGCAGAAGGACAACACCATCAACGTCATCCACACCATCAATGAGCCTGCCGCTGTCGGTGCCTACCAGGCACTCAAGGCCGTCGGCCTCGAGAAGCAGGTGCTGATCGTCTCCGTCGACGGCGGCTGCCCCGGCGTGAAGTCGGTGACCGAAGGTGTCATCGGTGCGACATCGCAGCAATATCCGCTGCAGATGGCAGCGCTCGGCATCGAGGCGATTGCCGCCTTCGCCAAGGACGGAACCAAGCCGAAGCCGACCGAAGGCAAGAACTTCTTCGACACCGGCGTCAACCTGGTGACCGACAAGCCGGCCACTGGCGTGAAGTCCATCGACACCAAGGAAGGCCTCGCCAAGTGCTGGGGCTGATGCTGGCCTGACCGACAACAGCAAAACCGAAGCGGTCGGGGCTTGATCCCCGACCGCTTAGGGTGGACGATGGTCGCATGACCGCGAACAATCCCGGCAGCAGACCGGAAAGGCGTGGACGGGCGTCAGCGCTTGGCTGAAGCCTACGGGGAGGAAACATGGCTCAAGCTCAGGAATTCGAGAAGGTTCTCTCGGGCAGCGACACAAGCGTTGCGGCTTTTGACGAGCACAAATCGGCCGTCAAGCGCATCCAGCATTTCCTGCATTCGACGCCGGCAGCGGTGCCGCTGATCGTGCTGGTTCTGGCGATCATTGTCTTCGGCATCACCATTGGCGGGCGCTTCTTTTCGTCCTACACGCTGACGCTGATCCTGCAGCAGATCGCCATTGTCGGCATTTTGGGCGCTGCCCAGACGCTGGTCATCCTGACCGCCGGCATCGATCTGTCGATTGGCGTGATCATGGTGATTTCTGCTGTGATCATGGGAAATTGCGCGGTCAGCTACGGTATGCCGAGCGTGGTCGCGGTGGCGATCGGGCTTGCCGCCGGCGCGGCCTGCGGGCTGCTCAACGGGCTGCTGGTGGCCTACATGAAGCTGCCGCCCTTCATCGTGACGCTTGGCACCTGGAACATCGTCATGGCCACGAACTTCATCTATTCGGCCAATGAGACGATCCGCGACACCGACGTCGACACCCAGGCGCCGCTGCTGCATCTCTTTGCAATGAGCTTCAAGGTCGGCACGGCGGTGCTGACGCTCGGCGTCATTGCCACGGTCGTGCTCGTGCTGATCCTGTGGTACGTGCTCAATCACACGGCATGGGGCCGCCATGTCTACGCTGTCGGCGATGATCAGGAGGCGGCGAAGCTGTCGGGCATCCAGACCAAGAAGGTGCTGGTGACGGTCTACACCCTTGCTGGGCTGATTGCCGCCTTCGCTGCCTGGGTCTCCATCGGCCGCAACGGTTCGATCTCGCCGTCAGCTGCCGTCACCGACTACAATCTGCAGGCGATCACCGCGACGGTGATCGGCGGTATTTCCCTCTTCGGCGGGCGCGGCTCGATCCTGGGCACGCTGTTCGGCGCGATGATTGTCGGCGTCGTCTCCATGGGTCTCAACATGCTGGGCGCCGATCCGCAATGGAAAGTGCTGCTTACCGGTGTGCTGATCATCGGCGCCGTGGCGATCGACCAATGGATCAGAAAGGTTTCGGCATAGTCATGACCCAGGAACCCATCCTCACCGCACGCGGTCTGGTCAAGCGCTATGGCCGCGTAACCGCGCTCGACAATGCCGACTTCGACCTCTACCCGGGTGAAATCCTTGCCGTCATCGGCGACAATGGCGCCGGCAAGTCATCGCTGATCAAGGCGATTTCCGGCGCGGCCGTGCCCGACGAAGGCGAGATCCGGCTTGAAGGCAAACCCGTCGCCTTCAAGTCGCCGATGGAGGCTCGCGAAGCCGGCATCGAGACGGTCTACCAGAACCTCGCGCTGTCGCCGGCGCTTTCCATCGCCGACAACATGTTCCTCGGTCGCGAAATCCGCAAACCGGGCTTCCTGGGACAATGGCTGCGCATGCTCGACCGTCCGGCAATGGAAAAGCGCGCCCGCGACAAGCTCACCGAACTTGGCCTGATGACCATCCAGAACATTAGCCAGGCGGTGGAGACGCTCTCGGGTGGTCAGCGCCAGGGCGTGGCGGTGGCGCGCGCCGCCGCCTTCGGCTCGAAGATGGTGATCATGGACGAGCCGACAGCAGCCCTTGGCGTCAAGGAGAGCCGCCGAGTGCTCGAGCTGATCCTCGATGTCAAGAAGCGCGGCCTGCCGATCGTGCTGATTTCGCACAACATGCCGCATGTCTTCGAGGTTGCGGATCGCATCCATATCCATCGTCTGGGCCGTCGCCTCTGCGTCATCGATCCCAAGCAATATACGATGTCCGACGCCGTCGCCTTCATGACCGGAGCGAAGGTTCCGCCGGAGGCGGCCCTAGCCGCTTGACCTGTCAAATTGGCGGCCTGAATTGTCAAATTGCCGCAGGGTAAGCTGGACAAGGCTTACCTAAATCGATTGAACATGCGGCGGTATCGGCTACCATAAGCTGGGAGGAACTATGAAAGCCGGTATGATCATGGCAACCGCACGAGAGGCAGCATGACGAGCGCGATGACATCCGAACCCCACCCGCCACTGCTCGAAAATCCTGACCCGGAGACGCTCGCAAGAGAAGTCTTGATGGCCCTCAAATACCGGGTCGGCAAGGGCACCTCCGTTGCCACGCAGCACGACTGGCTGACCGCCTCGATCAAGGTCGTGCGCGACCGCATCGTCGATCACTGGATGCAGGCGACACAGGAGGCCTACGCCCAGCAGGAAAAGCGCGTCTATTACCTGTCGCTGGAATTTCTCATCGGCCGGCTGATGCGCGATGCCTTCTCCAATCTCGGCCTGATGGACAACATGCGCAAGGCGCTGTCGTCGCTTGGGGTCGACCTCGACCTCATCGCCGCGCTCGAGCCTGACGCGGCGCTCGGCAATGGTGGTCTCGGCAGGCTCGCGGCCTGCTTCATGGAAAGCATGGCAACTGTCGACATTCCGGCGCATGGCTATGGCATCCGCTACGCCAACGGCATGTTCCGCCAGGAGATTCACGACGGCTGGCAAGTCGAACTGCCTGAGACCTGGCTTGATCACGGCAATTCCTGGGAGTTCGAACGCCGCGAACGCTCCTTCGAGGTCGGTTTCGGCGGTTCGGTGGAATCGATCACCTCGAAGGACGGCCGGCTCGAGCGCCATGTCTGGAAGCCGACCGAGCACGTCCTGGCCGTCGCCTATGACACCCCCGTCGTTGGCTGGCGGGCCAACCGCGTCAACACGCTGCGGCTGTGGTCGGGCATGCCGGTCGATCCGATCCTGCTCGACAAGTTCAATGCCGGCGACCACATCGGCGCGCTCGCCGAAAGCAACAAGGCCGATGCCTTGTCGCGCGTGCTCTATCCGGCGGATTCGCACAAGGCCGGGCAGGAGCTGAGGCTGCGGCAAGAGTACTTCTTCTCGACCGCCTCGTTGCAGGACATCCTGCAACGTCATCTCAGCCAGTATGGCGATCTGCTGTCGCTGCCCGACAAGGCGGCGATCCATCTCAACGACACCCATCCGGCCATCGCGGTGCCGGAGCTGATGCGCCTGCTGATGGACGTCCACGGCATGGACTTCGACCAGGCCTGGAGCATCACCAAGCGCACCTTCGGCTACACCAACCACACGCTGCTGCCCGAGGCGCTGGAAAGCTGGCCGGTGCCGCTGTTCGAGCGGCTTTTGCCGCGTCATATGCAGATCGTCTATGCGATCAACGCCGAGGTGCTTCTGGAGGCGCGCGCCTCCAACCAGTTCTCGGATGAGCAGATCAGCCGCATCTCGCTGATCCAGGAAAACGGCGACCGCCGGGTGCGCATGGGCAACCTGGCCTTTGTCGGTTCGCACTCGATCAACGGCGTCTCGGCGTTGCATACGGAATTGATGAAGGAGACGGTGTTTGCCGACCTCCACAGGCTTTACCCCGACCGCATCAACAACAAGACCAATGGCATCACGCCGCGGCGTTGGCTGATCCAGTGCAATCCCGGGCTGACGTCGCTCGCCCGCGAGGCGATCGGTGACCGCTTTCTCGACGACATCGACGCCATCAAGGGTCTCGATGCCTTCGCCGACGATGCCGACTTTCGCGACAAGTTCGCCGCCGTCAAGCGCGCCAACAAAGTGCGGCTGGCCAATCTCGTCGCCGACCGGCTCGGCATCAAGGTCGATCCCTCGGCGCTGTTCGATATCCAGGTCAAGCGCATCCATGAATACAAGCGCCAGCTCCTCAACATCCTCGAAGCGATCGCGCTCTATGACCAGATCCGCTCGCACCCCGAGCGTGACTGGATGCCGCGCGTAAAATTCTTCGGCGGCAAGGCGGCGCCCAGCTATCACAACGCCAAGCTGATCATCAAACTCGCCAACGACGTTGCCAAGGTCATCAACCGCGACCCGGCCGTGCGCGGTTTGCTGAAGGTGGTGTTCGTGCCGAACTACAATGTCAGCCTGGCCGAGATCCTGATGCCGGCAGCCGATCTTTCCGAGCAGATATCGACCGCTGGCATGGAAGCGTCCGGTACCGGCAACATGAAGTTCGCGCTGAACGGCGCGCTGACCATCGGCACGCTCGACGGCGCCAATGTCGAGATCAAGGAGTGCGTCGGCGACGACAACATCTTCATCTTCGGCCTGACCACGGCCGAGGTCGCCGAGCGGCGCAACAATGGCTACAACCCGCGCGCCGTGATCGAAGCATCGTCAGAGCTGGCACAAGCAGTGGCCGCTGTATCGTCGGGCGTCTTCTCGCCGGACGATCCGGAGCGTTACCGCGACTTGATCAACGGTCTCTATCAGAGCGATTGGTTCATGGTCGCCGCCGATTTCGACGCCTACGCGGCTACGCAGCGCGAAGTCGATGCCGTCTGGCGCAACAGTCCCGACTGGTATGCCAAGGCAATCCGCAACGTTGCGCGTGTCGGCTGGTTCTCCTCCGATCGCACGATCCGCCAATATGCGAAAGAAATCTGGAACGTGCCTGTCTGATGTGATTGCATGAGGCCGCGAACGATGTGGTCTCGTTGCATGTCGCCCAAAGTGCGAAGTGGTTTTGGGACAACGACATGCACAAGACAAAACATTGGTGCATGTCGCCCAAAAGTGCGCAGCGGTTTTGGGAGACATGCATAAGAACAAAGATTGGTGCCCGGGGAGGGACACTGCCTGATGAAGAAGCCGCGCGCGACCGCTGCGACAAGCGGGCCGGACGAACTGGCGGCAGCCAGCGATGTCGCGGCGATTGTTGCCGGCACGCATGGCGATCCCTTCGCGGTCCTTGGTGTCCATGAGGTCGGCAAGAGCCTGTTTGCCCGCTGCTTTGTCCCGCATGCGGAGTTCGTCACCGCCTATACGCTGACCGGCATCATCGCCGGTGAACTGTCGAGGCGCGACGACGGCGGTTTTTTCGAAGGCAAGCTGTCGATCCGCAAGCGTCAGCCGCTGCGCTATCATGCCAGGAACGCCGGCGGCGACTGGTGGCTGACTGATCCCTATTCATTCGGTCCGGTGCTTGGCCCGATGGACGACTATTACATCGCCCAAGGCTCGCACCTCAGGCTGTTCGACAAGCTCGGCGCGCATGTCATCGAGCACGAGGGCGCCACGGGCGTGCATTTCGCCGTCTGGGCTCCCAATGCGCGGCGCGTCTCGGTGGTCGGCGATTTCAACGAATGGGACGGCCGCAGGCATTCGATGCGCGACCGCCGCGACACCGGCATCTGGGAAGTGTTCATCCCCGATATCGGCGCCGCCCGGCCGTATAAATACGAGATCATCGGCCCCGATGGCGTCAGGCTGCCGCTGAAGGCCGATCCATTCGCCTTCAAGTCCGAATTGCGGCCGGCGACCGCCTCGGTGACTGCGGTGCCGCCGGCCCATCCGTGGGGCGACGAGGCCCACCGCAGTTTCTGGCGCAATGCCGATCATCGGCGCGAAGCCATCTCGATCTACGAGGTCCATGCCGGTTCCTGGCAACTTCGCGACGACGGTACGTTCCTGTCATGGGACGAACTGGCCGACCGGCTGATCCCCTATGCAGTCGAGACCGGCTTCACCCACATCGAGTTCATGCCGATCTCCGAACACCCCTATGATCCGTCGTGGGGTTATCAGACAACCGGACTCTATGCGCCGTCGGCCCGCTTCGGCGATCCGGACGGCTTTGCGCGCTTCGTCGATGGCGCCCACCGCGCCGGCGTCGGCGTCATTCTCGACTGGGTGCCGGCGCATTTTCCGGTCGACGAGCACGGCCTCGTTCATTTCGACGGCACCGCGCTCTATGAGCACGCCGATCCGCGCAAGGGCTTTCATCCCGACTGGAACACCGCGATCTACAATTTCGGCCGCCGCGAGGTGGTGTCGTTCCTCGTCAACAACGCGTTGTTCTGGGCCGAGAAATATCATGTCGACGGGCTTCGCGTCGATGCGGTCGCCTCGATGCTCTACCTCGACTATTCGCGCAAGCAGGGCGAATGGATCCCCAACGAGAAGGGCGGCCGCGAGAACCTCGAGGCGGTCAGCTTCCTGCAGAAGATGAACAAGGAGGTCTACGGCCACCATCCGGGCGTGATGACCATAGCCGAGGAATCGACCTCATGGCCGAAGGTTTCGGCACCGGTGCATGAAGGCGGGCTGGGCTTCGGCTTCAAATGGAACATGGGCTTCATGCACGATACGCTGGAGTATTTCTCCAAGGAGCCGATTTTTCGCAAGCACCACCACAATGATCTCACCTTCGGCCTGACCTACGCCTTCTCGGAGAATTTCGTGCTGCCGCTTTCGCATGACGAGGTGGTGCACGGCAAAGGCACGCTGCTCGGCAAGATGGCCGGCGACGACTGGCAGAAATTCGCGACGTTGCGCGCCTACTACGCCTTCATGTGGGGCTATCCCGGCAAGAAGCTGCTGTTCATGGGGCAGGAGTTCGCGCAGCGCCGCGAATGGAGCGAGGCACGCGCGCTCGACTGGAACCTGCTTGAGTTCCGCCCGCATCGCGGCGTCTGGCAGACGGTGCGCGATCTCAACTATCTCTACCGTTCGCGCCCGGCGCTGCATGGCCGCGATTGCGAACCGGAAGGGTTTTCCTGGCTGATCGTCGATGACAGCCAGAATTCGGTTTTTGCCTGGCTGCGCAGCGCGCCGGGCGGCAGCCCGGTGGCCGTCATCTCCAATTTCACGCCGGTGCCGCGCGACAATTATCGCGTGCCGTTGCCCACGGCCGGAAACTGGCGCGAAATCATCAACACCGACGCCGCGGAATATGGCGGTTCCGGCAAGGGCAATGGCGGCATGGTCGAGGCGCGGGCGGAGGGAGGCGGCATCTCGGCAACGATGCTTCTGCCGCCGCTGTCGACGATCATGCTCGAACTCGTTGCGGACTGACCCCCGAAACCGGGTAACATGTCGAGACTGAGTAACTTGGGAGGGTAGAAATGGCAGACTTGAAACGGACCCAGCCGCTGGCGCGCGATGCCATGGCCTATGTACTGGCCGGCGGCCGTGGCAGCCGCCTCAAGGAACTGACCGACCGACGCGCCAAGCCGGCCGTCTATTTCGGCGGCAAGACGCGCATCATCGACTTCGCGCTCTCCAACGCGCTCAATTCCGGCATTCGCCGCCTGGGCGTCGCCACCCAGTACAAGGCGCATTCGCTGATCCGCCATCTGCAGCGCGGCTGGAACTTCCTGCGGCCCGAGCGAAACGAGAGTTTCGACATCCTGCCGGCCAGCCAGCGTGTTTCGGAAACGCAGTGGTATGAGGGCACCGCCGACGCGGTTTACCAGAACATCGACATCATCGAGGCCTACGGGCCCGAATACATGGTCATCCTCGCCGGCGACCACATCTACAAGATGGACTACGAGATGATGCTTCGCCAGCACGTCGACGCCAATGCCGACGTCACCGTTGGCTGCCTCGAAGTGCCGCGCATGGAAGCCGTCGGCTTCGGCGTCATGCATGTCGACGCCAAGGACAACATCATTGCCTTCGTCGAAAAGCCCGCCGATCCGCCCGGCATTCCCGACAGGCCGGAGTTCGCCCTGGCGTCAATGGGCATCTATGTCTTCAAGACCAAGTTCCTGATGGAGCAGCTGCGCCGTGACGCGGCCGAGCCGGGTTCCAGCCGCGACTTCGGCAAGGACATCATTCCCTATATCGTCCAGCACGGTAAGGCGATCGCTCACCGCTTCGCCAAGTCCTGTGTCCGTTCGACCGCCGAGAACGAGGCCTACTGGCGCGATGTCGGAACGGTCGACGCCTATTGGGAAGCCAACATCGATTTGACCGACGTCACGCCGGAACTCGACCTCTACGACCGCGACTGGCCGATCTGGACCTACGCCGAATTGAAGCCGCCGGCAAAGTTCGTGCATGACGAGGATGGCCGCCGCGGCTCTGCCGTCTCCTCGCTTGTTTCGGGCGATTGCATCGTCTCGGGTGCTTCACTGAAGAAGAGCCTGATCTTCACCGGCGCGCGCATCAATTCCTATTCGACGCTGGAAGAAGTCGTCATGCTGCCCGACGTTCATGTCGGCCGGAACGCAAAGTTGAAGCGCGTCGTCATCGACCATGGTGTTAGGATACCGGAAGGGCTGGTGGTCGGCGAAGACCCCGTCCTCGACGCCAAGCGCTTCCGTGTTTCCGAAAAGGGCATCTGCCTGGTCACCCAGGACATGATCGACAAGCTGGCGCTTTAGAGCAATTCCAGGAAAAGTGTGAAACGGTTTTCCGTCCGGAATTGGGTCAAGACAAAAGGCTCTAGGACAGACAGGATCGGATTGTAGGCGCATGCAGGTTCTGTCGGTCACGCCCGAGATTTTTCCGCTGATCAAGACCGGCGGGCTTGCCGATGTGACCGGCGCGCTGCCCATCGCGCTGGCCGCCAAGGGCGTGACCATGCGCACGCTCATTCCCGGCTTTCCGAGCGTGATGGCGGCCTTCAAGAAAAAGAAGGCCGTTCTGCAATATCCCTTGCTGCAGGGCGCCAAGGCCTCCGTCCATTCCGTCCAGCTCGCCGGCCTCGAACTGTTCGTGCTCGACGCGCCACATCTGTTCGACCGACCCGGCGGCCCCTATGGCAATGCGAGCGGCGTCGACTGGCCCGACAATTGGCGGCGTTTTGCGGCGCTGAGCCAGGTCGGCGGCGACATCGCCGGCGGGGCCATCTCGGGGTACCAGCCCGACATCGTCCATGCCCATGACTGGCAGTCGGCGATGACGCTGGCTTACATGCGCTACGGCAAGGCGGTCGGCGTCCCCTCGATGATGACCGTGCACAACCTTGCCTTCCAGGGCCAGTTCGGCGCCGGCATCTTCGGCGAGCTTGGCTTGCCGGCGGTGGCGATGGCGCTCGACGGCGTCGAATATTATGGCGGCGTCGGTTTCCTCAAGGCCGGTCTGCAGGCAGCCTGGGCAATCACCACCGTCAGCCCGACCTATGCGCAGGAGATCCGCTCGGCGGAATTCGGCATGGGGCTCGACGGCCTCATCAACATGCGCTCCAGCGATCTCTATGGCATCGTCAACGGCATCGACACCGGCATCTGGGACCCGGAAAGCGACAAGCATCTGGTCTCCGCCTATACGGCCGCGACGCTGAAGGCGCGCGCGCCCAACAAGGCTGCCGTGGAGGACCGCTTCGGCCTTGAGCGCGACGACAGCCCGATCGTCTGCGTCGTCAGCCGCCTGACCTGGCAAAAGGGTATGGACATACTCGCAATGGTCGTCGACGGCATTGTCGCCACCGGTGCCCGGCTGGCCATCCTGGGGTCGGGCGATGCCGGCCTCGAAGGCGCGCTGCTTGCCGCCGCGGCCAGGCATCGCGGCCGTATCGGCGTCGTCGTTGGCTATGACGAAGGGCTGTCGCACATCATGCAAGGCGGTTGCGACGCCATCGTGGTTCCTTCGCGCTTCGAACCGTGCGGGCTGACGCAGCTTTACGGCCTGCGCTATGGCTGCGTGCCGGTGGTTGCCCGCACCGGCGGCCTGGCCGATACGGTCATCGATGCCAACGAGGCCGCCGTCTCGGCCGGCGTTGCGACCGGCTTCCAGTTCGCGCCCAACAATGCCGGCGCCTTGCTGCACGCCATACGCCGTCTCGTCGACGCACACGCCATTCCGGCGGTCTGGGAATCGCTGCAGCGCCAAGGCATGAAAGCCGATGTGTCGTGGGACAAGAGCGCCGAAAAATATGTCGAACTCTATCGCTTGTTGCTTTCGAAAAGGGTTGCCTGAAGCATGATACGGACCGTCCCCACCAAACCCTATTCCGATCAGAAACCCGGCACGTCGGGACTGCGCAAGAAGGTGCCGGTGTTCCAGCAGGAGCACTATGCCGAGAACTTCATCCAGTCGATCTTCGACGCGCTCGACGGGTTCAAGGGCAAGACCCTGGTGATCGGCGGCGATGGCCGCTTCTACAACCGCGAGGTCATCCAGAAGGCGATCGCCATGGCCGCCGCGAACGGTTTCGGCAAGGTGATGGTCGGGCAGGGCGGCATCCTGTCGACGCCGGCCGCCTCGCATGTCATCCGCAAATACAAGACCTTCGGCGGCATCATCCTGTCGGCCAGCCACAATCCGGGCGGCCCGCACGAGGATTTCGGCATCAAGTACAATGCCGGCAATGGCGGTCCGGCGCCAGAAAAGCTGACCGACGCGATCTTCGAAAAGACCAAGACGATTGCGAGCTTCAAGACCACCGATATCGAGGCGATCGACATCGACAAGATCGGCACGGTCAAGGCCGGCGGCATGACGGTCGAGATCATCGATCCGGTCGCCGACTATGCCGAGCTGATGGAAAGCCTGTTCGATTTCGACGCCATCCGCGCCAATTTCAAATACGGCTTTCGCATGCGCTTCGACGCCATGCACGCGGTGACCGGCCCCTACGCCAAGGAGATCCTGGAAAACCGGCTTGGCGCGCCCAACGGCACCTGCCGCAACTTCAAGCCGCTGCCCGATTTCGGGGGCCACCATCCGGACCCCAACCTCGTCCATGCCAAGCATCTCTATGACGAGATGATGGGGCCGGACGCGCCGGATTTCGGCGCCGCCTCCGACGGCGACGGCGACCGCAACCTGATCATCGGCAAGGGCATATTCGTCACGCCGTCGGATTCGGTCGCCATGCTTGCCGCCAACGCCCGCCTGGCGCCCGGCTACAGCGAAGGCCTGAAGGGCATCGCCCGTTCGATGCCGACCAGTGGCGCGGCCGATCGCGTCGCCGAAAAGCTAGGCATCGGCATCTATGAAACACCGACCGGCTGGAAATTCTTCGGCAACTTGCTCGACGCCGACATGGCGACGATCTGCGGCGAGGAAAGTGCCGGAACCGGCTCGAACCATGTCCGCGAAAAGGACGGCCTGTGGGCGGTGCTACTGTGGCTCAATATCCTCGCCGCGCGCGGTGAAAGCTGCAAGCAGATCGTCACCGAGCATTGGGCGACCTATGGCCGCAACTACTATTCGCGCCACGACTATGAGGAGGTCGAAAGTGACCGCGCCAACGCGCTGGTCGACGAACTCCGCTCCAAGCTCGGTTCATTGCCGGGGACCAAGGTGCGCGGCATGACGATCGCCAGCGCCGACGACTTTGCCTATCACGATCCGGTCGATGGTTCGACCAGCGAACACCAGGGCATAAGGGTGCTGTTCGAGGGCGGTTCGCGCGTCGTCTTCAGGCTTTCCGGCACCGGCACGTCGGGCGCGACTTTGCGCGTCTATATCGAGCGCTACGAGCCGGACACGTCGCGACACGATCTCGATACCCAGGCCGCCCTTGCCGATCTGATATCGGCGGCCGATGATATTGCAGGGATTCGCAGCCATACCGGCCGCGCCAAGCCGAGTGTCATCACTTAATGAAATCTGCGATGCCGGCCGATCAGCGGCCGCGATTTGGCGGGCTTGTTTCGGAGGGCGGCATTCGCTTTGCCGCATGGTCGCAGGCGGCCCGCCGGCTCTGGGTCTCGATTTTTGACGAGCAGGGCAACCGGGAAATCGAACGGCTTGAGCTGCAGCCGGAAGGCAACGGCGTGCACGCGCTCTTCGTCGCCGGTCTTGGCCCTGGCACCCGCTACGGGTTTCGCGCCGATGGCGACTATGCGCCTGATCGCGGCCTGTGGTTCGACCCCGAAAAAATGCTGATCGATCCCTACGCCCTCGGGATCGACAGGCCTTACGCCTATGACTGGCGGCTGACCCGGCGCCGGGGCGAGGGCCTCGATACCGCGCCGCTGATGCCAAAGGCCATTGCCGCTGCCTTGCCGAAACCCGTGCCGGCTACGCCGCCGCTGTTCCAGCCCGGCGGCCTGATCTACGAAGTGCCGGTGCGTGCCTTCACCATGCTGCATCCGGACATTCCTGAGAAGCTGCGCGGCACGGTCGCTGCTCTCGCTCATCCTGTGGTTATCGAGCACCTGCAAAGGCTTGGCGTCAGTGCTGTCGAACTGATGCCGGTGACGGCGTCGATCGATGAACGGCACCTGCCGCCGCTCGGGCTGCGAAATGCCTGGGGCTACAATCCCGTCACCTTCATGGCGCTTGATCCACGCCTTGCGCCTGGCGGCATCACGGAATTGCGGAACGCGGTCGCCGCGCTGCGGCAGGCCGGCATCGGCGTCATTCTGGATCTTGTCTTCAACCACACCGGCGAGAGCGACCGGCTCGGGCCAACGCTGTCGCTGCGCGGCTTCGACAACCAGGCCTATTACCGGCACACGCCGGACGGCAGGCTGGCCAACGACACCGGGACGGGCAACACGGTGGCATGCGACCACCCGATCGCTGGGGAGATGGTCCTCGATACGCTTCGCCATTTTGTCCGCGATGCCGGTGTCGATGGTTTCCGCTTCGACCTGGCGCCCATCCTGGGACGGGTCGAAGGGACATTCGACGCCGATGCGCCGTTGCTGAAGGCGATGGGTGAGGACGCGCTGCTGGCCGATCGCGTGCTGATCGCCGAGCCTTGGGACATCGGTCCGGATGGCTATCAGCTCGGGAATTTTCCGCCGCCTTTCCTCGAATGGAACGACAAGTATCGCGATGATATCAGGCGCTTCTGGCGCGGCGACGCCGGCATGGTCGGCGCACTGGCGACCCGGCTTGCCGGTTCGTCTGATGTGTTTGCCGCAAACGGACAAAGCGCTAGCCGCACGGTCAATTTCATCGCCGCCCATGACGGCATGACCCTGGCCGACATCGTGCGCTACGAGCGCAAGCACAACCAGGCCAATGGCGAGCAGAACCGTGACGGCCACAATGAAAACCTGTCCTGGAACAACGGCGTGGAAGGTGATGCGGACAAGCCGGCCGTAGCCATGGCGCGCCTCAACGATCAGCACGCGCTGCTCGCCACTTTGTTTGCCTCGCGGGGCACCATCATGCTGACGGCCGGCGACGAATTCGGCCGCAGCCAGCAGGGCAACAACAATGCCTATGCGCAGGACAACGCGATCACCTGGCTCGACTGGGCCGGGCGCGACCAGGCGCTGGAGCATTACACGGTCCTGCTTTCGACGCTGCGCCGAGTGGTGCCGGCATTCTCCGACACGCGCTTTCTCACGGGCCGGCCACCAACAGATTCCGACATACCGGACGTCGCATGGCTGACCGAAACAGGCGCGCCGCTCGACCAACAAAGCTGGCAGGACCCGCAGCGCCACCGCCTGGTCATGATCCTGGGCGGCGACAGCGATGACGAACGCCGTCTTGCGGTGCTCATCAACGGCGACCGCCGGGCCTGCATTTTCACCCTGCCGCCTCGCGAGGGATTTTTCTGGAAGCCGGCCATTGAAACGGCTGAGGCGGCCGACATCGAGCGGCCGGTATCGGGGCGGTCGGTGATCTTCATGATCGAATGCGCAGCTGCACAGGCCGGCACAGGGGAGAAGCGCAATGGCGGCAGGTGACCGGATCGGATGGTGGCGTGGCTGCGTCATCTATCAGATCTATCCGCGCTCCTTCCACGATACGACCGGCGACGGCAGCGGCGATCTGCGCGGCATCGCCAACCGCCTGGAGCATGTCGCCTCCCTTGGTGTCGACGCCATCTGGCTGTCGCCCTTCTTCAAGTCACCGATGGCTGACATGGGCTACGACGTGTCGGACTATTGCGCCGTCGACCCGATGTTCGGTGGCATGGAGGATTTCGATGCGCTGGTCGCCGAGGCGCATCGGCTCGGCCTGAAAGTCATCATCGACCAGGTGCTGTCGCATTCGTCCGACAAGCACGAATGGTTCGTCGAAAGCCGCGCCAGCCGCGACAACCCCAAGGCCGACTGGTATGTCTGGGCCGATACCAAGCCCGATGGCGGCGCGCCCAACAACTGGCTCTCCGTCTTCGGTGGCCCGGCCTGGGAGTGGGATTCGACCCGCCGGCAGTACTACATGCACAATTTTCTCGCTTCTCAGCCGGATTTGAATTTCCACAATCCGGAGGTCCAGGACGCGCTTCTGGAAACGGTGCGGTTCTGGCTGGAGCGTGGCGTCGACGGCTTTCGGCTCGACACGGTCAACTACTATGTCCATGACCGCTGGCTGCGCAGCAATCCACCCTTGGCATCAAGCGTCGCCGGCACCAACAGCGAGACCAACACCTACCTCTACCAGGAACATCTGTTCGACAAGACGCAGCCGGAAAACCTGGCGTTCCTCAAGCGCTTCAGGGCACTGCTCGACGAGTATGAGGACCGTGCTGCCGTCGGCGAGATCGGCGATGAAGGCCGCTCGCTGCAGACGCTCGCCGCCTACACCACCGGCGGCGACAAGCTCCATATGTGTTACACCTTTGATCTGCTTGGCCCGCAATTCTCGGCGGCGCATGTGCGTGGCTGCGTCGAAGCCTTCGAGGCAGCCGTGTCCGACGGCTGGGTGTGCTGGGCGTTTTCCAACCATGACGTGGTGCGCCACGTCAGCCGCTGGACGAGGCCGGGCAGCGATCCAGTCACGGTCGCGAGATTCTCGATCATGCTGCTCTCCTGCCTGCGCGGATCGATCTGTCTTTACGAGGGCGAGGAACTTGGCCTGGAGGAGGCGGAACTCACCTTCGAGGATCTGCGCGATCCCGTTGGCATCCGCTTCTGGCCGGGCGTCAAGGGCAGGGACGGCTGTCGCACGCCGATGGCCTGGGAGGCCGGTGCCGACAATGCGGGCTTTTCCACCGGTAAACCGTGGCTGCCGATACCGGCCAGCCATCGCGCCCGCGCGGTCGACGTCCAGAACGCCGACGCGGCCTCGGTGCTGACCTTCTATCGGACCATGCTCGCCTTGCGCAGGGGGCATCCGTCGCTGGTCGGCGGTTCGATCCGGTTTCTCGATGCGGAGGGCGAAATTCTCGCCTTCATCCGCGAAGACGGCGGTGAGAAACTTCTCTGTGTCTTCAACTTCGCCGAGGAGCCGGCGAATTGGCCGTTGCCGCCGGATACAGGAGCTGTCGTGGCTATTGATGGTGGCAGCGGGGTTTTTGAAGAGAACCAGATATCGCTGCCGGCGCTTGGCTGTTTCCTTGGTCAGCTGAACTGATTTCGCGCTTCGGCCGCTGCTGCAACGCAAGTGATCCACTTGGGCTGCAAATGCCTTATTGAACGAGAACCGCGCGCCCGCAGGTCGCACCAGTGACACGCACATCGGCCTGGCCGACGCCGACACCGAGCGCCGAAAGCACGTTGTAGAGCAGGTCGTCGACCGGCGCCGTTACGCCGTTCAGCACGGCCACGACTGCCGGCTTGACCGTTGCGAGCAGTGCGGTCAGATCGATCCCGAGACCAAGCGCATTGACCGAAAGCGACAGGTTGCCGACCAGCGATGTGGTCAGCGACTGCGATATGTTGCGGGTCGAAACGGTCTTGACCGTCTTGTTGGCGATGTCGGTCGCATTGAAGTTCAGCGTCGTCGGGCTGTTGTTGGTGATCGCGGTGGCGGCGGAACCCATCACCTGTATCAGCGGAATGTTGATCAGCAGCAGATGGAGGCTCACATCGGCGATCTCCGCGTCGGTGAACGTCTGCGGCTGACTGAAGTCGCCGAAGCCTGAACTGTTGCTGTTGGCCAGATGCAGCGAGGCGATACCCGGGTGCGCGGCGATGGAAACATTGATGCTGGAAGGCCCGGTCGGACAGGTGATGTCGGTCAGTTTGGCTTCGGCGTAAGCGACTTCCACATTGAGCGGCAGATTGACGGCCAGCAGGCTGATACCGCCGCCGATACCGGGCGTGCCGACACCGACGCTGGCGATCAGTTTGATGCGCGTCTGGGCGGTGCGCACCACGGTTCCGATGCCATCGACCGCCAGCCATGGCGAAGATTGCATCGGCTCGCCAATGGCAATGGTAAGCGCCGTGGACAGAAGCCCGGGTACGGTGGCGCCAAGATTGACCTGGGCCTGGTTGGTGCCGTTGGCCAGCACGGCGGCAGCGGTCAGCATGCCCATGGCGTTGGTGTCTAGCCCAAGGCCGGTTGGTCTTTGCCCGAGAGCCAGGCTGCCGACTGCACCGAGATCGACAAGCTTGTTGAGCGGGATCTTGCCCATGCTGGTCGATTTCGAGGCGATGGTCTGCAGCGCCAGCTTGGCCGTGTTGCCAAGCCCGGGCACGTTGGCCATGGCGGTGGCGATCTGGCCGACGGTCGCTTTCGATGCCAGCACGTCCGAATAGGTGACGCCGGTCAGGCTCAATTGTGTGGCAAGGCCGTCTATGAACGAGAGCACGCTGACATCGGCCGAGATCAACCCGTTGTAGTCCATGACGCTGAGCGAGATGTTGTCGCCGAGAAGGCCACTGAGCAGCGCGTTGAGAATGCCGCCATTGACGCTGAGCAACCTCGACCCGACCGAGAACGTCGCCTGCGGCGTCATGCTGGCGGTGGCCTCGGTGCCGATGACGGGTGAGGGGAGCAGCGAACTCGCGAAATAGCGGGCTGGGATCTTTTTCAGGGTGACACGGACGGCATTGTAGGGCGTTACGCCGGACTGGAAGCGTTGGCTGACATTGGCGGTTGATGCCGCATAGCGCCCGGGCGTGACCGACACGACGGTTTTGCCGACGGCTGGCGCGATCGTCTGTCCCGAGCCTTGAACGACGACTCCCGGCATGCCGTTGTCGGTCAGCGTGGTCACGACAGCGGTGTCGACTTTGGTGATGTTCGAGGCGGCGGTGATCGCAGCAAGGTCCACCATAGCCTGGGCTTCGCGGCGTTCGGTATAGATCGAGGCTTCGTCGATGGCCACCGCAGCCAGCGCCAGCGCAACCGGCGCGCTCAATGCGGTCATCACAGCGAAATTCGCCTGTCTGTCGGCCAGCATCAATCGGGCAAGCCGGCCGATCGCATTGCACGCCCGCAGCGGCATTCAGATGCCCCCGACCCTTATCGTTGACTGGCGCTTGATCGTGGTTCCTGGCATGGCGATGCCCGGGAAGAGGTTCCAGATCGGCAGGTTGCGGGCATCGTACTGGATGGACACCACGAACTGGCTTCCGTCGGCCGTGCTGTCGTTGGCCTGGTAGGTCAATTTGCTGGCATCCACGAAGGGATATCCGCCGGCATTGTTGGTGACGAAGCTGGCGACGAGCGTCTGGCGCTCGGTCTGGTTCAGTCCGGCAATTGCAGTGCGGGCCGCATCCGCCGCGATCTGCTGGATCGAGTTGGCGGCGCCAAAATAGATACCGTATGCAACCATTCCGAGTATCAGGAGGATGAAGATAGGCGAGAGCAAAGCGAATTCAACCGCCGAAGTACCGGATTCTTCTTGAAATTTCCGCATTACCTGGCGGATTGTTATTGATTTACTTGTCAAGGTACTCATAACTGCCACGCGTCTGAGATAGAATCGTATAGAAGGCAGCCATAATGTAACCTCTGGTTGCTTAAGAGCGCATTAACACATTCCGGCAAACTGGCGCGGCCTCAGATTCCCGGTGAAGAATGGCGTCGAGGTGAGGAAACCAAGTCAAGCTTCTGGTTTCGGCTGGTGTTTCGGCCGTCACGGCACAGCTTTCGTGCCGCCTTACTTTGGGTGACCCAGAGAGTGTGTTGAAATAAAAATTCTCCGCGTTAGTGTCTGGGGCACCAGCCGCAGGAAGGGAACCGGCGGCGCGCTCAAAGGGGTCAGACATCGGCTCCGGGGCGTCAACACTTAAGGGCGCGCCGACGGCAGCGCCGACAGGGAGAACTTCATGCTGAAAAACATGTTGAAGGCGACCGTGTTCGCCACAACGATGACGCTGGCCGCAGGCACCTTCTACACGCCGGCTTTCGCCGAGAGCGTCTATAACCGTGGTACCGCCGCCGAATCGGAATCGGTCGATCCGCACAAGACTTCGACCGTCTATGAAGCCAATGTCTTGCGCGACCTGTTCCAGGGCCTGGTCATGCAGGACCAGAAGGCCAACCTCATTCCAGGTGCCGCCGAGAGCTGGACGGTATCGGACGACGGCACCGTCTATACGTTCAAGCTGCGCAAGGACGGCCAGTGGTCGGATGGCAGCCCGGTGACGGCAGATGACTTCGTCTACGCCTTCCATCGCCTGGAAGATCCGGCGACCGGCGCCGAATATGCCTCCATGCTCTATCCCGTGAAGAACGCCGAGGAAGTCAACACCAAGAAGGGCAAGCCGGAGGACATGGGCGTCAAGGCGATCGACGCCAACACTCTGGAGGTGACGCTGAAGGCGCCGACGCCTTACTTCCTCGAGATGCTGACCCACCAGGCGACCTACCCCGTCAGCAAGGCCTCCATCGATAAGCTCGGTGCCGACTGGATCAAGCCGGGCAATCTGGTGTCCAACGGCGCCTATACGCTGGCTGAGTGGGTTCCCAACGACCACATGAAGCTGGTCAAGAATCCGAAATTCTGGGACGCCGCGAGCGTCAAGTTCGACGTGGTCAACTACATTCCGACCGAAGACCGCTCATCGGCGATGAAGCGCTTCGAGGCCGGCGAACTCGACAGCTACGACGATCTCCCGACTGAACAGCTCGCCGATCTCAAGACCAAGTTTGGCGATCAGATCCACGTCGGACCGTATCTCGGCACCTACTATTATGCGATCAAGACCGACAAGGCGCCTTGGGACAATGTCGAGCTGCGCAACGCCATCTCGATGGCGATCGATCGCGATTTCATCGCCGAAAAGGTCTGGCAGAACTCGATGCTGCCCGGTTATTCGATGGTGCCTCCCGGCATTGAAGGCTATACGCCGGCGATGGCCAAGTACGCCGACATGCCGCAGATCGACCGCGAGGACGCGGCCAAGAAGATCCTCGAAAAACTGGGCTATACGCCCGAGCATCCATTGAAGATGGAGATCCGCTACAACACCTCGGAAAACCACAAGAACACCGCGGTCGCCATCCAGGAACAGTTGAAGCCGCTCGGCGTCGACATCACGCTGCTCAACACCGACACCAAGACCCACTACTCCTTCCTCGAGCAGAAGGGCAACTATGACGTGGCGCGTGCCGCCTGGATCGCCGACTACAAGGATCCGGAAACCTTCCTCGGCATCACCCGCAAGGCCAGCGGCAACAACTATTCGGACTACAACAGCGCCGCATACGAAGCGGCCATGGACAAGGCAGCCGCTGCCGGCGGCAAGCCCGAAGAGCGCATGAAGGACCTCTCCGAGGCCGAACGCATCCTCATCGACGACGTCGGCCAGATCCCGCTGCTCTACTACAGCTACCACGACATCGTTTCCTCGAAGCTGCATGGCTTCGTCGACAACGTGATGGACGTGCATCCGTCGCGCTTCGTCAGCAAGGACTGATCCCTGGCCAAGCCGCCGCGCACTGAATGCGCGGCGGCGCTGGTTTGCCATCGCACCGGCCCGGGAACCGGAATCGCTTTTCGGCAATGTCGGTGCGAAGATTTGCAGGCTAGAGCGCAATCGTCCAGCTGGACGCGCGTTGCTCTGGATCAAGCGGGGCACCGATGCTGCGATACGTATTAAGGCGGCTGTTGACCGCCATTCCGACGCTGTTCGTCATCGTGACCATGGCGTTTTTCCTGATGCGCGTCGCGCCAGGCGGCCCTTTCAACCAGGAGCGGGGACTGAGCCCGGAGATCAGGGCCAACCTCGAAGCCCAGTTCGGCCTCAACGATCCGCTCTGGCTGCAATTTTTCCACTATCTCGGCAATCTGCTGCGCGGCAATTTCGGCCCGAGCTACAACATGCCGGATTTCACCGTCACCGAACTGTTCGCCAAGGGCCTGCCCATTTCGGTTCAACTCGGCGCGTCGGCGCTGATCCTGGCGCTGATGCTCGGTTCCGTGCTCGGCACCATCGCCGCGCTCAACCAGAACAAGCTTGGCGACTATACGGTGATTGCGCTGGCGACAGCCGGCAGCACCATCCCCACTTTCGTCATCGCGCCGGTAATCCAGCTTTTGTTCGGGCTGACCTGGAAGCTGTTGCCGATCGGTGGCTGGGGGGATGGCGCTTTCATCAACAAGGTCGGCCCGGTGCTGACGCTCGCTCTGCCGCAGATCGCCATCGTCGCCCGGCTGATGCGTGGCTCGATGATCGAATCCTTGCGATCCCATCATATCCGCACAGCCCGCGCGCTCGGCCTCTCCGACTGGTCGGTGGTGGTCAAGCACGCGTTGCGCGGCGCTATCCTGCCGATCGTCTCCTTTACCGGCCCGGCAGCCGCGGCACTGTTGACCGGCTCGGTCATCGTCGAGACGATTTTCTCCATTCCGGGCGTCGGCCGCTATTTCGTCGATGCCGCGCTCAACCGCGACTACACGCTGGTGATGGGAACAGTGGTGGTGATCGCCATCTTCACCATCGTCTTCAACCTGATCGTCGACGTCATGTACGCGGTCGTCGACCCGAGGGTGCGCTATGACTGACATTGCAGCCACGGCTCCCGCCGTCATCGGCCGCTCGCTCTGGGGGGATGCCTGGGCGCGCCTCAAGGCCAATCGGGCCGCCATGTTCAGCCTCTACTACCTTGCCGCGATTGCGGTCATCAGCGTGTTCGGGCCCTGGTTCGTGCCGCATCAGTACACCACCATCTATGCCGACTATGTGCGCATGCCGCCAAGCCTGTCGGCCTATCCGAAGGCCGAGATGATCGAGACGGCGCTCACCGAAGCGATCAAGCGCATGCGGGTCGACATCAAGGAGTGGCGGCAGGAAGGCAATCAGGTCTTCGTTACCGTCAACTCGACCAAGCCGATCGACGACCGCAATATCCGCTATCTCGATCGTTCCGACGCCTTTGACGACACCAAGATCGAGAGCAAGTCGCCCGATGGGCTCGAAGTGACGATGAGCGCCTCGGTCAAGCAGCAGTATTTCCTGTTCGGCACCGACAACACCGGCCGCGATCTGCTGTCGCGCACGCTGATGGCCGGGCGCATCTCATTGGCCATCGGTCTGCTCGCCGGCGTCGTGGCGGTGGTCATCGGCGTGGTCTATGGCGCTGCGGCCGGCTTTGCCGGCGGCAAGGTCGACGAGGTGATGATGCGCATCGTCGACGTGCTCTATTCCTTACCCTTCATCTTCTTCGTCATCATGCTGGTGGTGTTCTTCGGCCGCAACTTCGTGCTGATGTTCCTGGCCGTCGGCGCCGTGCTGTGGCTCGACATGGCCCGCATCGTGCGCGGTCAGGCGCTGTCGATCCGCCGCCAGGAATATGTCCAGGCGGCCGAAGCCATGGGCGTCGGCCAGCGCGGCATCCTCTTGCGCCACGTCATACCCAACCTGCTCGGTCCCGTGGTGATCTACATGACGCTGCTGGTGCCCCAGGTCATCATCCTGGAGAGTTTCCTGTCGTTCCTCGGGCTCGGCGTGCAGGAGCCGATGACCAGCTGGGGCGTGCTGATCTCGGTCGGCGCCAAGAACATCGGCACCGCCAACTGGCTGCTCCTGTTTCCCGCCTTCTTCCTCGTCTCGACGCTGTTCGCCCTGAATTTCGTCGGCGATGGCCTGCGCGACGCGCTCGACCCGAGGGATCGATAAACATGGGGACCGCTGAGATGGCTGCTTCCGAAACGATCCTCAGCGTCAAGGACCTGCGCGTCCGCTTCCGCACGCTCGACGGCGCGGTCGAGGCTGTGAAGGGCATCAACATCCACGTCAATGCAGGCGAAACCGTTGCCGTGGTTGGCGAATCCGGATCCGGCAAGAGCCAGACGATGATGGCGGCGATGAGCCTGCTGGCGTCGAATGGCGAAGCCACCGGCAGTGTCGACTATCGCGGCCGCAACCTTCTGACATTGAGCAAATCCGAACTAAACAAGGTCCGCGGCGCCAAGATCAGCATGATCTTCCAGGAGCCGATGACCTCGCTCGATCCGCTCTATTCGATCGGCAACCAGCTGATCGAACCGATCCGCCGGCATCGGGGCTTGAATGCCGCCGAGGCGCACGAAGAGGCGCTCAAGCTGTTGCGCCTCGTGCATATCCCCGATCCCGAGCGGCGGATGAAATCCTATCCGCACGAAATGTCGGGTGGCCAGCGCCAGCGCGTCATGATCGCCATGGCGCTTGCCAACGACCCGGACATCCTGATCGCCGACGAGCCGACGACGGCGCTCGACGTGACCATCCAGGCGCAGATCCTGATGCTTCTGGCCGAGCTGCAACGCAAGCTCGGCATGGCGATCGTCTTCATCACCCACGATCTCGGCATCGTCCGGCGCTTCGCCGATCGCGTCTATGTCATGCGCCAGGGCGAGGTCGTCGAGGAGGGGGAGGCGGAGGCCATCTTCGTCAATCCGCAGCATGCCTATACGAAAATGCTGCTGGCGGCCGAGCCGACCGGCAGCAAGGCGCCGCCGCCCGCCAATGCCCCGGTGGTGCTCGAAGGCAGGAATGTCGAAGTGACGTTCAGGATCGGCGGCGGGTTTCTTGCTGGCGAGCCGCTGATGCTGCGCGCTGTCGATCACATTTCGATCAGGCTGCAACGCAACCAGACCATCGGTATTGTCGGTGAATCCGGCTCGGGCAAATCGACGCTCGGCCGCGCCTTGCTGCGGCTGTTGCCGAGCGACGGGCTCATCCGTTTCGGCGACCGAGACATTTCCACTGCCGACCGGCAGGCGATGCGGCCGCTGCGGCGCCAGATGCAGCTCGTCTTCCAGGATCCGTTCGGCTCGCTGTCGCCGCGTATGACCGTCGGCCAAGTCATCACCGAAGGGCTTCTGGTGCATGAGCCGAACCTGTCGGGCAAGCAGCGCGATCAGCGCGCGGTCGAGGCCCTGAACGAAGTCGGCCTCGATCCCAATGCACGCAACCGATACCCGCACGAATTCTCCGGCGGACAACGGCAGCGCATCGCCATCGCCCGGGCCATGATCCTGAAGCCCAAGCTGGTGGTGCTGGACGAGCCGACCTCGGCCCTCGATCGCTCGGTGCAGAAGCAGATCGTCGAACTGCTGCGCAAGCTGCAGGCCGACCACGAACTGTCCTACCTCTTCATCAGCCACGATCTCTCGGTCGTGCGCGCCATGGCCGACTACATCATCGTCATGAAGCAAGGCAAGATCGTCGAGGAGGGGCCGACCGAGGCGATCTTCAGCAATCCGCAGCACGCCTACACACAGACGCTGATGGCCGCCGCGATCGACGTCACACGCTTCAGACTGAGCGCCTGAAGCTCAAGTTCACTGCGATGGCGAGGTGCATCTGCGTGCCCTGGCGCTGGCGAGAGCCTCTTCCTGCTGCTTAAGTCGGTCGATCCTGGCCGTTTCACGGTCGGTGACCGCGGTTTTCACGCGTGAGCCGCCCAGCAGCCAGCGCGGGACGCTTGCGTTGGCCACCTTGCCGCGGGTGACCGCGGTTTGCGAGATGTCACGAGCGATGCCTCCCAGCGCGCTGTTGAGCTCCGTGCAGCTTATGCTGTCGTATTTCGCCGGATCGACGGTTCGGCCGATCGAGGAACAGCCGGCGACGAGAAACAGCGCAATCACAAGAACGGGTGGCGAGGCTGTCGTTGAAATCAGATTCATGTCCGCACCCGGCATCGCCGCTTGATTGGCTCTATCATATGCATCGAACTACCTAGAGCCGACGGCCACCGTCGTCAAAGTTTCCGATCGCTGGGGCACCCATCGCTGAGCCGAGCCCATCGCCGCGAACACACGCCGGGTTTTCCGCAAATTCAGCAACGTTCTCGATCACTCGAAGTTGGCGTCCGTCGAGTGCTCTAAATCAATGACTGGCAAACAGGGAAAGCCCGTCCCGGCTGATGCTGGGGCGGGCTTTCCTTTTGGTCCTCGCTCTGCCCGGCAGTCGGCGATCAGTAGCCGTCGTTTTCGATCACCACGGGGTGGTGGCGATAGTGACGGTGAGTGGAAATGGAGCCCGTCACGACGACAGTGTCTGGGCGATGATGTCGGCTTACGACGACGGTGTCTCGATGATGATGCCGGCGGCCATGATCGTAGAACGCAACTTCGCCGTGGCGGCGGTGATGCAAGCGCTGACCGTCCTCGTTGATGATCCTGACGCTGTTGTGGTGTCGATGGTGGGTTCTGATAACCACATCGGCCTCGGCTGCCGAAGCTATGGCCGGCAAGCCGACGGAAAGCGCCAACGCGCACATGATCATTGTTTTCATTGTAGTTTCTCCATTTCCTGAAATTAGCCCTTCGTTTGGATAACTGCCCGCGATCACTTTGGTTCCGGCCTTCTTGGGGCCAGCCTGAAACATATGCGGCAAGTCGGAGGAACGGGTGATCGCCGCCTAGGGCTGAGAAGGGGCTGCCTCTCGCTGATGGTACTTGCAAAGAACGATGCGTCTTGACGCGTCAGTCTCGCTCACGTCGGGCAGCACAACGATCTGCCCCCAAAAATCGCAATATCTGGCTACTGCCTCCGGCAGCTCCTTACCGCTCATGCCAGAGATCGCAGCGATATCACCTTCGCTACAGTTGGTCTTTCCGGAGAGCTGCGCTGCCGCCGCTACTATCTTGCATGACCGCTCGTCGTTTGCCTGCGAGGGCGCGCAACCGCAAGCAAGTGCGATTGCTGCTGTGACAACCAATTTGCGCATGTTGGCTCCGGACCTGACCGGCATTCTGTCGCCGCCGTAACTTCAAATATGAAGCGCAGCTAATACAAAGGCAAATTCACCAAGCCATCTCTCGATTTGCCAAATGGCGGAACATTAGGCGCACCTAATTGTTCTACTACTCACAGCCGACACCCGTGTCCGCTGAAGATCAGCCGGCAAAGGTTGGTCGGCCCGCGTTCTCCGCCAGAGGCGCGGGCTTCCCCAGGCAACAGGAGAGAGATCATGAACAACATCATTTGGCTCGTTGGCGCGGTGGTCATCGTGATAGCGATATTGAGCTTCTTCGGCCTCCGATAGGTGCGACGCGAGTTCTGGCCGGTCGCCCGTTCATCGGCCCGTCGGCCTTTCGTCGACTTTCCTGTTCCTCTGAGGCTTCCGTGGGGAGGAGCGGGGGTGTTCGCATTCCGTCCCCCGGCGGCCAACCCGGCCGTAGCGCCGATGCCAAGCATGCACTAACATCCCAGCCTGACCCCGTAGGGGCTGCCCAGTGATCTGTTCAAATTGGGGACGCACCCATGACCAATCATTGCTGTGGACCGGGCTATGCTTCTCCAGCCGAGGCGATGACCGCACCTCGCGAAAAGCTGCTCTATACGATTGCCATCTACACCGGCACGGGCATTCAGAAGCCGGACTATTTGTGCACCATTGATGTCGACCCCGAGAGTTCGACCTACAGCCAAGTGATTTCACGTTTGCAAATGCCGGGGATTGGCGATGAGCTTCATCACTCGGGCTGGAATGCCTGCTCGTCGTGCCATGGCGATGCGAGCATGGAGCGGAAATATCTGATTGTGCCCGGTGTGCGCTCGTCCAATCTGCACATTGTCGATTGCGGTACCGATCCCCGCAATCCGACACTGTTCAAAGTCATAAATGGCGCTGAGATCAAAACCAGGACCAACTTGTCGGCACCGCACACGGTGCATTGCCTCGGCTCGGACATCATCGTTTCCATGCTTGGGGACGCTCAGGGCAATGCCCCGGGCGGCTATTTGCAACTCAGCAAGGAGTTCGAGATTGTCGGCCGTTGGGAAAACTCCATGGGCGGTATCAAGTTTGGTTATGATTTCTGGTACCAGCCGCGACACAACGTAATGGTCAGTTCGGAGTGGGCCGCTCCCAATACCTTCATGCCGGGTTTTGACCTGGAAGAGGTTGGCCATCTAAAATATGGCCGAGAGATCCATTTCTGGGATTTTGAGAAGAAGGAGCCGAAGCAGACATTCTATCTCGGTGAAGATGGCCTGATCCCACTGGAAGTGCGGTTCCACCACAATCCCGACAGCAGTCACGGCTTTGTTGGCGCGGCCCTTTCAGCAAATATCATCCATTGGTGGAAGGATGCGGCGGGTGATTGGCAATGGGAAAAAATTATCGATGTCGACAATGAGCCACATCCCGAATGGCCGATCCCGATTCCGGGCGTGATCTCGGTCATCCTGCTCAGCATGGACGATAGATACCTCTATTTTTGTAACTGGTTGCACGGCGACATCCGTCAGTACGACATCTCGGACCCTCACAATGCCAAGCTTACTGGACAAGTGTGGATGGGCGGACTTCTCGGCCGTGCGCCTGTGGTCAATGGGGTGAAAGTGACTGGCGGACCTCAGATGATCCAGCTCAGCCTCGACGGCAAGCGCCTGTATGTGACAACCTCGCTTTTCTCCACCTGGGACAATCAGTTCTATCCGGAAATCCGCACCAATGGCGGATGCATGCTGATGGTCAATTGCGATACGGAAAACGGCGGCATGGAAATCGATCCGCGATTTGTTGTCGATTTTGGCAAGGAACCAAATGGACCAAGCCGCTGCCATGAAACCCGTTATCCCGGCGGTGATTGCACGAGTGACATCTGGGTATGACCAGCTTCACCATCACTCTCGCCAACCAAGGCGGTGCGGCCTTTGACGTCGATCACCGCAAGCCCCTCTTGCAAAGCTTGCGCGAGCAGGGCGTGGATTTGCCCTACGGGTGCCAGTATGGCGGCTGCATAACCTGTGCGGCCAAAATAATCAGCGGCAAAGTCAATCAGCAAGCGCAGCAGGCGTTGAACAACCGCCAGATCAACAATGGCTACATAATCCTCTGCGTCGCCCGCCCTTTGAGCGACTGCACGCTGGAGGTCGGCGTTGAAAGCCACGACAAACTCTACCGCAACCCCTTCCTTGACCCCCTGGCCGCTCATGAATTGAAAGCCGATATTGCAACCCCGTTGGACGAAGAGAAATGACCCATATGAACCATGATGAGCCCTATCCGGAGGCTTATCTGCAAGGAATTCTGAAATCGGTAAAAACCATCGCGATGGTGGGGGCCAGCCCCGACAAAACCAAGTTTTCCTATGGTGTACTGCGGGTGCTGCACGAGATCGGCTACGATATGATCCCCGTCAACCCCAGTCCCGGTCTGGATGAAATTCGGGGGCTTAAGGTGTACCCGTCGCTGGCGGCCATCGACCGGCCTGTCGATATGGTCGAGGTTTTTCGCCGTTCCGAGGATCTGCTGGACGTTGCTGAGGAGGCCATCGCCATCAACGCCAAGGTTCTGTGGGGTCAGATTGGCGTGCGCGATGACGCTGCCGCTCAGTTGGCGGAGGAAGCAGGCTTGAAAGTAGTGATGAACCGCTGTCCAAAGATTGAGTTGTTCCGCCCCTTCTGGAAGCCGAAGTTGCACCTGGGAATATGATTGCGGGTCACCGAATTCCGAGGTGTCGCGGCAACCGACCTTTTCCCCTGGTCTTGGATTGAATTCTACCCAAGGTACGATGCCAGATGGGCGCTGAGATCACGCGCGTCGTCGCCAGCGCCGTCGATCAGCGCAGATTTGCGGCGGCGCAGAAACTGCATTCCCATCAGGTACAGGCCCGGATGTTCAGCAACCCCGCCGTCGTGACGGACGTAACCCTTGCGGTCGAGGACCGGCAGCTCCAGCCACGAGTAGTCCGGACGGTAGCCGGTGGCCCAAATGATCGTCCTGATCGCGCCGCTGGCGAGGTCGAGGCCGAGCGGCGGGTTGTCCTCGACATGGGTCGGCGGCGGGCGATCCGGCGGCCCGACCGTCGCGTCCAGGCCGTTGTCGCGCGCCCATTCGTCGATGAGGTCGAGCAGCCGGGCCATCTTCAGATCGGAAAGCGCGCACATGTTGCGCAACGACCCCGCAAACTGGGCCTTGCCGTCTTCGGTGATGCCGGCGAGACGACCGACGAGCCGGACCCCGAGATCGACCAGCGCATTGAGGTCGAGGGTGGTGCGGTCGGGTGTGCCGGCAAGCTGCAGCGAAGGAACCCGTCGTGCCCGCCTGATGTCGTCTACCTCGTCATAGCGCTCGTCGAGCACGCCGGCGGCGTCCATCCACCACTCCAGGTCCTTGCCGCGATAGACGCGCGGCGCCCGGATGTGCTCGCCCACCGACAGGGTCACTTGGCGCCCCGAACGCTGCAGCTCCTGAGCGATCTGGGTGCCGCTCGCCGACGCGCCCACCACCAGCACGCCACCGTTGGCGACCTGACCCGGATTGCGATAGGACTGCGCCGTCAGCATGGTGACCGACGGCGGCACGCGGATGGCGAAATCGGGCAGGCGCGCGACGTTGCACGCGCCCGACGCCAGCACCACGGTCCGGCACCGCCACTCGCCGCGATCCGTGCTCACGAGATATCCCGCCCCGTCGCTGCGAACCGAGGTGACGGTCGTGTGGGTTCTGACCGGAGCCGAGATCGCCTTGGCATAGTTCCCGAGGAAATCGATCACCTCTGGCATCGTCCGGTAGCCATCGGGGTCGTCGCCTTCGTAGCGGAAGCCCGGTAGCCGGCTCTGCCAGTTCGGGGTGAGCAACCGCAGCGAATCCCACCGCTCGGTGCGCCAGGTATGGGCAATCTCGCCGCGCTCCAGCAGCACATGGTCGATCGAACGCTCCGCGAGGCAGCGGCTCATCGCGAGCCCCGCGTGCCCTGCACCGACGATCACGGTGGTGACGGAACTAATCGCGCCCTCTCAGAGTCTACCGCTCGAAGTGCCTTTCAATTCACCACGACCGTGACGTTCGTCGGATTGGTGACAATGTCATAGACCGCCGATCGCTTCTGCGACTGAGCGACGAGAGCCTCGATGTCCTCGGGCTTGGCGTCGGCGTCGATGTTGTACTTCACCGTGATGCCGCTGAAGCCGTTGCGGACGTCGCTGTCGATGCCGAGTATGCCGGCGAGATCCATGTCGCCTTCGATTGTAGCCTTCACCGACTTCAACTGGATGTTGCGGTTCTGGGCAACCGCGGCGATGCCGGCGGTCAGGCAACTCGCCAGCCCGACCAGCACGTATTCGACAGGCGTAGCGCCCTTATCCAAGGAAGCGAAGACCTCCGGATGGTCGGCGTCGAATGCGAACGTGGTCTTGCGATGCTGGTCCTGGCCGAGACCGTAGAAGCTCTCGACTGTCGAGTGGCTGTGGGTGCCATCCTTCCATTCGCAAGCCGCACGCCACTTGAATTGCGCGGCTTCCGGGGCGTTGGAAAGCGCTTCCTTTGCGGCGAGAAGCGCCTCTACGTTAACGCCATTGTTGGCCTGTACTTCGGAAGCCATGATTATCCTCCCTACCTTGCACTGGCTCAAAAACCCGACCGATTCCACTGACCTCCTGATCAGATTTCACCATGGCCTGGCATGGTATGGGTAGCGAAGTTTTTCTTCAAGTTGTTTCCGCAGGGATACAGTCGTCCCTCGCGCACCGAGTTGCGCTTGCAGGCGAAGGAGTGCCCTGCATGTCGGTCGACGGCGACCGTGGGACTGCCACAAGGGCATGCCGCGCGTTCACGCGCCTGACCACTGTGGGCGCGGTGGATAAATAGGCGAAGCAATCTGTGGGGTATCGGGAGAAACAAATACCTAAGTATCTGTTTTTTCTGGTCGGAGTGGCAGGATTTGAACCTGCGACCCCCTCGTCCCGAACGAGGTGCGCTACCAGGCTGCGCTACACTCCGTGACCAGACCGCGGGCTTATAGCCGCCGCACTTCGTTCCTGCAAGCGGCAATGGCAGTGGTTCTGTCGCATTTCGTCGTCTTTCGTCGGGCATTCCCGGAAAGCCCGGATTTCCAACCCGGGATAAACCGGGCATAAAGCCTTGTGTGCTAGACCGCCGCCTCGATGGATCGTATTTCTGCCGTCTGGAGCTATGCTGTCTTGCCCCCAAAAATCGTTGGCGAAGCCCGCCCCAACAGCTTCGAATTCGAAACCGAGGCGCTGATCAAGGCGTCGGGTTTTCGCGAATACGACGCGCGCTGGTGGTTCGGTCATGCAGGGTCCACGCAGCCGCCGGAGCTTAATCTGATCGGAGTCCAGGCGCTCGGCATGGGGCTCGGCACGCTGATCCGCCGCCTCGGCGCCGGCCCCGACATCGTCACCGGGCACGATTTTCGTTCCTATTCGCTGTCGATCAAACTGGCGCTGGTCACGGGCCTGATGGCCACCGGTGCAAAGGTGCGGGATATCGGCCTGGCGCTGTCGCCGATGGCCTATTTCGCCCAGTTCGCGCTGGATACGCCGTCCGTCGCCATGGTCACCGCCTCGCACAACGAGAATGGCTGGACCGGCGTCAAGATGGGCGCGGCGCGGCCGCTGACCTTCGGCCCGGAGGAGATGAGCGCCCTAAAGGCGATCGTGCTGGCTGGCGACTTCGACCTCGCCGGCGGCGGTTCCTATGACTTCGTCCGAGATTTCCGTGCGACCTATCTCGATGATCTGGTCCGTGACAAGCGCATCACGCGAAAGCTGAAAGTGGTCGCCGCTTGCGGCAATGGTACCGCCGGCGCCTTTGCCCCGGAAGCGCTTCAACGCATCGGCTGCGAGGTCATCCCGCTCGATGTCGAACTCGACCACACCTTCCCGCGCTACAATCCCAATCCCGAGGACATGAAGATGCTGCATGCCATCAGGGACAAGGTGCTGGAGACGGGCGCCGATGTCGGTCTCGGCTTCGACGGCGATGGCGACCGTTGCGGTGTCGTCGACAATGAAGGCAACGAGATTTTTGCTGACAAGGTCGGCGTCATGCTCGCGCGCGATATTTCGCTGCTTCACCCGGCCTCGACCTTCGTCGTCGACGTCAAGTCGACCGGCCTGTTCAACACCGACGCGGTGCTGCGCGCCAACGGCGCGGTCACCGACTACTGGAAGACCGGCCACTCCTACATCAAGCGCCGCGTCGCCGAACTCGGCGCCGTCGCAGGCTTCGAAAAGTCAGGCCATTTCTTCTTCAATCCGCCGATCGGGCGCGGCTATGACGACGGGCTGGTCACCGCCATCGCCATCTGCCAGATGCTGGATCGCAGCCCCGCCAGTTCGATGGCCGACCTCTATCGCGCGCTGCCGCTGACCTTCGGCACGCCGACCATGTCGCCGCACTGCGCCGACGATGTGAAGTATGGTGTGGTCGAGCGGGTGGTTGCCGATTTTCAGGCGATGAAGCGCGATGGCGCGAGCTTCGCCGGCCAGAAGATCATCGATCTGATCACCGTCAACGGCGTGCGCGTGGTCGCCGAGGACGGCACTTGGGGACTGGTGCGGGCGTCGTCGAACAAGCCGGAGCTTGTCGTGGTCGTCGAAAGCCCGGTGTCGTCGCAGCGACGCCTGCAGATGTTCGAGGCCGTCGACGACGTGCTGCGCCGCAGCCCCGAAGTCGGCGCCTACAACCAGACTTTCTAAGCTTCAGGACCCGATCGCGGCGTAGCGACGCGTACTCAGCCGGCTGAAGTTAGGGCGCTCCAGTCGAACGCTCGCGCCCAGTCGGCAAAACTGTGCCAGCGGACCTCCGGGAAATCCTTGCGCAAGGCGGCGATATCGACGTCGTAGCCGACGCGGTCGAACCATTCGAACATCAGCGCCGCATCCTCGCTTTGCTGGCGCGCCACGGCGAGCGGGATTTCCTGATAGCGGATCGGGCGACCGATGGCCTCGGACAGGATTCTCGCTTGCTCTTCGCCCGACAATTCGTCCCCGGCGAAATCGAAGCGCTTGCCGAACACCTGTTCTCGCCGCTCGGCCAAGGCCGCGACGAAGCCGCCAATGTCCGCCAGCGAGACCAGTTGGAGGGCGCGTTTGGAAGGCATCGCGAAGGCATAAGTGCCCTGGCTGAGCGCGCCGATCGACCATGGCGCGACGACATTCTCCATGAAGGCGACCGGCGCGCTGATCGTGTAGGGGATACCGAGCCCGACGACATGTTTCTCGACAAGATACTTGCTTTCGAAATGCGGGATGCCGGTCTTCTTGTCGGCGTCGGCAACGGATGAATAGATCAGGTGTCCGACGCCGGCAGCCTTGGCCGCGTCGGCGGCGATGATACCCTGGCGGGTTTCCTCCTGCATGCCAGCCTCATAGCTGTTGCCCATCAGGAACATGGTCTCGACGTCTTTTGCGGCCCTGACGACAGAGGCTGCGTCAGCGAGATCGCCAGCCACGATCTCGGCGCCCACCGACGCCAGTTGCCGTGCGGCCTCACTGTCCGGCTTGCGCGTCAGGGCCTTGACGCGATGTCCCCTGGACAACAGGGCGTGCGCAACCGCGCCGCCTTGCTGGCCTGTCGCGCCGGTTACCAGAATGTTTCGTTTGCTTGCCATGGTGTGTGTTCCTTCTTGTTTGGCTGAAGCAAAGTTAGGATCTTTCACATTGATGCATAGTTAGCTATAATTGAAAAACATCGTCCCAGTTTTGGATACAATGATCGACCTCAACGATATCGTTGTGTTTGCTCGCATCGTCGAAGCCGGCAGCTTCACCGCTGCCGCGCGCCTGCTCGCCATGCCCAAGACGACGGTCAGCCGCCGCATTGCCGCGCTCGAACGCGAAGTCGGCGTCCGCCTGCTGCAGCGCACGACACGTAGCCTCAACCTGACGGATGCCGGGCGTCTATACTATGAGCAGAGCAGCCAGGGCCTGCGCGCCATCGAGGAGGCAAATCTGCGCCTGGCGGAGGCGAGGGCGGAGCCGTCGGGCACGATCCGCATTTCGGCCCCGGTCGGCTTTGGCGGCCATTTCCTGATCCGCGCCGTGGTCGACTTTCTCGCAATGTATCCGAAGACCAATGTCGAACTCCGCCTCACAGACGACAGGCTCAACCTGGTCGAGGACGGCATAGACCTCGCTTTCCGCACCGGGATGCTTCAGGATTCGACGCTGATCGCCCGCAAGCTCGGCTCCACGCACCGGCTGCTCGGCGCCAGCCCGGACTATCTCGCCCGGCACGGCACGCCGCAAAGCCCGGCGGACCTCACGCACCATCAATGCGTCATCGCAGGCGCTTCGGCCTCAGGCGCCCATTGGGTGCTGGAAGGGCCACACGGCCAGGAAACGGTCATGGTGGCAGGGCGGTTTGCCGCCAATGAAATGCAGGCGGTCGTTGCGGCCGCGCTCGCCGGCTTCGGCATCGCCCAATTGCCCCAGGCGATGGCCGAAGGGCTGATCGAGGAGGGGCGACTGCAGCGCGTTCTCGCGGATTACACGACACCGGCCGGCGGCCTGCATGCCCTCTATCCGAGCAGCCGGCACCTTTCGCCCCTGGTCAAGGCATTTATCGAGCTTGCATCCAAACGCATTTCCAAGGGCATAAACACCGCTTAAGGCTTGTGTAGTAGCACCGGCCACCAATTGCCTCCGAGCGCGAGACCCGAATGACCGAGCGGATCGTTAGTTTTGTCATGAGCGGCGGCATCGGCTCGCGGCTGTGGCCACTGTCTCGCGAGGACAACCCCAAGCAGTTCCACGATCTCTCTGGCGATGGCTCGATGCTGGCCAAGACCTTGCGTCGGCTCACGGCGAGACCGGAGGGCGAAACGCCCATCTTCCTGATCGCCTCGGAGCGTCATGCCGACCGCGTCCGTGCCGACCTTGCCGGCCTCGATCTCGCCGGCGGCGGGCCGTTGTTCGAGCCGACCGGCCGCAACACCGCCGCCGCCGTCGCGCTGGCGACGCTGCGCACGCTGTCCGAGTTCGGCGACAGCCTGGTTCTGGTGGTGCCGTCGGATCACGAGATCAACACCCCGCGCCAATTCTGGCAGAGTGTCGAAGCCGGTGCCGAGGCGGCGCGCGCCGGCCGGCTGGTGGTGTTTGGCGTCAAGCCGACGCAGCCCGAGACCGGCTATGGCTATATCGAAGTCGCGGCCGAAAGCGGCGGCACCTTCGACGTGTCGCGCTTTGTCGAAAAGCCGGACCTTGCGACGGCGCAGAGCTATCTCCAGGCCGGGAATTTCTATTGGAACACCGGCATCTTCCTGTTTCGCGCCGGCGCCATGCGCGACGCCTTCGCCGCGTTCCAACCTGACATCTGGCAGGCCACCGAAGCGGCCTACAGAGCGGCGACATCGGATCTGTCCGGTCTCTATATGCCGCTCGAACTCTATGGGGCCATCCCGTCGAACTCGATCGACTACGCCATCATGGAGCGGGCAAAAGACATCGCCATGGTGCCAGCCGGCTTCCGCTGGAACGATCTCGGCTCCTGGCAGTCGCTGCTCGATGTCGGCCCTGCCGATGACCAGGGCAATGTCGTCATCGGCGATGTCGTCGCCATTGACTGCGAGAACTCCTACATCCGCAGCGACGGCCGCTTGCTGTCCGCAATTGGCATGAAGGACGTCGCCATTGTCTCGACCACTGACGCCACCTTCGTCGCCCCGGTCAGCCACAGCCAGCACGTCAAGAAGATCGTTGAACAGCTCGAGAAATCGGGCCGGCTGGAAACCAGGTTCACGCCGGCGCATGACCGCGTCATCGAAAGCGGCGCCTGGCGGCGGCGCGTGCATCACTGGCTGTTTCAGGAGACCTTGCCGCTGTGGTCGACATCAGGCGTCGACGAACGCCATGGCGGTTTTCACGAAGCGCTCGGCCTTGATGCTTCGCCGCTGATGAAACCCAAGCGCATGCGCACCATGGCAAGGCAGGTCTATGCCTTCGCCGTCGCCAAAGCGCGCGGCTGGGACGGTCCGGCCGACCGGCTGATCAGCCACGGCATCGCGTTCATCGCCGGAAGCGGCCGCACCGACAAAGGCGGCTGGGTGCGCACGCTGAACATCGACGGCTCCGTCGCCGACGCCACCGAGGATGCCTATGATCATTCCTGCGTGCTGCTGGCTCTGGCGCATGCGCATATGTCGGGCAATCCCGACGCCTTGCGGCTCGGCGAGGAAACCTTCGCCTTTCTCGATGCGCATCTCGAGGACAGCCGTATGACCGGGTTCCTCGAGACATCGGACGGCGATGGCGAGCGTCGCTCCAACCCGCACATGCATCTGCTGGAGGCCTTTCTTGCCTGGTATCAGGCGACTGGCGACCGCGCCTATCTGCGTCGTGCCGCCCGCATCATCGACCTGTTCCGCAGTCATTTCTTCGACCCGGAAAGCTGGACACTTGGCGAGTATTTCGATGCCGAATGGAAACCGTCGGCCGGCGAGAAAGGCTCCTGGACCGAGCCTGGCCATCACTTCGAATGGGCCTCGCTGCTGGTTGATTTCGCCGGGCGCAGCGGCCAGGGCGAGCTGCGCGGCTTTGCCAGGAAACTTTATGCCTCGGCCATCGCCAACGGCCTCAACCGCGCCACCGGCCTTTCCTATGGCGCCGTCTCCAGGCAAGGCCTGCCGCTCGACCTCGTTTCACGCAGCTGGCCACAGGCCGAAGCGGTCAAGGCGGCGATTGCGCTCGACGGTGCGGGAGGGCCGGATCTCAAGCCGGAGATCGAGGCGCGGGTCGGCCGGCTGTTCCGCTGGCACATCGACCCGGCGCCGCTCGGCCTGTGGATAGACCGCATCGACGAACGCGGCCGCTCGCTGGCGACAGACGTCCCGGCCAGCATCTTCTACCATCTGGTCTGCGCGTTGACCCAGTATCTGGACAGAACGGCGGAGAAGGGGTGAGGCGTTGGAGGAGTTACGCGCATTTGTAGAGATCCCAGGCGACACAACTCTCTGGAAAACGCAGGGCATTCCTTCCCGTAGAATAAATCTCCCGTTAGATGCCGGTGGACGCTTTCGCTGGTATTATCTGATCTTCGGGATATTTGCACTATGGGCTCTATCGTCGTCTCTGAGCTCTTGTTCCTTTGCTATCCAAAACTGGGAAACGGACAATTGGCTCGACAGACTGGCGTGGGTGGCCAAGGTTCTCGGATACTTTTCCTTGGGCGTTCTTTTTGCGGGAATGTTCGCAAGGATGGTGGCCGACTCGGTGGGTTCGCTGCCGCTGCTCACTCTCACCACGGAAGCGCTGTGGGATAGGCGTCAATCAAACGAACCGATGCCATGGAGCATTATCGAGCGCATCCGGTTTCAATCCAGCAGGGGTACGGTTGTCGTTTATCTGAAACTTGCCCAACCTGTATACCTCAGGAGCGGGCTGTTTCGGATTTGGTGGCGCAATCAGAAGTGGGCTTAAATCAAATGTAATCGTGCTGATTTCAGATTTGGACAAGGATGAGGGAGATATAGCGAAGGTCATCATCGCCCTTGCCAAGAATGCCGGACCGGAATCGGGTCAATACGGGCTGGCCACATCCCCGGTCTCGACATAGATCGACTTCAGCTGCGAATAGAGTGCCAGCGCAGCGAGCGAATTCTCGCGGCCGATGCCGGACTGCTTGAAGCCGCCGAAGGGGATCTCTACCGGCGTCAGATTGTAGGCATTGATCCAGCAGGTGCCGGCCTGCAGCTCGGCGATGACGCGATGGGCGCGCGGCAGGTCGCGCGTGAAGACGCCCGCGGCAAGGCCAAACTCGGTGTCGTTGGCGCGGTCGATCACCTCGTCCTCGCCGTCGAACTTCAGCACGCTCATCACAGGCCCGAAAATCTCCTCGCGGGCGATGCGCATGGTGTCGGTGACGCCGGTGAAGACCGTTGGTTCGACGAAGAAGCCACCGTCGAACCCCTGCAGCGAAGGCACATTGCCGCCGCAGGCCAGAACTGCGCCATCCTGCTTGCCGACCGCGATATAGCCGACCACCTTCTCATGCTGCGCCTTGGAGACCAGCGGTCCCATCTGGGTTTCGGGGTCGAGCGGATCGCCGATGCGGATCTTCTTCGTCCGCTCGACAAGCCGTTCGACGAAGCGGTCGTGGATGCCGCTTTGCACGAAGACACGCGTGCCGTTGGAGCAGATCTGGCCGGTCGAATAGAAATTGCCGAGCATGGCGCCGCCGATGGCGTTCTCGATGTCGGCATCGTTGAAGACGATCAGCGGCGACTTGCCGCCAAGTTCCATCGTCGCGTGCTTCATCTTCGAACCGGCAAGCGACAGCACCTTGCGCCCGGTCGGCACCGAGCCGGTCACCGAGACCTTGGCGACGACATCATGACCGACAAGCCCGGCGCCGACATCGCCATAGCCCTGAACGACGTTGAACAGCCCATCGGGCAGGCCGGCCTCGCTATAGATTTCAGCCAGCGCGAGCGCTGACAGCGGCGTGTTTTCCGACGGCTTGAAAACCATGGCGTTGCCCATGGCCAGCGCCGGCGCTGATTTCCAGCCGGCGATCTGGATCGGGTAGTTCCAGGCGCCGATGCCGACACAGACGCCAAGCGCCTCGCGTCGGGTGTAGGCGAAAGGCCCGCCGAGGTCTATCGCCTCGCCATTGTAGGCGGCAACCGCGCCGCCGAAATATTCCAGACAGTCCGCGGCCGACGGCGCGTCCGCCACCAGTGTCTCCTGGATCGCTTTGCCGGTGTCGAGCGTCTCTATGCGAGCGAGGTCGGCGTTGCGGGCGCGCAAGATGTCGGCGGCGCGGCGCAGGATGCGTCCGCGCTCGACCGGCTTTAGCCGCGCCCAGGCAGGCTGCGCAGCACGCGCGGCCTCGACGGCGAGTTCCAGCACGTTCGGCGTCGCCGAGCGCAGCATGGCGATTGTCTCGCCGGTTGCCGGATAGATGACCGGCAGCGGCGCGCCCTGCTCATCGTCGATGTAGCGTCCGTTGACATAGTGCGATGCCGTGGGCTGGGCGCGCATGGAGGTCTCCAAATCGTCTTCGCTTGGGCGGAACGTTCGCCGGATCATGCTCTATCTGTCGGACGCCTGCCAGCGCGGATTGATCCATGGTTCCTGGTTGGACGGCGCCAGCGGCGTGCGGCCGAGAATGTGGTCGGACGCCTTCTCGCCGGTCATGATCGAAGGCGCATTGAGGTTGCCGTTGGTGACGCGCGGGAAGATCGAGGAATCGGCGACGCGCAATCCCTCGACGCCGATGACCCGGCATTCCGGATCGACGACGCTCATCATGTCGTCGGCGCGGCCCATCTTGCAGGTGCCGCAAGGATGGTAGGCGCTCTCGGCGTGATCCCGGATGAAGACATCGAGATCGTCATCCGACTGCACGTGGCTGCCCGGCGAGATTTCCTTGCCTCGGTAGCCATCGAATGCCTTCTGGCCGAAGATCTCGCGGGTCAGCCGGATGCAGTGGCGGAACTCCGTCCAGTCGTCACGGTGCGACATGTAGTTGAAGCGGATAACCGGCTTCGATTTCGGGTCCGGCGAGCGCAGCGTCACCGAGCCGCGCGACTTCGACCGCATCGGCCCGACATGCGCCTGGAAGCCGTGCGACTTCGCTGCCGCCTTGCCGTCATAGCGGACCGCCGCCGGGATGAAGTGGTACTGGATATCGGGATAGTCGACGCCGGCGCGTGAGCGCACGAAGGCGGCTGCCTCGAAATGGTTGGTGGCGCCCAGCCCGGTCTTGAAGAACAGCCACTGCGCCCCGATCAGCGCCTTCGAGAACGGATTGAGCACCGAGTTCAGCGTGATCGGCTGTGTCGACTCCTGCTGGATGTAGAGCTCCATATGGTCCTGCAGATTGCGGCCGACACCGGGCCGGTCGGCCACCACGGCAATTCTGTTTTCCCTGAGGTGCTCGGCCGGGCCGATGCCCGACAGCATCAGGATCTTGGGCGAATTGATCGACGATGCGGCGATGATCACCTCACGTCGCGCCTTAACGACCTGAATCTGTTTGTGAGCTTCGATCTCGACGCCGACGGCGCGTTGATTCTCGATGATCACCCGGCGGGCGAAACCCTTGAGCAGGCTAACATTCTTGCGGTTTAGCGCCGGCTTTAGATAGGCGCTTGCAGCCGACCAGCGGCGGCCGCCGCGAATGGTCTGCTCCATCGCCCCAAAGCCTTCCTGCTTGGAACCATTGTAGTCGTCGGTCAGTTCGAACCCGGCCTGGCGCCCCGCCTCGACGAAGGCGCCGTAAAGCGGATTGCGTCGCGAGCCGCGCTGTACATGCAATGGCCCGCCATGGCCGCGCCAGCCATCCTCGCCGCCGTCATTGTCCTCCATGCGCTTGAAGTAGGGGAGCACGTCGGCAAAGCCCCAGCCGGTCGCACCTTCTTCGGCCCAATGGTCGAAGTCGCGGGCATGGCCGCGCACATAGACCATGCCGTTGATCGAGGACGAACCGCCGATCACCTTGCCACGCGGCGTCGCCAGCACGCGGCCGCCGAGATGCGGCTCGGGTTCGCTGGCAAAGCCCCAGTCGTAGAGGCTCATATTGAGCGGGATCGACAGCGCCGACGGCATCTGGATCAGCGGCCCGACATCGGTGCCGCCGAATTCGACGACGATCACCGAATGCTTGCCGTCTTCCGACAGCCGATAGGCCATGGCCGAGCCGGCCGAGCCGGAGCCTATGATGACGAAATCCGCTTCAAGCATGGTTCATTTCAGCCCATCGTTCATATGCGTAATGAAATCGGCGAGCGAGACGTTGCCGCCAGTTGCCATCACGAGCACGGTCTTGCCCTTTACATCCACCTTGCCGCCGAGCAGCGCCGCCAGCGAGGCAGCCCCTGACGGTTCGAGCACCAGCTTCATGCGCTCGAAGGCGATCCGCATGGCGCGCCGCACCGATTGATCGTCGACGGTGATGCCACGAACACCTGCGGTCTTGACCGCCGCGAACGGAGCGTCGCCGGGCCGTCGTGACATCAACCCGTCGCAGATCGACTTCGGGCCGATCGGCATCGTCTCGATGCTGCCATGCGCCAGCGACGAGCCCATGCCGTTGAAACCTTCCGGCTCGACGCCGATGATCTCGGTGGCGGGCGACAGATAATGGAAGGCGAGCGAAACGCCGCCGATCAGTCCGCCGCCGCCGACCGAGCAGAACAAAAGGTCGGCGCTGGCGTCCTTGGCGGCAAGCTGGTCGAGCGCTTCGAGGCCGGCGCCCGCCTGACCGGCGACGATCTCCGGATCGTCGAACGGATGCAGAAGGGCCAGCCCTTCGGTCTCGGCGATCTCGCGCGCCTTGGCGGCGGCGACTTCCTCACGTGCGCGCTCGCCATGGTCGGTCAGCACGACACGGGCGCCATAACCTGCGGTGGCGTCGCGTTTGGCGACGGGTGCATCGATCGGCATGACGATGGTGACCGGAATGCCGAGTGTCTGGCCGGCCGCCGCCAGCCCTTGCGCAAAATTGCCGGAGGAATAGGCGACGACGCCTTTCTTCGCCTCGTCGGCCGAAAGCTGCTTCAGCCGCCAATAGGCGCCGCGTATCTTGAACGAGCCTGCCCATTGCAGCGATTCCGGCTTGATGAACACGCGGGCGGCGCCCGTCTCGCGCGCAAGTGCCGCCGATTCCAGCAGCGGCGTAATCTGTGTCGCCCGCGAGGTGACGGCATAGGCCTGCCTGAGATGGTCGAGGGAGGGGACGAGTAGGTCTGCCATCATTCGCCTCGTGGATACCGTTTGCTCTCCTCGAGATTGTCGAGGTTCATGTGATTGCGCATGTAGCGTTCCGACGCCTTTTGCAGCGGCTGGAAATCCCATGGGTAATAGGCGCCGTTGCGCAGCGCCGGATAGACGACCCAGCGGCGCGCCTGGCTCTCGCGCACGGCGGCGTCGAAGCCGGCCATGTCCCAGCGCGCGCGGACCTTGCTCATGAATGCCGCCACCAAGTCTGCATTGGCCGGGTCGCCGGCCAAATTGTCTCGCTCGAGCGGATCGGTCTCGAGATCAAACAGTTGCGGCGGGTCGAACTCGCAATGGACGAATTTGTATCTGCCGTCGCGGATCGCAACGAGTGGTGCGCAGGAGCCCTCCGCCGCATACTCCATCAACACAGGCGCGGCGCGCTGCCCTCCATTGGCAAGCGGCAGCAGCGACTGGCCGTCGGTCCACGGTGCGATCGCCCCGATGTCGATGCCGGCGAGGTCGCAAAGCGTCGGCGCTACATCGAGATTGGAGACGGGCGCTTCGATCAGTCCGGCGCGAACGCCCTTGCCGGCAATCATCAGCGGCACCCGCGCCGAGCCTTCGAAGAAGCTCATCTTGAACCACAGGCCGCGCTCGCCGAGCATGTCGCCATGGTCCGAGCAGAACAGGATGATGGTCTCGTCCAGCATGCGCGTTCGCTGCAGGACGTCCAGAAGCTCGCCGAGCTTGTCATCGACATAGGAGATGTTGGCGAAATAGCCGCGCCGGGAACGACGTACTTGTTCAGGGGTGATCTCGAAAGACGGATAGTCGCTGGCGTGGTACAGCCGCTGCGAATGCGTGTCCTGCTCGTCATGCGCGATGAACCCGGTTTCCGGGTCCAGCGCCTGGCAGTGTTCGTAGAGATCCCAATACTGCTTGCGGGCCACATAGGGATCGTGCGGGTGCGACAGCGAAACGGTGAGGCACCAGGGCCGATGGTTCGCATCGTCCTGCTCGCGCGAAAGCTGATAGAGTTTCTGCGTGGCCAGGAACACGACCTCGTCGTCATATTCCATCTGGTTGGTGGTCTCGGCGACGCCAGCGCCGGTCACCGAGCCCAGATTGTGATACCACCATTCGATGCGCTCGCCGGGATTGCGGTAATCCGGCGTCCAGCCGAAATCGGCCGGATAGATGTCGGTGGTCAGCCGCTCCTCGAAGCCGTGCAACTGGTCCGGTCCGACGAAATGCATCTTGCCCGACAGGCAGGTGTAGTAGCCGGCGGCGCGCAGATGATGGGCAAAGGTCGGGATCGACGAGACGAATTCAGCGGCATTGTCATAGACCCCGGTGCGAGACGGCAACTGCCCGCTCATGAACGAGGCCCGCCCTGGCGCGCAAAGTGGCGATGCGGTGTAGTTGTTGGCAAAGCGCGCCGAGCGGGCGGCCAGAGCCTTGAGATGCGGCACATGCAGGAAGTCCGCTGGCCCATCCGGGAACAACGTACCGTTGAGCTGATCGACCATGACGATCAGGAAATTGGGTCGCTTCGTTATCACTGTTTGCGCCGCTCGCCGAGTTTGGTTTCGAGATAGTCTTCGACCAGCGCGACCGCGGTCGCGGCGTTGGGCACGCCGTCCTTCAGCGCCCGCCTTATGTAGAGCCCGTCGATCAGCGCCGCGGTCGCTTCGGCGACGCGATCGGCCTCGGCTCTCGGCAAGATGCCGGTCAGCCCGCTCAACAGGTTGGAGTGCAGGCGTCGCGCATAGACCTTGAGTAGCCGGCGCAGCGCCGCCGATTTCTGCGCCTCGACATAGAAGGCGAGCCAGGCGGCGATGGTTTGCGGTTGGAACTGGAGGTCGGAGAAGTTGACGGCCACGACCGCCGAAACGCGCTCGCGCGGGCTGCCGGCGGCACCAAGGGCGCGCCGCGTGTCGATGGTCAGTTCGGCCAGGATGTGGCGCATCGTCGCCAGCAACAGTTCGTCCTTGGCGCCGAAATAATGATGGGCAAGGGCCGAGGACACGCCGGCGCGGCCGGCGATCTCGGACATGGTCACGTCGAGCGAGCCGCGTTCGCCGATCGCCGAGATCGTCGCGTCGATGAGCGCCTTGCGGCGCAGGGGTTCCATTCCGACTTTCGGCATCTCGCTAGGGTCCTTTGAAGCAGGATTATTTTTTATTGACGGGTCAATCAACAAAAAAATCGGTGGTCGCTAGCCTGCACCAAGCGATTGTCCAGTTCCGGCCCTTCCCGGCACGGGCATGATTGTTTATATTTGAACAATAAAGGCGAAGTGCGCCATGAGCCCTCATGCTAGGCTGGCGCCAAGGATGGAGACCGCCATGACCGCATGCATCGTTGGCTGGGCGCATTCGCGCTTCGGTAAGCTCGAGGGCGAGACGCTCGAAAATCTTATCGTCAAGGTGGCGACCGACGCACTCGACCATGCCGGCATCGGGCCGGACGAGGTCGACGAGATCGTGCTCGGCCACTTCAACGCCGGCTTTTCGGCGCAGGATTTCACCGCAAGCCTGGTGCTTCAGGCCGACGACCGGCTGCGCTTCAAACCGGCGACGCGCGTCGAAAACGCTTGCGCCACCGGTTCGGCGGCGGTCAGGCAGGGCATCCGTGCCATCGACGCCAACGCTGCTCGCATCGTGCTGGTGGTCGGCGCCGAGCAGATGACGACGACGCCGGGACCCGAAATCGGCAAGAACCTGCTCAAGGCTTCCTATCTGCCCGAGGATGGCGAGACGCCGGCGGGTTTCGCCGGGGTCTTCGGCAAGATCGCGCAGGCCTATTTCCAGCGCTATGGCGACCAGTCGGACGCGCTGGCGATGATTGCCGCCAAGAACCACAAGAACGGCGTCGACAATCCCTACGCGCAGATGCGCAAGGATTTCGGCTATGAGTTCTGCCGCCAGGAAAGCGAAAAGAACCCCTTCGTTGCCGGCCCGTTGAAGCGCACCGACTGCTCGCTGGTCTCCGACGGCGCCGCGGCCCTTGTCCTTGCCGACACCGCGACGGCACTGAAGATGCGCCGCGCCGTTGCCTTCCGCGCCAACGAGCATGTGCAGGACTTCCTGCCGATGTCGAAGCGCGACATCCTGACCTTCGAAGGCTGCGAACAAGCCTGGACACGTGCGCTGAAGAATGCCGGCGTGACGCTCGACGATCTGTCCTTCGTCGAGACGCATGACTGCTTCACCATCGCCGAACTGATCGAGTATGAGGCGATGGGCCTGGCCAAGCCGGGCGAGGGGGCAAAGCTCGCCATGAGCGGCGAGACCGCCAGGGATGGCCGCCTGCCCGTCAATCCGTCGGGCGGGCTGAAGGCCAAGGGCCACCCGATCGGCGCCACCGGTGTTTCCATGCATGTTCTGACCGCCATGCAGCTTGTCGGCGAAGCCGGCGGCATCCAGGTGCCGGGCGCAAAACTCGGCGGCATCTTCAACATGGGTGGCGCGGCGGTCGCCAACTACGTTTCCATTCTCGACCGGATCAGATAAACCGCCCGCATTACAGCGCCGCGCACCTTTTGAGGCGCGCAAAGGACGCTGTAACACTTTGATTCTGCGCATGACCTCGAAGATTGGTTCCGATCTTCGAGGTCATGCGCAAGCGGGAGGGTTCATGACAAATCCGGTTCTGATCGAAGTCTTGCGCGGCGCGATCGTCGAGAGCGCCCATCGCGGTGCTGTCGCGGTCTTCGATGCCGACGGCAAGCCGGTCCTGGAGATCGGCGACACCTCGAGGCCGGTGTTTCCGCGCTCCGCGGTCAAGGCGATCCAGGCATTGCCGCTGGTCGAAAGCGGCACGGCCGATGCCTATGGCTTCGGCAACCGCGAACTGGCGCTTGCCTGTGCCTCCCATTCGGGCGAGCCGGCGCATGTAGAGTTGGCGCGTTCCATGCTGGCCAGGGCCGGGCTGGACGGGACGGCGCTGGAATGCGGCGCGCATTGGCCCTCCAGTCATGACGCGGAGATTGCGATGGCCCGCGCCGGCGGTTCGCCGAACGCGCTGCACAACAACTGCTCCGGCAAGCATTCCGGCTTCCTCTGCACCTGTGTCCACGCTGGCATTGGACACCGCGGCTATGTCAAGCCGGAGCACGCCTTGCAGGAGATGGTGCGCGACGTCATGCAGGCAGTGACGGGCGCTGTCCATGGTGCCGATGAACGAGCGACCGACGGCTGCTCGATCCCGACCTACGCGGTGCCGCTCAGGAGCTTCGCCCTCGGCTTTGCCCGTATGGCCACGACAAATGGTTTTGGTCCCGAGCGAGCCAAGGCCGCAAAGCGTCTGATGACCGCCTGCATGGCAGAACCGTTCTTCGTCGCTGGCACCGGCCGTGCCGATGTCGCTCTGATGGAGGCCGCGCCCGGGCGGATTTTTGCGAAAGGCGGCGCCGAAGGTGTTCACTGTGCCGCAATTCCGGAAATTGGCCTCGGCATCGCGCTCAAATGCGATGACGGTGCCGGCCGCGCCGGCGAAGCCATGGTTGCCGCCGTCCTTGCCAGGCTGCTGCACGCGGACGAGGCTTTGGCGGCGAAGCTGCTCGAACTGGCCAACGCTCCGATTGAAAGCCGGATTGGCGCCAAGGTCGGGGCGCTGAGGCCGACAGTGGCCTTGGACTAGAAGTCCAGCATTCAGCTGACGTGATTGCGCTCGACGGTCAGGTGCGCGTAACCGCTCTTGTCCAATGATGTCAGGTCGCCTGTCGCCGGCTCGGCCCAGCGCTGGCCGACAACGGCGCCGTTCAGCGCGCCATCGATGACATTGTCCGAGATGACGGCCGTGCCGGCGCCCTCGACCACGCTGACGACGATGCCGGTTCCAGTCTTGCGGATGATGTTGCCGGTCGCCACGATATTGCGCAGGTACGGCCCCCAGCCGATCTGCATGCCATAGAGCGGTGCGTTCTCGATGACATTGTTGGAAACGGTGGTGTCGGCCTCGACGCCAATGCCGACGCCAAAGCCGGGCGCGTCAGCGGGGTAGGGACCGCTGGTCGACAGATTGCGCACGATGTTGCCCGAGCAGACACCCATGCGGCCACCTTCGTTGAAGTTGACGATCGAGATGCCGTTGGCGGCGCCGTCGACGATGTTGTTGCTGATGATGGCGCCTTCGAACGAGAATTCGGAATAGACCGCGGTCTCGCCCGAGTGCGAGCAGGTGTTGCCTGAAATCTGCAGATTGCTGGCGCTGTTGGCGCGGATTGCCGAGAAGGCGCAGTCCGAGACGATGTTGCCCGAAATGACGACATTGCCGGCCCGGAAGGCGTTGATGCCATTGCCGTTCTGCCCGGTGCCGCCACTGCGCGCCTGGATGCGCTCGACGCGGTTGCCGGTGACCATGGTGCCATCTTCCGCCGCCCGCCAGCGGTGCACCAGGATGCCGCCATTGGCGCAGTCGGAGACGGTGTTGCCCGTGATTGCCAGCCCATCAGCCTCGACCGAATAGATGCCGGCATCGGCAGCCCCTGATATGTCCGAGCGCTCGATCCGGCCCGCCGCGTGTTCCAGCGCCAATCCGTTCTTGCCGCTGCCGGTTATCTGGCAATTGTCGACAACGAGGTGCGCGACCCGGCGCAGATCGAGCAATCCTTGCGCGTAGTCGCCCATCGAGCGGTTGCTGCCATCGAAGACCAGCCCGCTGAGTTCGATATGGTCGGCCTGTTCGGCCATGAACAGGTGGCCATCACCGCCATAGACGATCCGCGTTGCGCCCGGCACGCCGGAAAGACGCACGCGGCTGGGCAGCGAGAGGTTGGACACCACATAGGTGCCGGGCGGGAGGAACACCGGCATGTCGCGGTCGTTGGCATCACGCAGGAGCTTGGCGAAGGCCTTGCTCTGATCATCGAAGGTGCCAGGTGAGACGCCAAGTTCGGTGGCGTTGATCGAACCGCGCATCGAGGCTTTCTCGATGCCGCTCAGGTTGGCAGCTGCCGCTCTGCCAAGCGAGAGGCCCAAGACGGCAAAGCCGGCGGTTCCGGTTAAAAACGTTCGTCTGTTCAACATCGGCACAGGATCCCAGCGTTCCACCCAGACACCGCAGGATTCGTGCCAGACGGTCTGTCGCTGCTTGCCAGCGCAGCGACAATGGCTTGTCGAGCAGCCTCTCCGCGCCTAAGCTCAGCGGATGAGCAGAGCTTTTACCCGAGAGGAAGACAGCGAAAACGCCATCGCCGGCATCGGCGAGCGGCCGATCAGCCAGCACCGCAACCTGGTGACGGAGACCGGCCTGGCGATGATCGAGGAGAATCTGGCCGATCTGCGCGACATATTGGCGCAGGCCGAAAGGAAGGCGGACCGCGAGCGCATTGCGGTGGTGTCGCGCGACTTGCGCTATTGGACCGCCCGGCGCGAAAACGCCGAACTGTCCGTGCCGGAGCCGGGCAGCGATCTGGTGCGCTTCGGCATGGGCGTCACGCTCGAGGGCGATGACGACAGGAAGGTGCACTGGAAAATCGTCGGCGAGGACGAGGCCGACCCGGCCAAGGGCACCATTTCCCACGTGTCGCCGATGGCCGTCGCCCTGTTCGGCAAGAAGGTCGGCGACGTGGCTGTGGTCAACGGCAAGGAATGGGAGATCGTCAAGCTCTCCGACAGTTAGTCTTCGAGCTTGACGACATGGTCGCGGAAGAAAGCCGCGGCTCCGGCTTCATCGATTTCGCCGGAAGCGACGGCCATGACGAATTCGTAAAGCGTGCCGTTGTCAGCTGTCAGAACATGGCCGTTCACAATCAAAAATGCGCCGGCGGCCACGATGGCTGTACGCTTGTTACCGTCGACAAAGGCATGATTCCTGGCAATGCCAAAGACATAGGCAGCGGCGGGATCCTCGACCGACGGGTCCCCATAGTTCGCCTTGTTTTCAGCGCGGGCGAGCGCCGATTCGAGCGCATTTTCATCTCTCAAACCTTGCGCTCCGCCGTGCCTGCGCAATTGCTCGGCATGCATCGCTTCGACCGCGCGACGTGATAGAAACTCCCAGCTCATTCGGCGAGTTTCTGTAGTGCGACCTTGTACTTGTCCATGACCTTGCGAGCTGCTTCCATCTGCCGCTCGAAACTGTCGTCCACCGCCTTGAGGACGATGTCCTTATCCGTTTCGAGAATCTGAAGCTGGTCGCCGGCTTTGAGGTTCAGACGTTCAAGCAGCTCCTTGGGCAGGATTACACCTTCGGAATTGCCGATCTTGCGAATGGTCGTGTTCATGATGGATCATCCTGTTGCAACGCCGATTATAACCAGAGCGAAGTGTTGTTGCAACAGAGATTATAACAGCTCCCGTCAGGCCTTCAGCAGACGGTCCAGCAGGCGATCCGCCGCTTCCGGAATGACCGTGCCCGGCGGGAAGATTTCCGCAGCACCGGCTTGCAGCACCGCGTCATAGTCTTGTGGCGGGATGACGCCGCCGGCGACGATCAGCATGTCGCCGCGGCCGAGCTTCTTCAGCGCATCGCCCAATTCCGGGATCAGCGTCAGATGTCCCGCCGCCAGTGAAGAGGCGCCGATGATATGAACGTCATGTGCGACCGCCAGCCTGGCGATCTCATCCGGTGTCTGGAACATCGCACCGACGGTGACGTCGAAGCCGAGATCGGCGAAGGCGGTGGCGATGACTTTCTGTCCACGGTCGTGGCCGTCCTGTCCCATCTTGGCAACGAGGATGCGCGGCTTGCCACCAGATTTCTTCTCAAAGGCTTCAAGCTTGTCCTGCAACCCTTCGACCACGGAATTGTCGCCGAGCGCCTTTCGATAGACACCGGAGATCGTCTGCACCGTAGCGACATGGCGGCCGAAGGTTCTTTCCAGGGCGAACGAGATTTCGCCGACCGTGGCATTGGCGCGCGCGGCGCGGACGGCGAACTCCAGCAGGTTTTCATTGCCTTCAGCGGCACGGGTCAGCGCATCGAGCGCGCTCTCGACCGCGCCGACATCGCGTGTGCCTTTCAGCCGCTGCAGCTTCGACAATTGCCGCGCCCTGACTTCGGCATTGTCGATCTTCAGCACGTCGACCTTGATGTCGGTCTCGGGGCGATGCGCATTGACGCCGACCAGCATCTGCTCACCGGAATCGATGCGTGCCTGCGTGCGGGCCGCCGCTTCCTCGATGCGCAGTTTGGGAATGCCTTGTTCGGTCGCCGCGGCCATGCCGCCGAGCGCCTCGATTTCTTCGATATGGGAAAGCGCGCGCGCAGCCAGATCATGCGTCAGCCGTTCGAGATAGGCCGAACCGCCCCACGGGTCGATGATGCGCGTGGTGCCGGATTCCTTCTGCAGGATCAGCTGCGTGTTGCGGGCGATCCGCGCCGAATGGTCGGTCGGCAGCGCCATCGCCTCGTCGAAGGAATTGGTGTGCAGCGACTGCGTGTGGCCCTGCGTCGCCGCCATTGCCTCGATCATGGTGCGAATGATGTTGTTGTAGGGGTCCTGCGCCGTCAGCGACCAGCCCGAGGTCTGGCAGTGTGTGCGCAGCGACAGCGACCGCTCGTCCTTGGGCGAAAAATTCTTCGCCATCAAGGTCGCCCACAGCAGGCGCGCGGCCCGCAGCTTGGCGACTTCCATGAAGAAGTTCATGCCGATCGCCCAGAAGAAGGACAGGCGCGGGGCGAAGCGGTCGATATCCAAGCCCGCCGCAACGCCGGCGCGGGCATATTCGATGCCGTCGGCGATCGTATAGGCGAGCTCCAGGTCGGCCGTCGCTCCGGCCTCCTGCATGTGATAGCCGGAGATCGAGATCGAATTGAACTTCGGCATGTTCTTCGACGTATACGAGAAGATGTCCGAAACGATCCGCATCGAGGGCTTCGGCGGATAGATGTAGGTGTTGCGGACCATGAACTCCTTCAGAATGTCGTTCTGAATGGTTCCGGCGAGATCCTTCTGCGCAACGCCCTGTTCTTCCGCCGCCACGATGTAAAGCGCCATGATCGGCAGCACCGCGCCGTTCATGGTCATCGACACCGTCATGTCGCCGAGCGGAATGCCGTCGAAGAGCTGCCGCATGTCGAGAATGGAATCGATGGCGACGCCCGCCATGCCGACATCGCCGGCGACACGCGGATGGTCGCTGTCGTAGCCGCGATGCGTGGCGAGATCGAAGGCGACCGACAGTCCTTTCTGGCCGGCGGCAAGATTGCGCCGGTAGAAAGCGTTGGACTCCTCCGCCGTCGAGAAGCCGGCATATTGCCGGATCGTCCAGGGCTGCTGGACATACATGGTCGGGTAGGGGCCGCGCACGAAGGGCGGCAGGCCGGGATAGGTGTCGAGATGTGGCAACCCCTTGAGGTCGCTTTGATTGTACAGATGCCTGGCGACAAGGCCTTCCGGCGTGATCCGCTGGCCTTTGACCTCGACGGGTGCGCGGCGTGGCGATACCCAGCCGATCTGGCTGAAATCCGGGATCAAGAGGCGGCTCCGATCGATTGGTCTATGCGGACCGGAAAAAGGGGTTCGCAGACGGCAACGCCTTCGGTGAAGGCGGGCCGCCGTTCCGCTGCCAGCGTCTCGACGGGACGTTCGCTTTTCGACGGGTAGAGCGTGGTGCCGATGATGACCCGCTCGCCAGCCTGGTAGGCTGCGTTGCGTCGCGCCGCCGCGGCGTGAACGCGCTTCTGGATATGTCCGTCCTGAAGGCTGGACAGGACGCCACCCTCGGCCTCGATCGTCTGTAGTTCCGCCCACGCCATCTCGCACAGTTCCGCGGTCAGCGCTTCGACCCCGCCGGAGCCATAGGCTGGATCGGCGACATGATCGATATGGCTCTCATGGGCCATGATCAGCTGCGCGTTGCGGGCGACGCGGCGGGCAAAACCCGCCGGCAAGCCATGCGCGATCGTGTGCGGCAGGATGGAGATCGAATCGGCGCCGCCGGATGCCGCGGCAAAGCAGGCAATCGTGGTGCGCAGGATGTTGGTTTCCGGATCCATGGCCGTCATCATGCGAAACGACGTCTCGGCATGGATATTGGCGGTGGAATTGGGGATCGAGCAGGCCTCCTGCAGCCGTGCCCAAAGCCTGCGCAGCGCCCGCACCTTGGCTACCGACAGGAACTGGTCCTGGTCGACGCTGAGCGCGAAGCCGATATGGGGTGCGGCATAGACAAGCGGCTGCCGCGCCGTCTCGAACATTCTCAGGTAGGACACGGCGGAAGCCAGCATGATGCCAAGCTCTTGCGCCTCCGTGGCGCCGGCGTTGTGGAACACGCGCCCGTCCGCCTCCAGGAGCACGCCCGGAACGCCCATCGAGAAGAAATGCGCCAGCGACTGCGGCATCGAGGCCCGTAGCGCCTCGATCGACATGCGCAGCCGGCCGGTTCCGGCGAAGATCGCCGCCGGATCGATGCCGAAGGAGAGGTTGAGCTTTGCCGGATCCGAACGGCGCTTGCTCAGGAACGCCACCAGCCAGTCGGCCACGGCGCGGCTCCACGGATGCGCATCGATACGGACCTGGATGCGGTTGAGCGGTACGCCGTCCAGCACTGTCTCCAGCGCCTGCGCCGTTCTCGGCAGGCCGTAGCCGAATGCGTTCGGCGCGCCTTCGAAGACAAGCGACAATCCCGTCGCGCCTTGGGCTACGTCTTCCAGGGCCTGGGTTCTGGCGCGCTCGATGTCCGGGTCATCGATGCGCTGGCTGACGATCCAGGGCAATTTCGGGTTTGCGCGCACGATCGGTTCCGCTGCGATGCTGCGGTCGTAGAGCGGTTCGATACGGATGTTGTCGTCGGTGTGCGAGACCAGCTTTTCCTCGAAGGATGCGCCAGCCAACGCCTTTTCCGCCAGGGCCAGCCATCGCTGGCGCTCGGCATTCTCGGGTTCAACGTCCTGGATCAAGGCTCCAGCGCCCATCCGTCTTCCTCACTTTCATGCGGCCGCACCAGCCTGGAGCAGTTCAGTCTATGGTCCACCGTCCGATATCGCAATGCAATGCGCTTTCAGGGTCGGAATTCAATCCATCAGATATAGGTAGCGTGCATGGACGAACCATGAACGATTGCCAAACACCGGCAAAATCCGCAAGCTCCAAAAAACCGATTTGGACGATTGGCCCCCACTTGGACGATTGGCCCCACTTGAACGATTGGCCCCCACTTGAACGATTGGCATTGTCGCTGTGCAAGGGCCTCACTATACCTGCGGTAAGCCCACTGGCTTAAACACATCAGTTTGCGGAGACCCGACTTATGGCTGACGACACCAGCATTTTCATCGGCGCCAGCCGCAAGCCGGACGACAGCTATCAGCGTGCCGAGCACCTGCTGCTGCAATATGGAAATCGTCACGGCCTGGTGACCGGCGCCACCGGCACAGGCAAGACCGTCAGCTTGCAGATCTTGGCCGAAGGTTTTTCCAATGCCGGCGTGCCGGTGTTCTGCGCCGACATCAAAGGCGACCTGTCCGGCATCGCCATGATGGGCACGGCACAGGATTTCCTCGTCAAGCGGGCCGAGCAGGTCAAGCTAGACCCGTATGACTTCCAGGAATTTCCGGTCATTTTCTGGGATCTGTTCGGCGAGCAGGGCCACCCGATCCGCGCCACCGTTTCCGAAATGGGGCCGTTGCTTCTGTCGCGCCTGATGAACCTGACCGAGGCACAGGAAGGCATCATGAACATCGCCTTCCGGCTGGCGGACGAGGAAGGCCTGCTGCTGCTCGACATGAAGGACCTGCAGGCGCTGCTGGCCAACATCGCCGAGCGCGCGGACGAGTTGGGTTCGCGTTACGGCAATGTGACCAAGCCTTCCGTGGGAGCCATCCAACGCACGCTGCTGGTTTTGGAGCAGCAAGGCGCGGCGCATTTCTTCGGCGAGCCGGCCTTGCGCATCGCCGACATCATGCGCACCACCCGTGACGGGCGCGGCGCCATCAGCGTGCTTGCCGCCGACAAGCTGATGATGAATCCGCGGCTCTATGCGACCTTCCTGTTGTGGCTGATGTCGGAGCTGTTCGAGGTGCTGCCTGAAGTCGGCGATCCCGACAGGCCGAAGCTGGTGTTCTTCTTCGACGAAGCGCACCTGCTTTTCGAGGACGCACCGAAAGTGCTGATCGACCGGGTCGAACAGGTGGTTCGGCTGATCCGCTCGAAGGGCGTTGGCGTCTATTTTGTCACGCAAAACCCGCTCGATGTTCCAGAAACGGTTCTCGCCCAGCTCGGCAACCGGGTGCAGCATGCGCTGCGCGCCTATACGCCGCGCGAGCAGAAGGCGGTGAAGACCGCAGCCGAGACCTTCAGGCCGAATCCCGACTTCGATTGCGCCACCGCGATCACCCAGCTTGGCACCGGCGAGGCGCTGGTCTCGACGCTCGAAACCAAGGGTGTTCCATCCATGGTGCAGCGAACGCTGATCCGCCCGCCGGCCTCGCGCCTTGGGCCGATCACCCCTGCCGAGCGGCAAAAGCTGATCCAGGAAAGCCCGGTCGCCGGCCAGTACGATCAGGTCATCGATCGCGAATCGGCTTTCGAGATGCTGCAGAAAAAGGCCAGGGAGGCGCAGGACGCCGAAGAGCAGGCGCAGCAGGCGGGAGGCGGCGGTTCGCGCTGGACCATTCCCGGCTTCGGCAATGACGACCCGGCACCGCAATCGGGTGGTAGGCGCGCACCGGCGCCGCGCCCGTCCAATCGCCAGACGGTGGCGGAAGCCGCGATCAAGTCGGTGGTGCGCTCTGTGGGTTCGTCGGTCGGCCGGGCGATCGTGCGCGGGATATTGGGAAGTTTGTCGCGGGGGCGGTAAGGAGCGGCAGCTATGCGACAGAAGCGGTCATCCACGGTTCCCGAATGACCGCAGTTGGGCCGACAACGGACCGGCCGCTTCGAGCCCGCGGATATCGAAGCGGACATTCGCGTCGACGTGGGCATGATCATGATCTGACCCAGAACAGGCCGGGAGCGAGGTCCCTTCAACGTCGACGGGCGATTTAGGTCAGATCAGACGATCCTCGTTATGACATCGATGTTGCCCCGTGTCGCTTTGGAGTAAGGACAGATCTCGTGCGCTTCATCCACCAGAAGTTGTATGACATCACGCTCCAGATCCGGCACGGCAATATCCAGTTGGACGCTGAGAAAGTGGCCGTTTTCTCCGTAGTTCAGATTCACCTCGGCCTTGATGCTCACCCCTGCAGGCAGCGCGATTTTTCGTTCGTGGGCCGCAGATGCGATTGCGCTTGCGAAGCTGGCCGACCAGCCGGCCGCGAGCAACTGCTCCGGATTGGTGCCTATGCGCGCCGATCCGGGCGCCGAAAGCCAGATGTCCAGAAGGCCGTCGGAGCTGCGCGAGGCGCCATTTTCGCGGCCGCCCGTAGTTGCGGTCCTGGCCGTGTAGACAACCCTTGCGATGCGGCTCATGGGCATTCTTTTTGCTGGCAGCGGTAACCGCCGGGGGCGGTTACCGTGAACTCGATCAGGCGTCGACCTCGACAACGGCATCAGCGAAGGCCTGCGGCGCTTCCTGGGGCAGGTTGTGCCCGATGCCTCCGGTGACAACCCGATGCGCGTATCTCCCTGAGAACATCTTGGCGTACGCGCTGGCGTCCGGATGCGGCGCCCCATTGGCGTCGCCCTCGAGCGTGACCGTCGGCACGCCGATGACTGGTGCCTGCGCGAGTCGCTCCTCAAACGCGTCATATTGCTGCTCGCCAGCGGCCAGTCCGAGCCGCCAGCGATAGTTGTGGACCACAATGGCCACGTGATCGGGATTGTCCAAGGCCGCGGCGCTGCGCTCGAATGTGGCATCGTCGAAGTTCCACTGGGGGGACGCGAGTTGCCAGATCAGCTTGGCGAAATCTCGCGTGTATTTCTCGTAGCCAGCGCGGCCGCGATCGGTGGCGAGGTAATATTGATACCACCATTGCAACTCGACCTTGGGTGGCAGCGGCAGCTTGCCGGCTTGCTGGTTGCCGATGAGGTAGCCGCTTACCGAGACCAAAGCCTTGCAGCGTTGAGGCCATAGCGCGGCAATGATGTTCGCGGTGCGGGCGCCCCAGTCGCAGCCGCCAATCGTCGCCTTTTCGATGCCCAGTGCGTCCATCAGGGCGACAATGTCGGCGGCGATCGCCGACTGCTGGCCGTTGCGAATCGTATCGTGCGACAGGAAACGAGTCGGCCCGTATCCGCGCAGGTACGGCACGATCACGCGGTGGCCTTTCGCCGCCAGCCGAGGCGCGACATTGGCATAGGTGTGGATGTCATACGGCCAGCCATGCAGCAGGATGACGGGCGGGCCGTCGGCGGGTCCAAGCTCGGCATAGCCGACGCTCAACAGGCCGGCATCGATCTGCTTCAAGGGTCCGAGGGACGCCCCAACGGGCTCTCCCGTCGCCTCTTGCGCTTGTGCCGGGCCCATCAGGCCGAACTGAGTGGCGGCGAGAGCCATCGCGGTGGCGCCAAAGAACCGTCGGCGTTCTTGGTCGATCTCATCCGGGATATTGAACGAATGCATTTGAGAACCTCTAGTGTTGTCCGGACGATCAGCCAAACGTGAAGGCAAAGACCTCCACGCCCGAGTCGAGAAACTCGATCTCGAACTGGCGATCGACGATGGGTTTCGATTGTCGAATCAGCTGGTACAGGCGCTGCTCTGTCACTGCACCTTCGCCCTTTTCATTGACGTCGATGCCGTAAGCCGTGCCTGGTGGCTGTCCGTCGATCAGCACGCGAAATCTCACGGACGTTCCCGGCGATGTCGGACCCATGACCAGATGAAGGTCGCGTGCGTGGAAACGGTAGACGATGCGGCCGTCGGGCTTGTTCAGTACGGCGTTTTCTTTCCTTACCGTCCAATCGCCCGACAGCCCCCACTCATTCAGGCGTAACCGCGCCGGCAATTCGTAGGCATGCGGCTCGTCCAAGACCAGCTCGCCGCTGGATGCAAAATTCTGGGTGCGTTCATATCCGGAATAGTTCTCCGGAGACTTGAGGCTCTCCCAATCGGCCGCCGCTTCGATGCCGCGGGCATCCACCGATACAGGCTCACGATCGAATCCACCAGCGCCAGCCTCGGCCAGCAATTCCTGGATGACCATTTCCGATTGTTGGTATGACCCCTCGCCAAAATGATGATACCGGACACGTCCCCGCGAATCGATGAAATAGAGTGCCGGCCAATACTGGTTGCTGAAGGCCCGCCATATGAGATGGTCGTTGTCGACGGCGATCGGATAATCGATCCGCAGGTCTTTCGCCGCCCGGTGCACGTTGTTCAGGTCTTTTTCGAATGCGAACTCCGGGGCGTGGATTCCGATCACCACCAGACCATGCTTCCGGTATTTCTCGTCCCAGGCCTGAACGTAGGGAAGCGTGCGCAGCCAGTTGATGCAGGTGTAAGTCCAGAAATCGATGAGGACGACCTTGCCATGCACAGCCGACGCCGTCAGCGGCGGTGAATTTATCCACTCGTGCGCCGTTTCGAGCGAAGCAAGCTCCGATTTTTCCTCAAGCCGATAGGCAGAGAGTTCGTGAAGAAACGGAACCCGCATTGGTGTGGAGATTATGGACTGCGCCACGTTCGTGCCTCCTAGAAAACCGGCAATCGGAGCCCCGATTGCCATTGCGAGCGCCGCGGCGACCAGTACCTTGGTTGCTTTCATCAACGACGCCTTTTGGTTCGATCGATGTCGCCGCGCGGACGGTTCGAATGCGCACTGCGTGCCGAACCCTTCACAGCGGAAGCTCGTTGCCAGCCTGCTCAGCCACCATGTATTTCGCGTACCAGTCCGGCCAGTTCTCATCGCGCCGACCGCCGTTGCGCTTCTCGTGCTCGCCGTGGGCCTCCGACGCGCGTCGCAGCGCGGAAGCAAGATCCGCCTCGGAAGCGTAGGTCGTGGTGCTGGAGTCGATGCGACCGGGAAACCGGCTGGTGATTTCCTGAAGCAACCATTCGTTGCCGTCCGGATCTTTGAAGGTAGCGAATGAAGAGTAGCTGCGTCGCTGGGGATCGCGGCCTTTCACCGTTGGCTTGCCGGGGCCTTCGCGATGAAACGCCTCGCTGACCTCGACGCCGCGGCCGATAAGCTCGGCGCGAGCCGATTCAATGTCCGAAACGACAAGATAAAGTCCGCTTGCAGAGCCGGGCGCGACCGTCGTGATCCCGGTGCCGAAGTGTATCGAGGCCGGCGAGCCGGGAGGTGTGAACTGTATCCCACGGAACGTGTCTCCAACGACAAAGTCAGCGTCGAGTCTCCAGCCCAGCCCTTCGTAGAATTGCTTGGCGCGCTCTACATTCGAGACGGGAATGACAACAACTTCGAGCTTCATGTCGAGGATCGCGGCCGTTGTGTCTCAACTGCGATACTGCTGACGGTGCTAGTGATGTCCATATCTACCTCCTGCGTTAAGTTGCGTGAGAAGCTCGTCTCGCGTGCGGCTCGGGACAGAAGCCCGCTCCGCTCGTTTGAGATACATTTGTCGGAGCCGCCAGAACTCCATCATCAAGGCGTAGGACGTATTGCCATCGTGGCACCACGCAGCGTGTGTCGAATGCCGCGTGTTCTAGCCAGGTAAGCGCCGGCGACGCTGTCCGTTCAATCGAAGTACTCATGGCGGAAGCGGTTGGCCGGCGTGCTCCGCCACCATGTGCTCGGCGTACCACTCCGGCCAGTTCTCATCACGCTGGCCGCCTGTCCGCTGCTCGTGCCCGCCATGAGCCACAGATGCACGCCGAAGCGCGGCTGCGAGCTCGGCCGACGAGACAAATGTGGCGCCGTCAGCGTCGACGCGGCCTGGCGCTCGCGCAGTGACCTCCTGCAAGAGCCAGTTGTTTCCGGCCGGGTCGCTGAAGGAAGCCCACGAGGCGTAGCTGCGTCGTTCCGGATCGGGCCCGCTGACGCGCCCTTTGTCACCGGCATAGTGATACACTTCGCTTACGTCGACCCCGCGATCGGCGAGTTCGGCGCGTGCTGACTCGATGTCCGACACGACGAGTTCACCAGCGGTTTCGAGGATGTCGAGCTCGATACGAGCATAAGGACCCGGTGCAACGCCTGAGCCGAAGACAACCGAACACTGGGAGCCAGGAGGCGTAAACTGGATGATATGAAATTCGTCGCCTATGAGGTCGGCGTCCAGCCGCCAACCCAAGCCTGCATAGAACAGCTTGGCGCGGTCGACATCGGAAACTGGAATGACTACGACCTCGAGCTTCATATCGTGGGATCGTGGTTTTTGCGTCTCGACTGCGGTATTGCTGCGGGTAGTGGCAATCGTCATGTCTGCCTCCTCCGTTGAGTTTGATGGGAATGCTTCTTTGTGCCCTCCGGTCAGTTCAGTTTCTTCGCCGCAGCGACCTGAAGGCAGCGCGCAACTCGGCGGAGAAGAGCTCCGGCTGCTCCCACGCGGCGAAGTGGCCGCCCTTGTCGACCTCATGGAAGTAGATCAGGTTGGGGTAGGCGCGCCGGGCCCACGTCTCGGGGGCCTGATAGCCTTCTCCCGGAAAGACCGTGATGGCGACCGGCAGCGAGACTTCGTTGGTCTTTTCAGGGTCGGCAAAAACGGGACTGCGGCCGCCGCCGTACTCCCAGTAAATTCGCCCGGACGAGGTGGCGGTGTTCGTCAACCAGTACAGAGTTATGTCGTCCAGCACCTCGTCCGGCGACTTTTCAGGGTCGCTATCGTCGTAGGTCCAGCCTGAAAAGCCCGGATGCCCGAGCATCCACGCTGCGAGCCCCGCAGGGGAGTTATTGATGGCGTAGCCTATCGTCTGCGGTCGGGTGCCCATCATCGTGGCGTAGGATCTATTCCCCATCTTGGCGGCCATGCTGAGCGCGTCGAATGCCGTGCGCTCCTTACCCGTCAGGCCTGCCGGCACTGGTCCGCCGGTGGCGAGCACAGCGGCTATCTCAGGTGGTACGACAGCCGGCAGGTTGACATGGATGCCAAGAAGTCCTGCAGGGGCCAGGCGGCCCATTGCATTCGAAACGGGGGAGCCCCAGTCGCCGCCTTGGCCGACGTATTCTGTGTAGCCGAGGCGCTTCATCAGCTCTGCCCAGGCTCGCGCAATGCGCCCTGTACCCCAGCCGGTCTCGGTTGGCTTGCCGGAGAAGCCGAAACCCGGCAACGACGGCAGTACGAGGTCGAACGCGTCCTCAGGACTGCCGCCATGCGCGGTGGGATCGGTGAGCGGGCCGACGGTTTTGAGCAGTTCCAGCACCGAGCCAGGCCAGCCATGCGTCATGATCAGCGGCAGGGCATGGGGATGTTTCGAGCGAACGTGGATGAAGTAAATGTCCACGCCGTCGATCGTGGTCATGAACTGAGGCAGGGAATTCAGCTTCGCTTCCGCTGTCCGCCAGTTGTAGGCCGTGCCCCAATACTCGACGAGCGGCCTGATCTTCGCGAGCTGAATGCCCTGCGACTGGTCATCTACGGTCTCCCGGTCGGGCCACCGTGTTTCTGCGATACGGCCGCGAAGATCGTCGAGCGCTGTTTGCGGCACCTGAATTTTGAAGGGCCGGATCGAGCGATCCTCGACCGGATTTGCGAAGGCGGGCGCGGAGAGGGTGCAAAGCCCGAACACCAGCGCAGCCGCCAGTTGGTAGAGACTCATGGCTGCACCTTCTTGTCGGGAGTGTGGAACGTCATTGTTTGTTTAGTGAAGACATTGCCTTCGGGGTCCACCACCTCGATCAGGACCTTGTGCTGGCCGCCGGGCATGCCCACCAAGATGATGGTGTTGCTCTGACCGTAATCCGCCCACGCCCAAGGCAGGTCGTCGACAGTGACGTGCAGATGCCCGAGACGCGGAGACACGTTACTTGCGGCCGACCCACCCACAGGCAGGATGCGCAGATTCTCCACCCGGTACGGGATGAACACGACGCCGCCGGCCATTGGGCCCGGAAGCGGCGGCTCCACGATCAGCTTCGGCGCCGGCTCGTTGTCGAAGGGAACGACCGTGCTCTGGGCGAGCGCAGCGGTAGCGAGCACGGTGCAAGCCACAGCGGCGGCAAGCGTCTTGATGAGGGGGTTCATTGCAGTCGCTCCCTTCGGAAGTTCGCTACGCAGCTACCGCATGGCGGAAGATGACACACGTCCGGTGCGCCATCCTCCGCCAACACGTCAGGTCTGCAACGTCTTGAATGTTGCGCGCACCTCATCGGTGAAGATCTTCGGCTGTTCCCAGGCCGCGAAATGGCAGCCCTTGTCTGTGCGGCCGTAATGCAGAAGCTTCGGGAACGCGCGTTCAGTCCAGCTCTTCGGCGCTGTGTAGATCTCGCTGGGGTTCGCAGTGGCGCCGACAGGAATTGTGATGCCCTTGGCGTCGAAGAAGCCGGCCTTCGCCGTTTGCGAGTGTTCCCAATAGAGACGCGCCGACGAGATCGCCGTGTTGGTCAGCCAGTAGAACGTGATGTTGTCGAGGATGTCGTCGCGGGTAAGGCCCTCCGGCTCTCCGTCGAAGGAGCGGGCGATCAGCGCACAGCTGTCCGCATCGTGATCGAGGATCCACGCCGCCAGGCCGGCCGGTGAATCGACGATCCCGTAGAGCGTTTGCGGACGAAGCGCCATTTCGTTGGCGTAGCCCAGGCCGTTCTTGTAGAAAAACGCGACCTGCTCGTAGGCGCGCTTCTCGTCGGGACCGAGATCGGCAGGGGGCGGGCCGCCAGAGGCAAGCGCCTTCACGATCTCGGGCGGAATGGTCCCCGGCATGTTCGTGTGGATGGCGGCCAGTTCGGGAGGTGCGATCAGAGCCATCTGTTCGGTGATAAGTGCTCCCCAATCGCCACCCTGCGCGACATACCGGTCGTAGCCGAGGCGCTTCATCAGCACGATCCACGCCCGCGCGATGCGCGCTGGATCCCAACCTGTTTCGGTTGGCTTGCCGGAAAAACCGTAGCCCGGCATCGACGGGATCACCACGTCGAACGCGTCGGCCTCGGCACCGCCGTGCGCGGTGGGATTGGTGAAGGGATCGATGATCTTCAGGAGTTCGATGACCGAACCGGGCCAGCCATGCGTGATGATGACAGGCAGGGCGCCCTGATGCTTGGATTTCACGTGGATGAAGTGGATGTCGAGGCCGTCGATCTCGGTGACGAAATTCGGCAGCGCCTTCAACCGCGCCTCGCATCTACTCCAATCATATTCCGTTCCCCAGTACTTCATGAGCTTCTGCATCGTGGCGAGTTGCACGCCCTGCGTTGGCCCTACCGTCGCCGGGGTCGACCAGATCCGCCGGGAGGCTTCGTCGGATACGAGCTCGCGCTCGGGCCAGCGCGTAGCGACGATGCGCCGGCGAAGCTCGGTGAGCTCTTCCTGCGGGAAACTAACGGTGAAGGGGCGGATGCCATCGCTGGTTGATGCGGCGGCCTTTTGTGACGGGAGCAGGCTCGCGGCGCCTGCGGCGGCGATGCCGACCGCGGCAGCGCCCAAAAATCGCCGGCGATCCTGGTCGATTGTTTCGGAGGTTCTGGTCGTGTCCATGTGACTCTCCTAGGGTTGATGGATGCGATTTGCGCTGCTTGACGTACCCCCGGGAGATGGGATTAGCCCGTTATGCGTCGTGAGCTCTTGTTAGTCGCTGCCCCCCTGCCGCTTTTTTGAGCAGATAGGAGGCGCCAGACAGTGGAGACTCCCTATGGTGCGGGAGCGCTCCTTGACCTAAAGTAAAGCGCTGGGTGCAGGCGGCTCCCAAAAGCAGAGACGCCATGACGACAACGGCAAGTCAGGCCAAAGACAGATTGTCGTTTGGCCCTTTCTATTTGGCTGCGGGTGAAAGGCTCCTGACAAGAGAAGGCGCTCCCGTAGAGTTGGGCTCGCGCGCCCTTGAAATTCTCATCGTCCTGACTTCCGCGCCGAATGAAGTCGTCAGCAAGAAGGATCTGATGGCGCGCGTTTGGCCGGATGTGGTTGTCGAGGAAGGCAGCCTGCGGTTCCACATGACGGGACTGCGCAAGGCGCTGGGCGACGGAAAGGATGGCGCGCGTTACATCGCGACGCTTCCGGGGCGCGGCTATTGCTTCGTTGCACCGGTCTCGCGATTAGGCAGCCCACACGATGAAGCCCCGTTCGTCGCCGCCGGGTTTCCGCATGCGAATCTTCCAAACCGCTTGAGCAGAATGGTCGGGCGGGATGAGGACGTTCTCAAGCTGTCGGCGCAGCTGAATGCTTCGCGGTTCGTCACCATCGTTGGCGCCGGCGGTGTCGGCAAAACCACCGTCGCGATCGCAATCGGACATCATCTGATCGACGCATTTTATGGGGCAGTTCTGTTCGTCGATCTGGGAATGATCGGTGATCCCGGTCTGGTGACGACAGCCGTCGCCTCGATGCTTGGGCTATCCGTTCAAACAGAAGATGCCACGCCCAATCTGATCGCTTACTTGCGCAACAAGCGGATTCTCTTGATCCTCGATACCTGTGAGCATCTCTTGGATGCGGTGGCGCCTTTGGCAGCAAGCATTGTCGATGCGGCGTCACAGGTCCACATCCTGGCGACGAGCCGCGAGGTGCTTCGGGTCGAAGGCGAGCATATCTATCGGTTGGATGCGCTTGCCTATCCGCCCGACGAACCTGGCCTGACTGCGGCCGTTGTCCAGACCTTCCCGGCCACCCAACTGTTCGTCGAACGAGCGGTGGCAGGCGGCGCTCGTTTGGACATCAGCGATGCGGAGGCCCTGCTCATCGCAAGCATCTGTCGAAAGCTCGACGGAGTGGCGCTCTCCATCGAACTGGCGGCCAGGCGCGTCGAATCCTATGGGCTGCAACAGACCGCCGCACTTCTTGATCAACGCCTGACACTGCTGTGGCTCGGTTCGCGGACCGCGCCGCCGCGTCAGCAAACCCTGCAGGCGACGCTGGACTGGAGCTTTGGGCTCCTGACCGACCTTGAGCGCGTGGTGTTGCGCAGGCTCGCCGTATTCGTCGGTCATTTCACGCTCGATGCCGCGCTGGAGGTGGTGACGAGCACGCCCCTCGATCGATCGACCGTCCTGGGCGCCATGGACAGTCTCGTCGCCAAATCGATTGTGGCGACGCGTCCGGCCGGAGCGATGATGCGCTACCGGCTCCTCGATACCACGCGCGCCTACGTTCTCGATATCCGGATCGATGATGCCGAGGCTGCCGATCTGGCAGTGCGCCACGCCGCCTACTATCGGAGATGGCTGGAGCAAACAGGGATCGGATGGCCAAAACTGGGGACCGGTGAGGAACGGGCTCCTCACTTCGCCGCCATCAACAATGTTCGGGCTGCCCTGGAATGGTGCTTCGGCAACAACAAAAACACCGACATCGGCATCGGACTCGCCATCGCTGCCGCGCCGGTTTTCCTGGCGATGTCCTTGTTGCCGGAATGTCATCGCTGGTCCGAAAGAGCAATATTGGCTTTCGACGGTGCCGCCCTTGGCGGACTTGACGAGATGCATCTTCAGGCAGCTCTCGGCGTATCCTTCATGTTCATGCGGGGAGGACGCGACAGGGCGCGTGTAGCCCTGCAGAGAAGCCTAGCGATCGCCGAGGAGCGCGGCGATCCGCTGGATCAGGTGCGCCTGTTAGGTCCGCTCAATATGTTCCATCTGCGGACGGGCAATTTCGTAACCGCCCTCGAATTTGCAAGACGTTGTTCAGCCACAGCCGCCGGTCTGGAGGATTCGGTCGCGATCGCGCTTGCACACTCGATCCTGGGCATCTCGCTTCACCTGCGGGGTGACCTAGCGGAAGCGCGCGCCGAGCTGGAGGCGGCGCTCGACCGTGGGCCGCGCTCTCAGCGGACCACGACGATCTATCTGGGCTTCGAAGGCAAAATCCTGGCCAGGGCAATTCTGGCGAGGAACCTTTGGCTGCAAGGCCATCCGGATCAAGCCATGGCACATGCTCGGCAGGCAGTCGAAGAGGCTGCCGCCATGGATCATTCTCTAACGCTGGCGATCGCGTTGATCTGGGCGATATCGGTCTTCCTGTGGACGGGCGACCTGAAGAGCGCCGAGGCGTACATCGACATGCTCATCGCCCGCGCGGAATCCCATTCCATGACTCCTTACCTGCTGGTCGGTCGGGGATTCAAAAGCGAAGTCGCGATCCGTCAGGGCGATGCAAAAGGCGGTGTCGAGGACCTGCAGACGTCTCTTCAGAAGCTGCACGCGGCACCTTACGAATTGCTCACGACTCCGCTCAACCTCTCGCTGGTCAGGGGATTGTCCGCGATCGGTCAGGTCGATGAAGCAACTGCGCTGATCGACGAGTCGCTTGGCCTCGTCGAAAAGAACGGCGACCAATTGTACCTCCCGGAGTTGCTGCGGATGAAGGGAAGCCTCCTTCTCCAGTCGCAACGCAACCGCGACGAAGCTGCCGCCTACCTCATGCAGGCACTGGAGTTGAGCCGCAGTCAGCACGCGCGGGCATGGGAGTTGCGAACCGCAATCGACATGACGACGCTGATGGCCCAGCTCGGGGAGATCAATAGCGCTCGCGAACTCTTGCAACCGGTTGCGGCGCATTTTGTGGAGGGCCTGAATACGGCGGATGTCAAGGCTGCCGAACACCTGCTGGCGACGCTCAGGTAGAAGCTTCAATGCCACCGCCCCCATTGGTGTCGTCCGCTGTCGGCGCATTTCGACGGTGGCTCAGAAAATCGAATTCGTGATGGCCTTCACCGGCCCGCCTGAGCGATCAGCTACGTCGTGCAAACGCGCCAATGCTGTTAAGCAGCGGCTGTTGGTCGCCGACCCAGAACCAGTGATCGTTGCCGGCAACCTCAATGAACTTCGCGCCTGGGATGTTGGCCGCGAGGAAGCGCCCGGCTTCGATGCGAACGGCGCGGTCGCCGGAGCGGTGCAGAACCATCGTCCTTGCCGAAACCTTTGCAAGGAAATGACGGACATCGGTATCACGCAGCGCTTCCAGGAGGCCCGCGACCGCGCCGGGACTGGAGGCTGCCCTGAGCAACCCAGCCCACCAGGTCTGCGCCTGGCGGTCTGCGGCCAGGCTGGGGGCGAAAGTTTCGATTTCCGCCGGGCCACCCCAACTGGCGAGCAGTCGTTGCTTCCACAGATCGTATTGCGCGACGGTCAGGGCAAAAGGATAGTCGGGTGCGCGGCTGCCTTTCGCAAGGGAACCCCACAGAACAAGACCGATCAGGCGATCGGGGTGGTTTACGGCAAAACGGACACAACCCGGCCCACCTTCTGACGCGCCGATGAGCAAGGCCCTACGGCTACTGGCCGCGTTCATGACCGCCAGAATATCCTGCGCCGTCGCTTCGACGGTCGGGCGGGCACCGACACGATCGGAAAGTCCCATTCCTCGCCGGTCGAAAAGGATCAGGCGGCCGAGATGCGAAACCGCGGTGATCCAGGCGCGGCAGCTTCTGTCTTCCCAGATCCGCTCGACATGCGAAATGAAGCCCGGAACAAGCACGATATCCATCGGACCGCTGCCAACGATCTGGTAGGCGATATGGATGCCGTCCACCTCGACATAGCGCGTTCTGGGCACGTCCGGGGCGGCATCGTGAGATGGCTCACGCAGCAGGGCAAGCGTGGCTGGGTCCGGCGCTATGCCGAGTTCTTCCCGCAGCAACCGAACACAGGTGTCCCTTTGGCGCTCGGCTGCCGCCCTGTCCCCGGCCGCCAGGTGGGCACGGATCAGGTGACGGTGCGCACTTTCACTCAAAGGGTCCAGTCCCGTCAGGCGCGTCGCATGCACGACCGCGCTGCGAGGCTCACCGGCGGCGATCTTCGCTTCGATGAGCCGCTCCAGCGCCTGCACGAGCCGGCTGCGCAGGGCCTCGCGCCTGAAGAAGACCCATTCCTCGAATTCCGGACAATCAGGGACGGAGAAGCCGGCGAGATAGTCGCCCTTTAGCATGTCGGCTGCCTCGTCGAGAGGACCGACATTGCAGGCATGCTCGAAGACCTTGGAGTCGACCTCAACGGACAGCGCCGGGTGCAGGCTCAGGGATGTTCCGCTGGTAGCGATAACCTCACTACCGAACGCGATGCGGATTTTATACAGCGTGCGCCGAAGGCGTGCGCGTGCGGCTTCCTCGTCGGTTTCGGGCCACAGAAGCGTGGCTGCGACCTCACGCGCCACGGGCCCGGTGGCCTCGGCGAGGTAGACCAAAAGCGCTGCCGCCTTGCGCAACGCAAGTTCCACCCGCCGCCCGTTCAGACGGAACTCAGGAAAACCCAGAAGTCGGAACTCCAATCGCTCCATCGATCCGTATGCGGCCGCGCGGGGACGTTGAGGGGACGCCGGCCTTCTATCCACCCCAGGAGGTCGGGCCGATTGGGCCCAATCAGGAGACTTCCCTTGGAGCGAGAAATGTTACCGGTCAATACTCTCACCCATCATCGCACGTCCGAGGCTGTTGCCAGGGACGGCATCTCTATCGCCTACCAGGACCTCGGTCGCGGCGAGCGCTCGTACTGCTGCATGGCGTGACCGAAAACAGCGAGTCCTGGTACGAGGCGGGTTACGTCGACCAGCTGCTGCGGCGCGGGCGCCGGCTGATCCTCATCGATTGCCGCGGCCATGGCCGGAGCGGAAAGCCTCACAACCCGATTGCCTATTCCGGGCTCAGGCGGGCAGCAGATGTCGTTGCCGTGCTCGACAGAGCCGGCGTCCAGCATGCTGCACTGATGGGACATTCAATGGGCGGCGTGGTCGCGCTGGCCGTGGCTCTCTACCACCCGGACCGCGTCAGCGCGCTGATCGTCAATGGCGCGCATCCGTACGCGGAGGATCTCACCTCCCTCCGAGCGGCGCTCAAGAATGACTTCGAGACCTGGCTCGCCTCCTTGACGCAACTGGCCCCCGACCTTTCGCAGGCCGCAAGCCGGCGGATCCGGGCCAACGATCTCACCGCTGTTCGAGCAAGCCTTGCCAAGGACAGGCTAGATTTCTCGGCCGCCTTCGCGGGGCTGGGGATACCGGTGTTGGCAATCAGCGGCACGCTTGATCCCCGTTGCGACCCCGTCCGGAATTTCGCGGAACTGGCGGGCGGCGAGTTTCTGCCGCTCGCGGGCAAGAACCATGTCACCGCCTTCCTCGATGTCGACACCGTGGCGCCGGTGGTCGACGCTTTTCTGGACCGTGTCGGTGCTCAGAGCACAAGGCAAGGAGGATAGGTCATGTGCCAAACCTGTCTCTCCTGGTATGCACGCTGCATTGCTCCCTACGTCGTCCACGCCGGCTGTTCGGCCAACACATTCGCACACATGCGAAGGCGAATGATCCCGCGGGCAGAGGGCATTGTCGTCGAAGTCGGCTTCGGGTCCGGCCTGAACCTTCCCTATTACGACGCTGCCAGGGTCGAGCGGCTGATCGGCGTCGATCCCGACGGCACGATGCTCGGCCTGGCCGCACCGAAGAGCCGCTCCTTGCCGTTCGATGTCGAATGCCTCCGGGCCAGCGGCGAAAGCCTACCGCTGGCCGATGCTTTCGCCGACACGGTTGTCGTCACCTATGCCTTTTGTACCATTCCGGACCCTGAGATGGCGCTGACCGAAATCCGACGCATCCTGAAGCCGACGGGCCGGCTGATCTTTATCGAGCATGGTCAGGCCGAGGAGCCGCGTTGCCGCAGATGGCAGGAGCGCCTGAACAGGCTGTGGGGGCGGATCGCCGGCGGCTGCCACCTCAATCGCGATCCGTTGCTCTTGATCCGCGGGGCGGGCTTCAGTCTCGTTGAAGAGGAGCGCGGGCGGTTCTCGCTGCCCTTCTGGCAATTGGGAAGCCACTACGCCGGCGTCGCGGCACCCCCGACAGGTTGACGGCCTTCTGCAAAACCTGCACGTCCGAAAATGCGCACGATGCTCGCATGGCTCTTCCGCCACGCACCCCGCGGCTCAGAAAATCGAATTCGTGATGGCCTTCACCGGCCCGAGCAGGACCGATCCGTCCGGCACGCCGGCGTCGATCGGAATAGCCCGGCGGTTGGCCGTTGCCACCATTGGCTGGCTGACATCGCTGGTCACGATCACCGGTGTCTTCGAAGGCACGCGGTCGTAGAGATCGATGATGTCCTGGTTCATCAGGCGCACGCAGCCTGACGAGACCGACTTGCCGATTGACTTCCATTCAGGCGAGCCGTGTAGGCGGTAGAGCGTGTCGACGTCGCCTTGGAAGAGGTAGAGAGCGCGCGCCCCGAGCGGATTCTTCAGCCCGCCCGGCATGCCGCCATTTTCGGCGCTGTATGGCTTCAGTTCCGGCTGCCGGGCGACCATTTCATCCGGCGGCGTCCATTTCGGCCATTTCTGCTTCCACTGGACGACGGCGTCGCCGGACCATTCGAAGCCGGCGCGGCCGAGGCCAACGCCGTAGCGGATCGCCTGGCCGCCCTGGCGCACGAGATACAGATGGTGCCCGGTCGTGTCGACGATGATGGTGCCGGGTTTCTGTCCCGTCGGATCGGGGACGATCTGGCGCAGGAACTGCGGATCGATCCTCTCGAACGGTATTGGCGGAAGGTCGAAGCCGCCGTCGCTGACGGCCGCGTACATCGTCGCATAGTCGGGCAGCGGCGGCTCGACATAGGTTGGCGGCGGTGGCGGCTCGACCGGTTCCGGCCCGGTGGTGGCGCATGCGGAAACCGCGATCGAAGCGGCGCCCAATGCAGCGGCGTTGAGAAAGCCGCGACGGCTCAGGCGAAAGGATTCGATTTCGGCTATGGACATGGTTGCCTTCTTTAGGTGTCAAATCGCAACAAAGGTTGAAACGCCGACTGCTGCGTGGGTGTCTGACAACACCCGGCGCGATAGGCGGTTCCGATTCTGGCCCGAACGTGGACAAACAAAGGCGAAGCTGTGACTGCGCCGCCACTGTGGCGTCAGAGACACAGCTTTGCAACCTAGCTGCCGGGCACCAATGCTTCGAGCGATGGCAGGATCAGGGCCGGTGGAAAGTCCCGGTACTCTTCCAGCTGGTTGGAACGGTTGATCCAGACCGTGCGAAAGCCGAATTTGGTCGCACCGGCGATGTCCCAGCGATTGGAGGACTGGAAGGAAACCGCGTTGGGATAGAGGCGCCAGCCGGTGGTGACCATGTCGTAGACCGCCGGATCGGTCTTGAAGCGCCTGACCGTATCGACCGAATAGATGTCGTCCAGAACCTGATCGAGCGCGGCGGACTTGACCGCTGCCTGCAGCATCTCGGGCGAGCCGTTGGACAGGATCGCCAGTTTCGCTCCCGAAGCCTTGAGCGCCTTGAGCACGGCCGGCACTTCGGGATAGCAATCCAGCCGCCAGTAGGCGTCCAGCAGTTTGGCCTTGAGGCCAGGATCGGCCGAGGGAACCTTGCGCAAGGCGAAATCGAGCGCCTGTTCCGTCAGTTGCCAGAAATCGGCATAGGCGCCCATCAGTGTACGCACCCAGGAGTATTCGAGCTGTTTGGCGCGCCAGATTTCGGACAACAATTGGCCGTCCGGGCCAATCTGGTCGGCATGACGGCGCACGGCGGCATGGACGTCGAACAGCGTGCCGTAGGCATCGAAAACATAGGCGGCGTATTGCATGGCAACAGTTTTGAGGCGAGGCACGACAAGGTGCAAGCTTTGATTGCACCGCGCTCGCCGCTGGCCTCAACAAAACTCCGCAATGCCGGTTGACGGCGCCCGCCAAAGCATCTTCCAATGGCTGTCACACGAGATTGATCGGGACGGGACAACGCGATGACACTGGCGGCTGAGGCACTATCTGCGACATGGACTTTCGTCGATGGTGATTGGCACGAGGGCAATGTCGCCATTCTGGGGCCGCGCAGCCACGCCATGTGGCTTGGCACCAGCGTGTTCGACGGCGGCCGCTGGTTCGAAGGCGTTGCCCCCGACCTCGACCGCCATGCCGCCAGGGTGAATTCCTCTGCGATTGCGCTCGGCCTCAAGCCGTCGATGACCGCCGACAAGATCGTCGGGCTTACCTGGGACGGGTTGAAGAAGTTCGATGGCAAGACAGCCGTCTACATCAGGCCGATGTACTGGGCCGAGCATGGCGGCTATATGGGCGTGCCGGCCGATCCTGCCTCGACCCGTTTTTGCCTTTGCCTCTATGAGTCGCCGATGATCCCGCCGACCGGCTTTTCGGTGACCGTATCGCCGTTCCGGCGCCCGACCATCGAAACCATGCCGACCAATGCCAAGGCCGGCTGCCTTTATCCCAACAACGGCCGTGCCATTCTCGAAGCCAAGATGCGCGGGTTCGACAACGCGCTGGTGCTCGACATGCTGGGCAACGTCGCCGAGACCGGAACCTCGAACATCTTCCTGGTCAAGGATGGCCATGTCCTGACGCCGGCCCCGAACGGCACCTTCCTGTCCGGCATCACCCGCTCCCGCACCATGACGCTGCTCGGCGAGTATGGCTTCAAGACTACCGAAAAGACCCTGTCGATACGGGATTTCCTGGAAGCGGACGAAATCTTTTCGACCGGAAACCATTCCAAGGTGGTGCCGATCACGCGCATCGAGGAGCGCAACCTGCAACCCGGGCCGGTGGCCAAGAAGGCGCGCGAACTCTATTGGGATTGGGCGCATTCGACGTCGGCTGGCTGACGCGTCCGGCCTGGCTTTTTGTCGCTGCGCGGTTCGTCGTCGGAAAACCGTGTGACAGTTTTCCGCTACCCGCCTAGAAAGGGAACCGGCGCTTCATTCCGGAGTTGTCCGAGCTCAATCCAGACCTATCTTAGTCCGGTATCGACACCGGATTTTCCACGAGGGAGTACTACCCATGGCTTTTGAATTGCCCGCTTTGCCTTACGACTATGAGGCCTTGCAGCCTTACATGTCGAAAGAGACGCTGGAATATCACCACGACAAGCACCACAAGGCCTATGTCGACAACGGCAACAAGCTGGCCGCGGAAGCCGGAATGGGCGATCTGTCGGTGGAAGAGGTGGTCAAGCAGTCGTTCGGCAAGAATGCCGGCCTCTTCAACAATGCCGCCCAGCACTACAACCACATCCATTTCTGGAAATGGATGAAGAAAGGCGGCGGCGGCAACAAATTGCCCGGCGCCCTGCAGAAGGCAGTCGACAGCGATCTTGGCGGCTACGACAAGTTCAAGGCCGATTTCATCGCCGCCGGCACGACGCAGTTCGGCTCCGGCTGGGCCTGGGTTTCGGTCAAGGACGGCAAGCTGGCGATCTCCAAGACGCCGAATGGCGAAAACCCGCTCGTCCATGGCGCGTCGCCGATCCTCGGCGTCGATGTCTGGGAGCATTCCTACTACATCGACTATCGCAACGCCCGGCCGAAATATCTCGAGGCGTTCGTCGACAGCCTGATCAACTGGGATCACGTGCTCGAGCTCTACGAAAAGGCCTGATGCATGTCGCCCAAAAGTGCACAGCGGTTTTGGGACCACAAGGTGCACGAAAACAAGGGGCCAACCGCATCGTTCGGGTCCCTTTTGGCGCGACGCATTTGATGTCCTGATCGATCTGCAGAAAAGCCCCGGCACCCCGGGGCTTTTCTTTTGCTGTGGCGCAGCAAATTCATCCGAGGCGAAGGGAATATTCCGCCAGTCGCATCCGTTAACGTCCTGTCCCGAAATGCCCTCATCCCCAAAATTCCTTCATCATGGAGCCAATTGAATGAGAAAGCTTGTCATCGCCATCTCAATGCTCGCCCTCGCGGCGTCGGCGGCCTTTGCCGACCCGATCCTCGATCGGCAGGCTCTGATGAAGGAGCGTGGAAAGATCGTCGGCGGCATTTCCAAGGTGGTAAAGGGCGAGGAGCCTTTTGATGCCGCGGCTGTGCTGACGGCTCTGCAGGCACTGCAAGCGAATGCCGAGAAGGTCGATGTCGACGCGCTGTTCCCGGCCGGCAGCGACACGGGCGACACCACGGCTGCGCCGAAGATCTGGGAAGACATGGCCGGCTTCAAGGCGGCCAACGACAAATTTATCGCCGACGTCAAGGCAGCGACCGCTGCCCCTCCCGCAGACGTCGACACGTTGAAGGCGCAATTTGACACCATCGCGTCCAACTGCGGCACCTGCCACCAGACCTATCGAGTGAAAAAGGGCTGATAGCGGGCCATGCCCTGGCTGAAAAAGCTCGTCGGCACCCTCGTCGTTCTGGGCGGCGTCGGCGCGGTTGCCGGGTGGGTCCTGTCGGCGCCGGTGAGGCTCGACAGCGAGACCCTGGCTAAGCTCGGCCCCGGCGACGTGGCCAGGGGCAAGCGCATTTTCTATGCCGGCGGTTGCACCTCGTGCCATGCAAAGCCGGGGTCGCAAGGCGATGCCCGGCTTCAGCTGGTGGGTGGCCTCGCGCTCAAGACGCCGTTCGGCACCTTCGTGCCGCCCAACATTTCGCAGGACCCCAAGGACGGCATCGGCGCGTGGTCGGTCGAGGACCTCGCCAATGCCATGCTGAAAGGGGTGTCGCCGTCGGGCGAGCATTTTTATCCGGCGTTTCCCTATGCGTCCTACGCACGCATGAAACCGGCTGACATCGCCGACCTCTATGCCTTCCTGAAAACGCTGCCGGCCGTCGCCGGCAAGGCGCCCGGCAATTCGCTGACGTTCCCGTTCAACATCCGCCGCGGCATCGGCCTTTGGAAACGGCTTTATCTCGGCGATCAGCCGGTCGTTTCGCTTCCCGAAGGCACGCCTGATCCAGTGATGGCTGGTCGTTACCTGGTCGAAGGGCCGGGTCACTGCGGCGAATGCCACACGCCGCGCGACTTTGCGGGCGGGACGAAGAAGAACGAGTGGCTGGCGGGCGCCGTGGCCGCCGAAGGCAGCGGCATCGTGCCCAACATCACACCGGGCGAGGGCGGCATCGGCAACTGGTCCGAAGCCGACATCGCCAATTACCTCGAGACCGGCTTCACGCCCGATTTCGATGCTGTCGGCGGCGCGATGGTCGACGTGCAGAAGAACATGGCCGAACTGACCGCGGGGGATCGTGCGGCGATTGCCGCCTACCTCAAGGCGATCCCGCCGCATCCAAACGGCTATCCGGCGCGCAAGAAGACCGCGAACTGACGCATGCCGCCCAAACTGCTCAGCGGTTTGGGTCAACGACGTGCATAAAAACAACAGTTGAAGCGCCGCGCGCGGCTCTCGTCAGGTGCGACGCTTTCAGTTGTCGGACGCCGGGTGGCGGTCGCCCAGAAAGTCGAAGCCCGTCTCGAAGAAATGGTTGTAGTTGCAGGTCAGCTCCTCGCCGGGTGCGATGTCGCGCAGCGCAAAGCTCTCCTCGGGCGAGGAGACGTCGCAATTCGGCTCGTCGGCATGGTTCATGTAGCGCGCATCGTCGGCTTCGAAGACGATGAAGTTCGGGTCGCGCCTGTCGGGATAGGAATAGCGGTCGAGATAGCTCTTCACCGACCCGCTCTCGCGCTCATAGGTCTCGACCTTGATGAGCCGGTCGAACCTCGGATCCAGCTTCCAGATCCGCGTGCCGCGGGGAATGCGGTTCCTGGCAAAGACGCCGATGCCCTGGATGGGCGATTTGTCGAGATAGACGTCGACGAGCAGCATAATGGACCTTTACGCGATTGGGGCTGTAGTGGCCTCACAGAAGCCGTGCACTGGGTAGCGCGCAGCCATTGCAATTGCGAGCGGAAAATCCGCTTCACATGGCTGGAACAGAAGCGTCATAAGGGACCATGCGCAAATCAAAAAATGATGACCGTGAGCGGCCGGCGGCGCAGTGCCGACACCTCGCTTCGCGTCAGCGTTGCTGCAGTGCCAGACGGACGCCCAAGGCACAGTAGATGCCGCCGACAATCTTGCCTTGCCACTTTGGCACCCTCGGATTTCGGCGCAGGAAAGTGCCAAGCCGACCGGCGCTCACTGCAAAGACGACCGTGCTGAGAAGACCCAGCATGACGAAGATGACCCCTAGTGTGGTCAACTGAAGCATCACCGACCCATTTTCAGGCCGCACGAACTGAGGCAGGAACGCAAGGAAGAAAAGCGCGGTCTTGGGGTTGAGCACTTCGGTCAGGATAGCCTGTCGAAACGCCTTGCCGGCGGAGATGGCAAGCGCGCCGGCAGCCGGGTTGGCCGGTGTTTTCTCGATGATCGCGCGAATGCCGAGATAAACGAGATAGGCGGCGCCAATGTACTTTACGATGCTGAACAGCGCCGCCGAAGTGGCGATGATCGCCGATATGCCGACCATGGCCATGACGGTGTGAACCACGTCGCCGGCTGCGATCCCGGCACCGGTCGCTATGCCCACCTTCGTTCCGGAACTCGTTGCCCGCGCGACGGTAAGGAGGGTGGCTGGGCCTGGAATGAAGACAAAGCCGAGCACAACCGCGATGTAGGTTGTCAATGTTGACAGATCGATCATTGGCGGATCCCTCCTGCAAGCTGCGCCTTGCCCATCACCTTCAGTGCGAAGGAATAAGTATAGGCGATCTCCTCCAGTCGCGAAAACCGGCCGGAAGCGCCGGCGTGGCCCGAATCCATGTTGATCTTGAACAGCACGGGATTGTCGCCGCTCTTGCGGTCGCGCAGCCGTGCCACCCATTTGGCCGGTTCCCAATAGGTGACGCGCGGATCGGTGAGGCCGGCCAGCGCCAGGATTGGCGGATAATCCAGCGCGGCGACATTGTCATAGGGCGAGTAGGCGGCGATGGTTCGGTAGTCGTCGGCGGACGCTATCGGGTTGCCCCATTCCGGCCATTCCGGCGGCGTCAGCGGCAGGCTGGCGTCGAGCATCGTGGTGAGCACGTCGACGAAGGGCACCTCGGCGACGATGCCGCCAAAACACTCCGGCGCCATGTTGGCGATGGCGCCCATAAGCATGCCGCCGGCCGAGCCTCCTTGCGCGACGATGCGGTCATGCGTTGTGTAGCGCTCGGCAACGAGGTGGCGCGCACAGGCGATGAAATCCGTGAACGTATTCATCTTGTGCGCCCGCTTGCCGTCATCGTACCAGCCATAGCCCTTGTCCTTGCCGCCGCGGACATGAGCGATGGCAAAGACAAAGCCGCGGTCGACCAATGAGAACCAGTTGGTGTTGAATGCGGCCGGCACCGTGATGCCATAGGAGCCGTAGCCGTAAAGCAGGCAAGGTGCGGATCCATCCAGCGGCGTGTCGCGGTGGTGGAGAAGCGAGATCGGCACCAGTTCGCCATCGGCGGCGGGCGCCATCAGCCGCCTGGTGACGTAGTGATCCTGGTCATGGCCGGAGGGCACTTCCTGGGTCTTGAGCAGCACCCGCTCGCGCGTGCGCATGTTGTAATCAAACACTTGGGCCGGCGTCGTCATCGACGAATAGGAAAAGCGCATGATCTCGGTGTCGTACTCATAAGAGCCCGACAGGCCGAGCGAGAAGGCCTCCTCGTCGAGGGACAAAAGATGCTCCTCGCCGCTGCTGCGGTCGCGCACGACGATGCGCGGCAGGCCTTCCCAGCGTTCGAGCCGGACCATGTGGTCCTTGAAGCCGATCACCGACAGGATCAGCCGGCCAGGTTCATGCGGCACCAGTTCCTGCCAGTTGGCGCGCACCGGATCGCTCGCCGGCGCGGTCATGATCTTGAAATCCTTGGCGCCATCGGCATTGGTCAGGATGAAGAAGATGTCGCCGCCTTCTTCCAGATCATACTGAAGGCCGGTCTCGCGCGGCGAGACCAGCTTCGGTTCCGCAAACGGGTCGCTGGCGGGCATCAGGCGGTATTCCGAGGTCTCGTGATCGTTGATGCCGATCATGATCCATTCGTTGTTGCGCGTGCCGTCGACATTCATGAAGAAGCCGGGATCGCTTTCCTCATAGATCAGCCGGTCGCTTTCAGGGCTTTGCCCAAGCGCATGGAACAGCACCTTGGACGGGCGGTGGTTGGGATCGAGACGCGTGTAGAAGAAGCCGTCATCGCCGGCGTTCCAGACGCCTGAACCGCCCGTGTCGGGAATCCGGTCGGCGAGCTCCCTGCCATCGTCAAGGTCGCGCACGCGAAGCGTGTAGAATTCGGAGCCCTTGTCGTCGAATGCCCACAAGAGCTTGCGGTGGTCGGCCGAATGGTCGACGCCGCCAAGACGGAAATAGGCCTTGCCCGTCGCTTCCGCATCGCCATCAAGCAGGATCTGCTCGGCGCCGCCGTCGCGCGGCATGCGGAAATAACGCGGCTGCTCGCCGCCAAGCTTGAAGGATGAGCCATAGGCATAAGGTCCGTCCTTCATCGGCACGGAGGAATCGTCTTCCTTGATGCGGCCCTTCATTTCCTTGAAAAGCTGCTTCTGCAACTCGGCCGTGTCGGCCATCAGCTTCGACTGATAGGCGTTCTCGGCCTCGAGCTCGGCGCGGATCCCCGCATCGAGCAATGACGGATCCCGGAACATCTCCTGCCAGTTGTCGGCCCGCAGCCAGGCATAGTCGTCGGTTCGCGTGATGCCGTGATGCGTGTCGGAAACAGGCCGTTTCTCGGGCGCTGGCGGGCTGACGTGCGGAAATGCGGAAGTGCTGGTCATGCGTCTCGCTTTGCCGATATCTTGAATGGGGAAGCATCTTGAATGGGGAACTATCTTGAATAGCGAATGAACACGCCCATCAGGTCGGGTTCAAGAGTCGCAGCTTAAGGGTCGTGTCGGCTCCAGATGATGGGCCGGGAGGAGAGATGATGAATATATATCCTCGGATTGCAGCAGCTTTCGCCGTTGCTTCGCTAACTCTGGCTTCTACCGGCCAGTCTCATGCGACCGTATTCGCGGCTTGGCAAGTGGCCAATGTGCCGTTCGGTGACACGCTCAATGTGCGCAAATACCCTTCGGGCACATCCCAGAAACAGGCGGCGTATCCGAACGGAACTGTTCTGCAGATGACCGGACGATGCACCGGCGGGATAAGCCTGCTCGACATCGCCAATCAACCGGCGTGGAAGCAGGAACAGTCGCTATCGCTGGTGCGAAGTTTGGCATGACCCGGCCCAGAACGGCAACTTCGTCACTGGCTGGGCCTATGGCAAATACATCACGCCGCATTGACTGACCTGGCAGCGACTGATCCAAGCCAGTTCACATGACCGGCATGTCGCCTGGTTGCTTGCGCAGGACATGCGGCAACCTGTGGTTTTGTGGACAGGTATGGGCAACCAAGCTTGCCCGTGCGATTGCCAAGCAAAATCAAGCATTGAAACCTGCTTTGTGAGTTATCGCGAATGTAACGACGAACTGACGTTGCGTCAGCGGTTGCTGGTTGGCGGGCGAAATATCGAAAAATTACAAAATGCACGAAAGGTTGAAGCTAATCCGGGAACAATTGATCAACATTGTTCAATATAGCGCAAAGACCGAATTGACTTACTTGATCAGCAGGGTCATTGATGTGCACGCGACACGAATCGCAGAAGCTCTACCTGCATAAAATTCGCGCGATGCCCTGCCTGAAAAAAAAGGGCGCACACTGACGTAACTCTTGTTGGGGCCTGATGACCATGGATATTGTCGAAACACCTTCCAGAAACAGCGATGCGCTGATCGAATTGACCGCCGATGTGGTGGCCGCCTATGTCAGCAACAATCCGGTGCCGGTCGGCGAATTGCCGAACCTGATATCCGATGTCCATGCCGCGCTCGGGCGCGTGGGTGGAACTGCCGAACAGCCGCCTGCCGACAAGCAAAAGCCGGCAGTCAACCCGAAGCGCTCGGTTCATGACGACTACATCGTTTGCCTTGAAGACGGCAAGAAGTTCAAGTCGCTGAAGCGTCATCTGATGACCCACTACGACCTGACGCCGGATCAGTACCGCGAAAAGTGGAACCTCGACCCGAGCTATCCGATGGTTGCACCCAACTATGCTGCTGCGCGGTCCCAGCTTGCCAAGAAGATGGGTCTCGGCCGCAAGCGCAAGGCGCGGTAATCGCTGCTCGCCAGATCGGATCGACAGCAACGGCGCCTTCGGGCGCCGTTTGATTTTGTGTGAAAGGGTTTTCCATCCGGAATTGCGTCAAGATGACGAAGTAGAGCGCTTCTATGCTCCGTAGAACGATGAACCGCTCCGGCTGTCAGGCGGTCTGCCTCAGCGCCGCCTCGGCATCGCGCTTGATGCGATTGACCATGGAGCGAAGGCCGTTGGCGCGCTGCGGCGACAGATGTTCGTCGAGGCCGAGCTCTTTCAACGTTCCTTCCGCGTCGGTCTTCTGGATATCGCTGGCGGTCCTGCCGGAAAACAGCGCCAGCATGATTGCGACCAGCCCGCGCACGATATGGGCGTCCGAATCGCCGGTGAAGGTGATGACCGGATCGGCTCCCGGTCCGCGTTCGGTGGTCAGCCAGACCTGGCTGACGCAGCCCGGCACCTTGTTGGCGGCGTTGCGTTCATCGTCCAGAAATGGCGGCAGTGCCTCGCCGAGGTCGATGACATAACGATAGCGGTCTTCCCATTCATCGAGGAACGAGAAGTCGTCGCGGATCGTCTGGATCGTGGTCGTCATGGTCCGGATATAGTCACGCGGCGGCGCCGCGTCACGAAAAAAACAAGGACACCGCGGGCGTCGAGAGGGCAGACGGCCCGCGGTGCGCCGTCGAGACGGCTAATTCTGGACCGGCAGGTTGACTGTCTCGGGCAAGACGATTTCCTCCGGCACGCTGCCGGTCATCGTCGACGTGTCAGGGCCCGCGGTGGACTTGTCGTCCAGCATCGCGGCCGCGATCTTGGCGGTCTCCTTGGCGCGGGCGGTGATGGTGTGCATGGCCGACTTGCCGGTTTCGCAGACGTCGGGTTTGCGTTCGCAAATGCCGGCGATGTCGCCAACCGCTTCACGCGCCGCAAACAGGGCCTGGATCGGCCCGACGCTCTCGCGGCCCGATTCGTCGGGACCGACAGTCAGTGGCAGCGCCAGCAGCACCAGCGAGAACCAGAAAGCCATTCTTATCAGGAAGACCATTCCCTTGCCTCTCGTCGTGACCGGATCATGCATCCATATGGCATGACCTCTTTTGTAGGCATTATGTTGGCACACAGGCGCAAAGGACGGCTTGCAGGTTCGCCGAGAATTTTCCGCAAATTTTAGGCAAATTCGAAATGAACCGTTGTGCAAACGGTTTGTTTCAAATCCGAACGATTTTCCTTAAGTCCGGATAACCATCTATCTATCTGTCTTGAATGCGTTTTTCGTGAAACCCGGGAGTCCAGGCGCCGGGTGGATACACCCCTTGGGCGTGGGCGCCGGATAACCCTCCGTTTACTATGGCTACATTTGCCGGGGCTTTCGGCCGCCCGCATCCCAATATTTGCCGCAGGCCGGGTCTTGGTCGGCGCTGCCTTATCCATTCCTTAAACGCTGGATGCGAGTTTCGGAGTCAACCAAAACAATCTGCAAAAGCAGAGCTGTCCACGACGAGTACGGGTGCGTTGAGTTGAGTTCGATCAAGGCCAGATACGTTGAATTGCCTGGCGCGATGGCCGCTGGTTGCGAACGTATGGTACACCCGTCCATCCTTGGGCAGAACGATCGCGAGCGCCAGCGCCGCTTCATCGGCGTCTTGCTGGCTGCTCCTTTTTTTGCCGCCGGCGCCGCGGTCACGCTGGTCACGTCGGGCATGGGCGCCGCCGTCACCGTGGCCGCCATCTTCGCGGCCTTTGGTCTGTGCTGGTTCGTCGCCCTGCTGGTGGCGGCGACCGGCAAGATGGCCATCGCTGCTCAGGTCGCCTTGGCGATGGCCGGCATTGCGCTTGGCGGTCTCATCGCCGCCGCCGGCGGGCTGAGCTCTCCCGTCGCCATGCTCGTTGTGGCGCTGCCGTTCGAAGCCTGGTGGATCGGCGCCTCGCGGCGTGCGGCATTGTGGGGAGCCGCGTCGGCCGCTGTGGCCATCCTGGCGCAGCCTCTGGCAGGAATTCTGTTGCCGTTCGCCGGAGCACAGATTGCCGCGTGGCACTGGCTGGTGCCGTTGGCCTGGGCCCTCACATTGATCCCGCGCGCGTCGGCGTTTCAAAACACGACCGGTGCGGCCGACGTCACCGACACGGCAGACCGTCTTGAAGACATCATAGATGCGGTGGTCTTGCGCGTCGCCCGCCATGGCGAGGTTCTGGACGCTTCGGCTAAGGCGCGCACGCTTTTGAAGCTGCCGCCCGAGCTGCTGTCCGGAAACGGCTTCTTCGATCGCGTCCATCTGTCGGATCGCGTCTGCTATCTCAGCGCCTTGGCCGACATGCGCGATGGCGCGCTGTCACGCCGGCTCGAATTGCGCATCAGGCTGCCTCAGAACGGCAATGGCCAGGCGGCCGACAATTACCGGCCGTTCTCACTCGATCTGGTGCGAGGTGAAGAACAGGGCGACGTCTTCACGCTTGTCCTGTGCGAGAACGACGACATTGCCCGGCTGCGCGAAAATCTCGCGGCGGCCAATGAGGCGGCGGCCTCGGCCGAAGTCGCCAAGGGACGCTTCCTGGCGGTGGTCAGCCACGAACTGCGCACGCCGTTGAATGCCATCATCGGCTTCTCGGACATGCTGCTGCACGAGATGTTCGGCGCCTTCAAGGATCCGCGCCAGAAGGAGTATGTCGGCCTGGTGAGGGATTCGGGCCAGCATCTGCTGGCCGTCGTGACCTCGATACTCGACGTGTCCAGGATCGAGTCGGGCGTCTATGCGACCGAGCCGGAGCCGTTCCGGTTCGCGGAAGCGGTCGACATGTGTCAGTCCATGCTGCGGCTGCAGGCGCAGGCGAAGAACATCGATCTGCAGACGCAGATCGCGCCGGACGCCGGCGATATCAATGCCGACCGGCGTGCCGTGCAGCAGATGCTCATCAACCTTGTTTCCAATGCGATCAAGTTCACCCCCGATGGTGGCGATGTGGTCGTCGGCGCCAAGCGGATCGGTTCGCGCCTGCACTTCTGGGTCAGGGACACCGGCATCGGCATCGCCGAGGAGGATTTTGCCAATCTCGGCAAGCCCTTCATGCAGATCCAGAACGACTATACCCGCCGGTTCGAGGGGACTGGCCTCGGCCTTTCGCTGGTCAAGGGCCTGGTGGCCCTGCACGAAGGCACGATGTCCATCGAAAGCATGCCGGGCGAGGGCACCACGGTGACCATCAGCCTGCCGGTGAACGGACCGAAGGGACACCAGGCGGAGAAGGCCGGAGTGCTGACGATGCCGGTGGCCATGGCGAAAGGGGACAGAAATGGCTCGCTCCGCAAAACGGCCTAAGGCGGTCAAACGCCGCAGCAACGCCTTTCAGGACGGCGCCGTCGCCGTCGGCGGCGCGATCTCGCGCAATCCCGTCCTGGTCGGCGGGTCGACGGCATTCCTGGTGACGCTGTTCTACGTTTCCGCCAATGCCTTGTGGTACCAGCCTTTCCCGCATGCGGGCGCGTTCTTCGCGACCCGCAGCATGGAGGGCTTCCGGCACCCGGCGTCCGACGAACCGGAGACGACGTTCAACATCGTGCGGCCATCCGGCACGCCGGCACCGATCAAGGGCGATCCTGTGGTCGAGCAGGTGCAGGGCATATTGAAGGATCTCGATTTCTATTCCGGAACGGTCGATGGCATTTCCGGGCCCAACACGCGCAAGGCCATCCAGGCCTATCAGCAGAAGGTCGGGCTCAACGCGTCCGGCGAGATCGACGCGCTTCTGCTGGACCAATTGGGCGCGACGCCGAAAACAGCGGCCGTCATACCGAGACCGCAGCCGCGTCCGGATACGCCGGCCGCCGTTCCGGTGTCGTTGCAGACAAATTCTGGGCAGACCAATTCCGGGCAGACGAACACTGGTCAGGCGAATGCCGATCAGACGCAGGCACCCGATGCCCGCATCGTCAAGATCCAGGCCGGGCTCAAGGCATTCGGCAATGACGACATGCAGCTGGACGGCGTCGTCGGCACGCGCACCAAGGCGGCGATCAGGGAATTCCAGTCGCTGTTCGGGCTGCCGCAGACCGGCGAGCCCGATGAGCTCGTTTACGTCAAGATGCGCGAGATCGGCCTCACCAACTAAGGGCTGGAAGACGGCTCGCAGAGCGGCGGAAATATCGATAGATAGCCGCACGCCTTCTGGAGTTCTCTCATGCGCGTCACATCGGATCTGTGGGTATCGGCCCTGTTGCGCCGGGTTTTCGGCGCCGGTGGATTTGCCGCAGTCGTCAAGCGCGGCGCAACCGAAGCCGGCGCTGTCTTCGTGCTGGCGCGCGGCAGGTTGGGAGACATTGCCCTGTTCGGGCCGGCACCGCAGACAAGCTACGATTCGGCGAAGCCCGACGATCGCTTCTTCAGCCTTCTCGGTGCCGGCGATGATGCCGCCGTGCTCGAAGCACGGCTGGAACGGGAAAAGAAATTCGATCCCGACATCTGGGTGGTCGAGATCGAGGCCGGCGCCGTTCCTGTCGAGCAGCTTATTTCCGTGAAGATGCCCTGAGGCCGGACGAAGCCGCCGTATCGTCGCTGTTCGATGCCCTGCGGCTATCGCGGTTTGCCGGTGCCGCGTCGCGAACCGCTCTCGAAAGTGTCTCGGCTTTCCAGAGCCGCACCTTGTCCTGGGCCGCATCGCGATGCAGCAGGCGGTAGCGGTCGAGGAAGGCGCGGATGGCCTGCGGATGGGGGAATTGGCTGGGATAGACCGCAACCGTGATCAGGAATGCCCGGTCCTCGCTGAGGTCGAGCGAGCGCAGTGCTGCAAGCAGCGAGGCATAATTCTGGTTGCCGGTGAGCGATCGCGCGATCGAGAAATCGATATCGAGTGCGTCGGCGAGCGCGGTCTGGAAGAACGCCGCGTTTCCCGTCAGCGCCGTCTCGCGCAGTTTGACATAGGTATCCGCGCCCGTGAACGGATCGGCGTTCGTCGCCGCGGCCTCGTCGCCCTTGCGCATCATGGTGCGGAGCCTGCGCCGTGCGTTTTCAGCGGCAATGCCGGCCGCCCGTTCTCTGGCGGGCTCTTCGGCGACGGATTCCGTGCTTGCCAATGGAATCTTGTCCGCTGTCGTCGTTACGGCCCTGGCCGCGACGATGGTGTTCGCGTCGGGTTCCCGCACGCGTACCAGGGTTGGCCTTTCGAGCGCCCTGATCAGGTCGGCGATGGTCGGGTTCAAGTCCTTGCGGCGCGCAATGGCGCGTGCATGCGGAAGGCCGTGCCGCCCGATCAGCGCGATGAGGTCGATGTTACTGACCGCGCGGGAGCGAATGAGCAGCGGCGCGGCAATGTCGACCGGCTCCTCGCAAAGACGGCGCACCAATGCGGCGGGGGCATATTCGCATTCGGACAGGGCGGCCGCCACGTAGCGGCGTGATTCGACGGACACATTGTCGAACAGCGGCAGCGTCAGGTCTTCGAGTTGGCCGATCTCTCGGCGTGACGGGCGGGTGAGCGAGCAGAACGCCGACACCGCGGCGCGGAACAGCCTTTCAGCTTTGCCCGAGTCCGTCCGTATCGCGATTTGCCTGAAGTCCGAAGATGACACGAAGGATACGCCCGCACTCGACACAAACTCGACCACGCTCGACCGGGACTGTGTCGGTTTCGCGTTTGCCGCGGGTCAGAACGCCCTGACCTCGAGACAAAGATCAAGTTAGCGACGATCCGTTAGCGCTCCGTTAACCCTCTGCCGTCCTAATGATATTTGGAGGCGTTGCGTTGTGCTCCGGGGAAACCGAGAGGAATGCGCGAATCATGGGCATGGTACTGTCTTTCGTGCCGCGTACGGCACCAAGCAATCGGACAAAGCAACCCGCCGAAATTCCGGCGGCGGTGATCATCTTCCCCGGCATCCGCTACGAGCGGTCGCATGCCGGCGAAGTGCGGCCGGTCGATCCCGACAAGCCGGGATCGCCAGGGACGAAGCCGGTTCCTCACCACTAGAAGTCCTGCAACTCGCAGGAACTCCTTTCGAGGAAGCTTGATACGATCGGCTTCCAGCTGTCATCGGGCACGAAGGTGCGGATGACGAAGATGCCTTCCTCGATCGGCGCCTCGACGAAGATTGCTCCCTGAAGGTCCTCGGGAAGGTCCTTGCGCACGTCGATCATCTGTGCCGGTGTCAGCACGACGGCATCCAGCACGCCGTCGTTGGCGGTGTGGTCGTTGAAGGAATAGATGTTGTGGCCGCTGCGGTCGTAGACCGACACCGACCAGAACGGCACATGTCCCGGTGCTTTGATGCGAACCACTCCTTCGCCCAGATCGAACCGGCACGCCGTCGCGTAGAACAACGGGTCGACGGACTTCACCACTGGCGCGCCACCGGCCTCCGCATCGAGACGGGTCATCCTGTAGAGGTCCGAGGCCATGGACAGCCGCGACCAGGCGTCGCGTTCGGAAAATTCAGGCACCAGGAGCAGCACGACGATGTGCACGATGCCGGCGCCGACCAGGCCGAGCAGGACAGCATGCAGAAGCTTGCGCATCGCCGCATAAGAGCTACGCATTGCAGCCGACCTTCAGGATCCGCGGTAGCGAAACGTCCGACAGGCCGGTGCTGCTGGCGATTGGCGTGTCGTAGAATGTCAGCACGAAATACATCGTGCCGAAGCCGCCGGTCAGCAGCCAGTTGCCCGGCATCGGGTGATCGCTGGCGGAAATGATGACCGAATTGTCGGGTTGTCGTACCACCTCATAGGATTGCAGCGCCGCAAGGCGTGATTTACCGGTTTCGACCACGCCGAGCGACTGATCGGTGGCATAGAGCGTCCAGAACCGTGCCGTCGGAAATCCACCCTCGATCGTATAAGTGCATTCGCGCTTGAGTTCGCCGCCGCCAGCGTCGCGCTCGGCGACGAAGGACAGCCCTTCGGCACGGCCGAGCGCAAGCACGCCCTCGCGCGCCACGCGGGCCTTCGAATAGGGGTCGGCGGCTGGCGTGCCGATATCGGGAAAGGCCGTCCATTGGCCGATCCGGATGGCGCCGACACCATCCTGGGCTTTCAGCGCATACCAGACGCTGCCGCCACCGCCGCCGATGGCTATGACAAGCGAAAGCAGCGTCAGGAGTGCATTCTTGAGCATGAAGGGCCGGGGACACGAAGAGTTGCCGCTCGGGGATATCGCGGCGCGGGGTCCCGTGGCAAGCGGGCCGATGGATTTGGCCGCCCAAGCCAGTCGCAAACACCCACTCAGTCGGAAAGAATCACGATGCCGACAGCTTTTCCGGCGGTTGAGGCGCGGCGAGGGCCGGCGCTGACTGGAACTGCTTGGTCATGTCTCTCAACGTCTGCGTGGTCCGGCTGGACAACACCGGCGGCCGTTCGGCCGCCGCATCGGCTGCCGCCTGATCGTCGCTCTTCTTCTGCGCCTCCTCGGCCTTGGCTGCGATCTCTTCATCGACAAAAGGTTTGTCGATGCCGGGGATCGGCTTGAGGTCGATGTTTTGATGGGCATAGACCATGAGACGCTGCCAAACCATTGCCGGCAGCGAGCCGCCCGTCATGTTCTTGGTCGGCGTGAAATCGTCGTTGCCCAGCCACACGGCCGCCGTGTAGTTGCCGGTGAAGCCGACAAACCAGGCGTCGCGGTAGGATTGCGTCGTCCCGGTCTTGCCGGCGACGACGATGTTTGGAATTTGCGCGCGGCGCGCCGTGCCCATCACCGGCACCGCCGCCAGCATGGTGTTCATGGATTTGAGCGCCTGCTCGGACAGCACCCGGTGCGGCGGCGGCGCATCCTTGGCGAAATCATAGACCACCTCGCCAGTGCGTGTGACGAGCTGCGTGATGCCGTGCCGGGAGCCGACGAAGCCGTTCTGGGCGAACACGCTGTAGCCCGTCGCCTGATCCATCACCGTCATGCCCGAGGTGCCGAGCACCATCGTCTTGTGCGCTTCGAGCGGCGATTCCACGCCCATTGCCTCGGCCATTGCCTTGATCGGCGGGATGCCGAGATAGTCCTTGGCCAGTCGCACCGGCACGGTGTTGATCGACTTGGCCATCGCCATGATCAGCGTGATCTTGCCCGCCGATTCGCCGCTGTAATTGTGCGGCGACCAAGTGCCCCAGCTGATCGGGCCGCCGGAAATGATGGAGTTGGGCGTGAAGCCGTGCTCCATCGCCGTTGCATAGACATAGGGTTTGAACGACGAGCCGGTCTGGCGCAGCGCCTTGGTGGCGCGGTTGAACTGGCTGGCGCCATAGTCGCGGCCACCGACGATGGCTCTGACGGCGCCGTTGGTCTCGATGACGACGACAGCACCCTCGGTGACGTTGTACTCCTTGCCGAACTGGCGCAGGTGAAACTCCACCGATTCTTCCGCCGCCTTCTGGATGTTGGCGTCGAAGGTGGTGTGGGCAACCAGCGAGTGCTGGCCTGGCTTGGCGATCTTCTTGACCTCGTCGAACGCCCAGTCGAGGTAATAATCCGGGCTTTTCTGTTCGCCGCGATCGACGACGTCGGCAGGGTGCAGCCTTGCCTGCAGCACTTGACCCTCGGTCATGAAACCGGAATCGACAAGGTTGGACAGCACCACATTGGCGCGCGCGCGCGCCGCCGGCAGATTGATGTGCGGTGCATATTTGGTCGGCGCCTTGAACAGGCCGGCCAGCATCGCCGCCTCGGCGAGGTTCAGGTCCTTGACGCTCTTGCCGAAATAGAAGTCGGCGGCCGCCTCGATGCCGAACGTGCCGCCGCCCATATAGGCGCGGTCGAGATAGAGCTGCAGGATTTCCTTCTTCGACAGATTGGCCTCGAGCCACAGCGACAGGAAGGCTTCCTTGATCTTGCGCTCCAGGGTGCGCTCGTTGGTGAGGAACAGGTTCTTGGCCAGCTGCTGGGTGATGCTCGAGCCGCCCTGGACGACGGAGTTCGCCCGCACATTCTCGAAGATGGCGCGTGAAAGGCCAAGCACGTCGATGCCGTAATGATCGAAGAAGCGGCGATCCTCGGTGGCGAGCACCGCCTTGATGACGTGATCGGGCATCTCGTCGACCGGCACCGAATCGCGCTGGATGATGCCGCGCTGCCCGATCTCGTTGCCGTAGCGGTCGAGGAAGGTGACGGCGAAGTCGCCCTGGGCGCGCCAGTCGCCAGCCGTATCCTGGAAAGCCGGAACGGCCAGCGCCAGCATCACCACAATGCCACCGGCACCCAGCGTAAAACCTTCGCTCAACAATTCGATGATGCCGCGGCGCCAGCCGTTGACGCGGAAGCGCCGGGAGAAGATCGTCGCCGCTTCCCAGAACTGGCGCGCCTTGAAACCGATCTCGTAGAGCGAGGAATCGAGCCATGCATCGAGCGCCAGCAGCCGGGCGGCGATCGGACCTCTTCTCTTGTGCGGTTCAGGACTGGCCATTCGGAAATCCGGCTCGGCGATGGCGCGACCTGAAGACCGCAAACCGGCAATTTCAGGGCGACCCACCGTGGGAGACTATTCCTCCATTTCTCCAGTTCTCACAAGGGCGGCGAAGACACAGTGCCGGGGTTTGTTGCAGAGGCGCGAGCCGCCTTAGGGACTGTTTCGAAATTCGCTCTGGCGAGTCATATGGTGGTGGTTTCGAGAACCGTAGCGCAGCGGACATTTGGTCCGTGAGCAACGGAAGCGCAGAAAACGCCAACAGATGGCCACCAGGGTAGAATTTCCAAACAGTCTCCTCAGGCCGGCTCGTGCTTCAGCGCCTGCGCCATGCAGTGGATGCCGCTGCCGGTCTTTGAGATCTCGCTCGTGTCGACGATCGCCAGTTCGAAGCGGTGTGCCTCGAACTGGCAGGTCAGCGTCTGGCTCGACGTCAAAGCGATCTGCGATTGAACGCTTCAAGCGGCTCGCAGGTTCTCTTTCGGGCGCAAATTCTGGTTCATGCGGAACAGGTTCAGTGGGTCGTAGCGCTGCTTGATTTCCAGAAGCCGCCGATGGTTGCCACCATAGGCCGCTTCGACCCGGTCAACCTCGTCCTCCGGCATGAAGTTCACATAGACGGTGCCGGCCGCATAAGGCTTGGCCGCCTCGTAGATCGCACGAGCCCAGTCGGTGCAGGCCTTGTCCATCGCCGGTTCGCGCCAGCGGGCGTGAACGTTCATGACGAAATGCGAACTGCGCTGTGGAAACGCCGTAGCATCCGCCTTGACGCGACCTGCCGCGCCGCCGACATGGCCGACAAATATCTCGCACTCGGGTCCCGGCAGCTTGGCTATTGCCCCCGTGACGACCGCAGCCGCCTCCTCGGAAAACTCGGTGAAGTCATGGCTCTTCCAGTAGTTGCGGGCGCCGGGCGCGAGTAGCGGGTCGAATGCTTGCTGCCAGCCGGTGAACGGGCTGGGGCCGACGACATCGGCAATCGGCGTGCCGATGGCTCGAAGCTTATGCGTCGCCTTTTCGCCTGCGGCGATGTCGCCGCAATAGCACATGGCCAGAACCAGCACCTCCTTGCCATGCCATTCGGCCGGCAGGAAGGGCAGCGGCGGCGCCTGCCGCATGACCACCCAGCAGGTCAACTCGTCAGGAGCGGTTTCGAGCGCCTTGCGATACTCCTGCAGCACCTTTTCGGCATCGGCGAAGGGATGGACGACAAGCCCCGCCAGCACCTGCGGTCCAAGCTCATGGAGCTGGAACTCGAATGCCGTGACGACGCCGAAATTGCCGCCGCCGCCTCGCAGCGCCCAGAACAAGTCCGGATTTTCGGTCTGGCTGGCCCGGAGCAGTTTGCCGTCGGCGGTGACCACATCTGCGGAGGCAAGATTGTCGATGGTCAGGCCGAATTTGCGGGTTATCCAGCCGAAGCCGCCACCCAGTGTCAGGCCGGATATGCCGGTGGTCGAGTTGATGCCGGTCGGCACCACCAGGCCGAAGGCCTGCGTTTCCTTGTCGACATCGGCAAGCGTCGCGCCAGGCCCGACCCATGCCCGCCGCGCAGCGACATCGACCCGCACCGACTTCATCAACGACAGATCAATCACCAGGCCACCATCGCAGACCGCACTTCCGGCAATGTTGTGGCCGCCGCCACGCACGGAGACGAGAAGTCTGTTCTCCCTGGCGAAATTCACGGCACTGATGACGTCGGAAGCGCCCACGCAGCACACGATCAGCCCAGGCCGTCGGTCGACCGTGGCATTCCAGACAGTCCGTGCTTCGTCGTAAGCGGCATCGCCTCCGCTCAGCACTGTGCCGCGCAATTGTGCCGAAAATGCTTCCAAGGCAGCGGCGTCGATTGTCGTTTTGCCGCGTTCAAGCGTGGTGAGGCTCATGGTGTTCATGGTTTCCTCCCGATTTGCAGATGAGCCGTCCCCCTCCCCAAAAAACATTTTTACTGTGCGCTTATATTAGATATCGTGCAAGTTTCGCATTGGCCAGCGTTGCGGCGCCCAAGTGGGCGTCCGCAGCCGATGTAGTGATTGCATTGGCTTGGGCACATGTTTCTGCCAGCCGGCGATCTCAGCCGGTTTTCACGCCCAACCTTGCATCCTCGGCCGGCAGGATGCCAATCATGCTGATGCGAATGTGAACGAAGCAGCGCAGCGCTATTCCACTCCTCAGGCCGGTTCGCGCTTCAGCGCTTGCGCCATGCAGTGGATGCCGCCGCCGGTCTTCGAGATCTCGCTCATGTCGACCGCCGCGACCTCGAAACCGCGTGCCTTGAGCTGGCCGATCAGCGCCTGGCTGGAGGTCGGCGCGATCACCCGGTCCTTGCCCAGCGACATGAAGTTGCAGCCGAGCGCCATCGTATCCTGGAACGGCACGTCGATAATCTCGTGACCCTTGCCCTTCAGCCAGTCGACGATGCCGGGTTCGGTGCAGGCGAGGCAGACGGCCGTCAGTTTCTCGGCGATCGGCACCACCATCAGGTCGATATGGACATAGTACTCGTCGATGAAAGCGATGCGGGTTTCCCAGCCTTCCTTGTCGAACCAGGCCTGCACCTGCCGCGCGCCTTCTTCCTGCGTGCGGGCGCCGCCGCAGCCGATCAATACGACGCCCTCTTCGATGACGTTGAAGTCGCCACCCTCGAACGTGCCCGCTGTGACCATGTCGTAGATTGGGATGCCGAGTTTTTCGTAGGTGCGGATCGCCGCGTAGTTCTCGCCGCGCCGCCACCAGTTGGCCATTGCGGTGATGAAGGCGCCGTAAGGCGTCATGACACTGGAATCGCGGGAATAGACCTGCATCGGCAGTTCCGGCGTCGGCTCGTGCCAGTGGATGTTGACGCCGAAATGCTCATAGGCGGCGACAAGGTCCTTGTGCTGCGCCTGCGCGATCTGGACGTTGCAAGGCGCCTCGCGCAGATGCTTGCGCGACAGCGAGCTGGTCGACAGGTGGCGCAGGAAATTGGGCGAACCAAGCAGCACGTCGGTCAAGACATCGGTTTCGTTGGCAAAGCCCCAGGCGGTCAGCGGCTTGGTGCCGCCGGCAGGGTTGCGGCGCTGCAGCGAAAACGGCTCGGCGACGATGCGGTCATGAACGGTCATGGGGTTCTCCTCGTGCTTTGATCATGCGTTTGACTTGGGCTGGCTGCCCGGTATCCACCAGTCTCGTCCGCGCGGGGTGGTGACATATTCCGGCCACCGAAATCCAATCGGCGGCTCGTAGTCGCAGAGCGGCGCGATCCAGGTCGAGCCGCCGATTCCACCGCCGGTGCGGGCGACGAATTCGTTCATCGCCGCATCGCGGGCGGCCTGGTCTTCGAGCAGCCGAAGGGCGGCGAGCGCGATGGTCTTCGATGCGCAGGTGACCATCGGGTCGATGGTGGCGGGAATGCCGCCCAGAGCGTTCATCACCCATGACGGATAGGGGTAGCCGGTTTCCGAGCGCAGCGCCGGGCGGGCGACATAGAAGCGCGCCGTCGGCGCATGCCAGCTCATGTCGGTGTAATCGTCGGAGGTCGAATTCACCTGCGAGGGCGGCAGATCGCGGCGCAGGATCGCTTCCGCCGCCTGCGGCTCGATCAGGCGCTCAAGGTCTTCGATGAACGGCTCGTCACTCGCCATGCGCCCGGCATTGACCTGCATGTCGCGCGCGATTGCCTTGGCATCCTCGTCCCAGCGCGGCGGCCCGACGGTCAACAGCGCTTCATAGGCGATTTCGGCCATGGTGTGATTGGCCAGCCCCGGCCGCGACTTCGACACCCAATGCCGCTCATGGCGGCAGCCGCTCATGCTGGCAGCGGCCTCGGCATTGCGGTCGAGCACGGCGGCGACCTGTTCGGCCATCGCCAGCGTCGGCACGCGGATCATATACTGGATCTCGGCCAGCTCGGCCGGCAGGTTGTCGGCGGTCGCCTGGCCGGCGGTGAGGATCGCCTCGCTGATCGACCAGCCGCCCTGGTGCGGCAGCATGGAATCGCGCAGCGCCTTGGACGCCATATACATCATCATGAGCGCGTCGTTGGCGCCGGGCGCGCGCACCGCCGAATGCGCCTGCGGAATGGGCGCCGCGCCGCCCGTCGCGCTCGCCCAGCGCTCCGGTTGGTCGCAGATGAAGCGATAGATCATGGCGTAGGCCGCACCGCAATGCGTGTCCCAGCGCGCCGTGTTGCAGAGCGGCAGCATGTAGAACGGATGGAAGGAGATCATGCCGGCAAGGCCGTCATAATAGCCCTTGGCGGCATGGATCGGCTTTGACCCGCGCACCTTTTCCGCCGGCTCGCCGGTAAAGCGCAGCGTGCCTGGTATCCCGTGACGCTGCATCGCCGCCTTGGTCGCCAGCAGCCCGCCGAGGCTCGAAATGCCGAGCCCGGAATGCGGGTCGGTATGACCGCCGGCATGTTCGGAGAGGCCTGGGCGCGGACGCTTGACCGTCGCGGCATCCTGGCAATTGCCCGGCACCGCGTCGTATTCGGCATACATGCCGATGGTCGGGCCGGGACCGTTGGTCCAATGGGCACAGAAGGCGGTGGGCATGCCGCCGGAACCCTCTTCGACGGAAAAGCCTTCGCGCTTCAGCCGCTCCACGTACCAGGCGGCGGATTGATACTCGCGCCATGCGGTCTCGCCGAAGTCGAAAATGGTGCGCGTCCACGCCGACAGCAACGGCTGGATGTCGTCGAGACAGGCAAGGGCGGTTGTTTGCGCCGAGGTGGCCACGGGTTCCTCCATGAGACGAGAAGAAAGCAGTGAAGCGGTTCGCTAGAAAGTGATATGTTTTCCCGGCTCATGCAAATTCGGTTCACCTGAGGCCTCTTGCGCATACCATCCACCCAGGCGCTGCGCGCGCTCGATAGCTTCGCTCGTCACGGCAGCGTCTGGCGCGCCGCCGACGAGTTGCATCTGACCCGCAGCGCGGTCAGCCATCAGCTTCGCCTGCTTGAACGCGACCTTGGCTTCGATCTGCTCGAACGCATCGGCAAGGGCGTGGCGCTGACGCCGCGTGGCCAGCGCTATGCCAGCGACGTGCGCAAAGCGTTGACCGTGCTGGGCGATGCGGTGACGCGCCATGCCGGCACAGGCGTCGGCGGCTCGTTCAGCATCAGCTGCACGCCGGGCTTCGCCTCGCTGTTCCTGTGCACCCATATCGGCGAGTTCAGGCAGATGTACCCCGATGTCGCGCTGCGCATCCTGACGCCGCGTCGGCTGGATGACGTCAGCAATGCCGACGCCGACGCCTTCATCGCCTTTGGCGTTGGCAATTGGCCGAACCGGGCCGCCGAACTGTTGTGCGAGATTTCCTTTACGCCGCTCTGCAGTCCGATGCTCCTCAACAAGGTCGGCGGATTCTCCAAGCCCGCCGATGTGCTGCGCGCCACTCTCCTGCATCTCGGCGACACCGAGGATTGGGCGCGCTGGCTGGCTCTATCCAAGGTCGAGAACCCCGACCCGGAAGGCGGTATCTTCTTTTCCGACATGAATCTCGTCTTCTCGGCCGCGATCGCCGGCCAGGGAATGGCCATGGGCGACGAACTGACCAGCGGCAAGGCCCTGGCCGAAGGCAGGCTCGTGCGTCCCTTCGACATCGCGATCAAATCGCCGCGCTCCTACTTCCTCGTCTCAGAACACGCCAAGGCGACGCATCCGGTGCTTGACGCGTTTGCCGGATGGCTGCGATCGAAACTCGCGGAGAGCATTGCCAAGGTCATGGCCGACCACGGGCGCCACCGATTGGACAGATGAATGGAATTTGCCGATCCGGCGAAAACTATTTGGTTGCGGTGAGGCCGCACGCTGCCCTACGATTTCTTTTGGAATTGAGGAAACAGGCAGGATGCAGCAACCCGGCCGGGCCGCAGAGATCAAGGCAATCGGAATCGGCAAGAGCTTTGGCTCGTTCCGTGCGCTGGACAATCTGACGCTCGATATTGGCCGTGGCGAGTTCCTGACCCTGCTCGGGCCGTCTGGTTCGGGCAAGACCACCTTCCTGATGATCCTGGCCGGCTTCGTGCAACCGACCGAGGGCCGGCTGTTCAGCGACGGCGTCGACATCACCGACCGACCGGCCGAACAGCGCGCAGCCGGCATGGTGTTCCAGGGCTATGCGCTGTTCCCGCATATGAGCGTGGAAGCCAACATCGCCTTCCCACTCAAGGTGCGCAAGAAATCGGCGGCCGACATCAAGCGCCGAGTCGGCGAGATGATCGAGCGCGTGGGCCTCAAGGGCCACGAGAAGAAGCTACCGGCGCAACTTTCAGGCGGTCAGCAGCAGCGCGTCGCGCTCGCCCGCGCGCTGGTGTTCGAGCCGGGCGTGCTGTTGCTCGACGAGCCGTTTTCCGCGCTCGACAAGGGCCTGCGCGGCCAGATGCAGGCCGAGATGAAGCGGCTGCACCAGGAGACCGGCACCACCTTCGTCTTCGTCACCCACGACCAGAGCGAGGCGCTGGCGCTGTCGTCGCGCGTCGCCATCTTCAATCATGGCAAACTGCTGCAGGTCGGAGCGCCCGACGAGGTCTACGACAGGCCAGACAACCGCTTCGTCGCCGAGTTCCTCGGCGAGATCAACATGCTGCCGCTGAAGGGGGTGCGCCCGGCCGACAATGGCTCGACCGGCCTCTGCGAAGACCGCGCGGTCTCCATGCGCTGCAAGGCTGAGACGGTGAGCGGCGATGCAATCCTGGCGATCCGGCCCGAATACATGTCGATATCAGGCGAGGCGACAGCCGGCGAGAACGGCATCGCCGCGACCGCGACCAACTCCACCTATCTTGGCGCGGCAACGCGGCTTGACCTGACGACGCGGCAAGGCGCGAAGGTCACGGTCTCGGTGCCCAACGAGATAGCTGCCGCCGCCTTGAGCAAGGGCAACTCCGTCTGGCTCACCTGGCCTGCGGAAAAGGGTTTCCTCCTTCCGCATGGAGGACAATGACGAACGGTGTGGCGAGATATCAGCGCCACCGCTTTCCGGTACTATCAACGACAAAAAAGGGGAACTGACATGACAAATGACACCAAGAAACAAGCCATCGAGAGCCTGTCCGCAAGGGCAGGGCGCGGCGAGATTTCGCGCCGGCAATTCGCACAGCTGGCGGCAATCGTGCTGGCCGGCACGCCGATGCTGTTGCGCTCGACCGGAGCCTTCGCCGCTGCGAAGGAACTGGTGCTGGTCAACTGGGGCGGCGACGCCATCACGGCCTATGATGCCGCCTATGGCCAGGCCTTCACCAAGGACACCGGCATCACTGTCAAGATGGACGGCTCCGGCCCGACAGAAGGCGCGATCGCCGCGCAGTTCAAGAGCGGCGCGCCGACCTGGGATCTCGTCGACGTCGATCCGTTCTCGGCCATCACGCTCGGCGCGCAAGGCATGCTCGAGCCGATCGACTACAACATCGTCGACAAGAAGAAGATGCGGCCCGGCTTCGGCTGGGACTACGCCGCCTCGACCTATTTCTTCTCCTATGTCATCGCCTATGATTCCGAGAAATACGGCAAGGACGCCCCGACCGGCATGGCCGATTTCTTCGACGTGAAGAAATTTCCCGGCAAGCGCTCGCTCTACAAATGGGGCGTGTCGAGCTGGGAGGCAGCGCTTCTGGCCGACGGCATCGCGCCCGCGTCGCTCTATCCGCTCGACCTGAAGCGCGCGCATGACAAGATCGCCGCCTTCAAGGAGAACGTCGTTGCCTATTGGGGCGGCGGCGCCGAAAGCCAGAGCGTGCTGCTCAATGGCGAGGCCTCGATGGCGATCGTCTGGTCGACCCGCGCCTCGCTGATCGAGCAGGATTCCGGCGGCAAGATCAAGTTCATCTGGGACCAGGGACTGATCTCGCCCGGCGCGCTCGCCGTGCTCAAGGGCAATCCCGGCGGCAAGGACGCGGCGATGAAGTTCATCGCCAGCGCCCAGGACCCGCAAAAGCAGCTGGTCATGTTCGACAAGCTCGGCCAGGGTCCAGCAAACCCGGCCGCCGACGCGCTGATCCCCGCCGACAAGAAGCGCATCAACCCGGTCGACCCCGAGAACATGAAGAAGCAGATCGCGCTCGATATGGACTGGTACGCCAAGAACTACGGGCCGGCACTCGACGAATACACCAAGATCATCTCCGCCTGACCGAGGCAGGGATTATCGGGTCGACATGAGAGCATATCTCTCCGACAGGATGGGCGCGGCGCTGTTGATGGCGCCGCTGCTCCTGTTTCTTGTGCTGGCTTATGCATGGCCGTTCCTCGGTGTCGTCAAATGGAGCTTTACGCTGCCGACGCCGGGGCTCGGCCAGTATGAGGCGCTGCTCACCGACGATCTGGTGCAGTCGGTGTTCATCCGCACGCTGCGCATCGCGGCGGTCGTCACCGTGGTCTCGGTGGCGGCTGCCTATGCCATCACCGTCGTCTGGGTGCGCGGAACCCCGGCTCAGCGCCTGGTTGCCGAGTTCTGCATTCTCGTTCCCTTCTGGATCTCGGTACTGACCCGCGCCTTCGGCTGGGTGGCGCTTTTGTCCAATCGCGGCCTGATCAACACCTGGCTGCAGGCGATCGGCTTCATTTCCGAACCGCTGGCGCTCGTGCGCAACGAATTCGGCGTCATCGTCGGCATGACGCATTTCCTCATTCCTTTCGCCGTCTTTCCGCTGGCGTCTGCCATGCGCAGCCTTGACGACCGCGTGCTGCTGGCCGCGCGCGGGCTCGGCTCCAGCCGCATGCGCACCTTCTGGTCGGTCTTCGTGCCCATGACCCGCTCCGGCATCATCGGTGCGGCCCTCATCGTCTTCGTGTTTTCGCTCGGCTTCTTCGTGACGCCGGCGATCCTCGGCGGCGGCCGCAGCGTCATGGTCGCCGAGCTGATCTATCTGAGGATATTCCAGAGCCCGGACTGGGGGCTGGGCGCGGCGATCAGCGTCGTGCTGGTGCTGTTCGTCGGCGCGCTGATGGCGCTCTTGTTCCGTTATGTCAGACCGAAGCAATTGATCTGATGCCGACTTATCGCCCCGGTCCCGTCTCCCTGATCATCGCAGCCTTCGTGGCGCTGTTCCTGCTGATGCCCTTGCTCGCCGTCATCCCGGTGTCGCTGACGCCGAGCCGCATGCTGGCGATGCCATCCGGCGAACTGTCGCTGCGCCACTACAGGGCGCTGATCGAGGATCCGCGCTGGATCGACTCGATCCTGCTCAGCATCCGCATCGGCATCGTCAGCAGCGCCTTTTCCACCGTGCTGGCACTGTGCTTCAGCCTCGGCGTGTGGATGTTCCAGCCGCGTTTCACCGCGGCGCTCGTCGGCTTCGTGCTGCTGCCCATGGTCGTACCGCCGGTGGTCTCGGCCATCACGCTCTACTTCCTCCTCACCTCGCTCTCCGGCTTCAGCTCGCTCTTCGGCTACGACACCTGGCTTGGCGTTGCCATGGCGCACTCGGTGATGACGGTGCCTTTCGCCACCGTGCTGATGCTGGTGTCGCTCAGCCAGCTCGACCGGCGCATCGATCTCGCCGCGCGCGGCCTTGGCGCCTCGGTATGGGAGCGCGCCACCCGCATCATCATGCCCAACATCAAGTTCGGCATCATCACCGCGGCACTTTTGTCCTTCGTGCTGTCCTGGGAAGAGATCGGCGTCACGCTGTTCATCACCTCGGTCAACGCCATCACGCTGCCCAGGCTGATGTGGATGGGGCTGCGCGACAACATCGATCCGGCGATCGCCGCGCTTTCCGTGATTCTGATCATCATCACGGTGCTGGTGCTTGCGCTGCGCAGTTTCGTGGTTAGGTTGCGCGGCGTCCGCTGATTGGCAAGCCGGACAGAATCCGGATACCCTTGAGGGGCAATCCCGGCACATGATCCGCAAGCCGCTACGATGAGGGAAAACGATGACCGCGTCCGGCGACTTGCAGCAGGCCTTGTTCCAGAGATTGAGGAGCGATGGATCGCTGTCGGCGCTGCTGGGCGGCGCCGGGCTGCTCGAACACGCGGCCGACAATGCCGCCTTTCCCCACGTAACATGTGGCCAGACCAGCGCCTTCGACTGGGATACCGGGGTCCAGAACGATGCCGATCAACTGGTCACGCTGCACGTCTGGTCGAAGACACATGGCGAGGCCGAAACGCGTGCCATCATGGACAGCATCAAGGCGCGCCTCGCCGACGCGGTGCTGATCATCGGCCCGCGTGGACAGACACGCCTCGTGCTGGAATTCGCCGAGGCCCGCTATGACGAGGACCTGCTCGTGCATCATGGTTTGCTGCGTTTTCGCGCCATAACGCAGGATAGTGACTGATGCGCTTTCAATATGGTCCAAACGGGGTCTAGACTGACACTTCAGGGATTTCGTCGGGTGGGCGGCGAAATCCGATCGGTCGTCTCGCGTTTCAGGGGGTAGCGGGCATGGTCTTGGTGGCGTTCACTGTTCATTTCACGTTCAGCACCGATGCGTTACAACGCCAGCCATGAAAACGCTTCGCTCCCACTTCCGAACCGCGACACTGGCGCTCTGTGCTGCCGGGCTGTTTGCGTCGCAGGCGATGGCGACACCGGTCATCACGCCTGACCAGGGCGGCCCGATCGTTTTGGCGGCTTCCGATTGCTACGCCATCGGCCAGCAGGTGGCCGCGCAGAATGGCGGAACGCTGGCCAAGGCCTCGCAATCGACCCGCGGCGGCCAGCCGGTCTGCGTCATCGTCGTGCTCGTCCCGGGCAAGGACGGGCAGCGTCCGCGCCGCTCCGAAATCATCGTGCCGCAGAACTGATCAATCTTTCATCTTACAGGCCTTCGTTTCCCAGGCCGCCGGAATCGGCCTATATCTGCCCCCAGCTCATCAACAGGTATCGATTTTCGCATGCGCGTACTCGTCGTCGAGGATGACAAGGATCTCAACCGGCAGATATCGGACGCGCTGGTCGATGCCGGCTATGTCGTCGACCGCGCCTTCGATGGCGAGGAGGGGCATTTCCTCGGCGACACCGAGCCCTACGATGCCGTCGTGCTCGACATCGGCCTGCCGCAGATGGATGGCATCAGCGTGGTCGAGCGGTGGCGTCGCGGCGGCCGCAAGATGCCGGTGCTGATCCTGACGGCGCGCGATCGCTGGAGCGACAAGGTCTCCGGCATCGACGCCGGCGCCGACGACTATGTCACCAAGCCGTTCCACATCGAGGAGGTGCTGGCGAGGCTCAGGGCCCTGATCCGGCGCGCCGCCGGCCATGCCTCGTCCGAACTGACCTGCGGGCCGCTACGCCTCGACACCAAGGCGTCGAAGGCCGATGTCGACGGCGTGCCGCTGAAACTGACCTCGCACGAGTTTCGCCTGCTTGCCTATCTGATGCATCATATGGGCGAGGTGGTCTCGCGGACCGAACTGGTCGAACATCTCTACGACCAGGATTTCGACCGCGATTCCAACACCATCGAGGTCTTTGTCGGGCGACTGCGCAAGAAGATGGGCATCGACATGATCGAAACCGTGCGCGGCATGGGCTACCGCATGCGTGAGCCGGAGGCGTAACTCGGAACCGCTCAAACAAACCGCAAGGACGCCGCTTTCGCTGCGTTTGTGGCCGCGTTCGCTGACGTTCCGTGTGATCGCCTTTTCCACGGTGTGGGCGATCGTGACCCTTGTCATCATCTTCACCCTGATCACCACGCTCTATCGCCAAGCCAGCGAGCGCGGCTTCGACAGCCTGCTTTCGGCGCATCTGTTCAACCTGATCGGCTCCATCGGCATTTCCGACAGCGGTGCGCTCACCGGCGCTCCCGATCTCGGTGACCTGCGGTTCTCGGAGCCGAATTCGGGCTGGTACTGGTCGGTGGAACCTGCTTCGGAAGGCGTGCACGGAGATCTTCACTCATCGTCGATGACCAAGACGATCCCATCGCCCGATGTCGCCGATGTGCCCTTCAATTCCAGTTTCCAGCGCAGCTATGCGACCGAAGGCATCAACGGCGAGCAGCTCGAAGTGTTCGAGAGCGAATTCGTTCTCGACTCCAAGAACCGCGCTGCGCGCTTCCGCGTCATGGGCAACCAGAGCGAACTCGAACAGGAAATCTCGACCTTCCAGCGCCGCCTGCTGACCTATCTCAGCCTGTTCGGTGTTGGCATGATCGCGATCAACGCGATCGCCATCCTGCTCGGCCTGCAGCCGCTGCGCCGGGTCAGGAATGCACTTGCCATGGTGCGCGAGGGCACTGCGCACAGGCTCGACGGCCAGTTTCCGGCCGAGATCGAACCGCTTGCCAACGAAACCAATGCGTTGATCGAAAACAACAGGCGTATCGTCGAGCGGTCGCGAACCCAGGTCGGCAATCTCGCCCACTCGCTGAAGACGCCGCTGGCGGTGCTGCTCAACGAGGGCCGGGCGCTTGGCGGCGCCAAGGGGCAGTTGATTGCCGAACAGGCCGCTTCCATGCAGAAGCAGGTCGATCACTATCTGCAGCGAGCCCGTGTCGCGGCGCAGCGCGACAGCGTCGTCTACCGCACGCCGGTGGCGCCCCTGGTGCAGCGCATGGTGCGGGTTTTGCAGAAACTCAACCCGCAGACCAACCTGTCGCTGGCGCTGCCGGCGACCGACATCGTCTTTGCCGGCGAGCGCGAAGACCTTGAGGAATTGCTCGGCAATCTGCTCGAAAACGCGATGAAATGGGCCAAGAGCGCGGTGTTGGTATCGGTCGTGCCTTTGACCGGCAAGGACGAGGCGGCCAGCCTGTTTGAGATCAGCATCGAGGATGACGGCCCGGGCATTCCCGAGGACAAGGCGCGCGAGGCGATGAAGCGTGGACGGCGCCTCGATGAGACAAAGCCCGGAACAGGTCTGGGGCTGGCCATTGTCGCCGACCTCGTCAACGAGTATGGAGGCGTTCTGGCGCTCGAACGGTCCGGCATGGGCGGATTGAAGGCGGTGGTGCGATTGCGGAGCCTTCAATGATGCCTTCCCGGATCAATCCGAGTTCGACGGACAGTATTTACTATGGCGGCATGTCGATTGATCCCAGCGGCCAAATTTCCGACAAATATCAATACTATGGCCACGCCGACTTCTTCGATGACGCGGCCCCCGGCTCATCCATGACAGGCTCCAACTCAAGAAAACCGGTTGTTGGCATGAAGATTCGCGTCGCGCTTGTTTCCGCATTGCTGGCCGTTTCCGGCTGCACCACCCTGAGCGGCAAGGGCCCCTCGGTTGCGCCGACGCCGGCCTCGACGCCTCCGTCCAGCGGCAAGGTCACCACGACGATCATTTCGGCAATGGACGGCGGCCTGGTCGGCGGCTCGATCGGCAACGGCCTGAGCGAGACCGAGAAGCGCAGCGCGCTCGAGGCGGAATACAAGGCGCTCGAATATACGACCAGTGGCCAGAAGGTGGCGTGGAAGGGCGACCAGGCTTCGCACTATGGCGAGGTGGTTCCGGGCCAGCCCTACCGCGTCGGTTCGCAGGACTGCCGCCAGTACACGCAGACGGTGTTTGCCGGCGGAGCCGGCGTCACGGCGCGCGGTACCGCTTGCCGCAACGCCGACGGTAGCTGGACGCCGCTGACCTGACGAACCGGATCCGGCTGATGTCCGGCCGGTTGATGTCGATCAAGGACATGCGGCGCGCCTGCCGTCAAAGCGTCGCAGGATGCATCTGTTGGCAGGGCATGGCTCTGCCTTTATTGGAAGAACCATGCTGTTCTGGGTCATAGCCGCAATTCTCACGCTGGGTGCGAGCCTGGCGGTGCTGCTGCCGCTGGCCGCCAGCTCGAACGGCGCGTCGTCGACCGGCGATCACGATCTGGAAGTCTATCGCGATCAGTTGTCCGAACTCGACCGCGACGCCGCGCGTGGCTTGATCCAGCCGGCCGAAGCGACTGAAGCGCGCGCCGAGATCGCGCGCCGCATCCTCCGCCTCGACAATGCGGCAGCGGCCGGCAAGGCATCCGTCAGGCAGGCCTCGGTCGCGGCGAGGCTGGTGGCGACCGCGGCCGTTCTGGCGGTCCCGCTGGTCAGCTGGGGGCTCTACAGCCAGCTCGGGTCTCCCGACCTGCCGTCGCAACCGCTCAGTGAACGATTGGCCAAGAATCCGGCCGACAGTTCGGTGGACGAGTTGGTGGCGCGGGCCGAGGCCCATCTTGCCGCCAATCCATCCGATGGCAGAGGGTGGGATGTGCTCGCCCCCGTCTATCTGCGCATGCAGCGCTTTTCCGATGCTGCGGCGGCCTATCGCAACGCCATTCGCCTCGACGGCGACAGCGCGGTCCGCCGGGCCGGTCTTGGCGAGGCGATCGCCAATGCGGCAGGCGGCATTGTCTCGGCCGATGCCCAGGATGCCTTTGAGGCCGCACTGAAGCTCGATCCGGCCAATGCGAAAGCCAGCTTCTACCTGGCCATGGCGCTGGCGCAGGAGGGCCGCGCCAAGGAGGCGGTCGCGTCCTGGCAGGCGATGCTGGGCAGGCTGCCACCGGATTCGCCATGGCGCGGCGCGGTTGAGCAGGCGCTGGCCAAATCCGGCAGCCCCGAAGTCGCCTCCGGCGGCGCCACCAACGGCCCCAATGCCGGCGATGTCGACGCCGCTTCCTCCATGTCTCCCGCCGACAGGGAAGCCATGATCAACACCATGGTCGCTGGTCTCGACGACAAACTGCGGCAGAATCCGCGTGACCCGGAAGGATGGATGCGGCTCGTTCGTTCGTATGTCGTGCTCGGCAAGGCCGACCAGGCGCGTGACGCGCTGGGTCGCGCTATTGCCGTCTTCGGAGCCGACAGTGACGAAGCCAAGAAATTCACCGCCTTTGCCGCCTCGCTTGGCCTGACGGCGACGGAGTAGGACTGACATGACGCGCAAGCAGAAACGATTGTCGGTGATCGCGGGCGGGCTGGCCTTCCTGGGCGCCGCCACCGGGCTGACCTTCTATGCGCTTGGCCAGAAGGCGTCCTATTTCTACATGCCGGCCGACCTCACCACCGCCAGTGTCCAGCCCGGCCAGCGCATCAGGCTGGGCGGACTGGTCGAAAAAGGCACGATCCAGCGCGGGCAGGGGGCGACGGTCGCCTTTTCGGTCACCGACACGCACAAATCGGTCAAAGTCACCTACACCGGCATCCTGCCCGACCTTTTCCGCGAAGAGCAGGGCGTCATCACCGAGGGCAGTTTCGGCCCTGACGGCACCTTCGTTGCCGACAGCGTGCTGGCCAAGCATGATGAGCGCTACATGCCCAAGGAGGTGGCCGACGGCCTGAAGGCCAAGGGCGTCTGGCAGGAGAGCAAGAGTGAGTAAGCAGGTTCCGCAAAGGGATCCCACGGTTTTGCGGCAAGAACCTGCGGCAAAACAAAAGTCTGGGCGCAACCATGGTTGAAACCGGACATTTCGCGCTGGTCCTGGCGTTTGCGCTTTCGCTGGTGCAGACGATCGTGCCGTTGTTTGGCGCACGCCTGAACAACCAGCGCCTGATGGCTGTCGGCGGTCCGGTCGCGGTGACAGGCTTTGCCTTGACGGCGCTGTCCTTCGTAGCGCTCGCGAGCGCCTATGCGAGTTCCGATTTCTCGGTGGCGAGCGTGTGGGAAAACTCGCATTCGCTGCAGCCGCTGATCTACAAGATCACCGGAACCTGGGGCAATCACGAAGGCTCGATGCTGCTCTGGGTGCTGATCCTGACCTTCTTCGGCGCGCTTGTCGCCGCCTTCGGATCAAACCTGCCGGCGACGCTGCGCGCCAATGTGCTGGCCGTGCAAGGCGCCATCGGCGCCGCCTTCTTCCTGTTCATCCTGGCGACATCCAATCCGTTCATCCGGCTCAATCCGGCGCCGATCGAAGGCCGCGATCTCAACCCGATCCTGCAGGACCTCGGCCTCGCCATCCACCCGCCGTTTCTCTATCTCGGCTATGTCGGCTTCTCGATCTGCTTTTCCTTCTCGGTCGCCGCCCTCATCGAAGGGCGCATCGACGCGTCCTGGGCGCGTTGGGTGCGGCCGTGGACCCTGGTCGCCTGGATGTTCCTGACCGGCGGCATCGCCATGGGCTCGTACTGGGCCTATTACGAGCTCGGCTGGGGTGGCTTCTGGTTCTGGGACCCGGTCGAGAACGCCTCCTTCATGCCGTGGTTGGCCGGCACCGCGCTGCTGCATTCGGCCATCGTCATGGAAAAGCGGTCGGCGCTGAAGATCTGGACGCTGCTGCTTGCCATCCTGACCTTTTCGCTGTCGCTGCTCGGCACCTTCCTGGTCCGCTCGGGCGTGCTGACCTCCGTCCACGCCTTCGCCACCGATCCGACACGCGGCGTCTTCATCCTGTGCATCCTGACGCTGTTCATCGGCGGTTCGCTGGCGCTGTTCGCGGTGCGTGCCTCCCGGTTGACGGCCGGCGGCCTGTTTCACCCGATTTCGCGCGAAGGTGCGCTCGTCCTCAACAATCTGTTCCTGACCACGGCGACCGCGACTGTGCTCGTCGGCACGCTCTATCCGCTCGCCGTTGAGGCTTTCTCGGCCGACAAGATCTCGGTCGGCGCGCCGTTCTTCAACCTGACCTTCGGCCCGCTGATGGTGCCGCTGCTGGTGATGGTTCCGTTCGGGCCGCTGCTGGCCTGGAAGCGCGGCGATGTCTTCGCCGTCGCCCAACGCCTGATGGTGGCCTTTGCCGCCGCCCTTCTGGCGACGCTGGTCACCGCTCTGTTCATCGACGGCGCCTCGGTGTTCGCCGCACTTGGCGTCGGCCTCGCCGTCTGGCTGATCCTTGGCGCGCTCACCGATCTCGCGGTCAAGTCAGGCTTCGGCAACGTTGCTGCCGGGAACGTGGTCAGGCGCCTGCTCGGCTTGCCACGATCTGTCTTCGGCACTGCCTTTGCGCATCTTGGCCTTGGCCTTACCACGCTCGGCATCGTCGGCACGCTTTGCTTCGGCACGGAAAAAATCCTGTCGATGCATGCCGGCGAAACCGTCGAACTGTCCGGCCACACGCTGCGTTTCGTCGGGCTCTACCCTGCCCAGGGTCCGAACTACAGCGAGGATCGCGGCCGCTTCGAGCTGATCGGCGTCAGCGGCAGCGCGCTTGGCGAAATCAGCTCCGCCAAGCGTTTCTATCCGGTGCGGCAGATGACGACGACGGAGTCGGGCATCAGGACGATGGGCCTCTCCCAGCTCTACATCTCGCTCGGCGACGAGGGCAAAGACGGCTCCGTCGTGGTGCGCCTGTGGTGGAAGCCGCTGGTGACGCTGATCTGGGGCGGCGGCCTGGTGATGATGGCAGGCGCGGCCATGTCGCTGATGGACAGGCGCCTGCGTGTCGGCGCGCCGTCGCGCCGGCGCAAGCAGGCCAGTGCCGTGCCGTCCGCGGGCCTGCCATGAGCGCACGGCTTTCGCTGACCTCGATCGTGCTGCTGCTGGCGCTGCTTTTCGCCGGCGCGGCACAGGCGGTGAAGCCAGACGAGATGCTGGCCGATCCGGCGCTCGAGGCGAGGGCGCGGGCGCTATCCGAAGGCCTGCGCTGCATGGTCTGCCAGAACCAGTCGATCGACGAATCCGACGCCGATCTGGCCCGCGATCTGCGCATCCTTGTGCGCCAGCGCCTCGTTGCCGGCGATACCGATCAGCAGGTGATGGACTATGTCGTGTCGCGCTACGGCGAGTTCGTCCTGCTGAAGCCGCGCTTCGAGCTGCGCAATGCCTTGCTGTGGGGTACGCCGGTCATCCTGCTGCTCGTTGGCGGCATTTTCATTGTGATGACCGCGCGGTCGCGTCGCACGCTGGCAACAAAATCCCTGTCCGCCGAAGAGCAGGCATTGTTGGACGCCATTTTGCGCCGCGACTGACGGTCGCGATCGTCGCCAAACATTACCAAAATTTCATGCGTCGGAAATAGCGCTGTAATGTGCGCCTCTCTAATTCTCTTTCCCGAGGATGCCGATCAAGGGCGTCCATTTGAAAGAGGATACGAGACCCCATGAATATTGCCCCCAATTCATATTCCGTCACCCGCAAGCGTCTGATGGCCGCCGTCGCATCCATCGCCGTTGCCGGCGCGATCGGCATCGGTGCGCTGACGACTGGAACAGGGCCCGTTCTGGCCGATGCCGTGCGTGTCGAGGCGCCGCAGGTGCCGGGCTTCGCCGACGTCGTCGAGCGCGTTTCTCCGGCCGTGGTCAGCGTCAAGGTCAAGGCCAAGATCAGCCCGGCGGCCGATGACGGCTCCGATCAGTCCGACGATCCGGACGGCATGAACAACCTGCCCAACAATCCGCAGTTGCGCCGCTTCTTCAAGGAATTCCGTGGTTTTGGCGATCAGAACGGCGAGGGTGGCGGTAATCGCCGCTTCAGCCACCGCGACCACAACAACGACCAGCCGCGACCGGTTGCTCAGGGTTCCGGCTTCTTCATCTCCGATGATGGCTATCTGGTCACCAACAACCACGTCGTCGAGGAAGGCTCGGCCTTCACCGTGGTGATGAATGACGGCAAGGAACTCGACGCCAAGCTGATCGGCACCGACCCACGCACTGATCTCGCCGTGCTCAAGGTCGACGGCGTCGGCAAGTTCACCTATGTCGACTTCGCGGACGACTCCAAGGTTCGCGTCGGTGACTGGGTGGTGGCCGTCGGCAATCCGTTCGGCCTCGGTGGCACGGTTACCGCCGGCATCGTCTCGGCCCGTGGCCGCGACATCGGCGCTGGCCCTTACGACGACTTCCTCCAGATCGACGCCTCGGTCAATCGCGGCAATTCGGGCGGCCCGACCTTCAACCTCAACGGTCAGGTCGTCGGCATCAACACCGCGATCTTCTCGCCGTCAGGTGGCAGCGTCGGCATCGCCTTCGACATTCCGGCTTCGACCGCCAAGCAGGTCGTTCAGGACCTGATGAAGAGCGGTTCCGTGCAGCGTGGCTGGCTCGGTGTCGAAATCCAGCCGGTCACCTCCGACATCGCCGAATCGCTGGGCCTGAAGTCGCAGAATGGGGCCCTGGTTTCCAGCGCCCAGGACGAGGGTCCCGGCAAGAAGGCCGGCATCATTGCTGGTGACGTGATCACCCAGGTCGACGGCAAGGACGTCGCTTCGCCGAAGGAACTGGCCCGGCTGATCGGCGCCTACTCGCCCGGCAAGTCGGTCGACGTCACCGTGTGGCGTGATGGCAAGAGCCAGACGGTCAAGGTCGATCTCGGCAAACTGCCTTCGAGCGACAAGCAGGCATCGGCCGACCAGCAGCAGCCCGCCGCTCCGGCCAAGCCCGACTCGCTGGCCGATCTCGGCCTGACCGTCACCAAGTCCGAAAACGGCAAGGGGCTTGTGGTGACCGATGTCGATCCCGACAGCGATGCCGCCGACCGCGGCATCCAGCCGGGCGACATCATCACATCGGTCAATTCGACCGAAGTGAACGCCACCGACGACGTCACCAAGGCGATGACCGAGGCAGTCAGGTCCGGCCGCAAGGCCGTGCTGATGCAGATCACCCGCGACGACAACAATCGTTTCGTCGCGCTGCCCGTCGCCAAGGGCTGAGGCACGACGCCGGAGCGTTCTTGTCTTCTCCCTGCGGATGAGGGCGCTCCGGCGGCAGGTTCGACTTTTCCAGTGCGGCGGTTTCAACACCCCCGAGCCGCCGTACGGGAAAGCATGGAGGAGAGCGCGTTAGTCAGTCATCGCGCTCTCCCCGGCGGCAGCGGGCTTCCCATCGCCCGCTGCCGCACCCTCAAGGCATGTCGTCAAAAAGCGTTTCAGCGGTCTTGGCGCAACGAGGTCGGGACAAGGATTTTTTTCGCGCGCGGCTTCGGATGATCTTGATCGCGATGCGCTTTGGCAAAGGCCACAATGCAGATGTCTGCCACTCAACCTTCCAGCGAAATCGCGTATAACGGTCCTATGAAGATTCTCGTCATAGAAGACGATCGCGAGGCTGCGGATTACTTGCAGAAAGCCTTCACCGAGGCCGGTCACACTGCCCATGTTGCCGGAGACGGCGAAACCGGCTTTGCGCTCGCCGACGCCGGCGACTACGACGTGATGGTGATCGACCGGATGATGCCGCGCCGCGACGGCCTGTCGGTCATTGCCGGCCTGAGGTCCAGGGGCAACACGACGCCGGTGCTGATCCTGTCGGCGCTCGGCGAGGTCGACGACCGGGTCACCGGCCTGCGCGCCGGCGGCGACGACTATCTGACCAAGCCCTATGCCTTCTCGGAGCTTCTGGCCCGTGTCGAGGTGCTGAACCGCCGCGCCAGCGCCAAGGAAGCGGAAACCGTCTACCGCGTCGGCGATCTGGAACTCGACAGGCTGTCGCACTCGGTCCGCCGCGCGGCGCGCGAGATCACGCTGCAGCCGCGCGAATTCCGCCTGCTGGAATATCTGATGCGCCATGCCGGCCAGGTGGTGACGCGCACCATGCTGCTCGAAAATGTCTGGGACTATCATTTCGATCCGCAGACCAATGTCATCGACGTCCATGTTTCGCGGCTGCGCGGCAAGATCGAGAAGGGCTTCGACAAGTCCATACTGCATACGGTTCGCGGCGCCGGTTACATGCTGAAGAGCGGCTAGCAGCAGCATGGCCCTATCCGTGCCAGCCATCATGAAGACGACGGCAGCGCGGCTTTCGGCGCTCTATCTCCTGCTCTTCGCGCTCTGCGCCGTGCTGCTCGTCTTCTACATGACCTCGCTGTCGGCGCGCATGCTGACCGCGCAGACGCAGGAGACCATCAACGACGAAGTGCTCGGCCTCGCTCGCGCCTATCAGCGTGGCGGCCTGCCGATCCTGGTGCGCGTCGTCGAGCAGCGCTCGCGCCAGCCCGGCGCCAACCTCTATCTGATCGCCGACGCCAACGGCCAGATACTGACAGGCAACGTGCAGAGCCTGGAGCCGGGCGTGCTCGAGACCGAAGGCTGGACCAACAGCCCGTTCTCCTATCAGCGCTTTGGTGAGGGAGAGCTCGAGCGGCAGCGCAATCTGCCGGCGGACCAGAGCACCACTCAATCCGACCCGAACGAAGCGCAGGCGCAGGGCGAAAAGGGCCACAACGCCATTGCGCTGGTGCTTCGGCTGCCCAACCAGATGATCATGCTGGTCGGCCGCGACCTCGGCGAGCCAGAGCGGTTCCGCGCCGTCATTCGCCGCGCCCTGATGCTGGCGCTCGGCATGATGGGGCTTGGGGGACTGCTGATCTGGTTCTTTGTCGGTCGCGCCGCGCTGAAGCGCATCGACGGCGTGTCGGAAGCCAGCCGCCGCATCATGGGCGGCGATCTTTCCGGCCGGTTGCCGGTCACCGGCGCTGGTGACGAGTTCGACCGGCTCTCCGAAAACCTCAATTCCATGCTGGCCAGGATCGCCACGCTCAACGAAGGCCTGAAACAGGTTTCCGACAACATCGCGCATGATTTGAAGACGCCGCTGACCCGGCTGCGCAACCGGGCCGAGGCGACGCTTTCGGGCAAGCACAAGACCACCGACTACCGCCAGGCGCTGGAAGGCACGATTGCCGAGTCCGACCAGCTGATAAAAACCTTCAACGCCATCCTGATGATCTCCCGGCTGGAGGCTGGCTACTCCTCCGAAAACACCAACCGCGTCGATCTTGCGGAAGCCGTGCGCGATGTCGTCGAGCTCTACGAACCGGTGGCGGAGGAGGCAGGCGTCTCGCTGGAGACAGACGTGCGGGAGACGGTCTTCGTCAACGGCAACCGCGAATTGATCGGCCAGGCACTGTCGAACATCGTCGACAACGCCATCAAATATTCGACCGACTCCAACGCCCAACCGGCCGTGCGCGTGGCTGTTGAGCGGATCGGTACCGAAGTTCGACTGTCGGTCGCCGACAATGGCCACGGCATTCCCGACGATGGCGACCGTGCCCGCGCGACCGAGCGTTTCGTGCGGCTGGAGAAAAGCCGTTCGCAGCCAGGTTCCGGTCTTGGCCTGAGCCTCGCCAAGGCGGTCATGACATTCCACAACGGCCGGCTTGATCTCTTGCCTGGCAATCCCGGATTATCCGTGGTCATGAGTTTCCCCTCGCGGGAGGATCACTGATGAGCGCGGCTGCGAAGCAGGTGGAGACGGATTGGCTGCTGAAGCCGGCCGCCAGGCTTGTTCCGCTCGACGAAAACCGGGCGCGGCAAGAGCTGGCCGAGATCGCTTCCGCGGCGCGGGAAGAAGGGCTGGCGCGGTTGGCCAAATTCCTGGCCGGCACGGGGACAGGCCAGGATTTCCTGGCAGCCGTCTTCGATCTGTCGCCGTTCCTGCGCGATATCGCGCGTCGCCGGCCGCAGATTTTGGACGGCCTGTTCGAACAGACGGTCGAGGCGCGGCTGAAAGCGATCGGCGCCGCCATCGGCCAGGCGCATTTGGTCGAGGCAGTCTCGGAATCCGGCCTGATGATGGAACTGCGCCAGTGGAAGGCCGAGGCGCATTTCCTGATCGCTTTGGCCGATCTTGCCGGCGAAGCCGAAACGGCACTGACGGTGCGGCGGCTAAGCGATCTGGCCGACGCTTGCACCCGCGCTGCCGTCGACTTCCTGCTGCGCGACGCGCATGGCCAGGGCAAGCTCAAGCTGCCGGATATCGACGATCCGTCGAGGCAATCGGGCTGGATCCTGCTCGGCATGGGCAAGCTTGGCGCGCACGAGCTGAATTTTTCCTCCGACATCGATCTCGTCGTCTTCTTCGATCCGGAGGCGCCCGCCGTCGTTGATCCACTTGATGCCACCGAGCTGTTTTCGCGCCTGACGCGTCGCCTGGTGCGCATCCTGCAGGACCGCACCGAGCACGCTTATGTCTTCCGCACTGATCTCAGGTTGCGCCCCGATCCCGGTTCGACACCGCTGGCGATCCCTGTCGAGGCAGCGCTGCGCTATTATGAGGCGCGCGGCCAGAACTGGGAGCGCGCCGCGATGATCAAGGCGCGTCCAGTCGCCGGCGACCTCGCCGCCGGCGCTGCCTTCCTCAAGGAGTTGCAGCCATACATCTGGCGCAAATACATGGACTACGCGGCGATTGCCGATGTCCATTCGATCAAGCGCCAGATCCACGCCCACAAGGGCCATGGCGAGATCGCCGTGAAGGGCCACAACGTCAAGCTCGGGCGCGGCGGCATCCGCGAGATCGAGTTCTTCGTCCAGACCCAGCAGCTCATCGCCGGCGGACGTTTCCCGGAACTGCGCGGGCGAGAGACCGTGCCGATGCTCGGCCAGCTTGCGGCGCGCAGCTGGATTACATCAGACGCCCGCGATGCGCTGGCTCGTCAGTACTGGTTCCTGCGGCGTGTCGAACATGCCGTGCAGATGGTTGCCGACGAGCAGACGCACACGCTGCCGGAAGACGACGAAGGGCTGGAGCGCATCGCCCACATGCTCGGCTTTGCCGATGCGGCCGACTTTTCCCAGGCCTTTCGTGCCTCGCTGCAACAGGTCGAGCGCCATTACGCCGCCCTGTTTGAAACCGCGCCGGAGCTTTCGACAGGCATCGGCAATCTGGTCTTCACCGGCGATGTCGACGATCCCGACACGCTGCGGACCTTGCACGGCCTCGGCTTTCAGCGGCCGAGCGACATCTGCCGGGTCATCCGCGGCTGGCATTTCGGCCGCTATCGCGTCACCCAGTCGGCGGAAGCGCGCGAGCGGCTGACGGAATTGACGCCGGCGCTGCTGCGGTCCTTCGGCCAGACGCGCCGGGCCGACGAAGCCTTGATACGCTTCGACGAGTTTCTCGCTGGCCTGCCTGCCGGTATCCAGCTGTTCTCCTTGCTGCAGTCCAATCCGGCCCTGTTGAAGCTCATGGCGACGATCATGGGTGCCGCACCCCGGCTGGCGGCGATCATCACGCGCCGACCGCATGTCTTCGATGGCTTGCTCGACCCGGCCTTGCTGACCGAATTGCCGGACCGTGCCTACCTGTCGGCGCGGCTTTCCGCCTTTGTCGAGGGCGACAGGCTTTATGAGGACGTGCTCGACCGGCTGCGCATTTTTGCCTCCGAGCAAAAGTTCCTGATCGGTGTCCGCTTGCTGGCCGGCTCGATCGATCCGGCTCGGGCCGGCCGCGCCTTTTCCGATCTTGCGGATCTCACCATCGAGGCGGCGTTACAGGCGGTGACCGCCGAATTCGCGGCACGCCACGGCACGATTGCCGGCGGCGTGGTTTCGCTGCTCGGCATGGGTAAGCTCGGCAGCCGCGAGCTGACCGCCGGATCGGACGTCGACCTCATCCTGCTCTACGACCACGCGCCGGATGCCGAGGAATCCGATGGCGACAAGCCGCTGGCGCCTTCGCATTACTACACCCGCATGACGCAGCGGCTGATCGCGGCCGTGTCCGCGCCAACCGCGGAAGGCGTGCTCTACGAACTCGACCTGCGCCTGCGGCCATCCGGCAACAAGGGGCCTGTGGCCACCCATGTCGATGCCTTCAAGAAGTACCAGCGCCAGGAGGCCTGGACGTGGGAGCACATGGCGCTGTCGCGGGCGCGTGCCATTGCCGGCGACGCCGGCCTGTGCGGCGAGGTTGAGGCGGAAGTGGCGGCAGTGCTTGGCCAGCCGCGCGAGGCGAAAAAGGTGATGGCCGAGGCCTCGGATATGCGCGCCATGATCGAAAAGGAAAAGCCGCCGCGCGACCTATGGGACATCAAGCTGATTCCCGGCGGCCTGATCGATCTCGAATTCATCGCCCAGGTGGCGGTGCTCACCGGGCAGGTCGAAGCCGGACCGCGTGCCCCGGCCGTGCCAATTGCACGTGCCCCGGCCGTTGCACGTGCCCCGGCCGTTAGACGTGCCACCGGCACGGCCGAAATCCTGTCGCGCCTGGCGCCGGGCTTTGCCGATGTTGGGGTCCGGCAGGAACTTGGCGATGCCTACGCGCTCTATCTGGCGCTGACCCAGATGACGCGGCTGTGCCTCACCGGAGCCTTCGAGCGCGACGATGTCCCGCCGGGGCTTTCGGATCTGCTTCTGGCGGTGACCGACCTGCCGGATTTCGGTGTGCTGGAAGCGCACCTCAAGGAGACGTCGCAAAAGGTCAGGAAGGACTTTGATCTTTTGCTTCGTGCCGGACGACCGTGAAGCGGTTCGTCCGGCCGCATCGGGGGTGGCGATGCAACAGGAGAAGACCATGAGAACGACGACCAAACTTGCCCTAAGGCTTGTTGAGATTCATCGTGAGTTTATGACGGCAGCAGCAAGATTGATGAAGGCTGCGAAGCTCTGGTCGGTTTTGTCAGCTCGCATGGCGATAC